>CAKZRU010000180.1 GCA_937146725.1 uncultured Myxococcales bacterium
TGCTTAGGTATTGCTTAGGCATTGCTTAGGCATCAGCCAATTATTTTTCCACTCTAAAGCGCCCTAATTATCAATGAGTGTATCCATATGGTAAACTACTACTCATATAGACTAAATCGAGAGCGATATGAGCGAATCAAACACTTGTTTTCATTGGCAAGATCATCTGTGAGCCTCAATCTTATTTAATCAAGATAACCCGCATCACCGATTTATCCAACTTGCTACGGTTACTCCACAGGGAGAGCCACGAAACCGCACTGTGGTGTTTAGAGGCTTTGATGAGGATGAAGAATCGATTCTGTTTTGTACCGATCGCCGGAGTCAAAAGTATGATGAGCTTATACAAAAGTCATCTGTGGAACTTTGTTGGTATTTTTTGAAGAGTAGAGAGCAATATCGCTTGAGGGGCGTAGCTCACTTTGTGCAGCAAGAGCAAATTATACAACAAATATGGTCGGCTTTGTCACCGGCAGGTAAAGCTCAATTTTTTGGGCCTACACCTGGTGAGCAAATGACTCATAACTCAGGCGAAGCTGACTCTACTCACCACGATCACCTTGAGTATTCACCTCATTTTGTGGTCATTAAGCTTAGCTTTCATTTTGTGGATTACTTGTCTTTGGCTAGTTCTCAAGAAGGCTTTCAACAACGCTTTATCTGTCAGTTCACTCAAAACAGATGGGAGAGTTACGAGGTTTATCCTTAGTTAGGGAGTTTAGCTTAGTCTAGCTTTAGTCAAGCCAGTTTTCTATTGTTAAGCCATCAATCATGATAAAGTCTTTTACATTGGCTGTGACTAAAGTGAGTTGGTGTGCAAGAGCAATCCCAGCAATTTGACCATCAGCAAAGTGTAAAGGACGGCCCGTTTGCTGTCGACTTAAGCGTATTTGTGCATGGTAAAGAGCTGCTGTCGTATCATACTGAATAATCGGTAGAGTTGCTTGGACAACCGTGGAAAAATAATTCGATAAACGAGTTTTACGCTGTCCATCGGGTAGTCGTTCAATCCCATAAGAGAGTTCGTGTAGAGTTACACTACTGATTGCACACTGGTCAGAATACTTAGAGAGCTTTTGCATAAGCTCTTGATTAGGTTTGGGCTTCATAGGCTCAGAAATCACATTTGTGTCAAGCAAATATTTAATCAAGATCACACTCTCTTGCGATTCCTGCTTTGCGCACCTCTGTAAAGATTGAATCGATAGATGGCTCTTCGCCATGACCTTCATCATCAATAGGATGTTCATGCCTAAACTGAGTTATCGCTTCAAAAAGGTTTTTTTTAGGTGAGGTTAAACGTTGATATTCTTCAAGAGAAAGCAAAACCGCTACTTGATGACCTCGTTTAGAGATAACGATCACTTCTCCTTGCTGAGCACGTTGAATATACTGACTAAAATTGGACCTAATTTCTTGAATTGAGGGGCTGTTCATATAGTTTCTCCTCATTAACCTTGCTTACTAAGTATCTATTTTCCTTTATTAGCTTAGCTAAATGTACAGTTTTTTGTACAGTTTTTTGTACAGTTGTTTTTCAAAGGTCTTTCAAAGGTTTTCAAAAGTTTTCAAAAGTAGCAGCCTAATATTCGGGCTTCAGCTTTCAAAAGTAGCAGCCTAATATTCAGTGTACCTTTTTGAACTCAAGCATAACTTGATACGGTAAAAGTTCAGAGTGATCTGTGGTTAGTTTTAGACCTGCCTGCTCAGTAACCTTTAACAACTGTGCTTTGGGAATCTTTAAGCTTGCCGGAGGACCTTCGGGAAGTTCACCTTCGGCAAATTCGATAAGAATAAGGCGTGAGTTCGACTTCATTGTTGCACTCACTTGCTTAAGCCATTCGACCCGATTTTCGACATGGTGAAGTACATCGCAAATAAAGACTACATCAACAGGTTCACCGACTTCTGGCTTTTCTTTTGAAATGATTTTGGCCTCAAGGTTGTTTAATCCCAAGCTGACACTTTTGTGGTGTATATGTCGGATCATTTCTGGCTCAGTATCTAACGCAATCACTTTACCAGTGGTCAATTTGTCAACAAAGCGGAAACTAAAATAACCAGATCCAGCCCCAATATCAGCAATAACATCACCTGCTTTTAAATTGAGAGCTTTGACAACCTCATCGGGACGTTGCCATTGAATACGGTCTGGTCGCTCTAAAAAGGCGATATATTTCTCTACTTCATCAAAGGGCTTCAGTTGGTGTGGGTTAATCCCTGCCTTACGAAGCGGACAGTCAATATTAGGCATTGAATGCGAGACCGCTGATGTGTCTCCCTTTTCCATTTGTTCAAGCATAAAACTATGTTGTTCAAGCATAGCTTGCTCATCTTCGGCGCTCAGTACATTGTCTGAAGATTGAGCGGGTGGATTAGCCATGCATATCAAGCTTGTCATAATGATTGATAGAAGGATGATCAAAGTTAGGCGGATCGTGTTCAAAGGATTCTCTTTTTGTATGGGTAGCTTAAGTAGGAGTTACTAATTATACATTTAAAAATACTTTAAAAATATTAAAAAGGTATCAGCCTTGTATAGAAGTTTATCCACTTAAATACTCTCATCACTTTTTTGACATAGATCCTCCGCAGCCCTAACCAAAGATTAAAGCTTCAAAAAACCGCCAAACTGTTTACTCCTATGCTGTTAAACTTACCATTACCACTTAATCAAAACTCTACTACATCAATACATAGCCACAATCAATCCGGTGAATAACGGCCACCAAACAATGGAACTCCGCCAGTTGGAAAAAGGATATTGGCAGTACTTTGCCCCAGTCGAATAGCTTGTCGTAAATCAGCCGAAACTTCCTGAAATTTGGCTTTAAACGCAAAGTAGAGAGCTTGATAAGCTTTTAAGGTTTGAACACATTTGGTTCGACACAAAGGTCTGTTACTTTTTTTGGTGAGCCTAACTTTAGTTACATTTTCACTAAGAACCTTCTTCATACCCAAAGCTGATCGGGTACCACGAGATTGAAGTGCATCTCTTATGGCTTCAGCACAAAGTTTGTTACATTTGGACTTATAGTCGGCTTTCGATAAATGTGACCACATTGGAGGCGGACTGAGCTTGATTTTATAATCATGGGTAAACTCAGCAATCGTTTTGTGTTCTCGGCGTTGCTGAGAATGATAATAGTCGGTCCTATCTATCCAAGGACCATTGACCTTTTTTCCCATCACTATCTGATGGTAGCCATGTAGGCCCGTCCAATCTTTGGGATGATTGACCAATCCTTCTTTCACAGAGTTTTGAGTAAGATATTTAAAAACGTCCTCTAAGCCTTTTTCATCCAAGATTTCCTCACTTGAGTAGCGTTTTTGCCACAAGGTTCCATGCCAATTATGAATACGGGCTAATTCCCGAGCTAGATTACCCTTAAAAAAACACATAAACTCGGCAAGATCTTGACTTGATTCAGAACTAAGTAACAAGTGAAAATGATTACTTAAAAAGACATAATGATGAAGTTGGATGCGGTCTTGATACTTATCCAAAGCATATCCCACCACACCTTTGGTCATTGCCCTAATTTGACGGGTCGGTTTTAAAAAAGCAAAGCCTTGGATACAGCGAGAGACAACATGATGTGTAGCCCAAGATTTAGATTGGAAACGTAAATGAGCAGGCACGGATATACTCCTTAAGTAAAAATGAGGGGCATATACTCTCTCGCTAAAAATTGAGATTTGTTGCGTAGTTTTTTTAAAAAGTCCAAAAAAGGGTTCAAAAAAGCCGTATTTTAGGCCTTAAATATTTTGCTGATTCCTTATAAATTTTACTTTACCTATGCAGAGATTGACTCTCCGCAACGACCATGTTAAACCACCTTCGATTAATCTACGAAAACCTTATCAAAAGTTAAGTCGTCAACTCTTGTATGGCGAAATAAACTCGGTTTTTCGTCAAGTCCATATATTGTTTAAGTCATCAAAGAGGTCTATTATGGTCAAGCGAATTAAAAAGCGTGTACCAAAGTCAAACAAAGAGGAAGTTGTCCAAGAAGCCATCGGAAGCGCTGTAGAGGGCAATGTCGTTGAGGAAACTGAAGTCATTACTGATGATGCTCCTCTTGATGCTTCTGAAGCCTTAAAAATTGAAATTGCTCAAAATGCACATAGCGCTTCCGCTGATCGCTTTAGCGAAGTGATGGAAGGTGTGTTGTTAGGCCTTGCTGAAAATTGGGTCAGTGTCCTTATGGTACTCGGTGTAGGTATCGGCATCTATGGCTTTAAGCAGTATAGTGATTCAAGTGCACAGACAGCTAAAGCTGAATATCGTGGCCAACTTGAAAAGGTCATGAGCTCTTATCAGGCCCTACAAGACCAAAAGGTCAGTGTTTTTAAGCAAAAAGCCAATGCTTCTGAAGCAAATATCCTTGGTCTATCAACCGATGCGGCGAGTGAAGCAGAAGCGCCTAAGGCTGACGCTTATAAGGCTGTTTCACAAGAACTAGGCAAGCTTAAGGTGATGAGCCAAAGTGGACCGCTTCTCAAGCTTGCTAAAGCCAGTGCTCTCTTTGACGCTGCTCAAAGCGCTGCTGACTTTGAGAATGCCGCTAAGTTATATGGCGAAGTTGCAAGCAATAGCGAAGTTGAACCTATCGCTCAAAGCCTTGCCGCACAAAATGCAGCCATTGCTTATGAAGAAGCCGCTAATCTTGCGACAGATAAAAAAGCGATGTGGGCCAAGGCGGCAGACGCTTGGGCGCAAATGGGTAAAATTGATCCTAAGCTTTTTGATCTTAAGGCCTCAGTCAATCGTGCTCGCGTGCTTAGAACCGCTGGAGATCTAGCCGGCGCTCGTAAAATATACGAGGGCATGAAGATGCTTTATGCTAAAGAGCTACAAGAAACACAAAACCGAGGGATCAATCAGCAAATTAAGCTTGGTATGGCATTAACTGCGAGCGCAAAGGTCACTGAAAAGAAGTGAGAGCCCTGCACGCAAGTCTCGTTCTTGGTCTCTGTACTTATTTTATGGGGTGCAGTTGGCCGGTTGGTGCCGAGCACCCGCATCGTTTAGTGATCAATAACGCTGTTAACGATAATCCCCATGCTCGGCCTAGTTTACGAAGCGAGTGGAGACAGAAATTAGGCTTAAAGCCTTCTTTTGTCACAAGCCAAGGGTTTATTGGGGGCGTGGCTGTTCATCAGCAACACCCCTTGGTGGCCTTGGTTGGCTTTGATAACGATCTACTGTTTTACAATCGGGTCAGTGGTAATATTCTTTGGCGCGAAAAGCTTAAGTCATCGGGGGTAGGTTCACCACATTTTGATGAGGATATTTTATATATTCCCACCGGTGATGGCTTATTGAGTGCCTATCATATTAAAGAGCGTAAGTTCTTGTGGAAGCGTCAGTTTTCTGGACTGATTAGAGCACCGATGAGCTTTGCTAAGCGTCTAATGTATGTCGCAGACGGAACCAACAGCTTATATGCCCTTGATAAAAGCAATGGAGAATTGGTTTGGCAAAATCGTCAAGAAGCCCCCAAGCGTTTTAGCTTACAAGGCGAGTCTCAGCCATTAGTTCATGGCCCAAAGGTCTTTATGGGCTACAGTGATGGACGGATGATCGCCTTTGATGCTGAGCGTGGTGAAAAGCTTTGGGAAAAAGATTTAGCACCCCAAGTCAATCAATTTGAAGATGTGGATGCTGACTTATGTGTGATTGGTAATACACTATATGTAGCATCCGCTGCCTCTGGGCTTTATGCGCTATCACTCAAAGACGGACAAGTTAAATGGTTTTACCCCATTGCAGGGATTGTCACAATGAGCGAGTTCGAAGGCGACTTGATCATTGGTCTTCAACACGGTGAATTAGGACGGTTAAGCGTATTGGATCGTTCCTTTTCTTGGCGTGTTCGCTTTGGGACTGATGGAGCCCCTCAAAGAATCGTGCGCTTTCCTTATGGGCTAGCACTCACTCTTTCACGTGGGGGCCTGTATGTCTTGGATGCCCATTCCGGAGAACTAAGAGATCAGTTTACATCTGGAAGTGGCCTGCAAGGTGCTTTAGCCCTAAGTGAAGATGGTTGGTTGTATGCAAGTAGCTTAAACGGTTATTTGTATGCGTTTTCACCGCGCTAAACTGATTAAGCTTAATATTTATGGCTTTTTAGCCGTTTAAATTAACCTCATGCCACCACAGTTCATGCTTATTGCAAAAAGCAAAGACAGCAAAGTGTGTGACTTCTGGTGGGAAGGGTGTACTGATCGAAGCCCCTTTTTCTTCGCCTGCATTTGTTTCGGTTGGGTGAAACTCTTTTAGGTAAAATACTCGACCCGTTTTGAGATCTCGTGCATACATAGTGGTAATCCAATGATCGAGTTCCATCACGTGATTTACCTTGGCGGTAAGAATCCCTGCCTCAATGCTCACTTCGGG
This sequence comes from uncultured Myxococcales bacterium, assembly GCA_937146725.1. Lineage (GTDB taxonomy): Bacteria > Myxococcota_A > Bradymonadia > UBA7976 > VGTA01 > CAKZRU01. The sequence goes on from CAKZRU010000180.1 coordinate 6,404, forward strand.
ATGATGTACATCAGGATTATGAGGACCAGGTGCATCCTTGCTTCGCACGCCTACCCCAAACTCCTCGGTTTGGTAAGCCTCTAAACGATCAGCACGATAAGCCCAAAAAGGCTCATAAGCATCAAGCTCACCTTGGTCATAACTCGTTTCTCCCATACAGCCACTTGTGCTGAGTCCGGTTGCTGAGATCGCAAGCCCTGATAGACCTAGCTTGGACAATACACTTGCTGAACCTAGTGCTGAAACAAATGACTTAAGAACATTACGTCTAGTCTTGGTGGTCGTCAGTTGATTTTTTGTTGTCATGGTAAACCCTCTTAATCAATATAGATATAAACATATCTGTTAAACTTAGCCCAAAGTGAATCAGCTTTTATGCTAGCACAATTCTTAGTAATCAGTAGCATATGTAATGATTGTTCTAGTAAGAGCAAGTTTTAAGCGCTAGTCTCTTTGGATCGCTGATCTACATCAAGAAAAAAAAAGGAAAAAGTTAATGTCAACTACCCAGATTCAAGCCATAAAAACATCCAAACATATCAATTTCATCAAGCTTTGTGCACTTTTACTCACAGTATCTTGGGCGGGGTTTGCCTGTGATGACTCTGATGATGAAGATAACACTGATGAAATGATGGCTGGTGAAGTCACTGCGGGTGAAATGATGGCTGGTGAAGTCACTGCGGGTGAAATGATGGCCGGTGAAATGCCTGCCGGTGAAATGCCCGCCGGTGAAATGCCTGCCGGTGAAATGCCTGCCGGCGAGATGATGTTTGACGGATCATATTCACCTGATGCGCCGATGAGCTCATTAAATGATGAAGGACAGCAAGCGTTTTGCGAAAGTTTTGTGGCTCGTAATGAAGCCGCCGAAGAAATGACCTCTGACAGTGATCGCCAAACCTTTAGAGAAAAGTCCTGCTTGTTAGCCGGCTTATTTGGCGGGGCAACAGATGAAGCAACCTGTGAAGCCACTCGTATGCAATGTATGATGGATTTGGAAAATGCCACTTTTACAGTCGAGTCATGTATGAGTGATTTTGCTGATGCCTTTATGAGCTGTGGCGCAACAGTAAGTGAGATTGAAGGCTGTGAAACCGCAACACGTACTCAATTACTTAGTGCAATTCTTGGACTAAATACCGGAATGTTCTCATGTGGAAATGTAGGTGATCCAACGGCATTTATACTTGCAGCGGGTCTACCAACTGAAGCACCTGCTGAATGTACTATTCCAAGCGTAGCTATGTGCCAAGATCAGTAAAAAGCTGATAGATCAAACCTCAACTTCAGCATCTAATTCGCCTTCATCGATCAAGCTCTGAGGCAAAAGCGGTGAAGGAGGAATCTCTCCAAGGGTCATTAACCAAAGTTGATGAGCCGCACGAGTCGCCACAACATGCAGTAAGTGCCTAGATTCCTCTTTATCAGGATAATTCTTACTGTCTACATCCAAAGCCACAATATAATCATATTCCAAGCCCTTAACCTGCTTTACTTCGGTCACATCAATACCGGCAGTAAAGGGAAAGTCTTGTCTAATGACCAAGCGAAGTTTTGGGGTTTCGGCTTGTTTAAGTTCTTCGTAATGCGCTTGGGCGCTTTCTTTGGTACGGGCCACAATCGCTACTGTCGCATATGGTTCAAGTTGCATTAAACGAGTGAGAGCATCACTTAAAAACGCAATGCCTTCACCTCGCTCTTCATAGCGTAAATAGCCCACCGGTGCACCTTCTCTAAAGTCTCGGCTATTCCAATCATGCACTAAGTCACCAAGTAAATAACGAGCTAGGTTCATGACTTGTCGAGTTGAGCGATAAGACACTAATAAAGGGGGTAATAAGTTAGTGCCGTTTGGCAAGAACTTAAGGGCATCCTTCCAGTTCTTATACCCATTATCAAAGACCACTCTTTGCGCTGTGTCACCGGCCAAGGTGACCGGTGCATGTGGAGAGGTGGCATCACATAAGACACGGAGTGCCACCGGCGATAAGTCTTGGGCTTCATCAACCATAATATGCTCATGACTTATAGTGCCATGATCCGAGGTCAGTCTGCCCCATTTTAATTGGCAGATACGCAAAAGAATCGCACAGTCATCAGCATCAAGTTGCTCTCTAAACGGTGAGGTCTCCAAGGCTTTATGATCCACACCAACTTGGTAATCGGCATCTAAATCGTCAAAGCGCTCTTTTTTGGTACTTTGTTCACGAGTGATCCACTTGAGTTGCTTAAGCTCCCATTGATAAATGATCTGCTGACGCTTATTGAATTCTGACTCAATAAAATCGCTATCGGTCAATAGATCTACCCAAGTTGAGAAAACATCTTTGGCCTGCTCAAGGGCCTCCTTGATCGCCTTGTTGATACTTGCTGAATTAATATGGCTAATCCGCAGATGATCTCGAAGCTTTAAAATACGTTGAACCAAGGGCAAGGAGCGCCTTTTAACCCACTCGTTAAGCAAGTCTTTGCCTCCGGCTCGCTCAAACAAAGCATCAAAGATACGGCCCTCTTCTTGAATGCGCTGTTCGATCATTTTTAAGATCAAGGGATGGCGTTTAATCCGAGAAGCCCCTGGTGGGGTATCATCATGAACCTTATAGCTTTTTAGCTTTGGGTCTAAGCGTTTAAGCGTATTAAAAGACCATTGACTAAAGGTTCGAACTTCTACACCTTGCAAATCCAAGCTAGGTAATGAGCGCTCCACATAACGCTTAAGAGCTTCGCCCGGTGCAATGACCAAGCAGTTTCTTGGAGCAAAGCGCTTGGGATTATGGAAATGCAAGTAGGCAATACGATGAAGAGCGATCGTGGTTTTACCGGTACCAGCTCCACCTTGTATGATGACTACTCCCGAGCGTTCTTGAGTGATTAGAGAAAACTGTTCAGGGTCAATCAGGGCGGTAATGTCAGGCAAACCACCATGATGACTGCCTTTAAAGGATTCTTGTGAGGGCCGATCGGCACTTCTTTCGCCGCCTTCTAAGCGGGCAATAGACGTTGCTCCTTCTCGCCAAAGCCCTTGGTGATTTTTTTGTAAAAACTGATCGCCTTTAAGGCCATATTGAATCCGCTGTAATTGGCTTTCCTTAATAGTTAAGGTACGTCGATGCCTCACAGTTCCCGATACCATTCGAGCCCCTAACTGCTCATAAAAGTAATCGCCCTCTCGCATGGTATAATAAAGCTTACTCATCGGTGAGCTGCGCCAATCAATGACTTTTATGCGACCGTTTTTACTAAAGAAAGAGCGTTTTCCAATGTAAACGGCTGGCTCACGTCCGGTAGGCTCACCGTCTTCGTCTTCTTCACTGTATACAAGTCGGGCAAAGTAAGGTGAATCAATCAGCTCATCATCACTGGCTGAACTTTCCCTTTGTGCTCGTGTATTTTGTAAAGCTGCTAAGCGGTTCATATGCTCAATTAATGCGGCTTGATCCTCAGAGCGCGCCTCTTGGATTTGGTCTCTTAATTCGAGTAGGTCTTCATCCAAGTCTAAATGATCATCTTGATATTGAAGCTCATTATGCAAAGCCGTCATGACTGCATTTAAGGCCTGTTCCTCTGCGTTAACCACAAGGCTTTGCTCGCTGTTCAAAGTCGATTTTTGACTTTGAGAGGATTGAGCATTGGATTTTGATTGAGCTGACATGGTCATAAGGGCTTCCTCAAATGTAGCAAGTCTCAAATTAATAAGAGAGTCATGCCTAATAGCTTTGCTGAGACATAAAATAAAGAAGATCTGTAATAAATTTAAGACATCGATTAGAGAACAAAGGGCTTCAGTGTGCAAGACATTCTTGATTTCACTCTAATATGCTTCTCTTGCTTGTCAGTGAGAGCACTCTGTTGTATGCCTGTGTTCTCACAATGAAGATAATTGAGGAATGAGCCATGAATCAACTAAGTCCACTCGATAGTCAAAGATCATTTCCCGAACTAGAAGAACGGGTCATTAAACTTTGGAAAGAAACGAATGCCTTTAAGCGTTCGGTTGAGCAACGGAGTGAAGCCGAGCAGTTTATTTTTTATGATGGGCCTCCCTTTGCGACCGGCCTTCCCCATTATGGGCACTTAGTAGCTTCAACGATTAAAGACATTGTGCCTCGTTACTGGGCCATGCGTGGCTACCGAGTTGAGCGTCGCTTTGGTTGGGACACTCATGGCTTACCTATCGAAATGGAAATGGAAAAAACTTTAGAACTTTCCGGACCAACAAGCATCATGGAATATGGGGTTGATAAGTTTAACGAGGCTTGTCGTTCCAATGTTTTACGCTATACCGAAGAATGGGAGCAAGTAGTCGGTCGCTTAGGTCGTTGGGTCGATTTTGAAAATGACTATAAGACCATGGATCTTCCATTTATGGAAAGTGTGTGGTGGGTCTTTAAAACGCTTTGGGAAAAGGGCTTGATCTATCAAGACTTTAGAGTGATGCCATTTAGCTGGCGTCTTTCCACTGCTCTCTCCAACTTTGAGGCCAATTTAGATTACCGAGATGTACAGGATCCAGCGGTCACTGTACGAATGCCTTTGGTTGATGAAGATGCCTCTCTCTTAATTTGGACAACAACGCCTTGGACTTTGCCTTCAAATCTAGCAGTTGCTGTTGGCAAGGACCTTGATTATGTTAAGGCCAAGCGCGCTGAGGGAGATCCTGATCAGCAAGCGTACTATGTTGCTGAAGCGCTTATGACTAAGGTGCTTGGCGAAGGTGCACAGATCTTAGAGCGGGTCAAAGGCGCTGACTTAGTCGGAAAGCAATATGTTCCCATCTTTGACTATTTTGCCGATCGGGCCTTACTCCCAATGGGTGAGGGTAAATGCTTTATCGTCATTAGTGGTGAGCATGTCACCACCTCGGATGGTACCGGTATTGTGCACATGGCTCCGGATTTTGGTGAAGATGACTTTAATGCCTGTCGTGAACTAGGGATTGAGCTTGTACAATCGGTCGATGATGAGGGTCGCTTCAAGA
>CAKZRU010000181.1 GCA_937146725.1 uncultured Myxococcales bacterium
CAATATGATAAGCTACCCACACTTCCTCACCCGCATTTACAACAACATTTGGAATACTAACTAAGGTAACAACGCCCGTTTGCTTTGGAACAGAACTTGTATTTTTTGCTGTGTACTGTCTTTTGAAAGCTGAAATACCTGATGGTAAATTATTTGATGACAATTTAATCCTAATCGGCCTCGTTAGTCTTATTTGTTTTATTGTAGGAATATTTTCTTTCCTGGGTAATTTATTTTCAAGTAGAAGTTTTGATCGTAAAATCAATATTCTTCTTGAAGAAAATCAAGTTATGTTGCTCATCTTCTCAGTCATTATTATTACTGCGATTATCGATTTATTCCGTAAAGGGGCAATTGCCAAGGAGACACAACGACGCGATCTAATCAAAAAAGAGATCACTCAGCTAAATAATAAACTACAGAGTATTAAACAAGACCTAAAAACTTTTGATGATTTGTTTAGAAACCTTAATGATGATTCTAAATCCCTTGTGTACACAAAGCAAAGTGTAGTTCATTATGGGATAGCTAAGACTTATATGCCTAAGAACGCTCAAAAAGCTCCACAGGTAATGAAAACCCCCGCTCCAAAACTCGCTACACCACAGACGCAGAATATAGATAGCGCCAACTATTTGATGATAGCGTGCACCCCCGAGCTGAAATCACATATGAAGTCGGTACTCGGGGAGATCATGAACTGGATTAAGCGTGTTAAGGCTTCGACAAAAAAGGATTATTTTAGTTTAACCAGTTTAGGACCGAATGCAAAGGTCATGGGAGCCATATCGGTACATGATCTTAAACCATCAGCATTTAAGATTAACCCTAGTTATTCATTAGACTCAGAACTTAAAAAAGTTCACAATCATGTTGTGCTTCATCATAAAGGTAAAGTGTCTACCATTCGAATCTTTATTATTAGTCAATCTGATCCTGCTAAACTTGATTTGCCAACATTAAAAAACCTTTTAAATATGGCAGGATCAAATCAAATTGAGCTCTATTGGTTTAGTGATCAGCAAAACTCAAATCTATATAAACAACTGTCTGCCTACCAAGCTCCACTGAATAAGTTTTCTTCGCTTATTAAGGGGCTGTAAGTACATCTTTGCAGTTACAAAGTGAATGTTTTATAAGATGTACTCAGGCTTTCAATGCCTGCACATCACCTAAAGTAAGCAAATAATCATTACATGTGTTTTAGTGAAATATTTGTCGAGTAGGCAGGGGGAACTTCCCCCCCCACCTCTCACAGAACCGTACGTGAAACTCTCGCCTCATACGTAACCGTCCGAGTTAAGCCATCTAGCCAAGAAAAGCGTACTTATCTAGCATCATACTCCTAACTCAAATCAAGGAGAAAACGATGTCTAAAAAGTATGATTGGCCTCAACTCATTGCTGACTTTGAGCGATCTGGCTTAAGACTCAGTCAGTATATCAGGCAGCATGGCATTCCTTATAGTTCGATGTACCAACAAGTGAATAAACTTAAGCATAAAAGAAAGCCCCAATCACAGATGATTCTCCTAACTCAGGAGGTGCATGAGTTGAGCTTACAAAATAACAAGCTAAAAGGCTCATTGCAGCCTTTTCGGATGAAACTAGGGCAAGCTGAACTTGAGTTTCAAAGCTTACCTAATCCACAGTGGCTGTCTGAAGTCATCAAATGTTTTTAAGCCAAAGTAGCAAGGTGTATTTGTTTACAACACCTACTGATATGCGCAAAGGCTTTGATGGCTTAAGCTTTTTGGTACGGCAACAGAATCTAGATTTATTTAGCGGAGACTTATTCGTTTTTATTTCTAAAAGAGCTGATCGGATTAAGATTCTCACTTGGGACAGAGGTGGCTTAACAAGGAATCAGCAAAACATGTAACGCCCCAGATCTTTAGCTAATTCCCACTCCCAAAGCGCATCTCACCCGCACCTTAACCAAAGGTTAAAGTCTCAAAATATATACCTAAACTGTAAACTCCTATGCTGTTAAACTTACGATTACCAAAATTCAAAGGCCACTACGTCTACACCTAACTCAGGCTCAATCAGGTGAATATCGACCGCCAAACATGGGTACACCGCCCTCTGGAAAGCAGATAGAAGCTGTTTCAAGGCCCAAATGAATCGCTTGTCTTAAATCAGCCGAGACCTCTTGAAAACGTGCTTTAAACTCAAAATATAGCTTTTGATAAGCTTTCAAGGCTTTGATACACTTTGTCCGGCATAATGGACGTGTTCCTCCTTTGGTGAGACGGGTTTTACAAATCCGTTCTCGTAATACCTTTTTCATGCCCATGGCTTGCGTTGTTTTGCGTTCTTTTAACGCATCTCGAATGGCTTCAGCAGAGAGTTTTCGACAAAGGTCTTGATACTCTGAGTTTGTTAAATCTGACCAAAAAGGTGGCGGTGTAAGCTTGATTTCGCATTCGGTGGTAAAGTCATCTAAAGTCACTTCCTCACGACGTTGCTTTGCCCAATAATACCCTGTTCGATCGATCCATGGGCCACTGACAGATTTTTTCATCACTAACTGATGGTAGCCATGCAGTCCCTTCCATTGTCTTGGATGGTCAACAAGGCCTTCTTTGACCGAGTTTTTAGTCAAATACTTAAAGACCTCCTTAAGTCCTGCCTCATCCAAGATCTCCTCACTTGAATAACGCTTTTGCCACAAAGTACCATGCCAATCATGGATTCGGGCTAGCTCTCTGGCGAGATTCCCTTTAAAAAAACACATAAACTCAGCAAGGTCTTGACTGGTTTTAGCACTGAGAAGCAGGTGAAAGTGATTGCTCAAAAAGACATAATGATGAAGCTGAATCACTTCTTCATATTTGTCCAAAGCAAAGCCAAGCACACCTTTAGTGATACTCCGGATTTTTTTGGTGGGTTTAAGAAAGGCAAAGCCTTGAATACAACGGGACACCACATGATGAGTGGCCCAAGTTTGGGACTGAAAGCGTAAATGCGCTGGCATAAATATACTCCTTGATGAAGGTGAAGGACGTATATTCTCTCGCCAAAAATTGAGTTTTGTTGCGCGCACTAGGGGAAAAAGTTTAAAAGTGGTCAAATTTGACCGATTTTTAGGAATAAAATATTTTGCTGCTTCCTTAAGAAGATAAGATAAATCTGGGGGGATGGCTCAGATGCATTAACTAAGAGCCTTTCTGATTCCTTAAGAGAAGAGCGCTTAAGAGGGGTCTTCCTTAAGAGAGAGCCTGCTTCTTTAAGAACTCAAGGACTTCCTCACAAGAATAAATAAATATAAAGACAAACTATTACAAATACTTAAGGCACACTATAAGTCACATTTAAAACTAAAGTATCTAGTTTTTCGACCGGCTCATGCCAGCGCCAAGCTTCTAGAATTAAAGGCAGTTGCTCTTGGCTTGAATAGCTTTCTCCGGTAAGTAAATCTGTATTTTTAATAGGATCAATCTCTAATAATAAGCGGTGCTCACAGCCACCTACCCGGCCGGCATTGAGAGTCATTAGAGTGTCACAGCGCTGTTGATAAGCATCAATGGTTAAAATACCGCTGTGGGTTTGTGCTTGGTTCATCACCGGTAAATACAGTTCAGTGAGCGCCCCATTATTCCCCCACCACACTCGTTGAGTCGGTCCAATATCAGCATCGATCGTTACAAAATACACCGATGATTCTTGTGATTGGTAGGGCTCGGATAAATAGCTTTGAGTCAGATTGACACTTTGTCGGTCAAATTGATTTAAATCAAGCCAGAGGCTTTGACCATCAATAGGAATTTCTCTCGCATCCCATGTACTGCAAGCGGACTTTGCTTCGGCTGCATAAAAGACCTGAGGTACAAGTGAATATCCATGAGCCCGAATACTTTGCTTAAGTGTATCCATTACAGTTAAACCCCAGATTTCAAAGAACGCCTCATAATTGAGTTCGCTCACGGTACTGAGGGCAACAAATAAGTAATCATTATTGCTGAGATTGTTAGCCTCTTGTCTGCTAAGAGCTTCAAATCCCAAAGATGAACGTTGGGCTAACCAAGTTTCATCGTTGTTAAGTGCTGCTCTAAAGGCTCGTTCATGCGCATGCAAACGGCCAATCAAATACCAACCACGACTGATTTGTCCCATTCGCTCAGCAGCCATTAATGCCTGAATCACCACGCTCACACCTTGTGACCAACCATTTAAACTTTGATCAGTACTCATGGTCGTAAAAGGGTCTTGGGTCAGTTGCGCATCTTGTAGCTTGTCAAAGAGTGCTTGAAAGGGGAGTTGTTGGCAATCGGCTTCTATACCGGTGTCAAGCGCATGCTGTTGCTTGGGAAAATAAGAATAATAATTGGTGGTTGCATGACCTTCACGATTGTTAAACTTAAAGCGTCCTCGTTCGTGATTATGGCCTACCTCATGAAGATCCCCGTGCCCTAATGGTGAAAAAGCCCAGCCTGCGTCATAAGGATTACCTGAACAACCATATCCACAAGTTGGTTTATCCGCATTAAAGTGTTGCACCACATTACGTTCAGGTAACGGCCAGCCTTTTTGATTAATAAACTCAGTAATTTCAGGAATCACTACAATTTCAGGACCTTGATAGCCTGCCATGGCCAAAGCATACCCATGATGATAAGTGCGGATGAGCTCGGCCAACTCACTGCCTGTAGCAAAAAGTGGACTTTCAAAGGTTGTGCGCATTTTGGTTAATGTGGAGTGAATCTCAAAATGGGGCGTAATAAACTCAACCCAATCAAAGTCACCATTCGTAAGGGCTTGAGCAAAGCTGACATCATCACTTGCACTTGACCAAACCGGATGTTGAGCAACGCCGGTAAAGCGTAAACTTAAAGGAATATCGGCTTGCTCAAAGCGCAGCTGAATCGGTCCGCCATAAGCAGAGGTAAAGCTCATAGTTTCCCCCGCTTTAAGAGCAACTCTATGCGAAGTCATAAACTTAGGTCGAGTATAGCCTCCGCTATCAAACTCATGCACTGAACTATTACGTAAGCTGTTAATTTGTAGCCAGACCTTGAGCTCTTGATTAAGTTCTTGACCTTGCTCATCTACTGCCAAGCGCTCCACTGTAAAGCTTTGACCTGGTAAAGCATAGACTTGAGCCGAGCGAAATGGTGCCTTGCTTACATATGTTTTGGTCACATCAATCGTCTGGATATGACTAAAGTCACTGCGAGAAAAGTCACCTAAGTCGCTTTGAATGGGATTAATCTCTCGACTGATCAGATGACTGTGATCTGCATAATAAGACTTTAAAAATGTAATTGGGTCCGTGCTGTCTTTACTCTGTGGGAACTCTACCGTTTCTCTCCATTTATCCCCAAGTAAAACCAATAGCTTATGCAAGCGCTCACCGCTTAAATCAAAAAGCTTCTGTCCTTTTTGTGAAAGGTTTTGGTTTTGACTACGTACTAAGCGAGCTGCCTCACTAAATTCATCAACAAAGGCTTGGTTTCCTCGGCAATCTCCCTCACACAAACTCAGATCAAAACTAAAGCTTTCGTTTTGAAAATGCTGAGCCATGTTCTTAAGATTGGCCAAGGCACTCGCCTGTAAAAGCATCTCTTGTGCATTATTCCATTGGGCTGAATCTTGGGCAAAATAGTTACCAGGACCTCCTGAACCTTGAATAGAGAGTCCTAAAAGTTCAAGCAAAGACACAGTGGCCACATTGCTATTCCAACTATGTTGATGTGTATAAAGTAATGCAGGTCGAGTTGAGATTTGAGCTTGATTCGGAGAAACTAAGTCCCTAATTTGATTAATAAACCACTCGTGATCTTCAATATTTTGTGTGCCTAAAATAATCAAATCTGCATTACTTAAGCAAGCAGTGAGCATATCGTTAAGCTCACAAAGAACTACTGGCCATGTCGGATAGCTTGCTTGTAAGTAATTAAGCACCTGCTGACTTGCCCCTGCATTTAAGCCCACCAACTTTATATTTTGCGGGCTGATTGGCAAAGCTTGATCGCCCTCTTGTTGAGTCAACCAAAGCAAAAGCCTTTGTAGCACTTGATCAAAGTTGGCCAACTGCCCTCCATTGACCTTGGCAAAGATATTGGTGCCAAAAGCGGCTGCCCTAAATCCACCTTGCTCATACTTAGCTGCAAGTAACTTGCCACCATTACCTATGACTAAAGGACTAACTTCACTTAAACTCAGTGGGGTGAAAAACTGTGAATGGCGACTAGGATCATAGCTGATGGCTTGCTCGGCAAAAAGGTAAGCCAAGCTTTCATTCGTTGTATTTTGTAAGCGCTCGATCTCTTGAATGATTTGACTTAATAAATCTTGATCACTGTTAGGTAAGAATCGAGGATCACCTTGTTCAAGCGCAGTGAAAATCCGATCATTAAGGATAAAACTCCCAGTCGCTTGCGTACTCTGTCCCAAAGAGTCACTCACTTGCACTACAAAACTAATCTCTTCTTGATGCTCACCAAGCAACTGCTCGATGTGTACTTGAGAAGAATCTTGTGCATCCACAAGATAAGCTTGAGTTGTGCCGCCTTCTTGGCTCCATTCAATCTCATACCCTTGAGGATCTTCGCTGTTGACTTGAATGCTAAACGTATAGCTTTCTCCTAACCAAGCATACTCAGGTATAGTGATTTGAATACTTGGCGCTGACCATAAAGGGATACAATCACTATTGGGATCTTCATCATGGTCGTAATAGCCCTCGGCACAGGGCTCAACAAGCTCCATGTCCGGCTCAACAAGCTCCATGTCTGGCTCAACAAGCTCCATGTCCGGTTCAACAAGTGCCATGTCCGACTCAACAAGTGCCATGTCCGGCTCAACAAGCTCCATGTCCGGCTCAACAAGTGCCATGTCCGGCTCAACAAGCTCCATATCCGGCTCAACACTAGATTGATCTTGCTCATCTCTTATGAGTGGTTCACTTATTTTTGGCTCACACCCAAGCAGTAAGTTCAAACTAATACTCAATAAGACAAACAAGGTTTTAGCCTGCATCCTTTGGTAATTTTTAGTATTTTTACTATCCATCAATACATACATCAGCTAAACTCCACACTTGCTCATTTATTTATTTCAATTCATCTTCATTTAAATGAATAGTTTGAGCTTTAATCAGACTTAATGATCACTCACAACCATTCCTCATTATTCTCGGCCATAGAATCATACTAGTTTAGGAGAAAGCGCCTTGAAATACATTAAGCATCTTATTTTACTGTCAATGCTGTCTTTGGTTTTACCGACGGTATCTCACGCTCAAGCAAATAATGACCAAAGCGAGCAAAGCAATACTGCCGGTAAACGCAAAGGTAAAAAGAAAAAAGATAAGCGTAAGGGCAAGAAGAAAAAAGGTAAAAAGAAAAAAGATAAGCGTAAGGGCAAGAAGAAAAAGGGCAAGAATAAAGCCAAATCACAAGCCCGTGGTGCCAAGCGCTATCCAATGAAGATCAATGCTCGGCCTTTGGTTTTACCAACCGGCCTTAATGAAGTTTCTGCGGCTCTGGAGCACATCTCTAATAGTCAAGGTAAAAAAGACTTTAGTACCTCAGGACTAGCAGTAACCTTTAGACGAGGAATTATTCCTAACCTTGAGATTGGTGCATCAACCGGATTAGCACTCAACCCAGAGGTTGCTTGGGCCTCTAACTTTACGCTCAGAGGTGGATATAAGATTGCAGGGCAGCGCAAGGGTCTGGCCTTGGCGGCTCAAGTTGAAATCCCTTTAACCTTTGGTGAGAATCAAGATGTACTCTCAAGTCTGAGTGGTGGACTTGCCGCACGATATAGGTTCAATAAACGCTTGGCCATTTATAGTGGTGAGGGCCTAATTTCCTTAAACTTAGGTAAGTCAGCTTCCGCGAGCATTAATATTCCTATTGGTGTCGGCTTCCAAGTGAATAAGCAAATCAATCTTCGTGCTGACACTCGTATTGTTGGTTTTGGGGGTGGCAATGTAACCAGTGTTGCTGATTCCCTGCCCTTACACTTACGAGGCTTCTATACCATTAATCGTATGATGGATGCCGGTTTAGCTCTTAAGACCGATGCAGTTAACGACAGCGGTTGGTCAGCGATGGCCATGTTTAACTACCGAATGTGATTTAAATCTTTGGGTTGAAAAACAAGACTCATTTAACCTTGGGCTCGCTTTAGAGCCTGTTCGGGACTGAGGCGACCTTGAGCTACTGCTACCGAAGCTAAAACGGCTTCTGGTGTACAAGGAATTGCCAAAGCCTCAACTCGTTTTTCGGGATGATAGCTTGCGACCGCATGACGTAGTGCACCTAACACACCCAAAGCTAGCAAAAAGGGAGGCTCACCGACTGCCTTGCTCCCATGAATCACATCGGGTTGATCCGCATCGCTGAGCAGACTGACCTTGAAGTGCTTGGGCGCTTCTCCTAAAGCTGGGATTTTGTAGGTATCAGGTGAATGTGTCAAAAGAACACCGGTATCTGAAAACTTGAGTTCCTCTCGAGTAAGCCAACCTAAGCCCTGAATAAAGCCACCTTCAACTTGTCCACGATCAATTGAAGGCACCAAAGAACGTCCGACATCATGGAGAATATCAACCTGCGTCACTCGATGCTCACCGGTTAAACCATTAAGTTCCACCTCAAGTACGGCAGCCCCATAAGAAAAATAGTGAAAAGGCTTTCCTCGACCTGCACTGCGATCATAATGGATATTTGGAGTCCGATAAAATCCAGTTGCTGATAAAGAGACCTGCGACATATAGGCAGCTTGGCACAAGTCTTCAAAGCTTAGTTTTTCTTCTCGTTGAGGATGGCTTACAACGCCTCCTTCAAAGTGTAAATGATCGACTTCGGCCTCTGGATCAGCAAACCCAAAGGCAGCCGCTGCCACCGGTTTTAATCTAGCTTTCAGTTTACGACAGGCAATAGCTACGGCTTGGCCATTTAAGTCCGAACCACTTGATGCGGCTGTGGCTGAAGTATTAGGTACTTTATCGGTTGCCGTATTCATCATCCGAATATGATCTAGGGTCACGCCCAATTCATGAGCACAGATACTCAGCATTTTACTGTGCAAACCCTGCCCCATTTCCGTACCACCATGATTGAGTTGAACACTGCCATCTGCATAAATCATCACTAAGGCACCGGCCTGATTGAGATGGCTGGCTGTAAATGAAATCCCAAACTTAACCGCTTGATAGGCTAAGCCTCGCTTAATCCAAGGATGCTGTTGATTCCAAGTATCAATCTCTGCTCGACGTTTTTGGTAATCAGAGCTTTTAATGAGCTCATCATAAATACGAGCGGAGCGGTCAGCTAATACCACTTGGCCATATGGAGTCACATTACGTGGTGCCTCACCATAAAAATTACGACGCTTAAGCTCAGCCGGATCCATGGCCAAGTGTTCTGCGCCTCTGTTCATCACTTCTTCAATAATCAAGGCCCCTTGCGGTCCGCCGAAACCTCTAAAGGCCGTGTTTGAAGGCAAATTAGTTTTAGCGACCCGTCCTCTAAAGTGCAGAGTAGGAATAAAATACGGGTTATCTAAGTGAAATAAACAGCGATCTAAAATAGCACTCGAAAGATCTTCGGCCCAACCACCATTGGCAATGACATCCACCTTAAGTGCCAAAAGTTCGCCCTTTTGGTTAAAGCCGGCTTCATAACTAGAATAAAAAGGATGTCGCTTACCGGTGATCATCATGTCTTGATCACGGTTTAACCATAGTTTTACAGCTCGTCCGGTCGCATATGAACCTAAGGCAGCCAACATCGCAAAGTGATTGCCCTGCGTTTCTTTTCCACCAAACCCTCCGCCCATGCGAGGGGCTTCAATGACGATATTAGAACGTTTAATTCCCAAAACTTCTGCGACCTTAGCCTGTACTTCTGAAGGGTGTTGAGTAGAGGAATAGATTTGATAGCGTCCTCGCTCGAGGGGAATAGATAAAGCGGCATGAGTTTCCAAGTAAAAATGATCTTGGGCACCGCTATCAAACACACCGCTTAACTTAAGATCAGCAGAGGCTAAAACCTGTTCAGCATCACCACGTTGCATAATATGTGGCGTTCCATGAAAGGCATTGCGCTCTATGGCTTCACGAATGCTTAATATGGGTGACTCGCTCAACTCCGCATAGTCCACCTGTACCAAACGGGCTGCCTTGCGACAAAGCTCTAAGCTAGTTGCATACACACAGGCAACAGGATGTCCGATATATTCAACTTTATTGCTAGCCAATAAAGGCTCATCATGCGCAAAGGCAGAGGCATCGTTTACGCCCGGAATATTTTGTGCTGTAAGGATCGCAACGACACCCTCAAGCGCTAAGGCAGCTGAGGTATCGATCTGCTTAATGCGGGCATGAGCTTGAGTGGATTGCACAGGATAGGCCCACAGCGTATGTGGTGGTAAGGGTAAGTCATCGACATAGCGAGCTTCACCTTTGGCATGAAGAAAACCGCTTTCATGAAGAGCATCATGATGTAATGGACTTTTTAACTCATTGTTCATAGTTTGACTCATCATGTACTCCGATTATAGATCAGCAAGGTTAAGGGTAGAGCTTGGTCGATAAGGTAGGCGTTCAGGAGCGCCATGGCTCACTTCAAGCCAAAAGCCATGAAGAAGATTTTGCGCAACCTCGGCACGATACCAAGCACTAGCTCGGTGGTCACTAATCGGACTGAAGTCTTCTTTAAGCGCTTGCATCGCCTGCTGTATACTTTCTAAAGACCAAGCTTGACCAATCAGTACTTGCTCTGCCTGTGTTGCTCTTTTGGGTGTAGCCGCCATACCACCGTAGGCCAAACGAGCTTGGATGATCTGTGATTGATCTTCGCTCAGAGTAATCGAAAAACAAGCTGAAATTGAGCTAATATCTAGTTCTTGACGTTTGGAAACCTTGTAGGCTCTTTGATGCGTAATGTTTTGGGCACTCGAAGAATTAAGCGGAAGCTCGACAGCTTTTAAGATCTCATGTTTTTTGAGCGCAGTTTTACGATAATCTATAAAGAACTCATCAACAGAGACAGTTCTTTCGCCTTGAGCTGATGCCAATCTTAAGCGGGCTCCCAAAGCAAGCAACACCGGTGGCATATCACCAATCGGACTTGCAGTGCATAAATTACCACCTAAAGTCCCTCGGTTTTTAATTTGTCGAGCACCAAAAAAACGAAGCATTCTTTCTAATGCCGGTAACTTATCTTTGGCGAGGGCTTCCACATCACTGAGTGGAACAGCAGCACCGATTGACCACCACTGCTCATCAAGCATTTTTGTACTTCTTAGCTCTTGAATTTGATCGATTGAAATTAAAGCCTTAATGGTTTCAAAGCGCTTGGTGATTCTTAAGCCTAAATCGGTTCCACCCGCAACTAACTCGGCTTGGGGAGACTGGGCCCACATTGACCATAAGCTACTTAAGGTGGTCGGTCTAAAGAACTGTTGGTCTTGCACTTCTTGAGAAAACTCCGCTAAACGTTCGGCTTGTTGTTCGGCAGATTCTTCGTTTTCCAAGCGCTCAAGCAAGGGGCCTTGCGGACGTAAACCGGCAATCGACTCACTCGCTTCTTGAATAGGGCGATAGCCCGTACAGCGGCAAAGATTACCACACAGTTGATCATCAATCTGCCAAGCTTCCTTAAGATCTTTGCGATAACAGGCTTCAGTCATCGACATAATCACACCAGGTGTACAATAACCACATTGAGAACCTAATTTTTCAACCAATGCGCTTTGCACCGGATGAGCTGGAGCTTGGCTTTCCCGACCTAAACCACTATGAAAACCTCCGCGTTCACGCTCTACTAGGCCTTCTACTGTATAAATATGTCGGCCATGTAAAGACGGGGTTAATAGTAAACAGGAGTTTAACGCTCGATAGGTCGCTTCTTGGTAAGCGACACTCTTGGGTTCATATGCGACCACCGTACACGCACCACAATCGCCTTCGGCACAGCCTTCTTTGGTGCCCATTAGACCGAGTTCATCTCTTAAAAAACGTAAAAGAGTTGTATTAGGACGGATCTGAGCGAGGGAAAACTTTTGCTCATTAATGTAAATATAAGGGTCGTTTACTTGCTTCATTCTACTACTTACTTTGCTAATTTTACGAGGATATGAGTACTGACTTAATATGGCTTACATAACGACTGACGTTAATCATCTTGAGCTTAATTCGTGAATACCCTTAAGTCTAGCATAACCCTCAAAACCTAAGGCAAGATACACACAAACAAAGCTCAATAGGGATCAAAGCACATTTCTTGCTTAGTTCTGTTGATCAAAGTCGCTGAGAGCTTGCCAAGACAAGGGCAGGTCTTTACGGGCAAAAATCCATTCATAATCAAGAGTCTTAATATAAGGTTTTTGTTTCATTCGGGTTTGTTCTTGCTGACGAGCCTGCTCTATCCATTGAGCCAAACCTGATTCATCAGAGTCCGGTGAACGATCTCCTGTCTGTTTTAAGTTTTCTGTTAAGCTTTTTAAGCGTTCTTCAAGTTGCTTGCGTCTTTCGGGCTCCGTGACTCGTAAAAGCTCATCGGTTAAAGCATAAAAAAGCACATCATCACGTTTCATTTGCTTCGCAATGCCTCTGAGTAAATCAAAGATCGTTGGCGGGGCATCTGGTGCTTGAGCCGCTCGTTCAAAATAGGCAACGCCCATAGCTTTATATCGCTCTCGTTCTTCTGGATCCTCAACCCGTAATTCAGAATAATAATTCATGCCTAGGCGGTAAGCAGGCTCGTAGTCATTAGGAAAGCGACGTAGGGCAGCTTCATAAATCCTATTGGAAGCGTGCACTTTTTCCGGAGTAATCTCTCCTCCGTATAATAAGCAACTGCCCGCCCACAAATAGATGTGCTTAAATCGAGGATCTAAGTCTATAATTTGATAAACAAAATGCTCTAGCCAAGGATAACGACGGTCCGTAAGTAAGTGGGCCACAAAATACTGAATACTTCTCAGCCACATCACATCAGCCGCTGCTTGCTGATACCCTAAGCTCATCAGTTTAGTGCTCATGCTATCGGTCACATAGAGAACCTCATCAGCCATCGTTCGAGAACTAGCTTGTGAATGACGAATCATCTGCGCTTCCATTGATGAGCTCAAATAAATTAAGCCCAAAGCTAATGCAATCAAGCCAAGACTGACTTTTTCCGTGAGTGCTGATAAGTCTTTCTGCAATGGTAATAGAAGATTCATAGGCCTTATAAAACCTTAAAACACATAAAAGTGTTTTAAATAACTAGAAAATAAGTTGAAATAAAAAATTAAAGTGACGAATAATAGATGATTGATGGAAAGTGTAGACTATTTACAAGTCTTTCGCTAGTCTCCGTCACTTTCTAGTCTTGAGCTCTTACTAGTAAAGGCTTTCTAGTCAAGGCAGTCATCAACATATAATGAATGTGATTTCATGAACACCACATCCCCAAGATACCGCTTACCTACTCAGCACAGCCACAAGCCTAAGCAAGAATCCTTGTGGCTAAGATCTTGGCGTTATGTACATTGGCTAAGCTTAGATGTTGCCTTGGGGGCTGCTTTAAGTGCTGAATGGGTCAACTATGCTTGGCAAGGCGAAAGCTCTATTTGGGTCGGTCTTGCCATTATGTCGGCAAGCTTATGGGTATACAGCCTTGATCATTGGGCTGATGCTAGGCAGGCGGCGAAAAAGCCAAGTGAGCAACTTTCAAAACGACGTTTATTTTATGTAAACTCTCAAACCATATTATTGTCATTGAGTTTTGTAGCAAGTATGGGAGGCTTATGGGCCGCCATGCATCTGCCTTTAAAAATGATCTATTTGGGTGCCGGTATGCTAGTCGTTTGCGCAGCTTATCTGTGGTTAATCCAAAGAAAACAAGAAAAAAAGCCTCTATTCAACTATCCCAAAGAGGTTATTGTGACCAGCGTATATGCCTTAGCCTTAAGTCTTTGGCCTTTATCACAAATCTTGGATGCAAACTTTAGTTTTAATTCTCAGTTAAGCTATATAAACGGTCTTTTAACCAGTGGTTTAATCTTTAATTTTGCCTGGGCTAACGTCTGCCTAATTTCAGCGCATGAACGGCGTCAAGATGCAGCTGAAGACCTACCATCGATGGCCTTATCATTAGGCGAATACACCACTAAAAACATCGGTCGGGGTTTGTTAAAGTTATCACTGCTGATGTGCTTTGCTCGTATGTACTTACAGTGGACCCACTTAAATACCTCAAGCATAAGTCTGTTGCTTGATAGTGGTATTTCCCTGGCCATGACCTTCACGCTTTGGCGCTTATATCAACGTCCGGAATGGAGTAGAGCCAAAGAACGCTATCGCCGTTGGGCTGACGCTATTTTTCTTTATCCGGCCCTTCTTTGGTTTGTTTTCTGAGAGAATTAATCCTCTTTGACCACCTCAGCCGGCCTAGCCTCATATTGGTTTTCATACTTGGCCCACCATTGAGTGATTTTGGGGATAACTTGGGGCTTTACGCCCTCGCTTAGAGCTAACTCTAAGTGGCTAAAGCCCTCTAAGATATGCCAATCCGTATATTCTTTTTGGCCCCATTCCGAGATGGCTTGCGTAACGGTTAAAGGTGCCAAACCATCTCGGTCGCCGGCAAAGGCGAGTAGGGGTAGATCTAGCTTGGGCAATTCTTCTTTAAAATGCTCCCAAGGTCCGGTGGAGTGCTTAACCGCATTCACAAACTCGTCAAGCACCTGTCTTGGCGTGTCTTCAAAGCATTGGGCAAGCGCTGTGCGTAAGTCGGCTTTGGAGACTAGATCAAAGTTTACGTATAAAGGGGCCGGATGCAAAAAAGGAAACCAGCCGGCCCAAGGCGCAACCAAGGTTGAAAGCTTACCTAAATAGGCTGTTTTAAGTCCCCTGCAAAACCATTTGAAAACATTAAAGTAAAACGCATTAATCGTATGCCGATTTAGAGCAATTGGAGTGCCCATAGTAATCATACCATCAAGGTAATGGGGGTGTTTACGAGCGACTTCTAAACCGATTAACCCCCCCAAAGAGTGACCAACCCATACCAAAGGACCTTGAGCTCGTTTTTTTACAAACTCTGTGGCTGCAATGCCGTCTTTTACATAGTGTTCATAGCCATAAATTCGTTCTTCTGCACCAAGCGGTCTTTCGCTTGGCCCCGTTCCTCGTGGATGTAAAATCCATACGGTCCAGCCCTCATCACTCATATTGCGCGCAAAGCTTAGGTCATCCCGAAAGTTAAAGATCCGACCATTACAGGCTAAGCCAGGACAGCACAGCATTTGTCCTTTAAAGGGGACTCCATGGCGAGCCGGTATCTGCTCAAGGGCAATCTTCCAGCCATCCGGACTGTAAACCCATGATAAAGGTCCGGAGATTTCACGGCGACGATAATACCAAGACCAAAAAATTAAATGCGCGGCTAAACCTAGTGCTAACACTGTAAACCCTAGTAAAAAATAAACTATCCAAGTCAAAAGTTGGCTCTCCAAGCGACTGTCCCCCCTGCACAAGCAATAAATTGAATGAAAACGATGTCACAAGTCTTGGAATATTGCTAGTGTCTATCTTCCGCTTAATTTCACATTTTACCTTTCTTAATTAGGTCAGCGACATTGAACAAAGCTCAGCCCATATTACCCCGAACCTACGATATTATCATTTATGGCGCGACCGGTTTTACCGGCAGGCAATGCATTGAGTACTTAGCTCAACACGCACCTGATGATTTACGTTGGGCCATCGCTGGTCGTGATCAAAGGCGTTTGAGTGACTTGGCCAAAACGTACCAAAAACCTCATTTATATGCTGATGCTCAAGATCTTGACTCAATTGATAAACTCTGCGCTCAAACAAGGGTTATTTTGAGTACCGCAGGGCCCTTTGCCTTATACAGTGATGCTGTTGTAGAAGCTTGCGTAAGACATAAAACACATTATGTCGATATTTCAGGTGAAACGCCTTGGATTAAAAGTCTTATCGATCGTTTTCATGAACAAGCAAAGCAAGACCAAACCGTTATTTTACCTGCCTGTGGTTTTGACTCAGTGCCCTCTGATTTAGGCGTGTGGCTATTAGCTCAAAATGGGGAAGCCCTTAAAGAGGTCAATGTTGCCTTTACCCTAAAGGGTGGCTTTAATGGTGGAACGATTGCCTCCGCTTTAAATCTAGCCGAAAGTGGCGAGGCTAGACTTCTTTCTAAACGTACTTTGCTATGCCCTTCTGATCACCAACTTGCTGAGCAACCGAAAGACCCAAGAGCTGTTCAATGGGATCATGACTTTGGACGTTGGCTTGTGCCCTTTTTTATGGGGCCGGTCAATACACGGATTGTTAGACGTAGTGCCGCTCTTTTAAATTATGGTACAGAGTTTCGCTACCAAGAGTGGATGCAAATGAGTGGGGGGATTAAGGCTCGTTTAACCTTAGGCACCTTAGGTCTATTTAACAGCGGCCTACAGTCCAAGCTAGGTCGGAATCTTATTAAGCTGATTGCGCCTAAGCCCGGCCAAGGGCCAAGTCAAAAGGCGATTGAGACCGGCTTTGTAAAAGCACACTTTATCCATCGCGATGACCAAGGTGTTATCGCTGAACTCACTTTAAAAATCGAGGGGGATCCTGGCAACAAGGTGACCTGCGAAAGTGTATGCGAAGCAGCGCTTGCTTTAGCAGCTAATGAACAGGGTGACCAAGGCGGTATTTTGACCCCAAGTACCGCCTTGGGTGCAAAGCTTTGGCAACGCCTTGAAGCCCGTGGTTGGCAACATCTGTGGCACAATAAAGCGGTTGATGCAGATCTTTGATAGAGGATGATTGATCATCGCTCAAAGGCGGTGTAAGGTAAGGCTCTATTTTAGTCAGCATCCATTTAAGATCATGTTCATTTTATTGCTGAACCAAGGATTTCATGATGAAGAATAATCAATGCCTCAGCCAGTTAAAGTTTTTACAACTGCTCATCGCTTCGTTTCTCACCTTAAGCTTGACCGCCTGTCCGGACCCTCAAGGTCAGTATGAAGCTTTTAATGAGCGTCGTGATGAGACGATTACTGCTCGTGCTGAAATAAATATGGCCGGCGAAATGATGGCCGGCGAAATGATGGCTGGCGAGATGATGGCTGGTGAGATGGAAGAACCACAACCAATCCCTCAGATCAGCTCAGGTACTTTTCTTTTTGGTTTAGCGCCTAATCTTAATGTCAACAAACCGATGACCTTTGTCGCTGAAGTTGAAATTGAAGTGAATGCAGATGGAAGTGCTGGACAAATCATCTCAATGAACCTTGATCCACGGACTTGTGAAGACTTAAATGTAAGCGCCGGCGATCCGGTTGTATTCTCACCCGATGAAGCGACACCGATTGCAGCCGATGGCTATTTTTCAGCTGATTTTGGTCGGCAGATTGTAGCGGGTACTGCAAATTGCATCAGCGGAAGCTTGATTGAAGCTGAAATCCAACTCGATGGTCGAGTGTTTAATGAAACTGCTTTATGCGGTGAAATGAACGGCATGTTATATCGTCCTTATCCGGCGGATTTAGGCTATTCCGAAATCACCATGGAACGTTCAACCTTTGCGGCTATCAAACTGGAAGGTAATGAAGACTTGAGTACCTTGGAGATCCCTAAAAATTGTGATGATATCAGCACCTTATTTGCCAACGAAGAATAAGTAAACTTTTCTCAGCAAGGGAAACAACATGAGTAATTCATTGTGCCTTTCAATCAAATGGCTCACCTTAGAATCTCTCAATAAGTGTAGTGGCCAAGATCTAAAGACCATTGCCGGTATTCAAGCTAAATTAAGTCAGGGACAAGAACAAATTAAACTGTATGTCGCCTTAGTTGACGAGCATATCTCTAATAGCGAAGCTCGCTGGCTCTTTGGGCGACTTATGGATCATATTAAAGCGCTTTATGCCTTTCAGACTGTGAAACTGAGTCGTGGTCGTGGGGTTGCAAGCTCTCTTTATGAGGCGATCGCCCTTGATTTAAGCTCTCGTCATCCTGAAATAGACCTACAAGGTTTAGGAAATAAGACAGATGAGCTTAAGCAACAAGCCTGCCTTGAAGCGGGTTATCGCCTTTGGGTGAACGAGGATCCTAGTACTCGAACCAGCTTACAAATTGCGGAAGATGTACTGAATTATGCGGCTGCAACCGAAGGTGTCGAAGCGTTAGTTCTTGATACCGAAGCGCTCAAGGCCGAAAATATGAACCTACATTTAGCCGTTGGTGGCGCCTCACAAAAAAGTCCACCTCGCTTGGTTGTTGCGACTTACGGTGATCCATCTCCGGAACATGCGCCTTTAATGCTTGTTGGTAAGGGCATCACCTTTGATAGTGGTGGGATCAATGTAAAGCCTTACGCAAGCTTTGTCAGTATGATGAAGAATGACATGGGTGGTGCGGCCTTAGCTTGGCATCTCTTTCAAGCCCTAGTTGCTTCCGATTTCCCACAGCCTTTGGTGTGTGTATTGCCTACTTGTGAAAACCCGATTGGCGAGGAAGCCATGCGTCCGGGCTCGGTCGTAACCGGCCATCGTGGAATCAGCGTTCGTATTGATCATACCGATGCCGAAGGTAGACTCATCTTGGCTGATGCTTTGTCATGGGCTTCGGAACGCTACATGCCTACAGAAATCATCACCTTTGCAACTTTAACCACTTCCGCGCTGAATAGTTATGGCCCCTTTGCCACTCCGGTTCACTTTGCCAATCCACGGCTGAGTAAAACATTGGCAGAGGCTTCAGACTATTGCGGTGAAGACCTGCATTTCTTCCCTAGTCGCGTGTGGCATCGTGAAGCGAATCGAGACCATGAAGCTGAACTGCGTAATACCGGAAGACTTGCGGGTAATGCCTCGGCCGGTGCGGGGTCAAGAAACGCAGCACACTTTTTACGCTTTTTCACCGATGCGCCATTAACTCATCTAGATATTTTTGCATCCACATGGGACTGGTCTGCGCAAGCGCCTGCCGGAACTCGCTCTGGCGCAACCGGTAGCCCATTAAGAACCTTAGTTCGTGGCCTCAACGCTTATGCTCATGCTAAGCTGTAAGTGCTAGATCCGTTCGATTGATTAAGGAGCGTACTCTTGAAATTAAACGAGCGACAGGCTTGTCAACTTCTTGGTCTTGCGGCTCCAACAACGCTTGAGGCTGCGCGTAAAGCCTACCGAAAACTCGCTCGTCAACATCATCCTGATCACGGTGGAGACGAAGAAAGATTTAAACAAATCTCGGTTGCCTATAATTATTTAGTGGAGTTTTACAACAGCTCATCCTCTACTCGTCAAGCAAGCCAATCAAGCCAATCAAGTCAGCGCACAAGCCAAAGTTATACTCAAACCAGAGATCGTTATACTCGCAGTTCGGATTCTAAAGGCAAGTCAAGCGCTCGCAGCAAGTCAAGCTCGACTCGTTCACAGCAAAAAACAAGCAAAGGGTATCAGCAAGAAGATCATCGACAGGCTTGGCGACAGTGGCGCGAGCAGGTTGAAAAAAATACTGAGACTTCCTCTGGCTCAAAACATTCATCTACGCAAACCGGCTCTCAACATAGTCAGCAACAGCAAAAAACGAGTCGACAGCAAAAAGCAAATCAACAGCAATCAACTCGCCAAACACAAGGAGATGACTCTTCTCAGCATGATGAATCAGTTAATCCTCATGAAGTCGTGGAAGCCTCGGTTGTACCCACCTTTGGTGACTCGGTGAAACGTTGGAGTGAAGAAATAGGCGATCGAATTTCAGTTGCCTCCGAGCATTTAACGCATAAACTGAATCAATGGTATCGCAAAAGTGCAAGAAGCTTATTTGAAAAAGGAAGCGATGAAAAATTAAGACTCGATCTTGATTTAACAACCTTACTTTATGGTAAGCAAGTACGTATTGCGATCAATCGTGCTCTGCCTTGTTCACAATGCCAACTAGAACATGGTAAGCTTAAGGTTGATCCCAATACACCAGCTGCATTATGGGCGGATGACTGTCAATACTGTACGCAAAGTGGACGAGTACAGCAGCGTGAAGAACTGAGTATTTATGTTCCACCTGGAGCAGACAAGGGACACAAGCTCAAGGTCAATGGCAAGGGGAGTGCGGGTTTAAATGGTGCCTCCGATGGAGATTTAACCTTAATCTTAACCCCAGAGGCCTTACCCAAAGGCTTCAAGCGCAATGGTGCCGATGTTGAGCTACATCAAGCTGTTTCAGAAAGTCTTTTAGCTCGCGGTGGCCCCTTAAAAGTTCAAACACTCCGAGGCACAATTAGTGTAAAAGTGCCTAAAAACTTTTCATCGGGTAAGAAGCTTTTGATCCCAGATCAAGGGTTTCCTATATGGAACAATCCTGAACAGAACGGCAAAATGACTTTGTGCTTAATCGCCCGTTCATAAGTTAATCAGCAACATAGATAGCAACATAGATCATAATTCATCATTCATTTAGAGAGCAGTGTGGAGTAGATGGCTAAATACGAATATACCAAAGAGGAAAAACATGGAATTCCGGCCGGTGTAAAACTAACCGATATGATGCGTCAATATGTCGAGGCCAAGTCACGACATCCAGATGCCCTTCTCTTTTTTCGTATGGGTGACTTCTATGAAATGTTCTTCCAAGATGCTGAACTTGGCGGTCAATATTTAGGCCTAACTGTCACCAGCCGTAATAAGGATTCAGCGGTTTCTGAGCCGATGTCGGGCTTTCCTCATCACCAAATTAATACTTACTTAAACCGAGCGCTTGGAGCAGGGTTTAAAGTGGCGGTGTGTGAACAACTCACCGATCCAAAGGAATCAAAGGGCATCGTCGAACGTGGCATTGTTCAAGTTGTCACACCCGGTGTCATCTTAGAGGGAGATAGCCTACAAGAGCGCTCTAATCACTTTTTGGTCTCGGTTTACCCACAAAATCTAAGTGTTGAGAATCTAGAAAGTTTGGAAGGTGCTGAATTATACGGCCTAGCTGCTATTGATGTTTCATCAGGGGTTTTTCAAAGTACAGAACTTATGGGCTTAGGTGCTTTACGCTGCGAGCTTGGTCGTCTTGATCCCCGTGAAATCCTAATTCCAGAAGATGCAAAAGCTCTTATTGACCTCATTCGCACTCGTTTTCCACAAATGACCATCTCAACCTGTCCCTTAAGTAGCTATGATGAGCGACAAGCTGAACGTTTAGTCCAACGCTTGGTCACCGATGAGGGTCAGCCTGCCTTAGAAGGCTTAAGAGAGTTTGGTTTTGGGGTTAGCGCCTTACCTGTGAAAGCAAGTGGAGCGGCAGTCGCTTATGTGATTGAAACCCAAAGAGCTTTTCCTGACAGTGTTCGTTGTTTAAACCCTTACTTTATGCAAGACAGTCTTATTTTAGATGAGACTGCCTCACAAAATCTTGAACTATTTCGCACGCTGATTGGTCGGAAAAAAAAGGGTTCCTTACTGGGCTTAGTTGATCGAGCTACTAGCTCTATGGGCGCTCGTCGAATTAAGCGTTGGCTCACTTATCCCTTGATCAATCCACAAGCCATTAATGCTCGCTTAGATATTGTAGAAGCGCTTAAAGATGCGCCCACGCTCCGTGCTGATATTCGTACTAGTCTAAAGAGCATATTTGACCTTGAACGTTTAAATACTCGCTCCTCTTTGGGAAAGGCTGGTCCCAAAGAACTTGCTCAAATCCGTGATTCTTTGACCTTACTTCCCGACTTAAAAGCGCTGATCGGTGACCATCCGTCCTTGCAAGGGATTCAAGCCCGCTTACAACTATTTCCCGAACTTACTGATATGTTGGCTAATGCGATTGTTGACGATCCGCCCAATGTTTTAAGAGATGGTGGCTTTATCAGATTAGGTTTTAATCAAGATCTTGATGAATTGATTAAGCTGTCAACAGATAGCCGAGATTGGATCATTAACTTAGAGCAACAAGAGCGAGAAGAAACTGGAATTAGCAGTCTTAAGGTAAGACATAATAAGGTTTTTGGTTATTATATCGAGGTGTCCAAATCCAACCTTCGCCTTGTACCCGACCGCTATATTCGCCGACAAACCTTAACCAATGCCGAGCGCTATTATACGCCTGAGCTCAAAGAGTTTGAGGATAAGGTGATCAATGCCGAAGCGCGCAAAATGGAACTCGAGCTTGATATCTTTGCCCTGCTTCGCGAACAGGTTCAATCCTATGTTAACCAACTTGCGCAAGTCTCTGAAGTCATCGCTGACTTGGATGCATTTTGCGCCTTGGCTGAACTAGCCCATCTCAATAATTACTGTCGTCCACAGGTACATGATCGGGACCAAATCGCAATTATTGGCGGACGTCATCCGGTGGTAGAAGCCGCAGTTGGTCGTGATAAGTTTATCCCAAATGATGTTCTTTTGGATGAATCGCAGCGCTTATTGATGATTACCGGTCCAAATATGGCTGGTAAGTCTACGGTGATGCGTCAAGTTGCTCTCATTAGTGTCATGGCGCAAATGGGAAGCTTTGTACCGGCGACTCAAGCAAATCTAGGTGTTGTAGACAGAATATTTACCCGAGTCGGTGCTGCCGATGATCTTGCTTCGGGTCGCTCTACCTTTATGGTGGAAATGAGTGAAACCGCCACTATCCTTAATGAGGCAACTTCACGAAGCTTGGTGATTCTTGATGAAATTGGCCGAGGAACAAGCACCTATGATGGCGTGAGTATTGCTTGGTCTGTCGCCGAGTTTATTCATGATCATGTGCGTGCCAAAGCCTTGTTTGCAACGCATTATCATGAGCTGACCGAAATGGCACAAATGCGCTCTACTGTGAAAAACTACACGATTGCGGTTACACATAAGGGTGAAGATATTGTCTTTCTTCATCAACTCATCGAAGGTGGCGCAAGCAAGTCATATGGGATTCAAGTGGCCCAACTTGCTGGTCTACCCAATACGGTGATTGACCGTGCTAAATCAGTTTTAGCGATTTTAGAAGAACAGGTTGGTGATCAAGCGCCATCACCGCTTAAAAAAGAATCTAAACTTCTGTATAAAAAGGGGAGTGAAGCCGCTCGTCAGCTCAGCTTATTTAGTCCACCACCTATTCCTTCGGCTGGTAGTGAGGTTGAGCGCATGATTAAAGCCGCTGACCTTAATCAAATGACACCAATGCAAGCGCTTAACTTCTTGAATAGCTTAGCCGAAAAGGTAAAGCGTTAATTTTAGACATTGTTGCTAAGGATTCTTTCAAAGGAGATCATCACGGTATGAATACAAATCCATATTTTGATCCAAACGCTTTACCATTATATATCCACGGCTTAGAAGGCAACCCAACGAAACCGACCGGCAAAGGTGGATATATGCTTAAAACCTTTGGTCGAAGTGGACCTCAAATGCCCGCTAAATATGAGGGAACACTTGCAAGACCTTCATGCTTTGAGCCAAGTTTTGAAGTGATGAGTCAATATTTGCAAGCCAATCCTGCCTCGGTTTTGGTGGGGTCTTCTTTTGGGGGCGGAATTACCATAGCCTTATTACAACGTGGCTTTTGGAAGGGGCCCATTGTGCTTTTGGCTCCGGCCATTAAGCGTTATCAATTGGATTTAGAGTTTCCTGATGATGTGCATGCCATTGTGATTCACGATCCAAGTGATGACATCATCAATTATGAGGACTCGATCGTTTTACAAAAGGCCAATCCCGCAACCTGTGAGCTATGGCCAAGTGATGGAGGACATCGTTTAAGCACAATCACGCAAAATGGGACTTTAGAAAAAGCGGTTCGTCTGCAAATGACACGAGCTCAAACTTTAAGATAAATACTTATTAAGCTTGGTGTTTAACATATTGAGTTCAGTTAAACAGTATTGAAACATATTAAACGCATCCTTTTACTCATACTAAAGTCACTTTAAAGCTTAATTGCTCAGTAAATACTCTGATCTTTAAAAATATGGCACAGCTTATGCAAGAATGATAATTCCATTCGATTTAGTCTCTGATTAGTGGTTAACTTTTGCTTGGCTTGGTTCTTTTTAGATCTTTAGTTTATGCCTTATATACTCATCATTTATACTCATCATTTATACTCATCATTTATACTTATCATTTATACTTATCATTTCAAAGGTGTGACTCATGCACTCATATCAACACTTAATCAAAGTGTTCTTTAGTGGCCTAATGCTACTTTCTTTTTTCACCCCTAATGGCTTTGCAGAAAGCAAGGCAGACAGCAAGGCTGAGCCAAGTGCTTCAGCGCCCAAGAAAGCGCCCAAAAAAACTAAGTCTAGTGTACAAGTCAGTGGGTTGATGCAAAGTGCTATCGGTTGGACCTCTCCCAAGGATGAAACACTTGATGCTCGGCCTTTATTAGGTGTTTATCGGGCACGTTTTTGGGTACGAGGCTCAGTGAATAAAAAAGCGAGTTATGCCCTACATTTTGCCTTTGATCGAGCCGGTATTGACCAAGAAGCTTTGTTAATGGGTAAGTCCTTAAATGATTTACGAGCACCAGCCTTACAAGATGCGATCTTGCATTATCACATCTTACCCAAGCAAAAACTGATCTTAAGTAGTGGTTTTTTAAGACCTAAGGTGGGGCATGAAAATAACAGTGTTGTGATTACGATGCCCAATTTAGAGCCAACCTTTAGCTCAACCTTAGTCAGGCGAGCAACCACCGACACCGGTCATGGACGAAGCAGTGGGTTTAATCTTGGGCATTTATCTACCTTTGGTGCTTATCATCTGCAAGCACATGCCGGTGTTTTTATGCCACCAGCATTAGGAACGTCCAATAAAACCAGTCAAGGCGAAAAGATGAGTCCACTTATGGCTGGTACCTTAAGCTTAGGTTGGGGTAGCCTTAATAAGATGCGTAATCAAAACCTATTATTCGTCTTTAACCCACTCAAAAAAGCTCGCTCTATTGAAGTGGGCGCTAGTTTTGCGCAACATGGAGAAACCAACCGACTTAAGTACAGCCGAGTATTTAGCACACATCTCATGGCTCAACTCGATCATTTGCTTTTTGATGCCGAATGGGTACAAGCCTACCGAGAGAGCCTTGCCGGAGAGGGCTTAGATAATTTTGCTTGGCATGTTAGGGCTGCTTACAATGTTAAATTGGGTAAACGCCAACTCACCCCCTTTGTGATTTATAGCGAACTCAAAGGGTCTGAGCTTAGTCAAAGCGAGTTTGAAGATGCTGACTTAAGCTCTCTTAATCTTTTTGCCGGTAAGCGCCAATTAACCGATGTTGGACTGCATTATCACCTAAATAAGCGCAAACTTCGTCTTGGACTACACGGGATCTATTCTACCGGCTCTGATGATGACTTGACCCGATTACCAGCTCGAACAGGTTGGACTGGCTTGTTGACCTTACACATGCATATTTGATAGATGATTTAAAGCGAACACTCTTTTTTAATCGTGATACAGACCGCAAAACTTCAAACTCTAAAAAACGAGCATTAAGTTTAGTCTGAAGACCCACAAAACCATTCCTGCTAATAAAAAATGATTTAAAAGGTGTTTATCTTTTTTGGAATGTGCTAACAGCCTTATTAAATAACGATTGTTTTATTTAATTTCAGCTCACTCCCACTCCAAACCTTGATTAAATGATCACAGAGTAAAATCATGAAAAATATGAGTCGTAGCCATGGTGTACTTCTCCACCCAAGCTCTCTGCCTAGCCAAGAGGGTATCGGTGGACTTGGCTCTGAAGCTCATTCCTTTTTGTATTGGCTTCATGATGCTGGTGCCCAAGCATGGCAAATGCTACCCCTAGTTCCAAGTGGCGCTGGCCACTCCCCTTATTCTAGCCCATCAGCTTTTGCTGGTAACCCGCTTTTGATTTCCTTGGCCCGCTTAAGCGAGCAGGGTTGGCTGACTCAATCCGAATGGCAAGCCTATATCAATCTTGCTCAATCTTGGGGAGTAGATGAAGTTCATTTTGTCCAAGTCAGTGCAGAAAAACAGACACTTCTTGAGCAAGCAACTCAGCGATTTAAACAAGCTCTGAGTGATTCAAAAAACAGCGAGCTACAGCGCAGCTTTAAAGAGTTTTGCCATGAGGAAGCCTATTGGTTAGAAGATGCAGCCTATTTTAACATATTGAGTACTGTTGCTTATCCTCATCAACCATGGTGGACATGGCCAAAAAATGCCCAACGAAAAAGTAAAGCCCTGACAGCAAAAATAGAGAAAAAATATTTGGATGAGTTGTTAACTTATAAGATCATTCAATATTGGTTTCAAGAACAGTGGCAAGCACTGAAAGTACTTGCTGATCAGCTCAATATCTCTTTGATTGGTGATGTCCCCATCTATGTTGATCGTCACAGTGCCGATGTGTGGGCAAATCCAAGTTTATTTAAGCTAGATGCTATGAGTTTACCACTTGTTGTTGCCGGTGTTCCTCCCGATGCTTTTAGCGAAACCGGACAGTTATGGGGTAATCCAATCTTTGAATGGTCTAAGCATTCAAGTACCGGGTTTTCTTGGTGGATCGCTCGCTTAAAGCGTGTACTTTCTTTAACGCACCAAGTGCGTATTGACCATTTTAGGGCCTTTGCTTCTTATTGGTCTGTGCCATATGGCTCTCAAGACGCTCGCTTAGGTACTTGGGTTAAGGGCCCAGGCATCAGTATCTTTAAAGCTTTTCAATCAGCACTTTGTCAAGATGGACAAAACCTACCGTTAATTGCTGAAGATTTAGGCTTAATTGATCAAGAAGTCCGAGACTTGCTTGCCACCAGTGGACTACCCGGCATGAAAGTCTTGCAGTTTGCTTTTGATGGAGACAGCCAAAACGCATATCTACCTCATAACTATGAGACCGCGAACTGTGTTGTGTACACAGGAACCCATGACAATGATACAAGTCGAGGATGGTGGCAATCACTCGACGAAGCAAGCAAGCACCAAGTCAGACTATATTGCTCAACCGCCGGCGAAGAACATAATATAAGTTGGGAGCTTATTCGCTTAGCTTTTAGCTCTATTGCTGGGCTCTGTGTGATTCCTCTCCAAGATATATTATCTCTTGGCAATAATGCCCGAATGAATAAGCCAAGCTCAGTTTCGGGCAATTGGGCTTGGCGTGTGCGCCAAGAGGCACTTAATCCCGAAGTCAGTTCTAGGCTCAAGGCTTTAGCAGAACTTTATGGGCGTTTGTCCACTTCTACACATCCAACACTTAAATAGATGAGGTGAGTAAAGATGACTCAAAATAGCTTACATGCCAAAACTTCAATAGCATCGCTCTTTGTTCACGATGATCTCGTACAATTCACCAAGGGAACTCACCACGCTATTTACAACTTTCTGGGCGCCCATCCTGTGCAGTTGGATGGGCAAATAGATCAGCAAAGTACAAACAGCCAAGGCGTACGTTTTGCTGTTTGGGCGCCGAATGCTTCGCAAGTCTCTGTGATCGGAGACTTTAATGGTTGGGATACTCAGCAAAACCTTCTCGAAAAAGTATATTTATCAACCGGAGAAGATACAGGTATTTGGGCCATTGTCGTCACCAATGCGCAAGTCGATCATCTGTATCAATTTCACCTTCATGATGCTAATGGACAGGCATTACCAAACAAGGCCGATCCACTTGCTTTTGCTGCTGAATTGGCCCCAGGACGAGCTTCAAAAATTGTAGCTAAAGACGCTTACCAATGGTCAGATCAAGAGTGGATCAATCAAAGAAATTCCCTACATGGGCTTGATCAAGCGATGAGTATTTATGAGCTTCATTTAGGCTCTTGGAGTAGATATGGTCGACAAACCTATCGTGAACTTGCGCAAGAACTAATTCCTTATGTGAGCGCTCTTGGTTTTACTCATATTGAGCTTTTGCCCATTACTGAGTTTCCTTATGATGGCTCTTGGGGCTATCAAACCTTGGGTTTATTTGCGCCTACGAGTCGTTATGGTACTCCCGAAGACTTATGCTATTTTGTTGATCAATGTCACCAAGCTCACTTAGGTGTGATTCTTGACTGGGTACCAGGCCATTTCCCTTTTGATGACCATGGCCTATATCGCTTTGATGGAAGCGCTCTTTATGAGCATGAAGATCCGCGCCGAGGCGTGCATCCGGATTGGAAAACTGCTCTTTATCAATATGGCCGCTATGAAGTGAAAGAGTTTCTCATTTCGAGTGCTCTATTTTGGCTAGAACATTTCCATATTGACGGTATTAGAGTCGATGCTGTCGCTTCTATGCTCTATCTTGATTACAGCCGTAAAGAGGGTGAATGGATTCCTAATCAATATGGTGGAAGAGAGCATTTAGAGGCGGTCGATTTTCTTAAGGCTCTCAATGAAGAAGCCTATGCTCGCTTTCCGGGCATTGTGATGATTGCGGAAGAATCAACCTCTTGGCCGGGTGTTTCAGCCCCCACCTATGAACAAGGTCTTGGTTTTGGCCGCAAATGGAATATGGGTTGGATGAACGATACCCTCAGATACATTGAACTAGACCCTATCCATAGAAAATATAATACAAATCTTTTAACTTTTGGGCTTGTCTACCAATATAGCGAACGCTTTATTTTACCCATTAGTCATGATGAGGTTGTCCACGGTAAGGGTAGCCTTATTAACAAGATGCCGGGTGATCCTTGGCAAAAATCCGCCAATCTCAGGCTATATTTAAGCTTTATGTGGACACATCCTGGTCAAAAACTACTTTTTATGGGCTCGGAACTAGGACAAACACAAGAATGGAGCCCTGATCGGTCATTAGAATGGCTCGAGCTTGATCATGAACGAGTCGAATTGTCTATTACTACGGCAACTACGGTGCAGGACTCTGAACATAATTCTTCTACATCTTTTACATGGCAAAACTTACTTGGTAAAGAGCACTCAGAACCGAGTATATTAGAAGAAAAACATATTGCTCATGAACAGCGCAGACTTGGTATATGGCTTCTGCTAAGACGATTAAACACTCTATATCGTCGCTATTCAGCTCTGCATAGTTTGGATATGAAAAGCGAGGGCTTTAAGTGGCTTTTAGACAGCGATCATGACCGCTCGGTTTTTTCCTTTATTCGGCAAGGCCATGATGATCAGAAACTATTGGTTATCCTCAACTTTACCCCTGTTCCTCGTTTAGGCGAAAGAGTCGGTATACCCATGTCTGAAACAAAACATTGGCAAGTGATTCTCAATAGTGATGAAACCTGTTATGCCGGTTCGGGAGTAGGTCCTCAGCAAGGTGAATGTATCAAGCTCGATCAAATTCCATGGCAAGGCGAAGCTCAAAGTACTGTTTTTGATCTTCCCCCTTTGGCAGCTATTCTGCTTAGTCATTCAGCTCAATGAAAGTGGGAGAATCTGTGGAAAACTATCGTATATTAAAAGGAAAACCATTTCCACTTGGTGCGCATTGGGATGGCCGTGGCATTAACTTTGCCGTTTTTTCTGCTCATGCCCAAGCGGTAGAAATCTGCTTATTTGATGAAAATGGCCAAAGTGAGTTACAGCGGATTAGACTAACCGAAAAGCATAATAATGTTTTTTATAGTTATATTGAAGCGCTACCATTAGGCACCACTTATGGTTTGAGAGTATATGGACCCTACCTGCCTGAGCAGGGGCATCGTTTCAATCATCATAAATTGCTCATTGACCCTTATGCTCGGCAGCTGATTGGTTCAATCCAATGGAATCCGGCTTTATTTGGCTACATTGTTGGTGAAGATGATCGTAGCTTTGATACACGGGATAGTGCTCCATATATACCTAAAGCAGTGGTCACCGCACCGCTTCCACCAGCTCAAAAACTAGACCATTTACAAGACCGGCCACTGACGGAGGGATTAATTTATGAGGCTCATGTCCGTGGCCTGAGTAAGTTACATCCGGACATACACTCTTCTCAACAGGGATCCTTTGCTGCTTTGGCCCACCAATCGGTCATTTCTCATTTTAAATCTTTATCGGTCAGTGCCCTAGAATTATTACCGATCCAAAGCTTTGTGAATGACCATTATTTAGTAGAAAAAGGCTTAAGTAATTATTGGGGCTATCAACCTATTGCCTACTTTGCTCCACAAACAGCATACGTTAAATCTGGGCGTTTAGAAGAAATTCAACAGACCATTCAGCTCCTTGCTCAACAGCAAATCGAAGTCTTCATGGATGTTGTTTATAATCACACGGGCGAAGGTAACGAGATGGGGCCGACTCTCTCTTTTAGAGGCATCGACAATGCTTCATACTATAGTCTTAAGCCCGAAAACCCACGTTATTATCTTGATGATTCTGGCTGCGGTAATCGACTTAATATAGCGCATCCTAAAGTGCTTAAGTTAGTCTTGGATAGTCTACGCTATTGGCATGCTAACATGGGTGTAAGCGGTTTTCGCTTTGATCTCTGCAGTACCTTGGGTCGTGGTCCAAGAGGCCTTGATATGAAAGGTGCTTTTTTCTCGGCGATTGCTCAAGATCCAACCCTTGCTTCGGCTCGACTCATCGCTGAACCTTGGGACTTAGGTCCCGGTGGATATAAATTGGGGGGCTACCAGCCGGGTTGGTCGGAATGGAATGACCGTTTTCGAGACACCATCAGACGTTTTTGGCGTGGAGATCGTGGCTTAAGGCCGGAGCTTGCTAGACGCTTGTGTGGATCTTCGGTGTTATATCGAGCAAGTGGCCGAACGCCCGAAGCAACCATTAACTATTTATGCAGTCATGATGGTGTCACCTTGCATGACTTAGTCACCTATGCTCACAAAAGAAATAATGCCAATGGTGAAGATAACCGAGATGGTCATCATGATGACCTAAATATTAATTGTGGTGTTGATGGTGAAGATGAAGCTAAAAGCCCATTAAGAAGAAGAATTCAACGCAGCCTACTCACCACTTTGTTTCTCAGCCGTGGGGCACTTATGCTGCAAGCGGGTGATGAAATGGGGCGTACACAAAAGGGTAATAATAATGCATATTGCCAAGATAACGACATTAGTTGGATATCTTGGGCGCAACATCAAAGTGCTGATGAAGATTTGCTCGTTTTTACTCAAAAACTAAGTCAACTACGCCAAGATTCACCTTTACTGACTCCAAATGTTTGGTTGGAAGGTGAGAAACTAAGCTCAAGTATTCTCAAAGACTTACAGTGGCTTACCCATCAAGGAGAAGAATTCCCAAGCGATGCTTGGCAATCGGGGACTGGGCGAGATCTTTTTTATGCTATGGGTAGTGATCAACAAATCTTGCTCATTCTCATGAATGCTAACGATACATCTTGCGAGTTTATCAGCCCCTCAAGCTTGGGTGATCTTGATTTAGAGCCATATCAGTGGTCTTTAGTGATCGATACAGCTTATGCTCATGTTGAAGACTCTCCGCGGCATGACATGAACCTAGGTCCACAAAAAACGATCAAAATATTAGATAAGAGTGTGCAGGTTTGGAAGATTGATTTAGACTCGTTCAGTCATTAGTTTAACCACAAGGCCCGATACTCGCCCCGCGCATCATAGCGTTCAGCCTGTCCGTATGTATTGAACTTGCGCTGTGGTCGGGGATCATTGCCCACTCCGGCGATATAAGCCCAATTTCCCCAATTTGCTGCCGGATCATAATCAATGAGTTTAGACTCAAAATAGCCCGCTCCCATACGCCAATCTACGCCCAAATCATGAATTAAGTAAGAGGCCACGTTCTGTCGGCCGCGATTGCTCATAAAGCCGGTTAAATTAAGCTCTTTCATGTTTGCATCAATAAACTCATTACCGGTTTCTCCCCTAGCCCAGCGTTGGAAATGTTTTACACTTGCTCGGCCTAGCTTTGGTGTCTTTCTTTGTAATTCACTGGTCAAACCATAGGGTTTAAATAAAGCTGCTCCATAGAGATAGGCGACCCATTGAAAGTATTCACGCCAAAGCAGCTCAAAGCGCACCCAATAAGTAGACGAGTTTGCTTTAACCTCATCTTCGTAACGCAGCGTTTCATGCCAAATCCATCTTGGAGATAGGGCGCCCACTGCTAACCATGGTGAAAACTGTGTGGAATATCGATCACCGATAAGTCCATTGCGAGTCTCCTTGTAAGATTCAATCAAAGCCGTGTCCCAAAAGTAAAAGGCCAAGCGTTCCTCTCCTGCTTTTGCCCCTCCCTTGTGTAACATCGTTGCTCGCTGATCTCGTTGACCATACTCTTTTAATTTTTCATCCCATTCCGCTTGTAAATCCTGCAGTTGACACGAATAGGCAGAATCGTTTAGCGCTTGAGGTGCTTCCTGTAGTCTACTTGGTTTATCTAGTGGTGCAACCACCGAAGCCGAACGTTCTACCTGCTTTCTAAACTGTGTGTAAATATCTGGTAAATCACCAAGGGCAAAAGGCAGATTTTGCTGACCATAAAGCGTATGATTCCATGCTAAAGCGAGTTTACAGTTTTTGGAATCTAGGGCTTGAGCAAGGTCTTGCTCCTGCCTCGTTTCCTCAGTGCACACATGACGGCTTGCAAAAACATAATCACTGTTAAACGTTTGGGCCAGTCTTGGTAATTCAACGATGGGATCTGCATCTAGCACCAAAAGCTCGCCGCCTAATTCTTCAATTTCAAGTTTAAGTTCTTGCAGCGATTCCAAAATAAATTGAGCACGATATACACCCATTCTTTCGTGACCAAAGGGATCGGTTTGACGCCATAAAGGGTCACAGAAATAAAGCATCAAAAAACGTTGATTGTGTTTTTTAGCATGCTTCAGAGCTGCACTAAGACTACGATTATCCCTCAGACGAAGGTCGTGGCGAAACCAGAACAATATGCTTGATTCTGCCATTTCCTCTTTAGAGAAAGTAGATTGGTTAGAAGAAGCCTGGTGACTCATCATCTTGGTTCTCAACTTTTTTAAATCATAAATATACAGATGAAATGATGATCCAACACAGGCTCAGAACTCGCTCAAATGATCTTAATGCTCAGCTTAAAACCTTTAGCCGGAATCCAATTTCTAGCTACAGATACTCAAGATGCGTGAGACGTTGCAGCACAAAGCTTTAAGCGCATCTCTTATCGCGCATAGCAAGTGATTGACTGAGGATCACGACTCAACTTTTATTGAATCATGAATTCGGCTTGTAGCTCTACTTGATTTAAAGCACCCAAGCGATAAGTCCCCGCTGCCAAAGGCGGTAAATAAATCAAGGCCTCGCCACCAATTGGAAGCCATGAGGTGGTTAATGCTTCACTCCAACCATGATGTGGTACCCATTGACGATGAGAATGACCAAATAATCCAAAGGCTTGTCCTCTTGTACTTAAGTTACGAACACTCACAAGTAGACCATGCTGAGCTGAAGCTTGGCTCAAGTCCTCGCTCATCCTAAAGTTTGTATGCCAACGATTGATCCGATCACTGCCTTGATAGCTCATCACCATAGAACTACGCCCTAACAGTTTTTTAAGTTTAATGTTCAACTCTGCTCGTTCAAGATGAGACTCATCAAGTAAGGCCTGTCTCACAATATGAGGAGACACAGGCTCATTACTCACAGTACCTAGACTACTCGCTTCATTCGTTTTCAAAGTAAATAATGGAGAGCTACTTACCCAAGACCGTCCACCTTGAGCCGTATAACCGGCAGCCATCAAGGTTTGGGCTGATCCATTCACTTTGGGCAATAATAACACACCACTCAATGGAGGAATCACCCATAATGACTCAGCTTGACTTGGGGTACTTCTCAGCACATTAATGGGCACTAAGCTCGAATCAATACTAGCCCCAACTTGTGTAAATTGCTCATTTGGTTCCAAAGCTAAGGGTTGATCACTTTCATTAAATAAGGCAATTGGGCCGGTAAGTTCATCATCTGAATTCAGCGTCGCCCACATCATGCTACTTGGGTCATTGTCTGTTGCCATTCGATAAGCCTGGACTTCCCAAGGCCAAGCCTCAGCTCGGCGGGTTGCCTGAGCCATGTCCAACGCATCTAAATCAACTCGAACGATGGATAGTTGTGGACTTAGCTCTTCTAAACTTAGGCTAGAGGGAAGGGTGATCCAAATCTGATTATGCTCCGGATGATATAAGTGCTGACTCAACTCTTGGCTTGTGTTTATGTTTTCCAAAAATACACTTTCGTCCATGCTTCTAGTCACTGAACGAATCTCTCTATCCCACATATGCCAAGCTCGTTGCACCGCCAACCACCAAGGATAAGGGCGGTAAATCAAACGAGCCTTTACCTGTGGATCTTGACAGTGATTAGACAGTTCAAACCGATGCTGACTTGTCCAACTCTGATTGGGGCGTAAGCGATTATCTCGTTGTAAATCTTGTGCCACAAAATGAGGAAGCATAGGTAAAGCCTGATCTCCGGTTAAGACTCGAGCAAAGCTAAAGCCACTATAACCAGCATAGCTTTTAGGCCCATTCTCTTGTGGGCGATGTAAATACACTCTATCATTTGCTTGAGCATTGATCTCTTGGCTTAAGCGAAGTTGACCATTAATGATCTCTTGCACTCTTGCAGATCCAACCGCTTGTTCCTTTGCTAAACCCTTCTCATTGACTGCAAAGACTCGATCATTCTCATTTAAGCCTCGTGCTTGGTCTAAGTTAGGCTCTCTAAAAGCGCCATAACCATCATAATCATAATAGTCATCCAAGATACGTACGACCCTTAGTTCATCACCGACCTGCGCTTCGGGCCAATGATCTAAGGCTTCGGCCCATGAGCGCTCGGCCACGGCTCCGCCAATATTATGAACGACATCACCACCAATGGGGCTTAAAGCTTGATCGGCACAGCTTGCCTCTACAACTAATAATATATGTCGCATCGGCTCTCCGGTGGGTAAGCCATGACCTGCTCCAACATTGGAAACAGAAGCTTGGGTGACTAGAATCCTAGAACCATCTGTTCTTTCTTCAATCTGCAAATCACTTAAGCTAAGGTGAGCGCTAAGATTTAGAATGGGATGTTCCGGCTGCCTTGGGCCCCACCAAGCATGGGATCTTGTTTCGCCAAAGGGTCGTGGCCAACCGCCTTGTACTCCAATATCAGCATCGGTGAAATACTCAATATTGGCACTATTCATCACCGAAGCGATCGGTGGCATATGACAGCTATTGCAAGCAAGTTTTTGCGTCTGATTTTGATTAAAGGGACTTTCTAACCATTCTTGATAGGTACTTTGATTAGGTAGCTCACCCTCGGGCCAACGAATTATGTCGATGAGAGGTGGGTTATGCTCTTGGGTATGCTGGTGTTGGTGACAGCCACCACATAGCTCACCATTGCGAAAATGCTTTCTAGGCGAAATCCCCATACGAGGATTAGAAACATCAGCATGAGGTCCAAAGCTTAAGGGTTTAAAGCCACCACCACCCAGTGCTGGTGAACCACGTTCTCGAGGTCGTTGAATCTTGAGCCGACCGGCCACACCGGCTTCGGCTTCTAAATCAAGAGATTCTACATGATGACACAAGTCACAGGAAATCCCATATTCATACCCTTGGCCAGTGACCTTTGATAGATCATGCCCACCACCGCTCAAGCCATTAATCGTAGGCGCATGGCAATCCGCGCAACCTCCGTAATAAGCCTGACTGCCGAGTTCA
Organism: uncultured Myxococcales bacterium; assembly: GCA_937146725.1. Lineage (GTDB taxonomy): Bacteria > Myxococcota_A > Bradymonadia > UBA7976 > VGTA01 > CAKZRU01. Next base: position 35,545 of record CAKZRU010000181.1, read on the forward strand.
TTTGTATTACAGGGTGTATCACAGCTTGGATTAAAAGCTTTAAGAGCGCTCAAATCAAAAAAGCATTGCTCGGCCTGTTCATCGCTTTCGGGCAAAGTCGCTAAAGTCCAAGTTCCTCCCTGTTCTAGGCAACTTTCTTGGCTTTGATGTCCAGAACCTCGGCCGGTATATAAATCATACACAATAGGGTTTTTTGCAGATCGGCTATGTGGTGAAGCAAACCAAGTGTCATTAATATCTAAGTGGCAATGCCCGCATTGCGTTGTGGTATTTCTTCGCGAAGGCTCACCGGGGTCAGAATATGGGTAGTTTGGCTGATCCGGTGTTTTAAAACGAGTAAGTGCAATCGTAACCCCCTCGACTTGATTGGCCTGCACTTCAATACTTTTAGTACGCGCTTCTGGATGTGCAGCAAACATCACCAAAGGGGAAATTGCCAAAGTATCTAACTCGATCCAAGCTTCACCTTGCGCATCACTCAGCCAAGTACGCTCCGACCCACCTTGGGAAATCTTAGCATTGGCCAAAAGTTGATTATCCAATAAAACCCTTAACTTAAAATGGCCCTCTCTATCGCCTAGTGGCGGCGACCAAGAAGGAGGTTCTGTGGGCCCACCAAGATCAATCCCACCAAAATCAGGCTCAAGCACTATCGTTTGATCCAACTCTTGGTTGATTTCTTGGTCTAGTTCTAAGTCGTGATCGAGTTCTAAGCCTAAATCAATACTTTGACCTACATGAGTTTGTTGCTCATGATCATCACAGCTTAATGTTGCTAAAAGCATCAAGCTTACAAGACAAGCATGTCTGATTTTCCTTATTTTATGCATATCGAAATCACCTTATGCTTAATCCCATATTATTTGACTACTCATCGTTTATAGATCAAATGCTAAGGATAGTTTAGCGATTTCAGCCAATAAAAAAAACTAAGCGCCTATCTATAAATATTGAGTTTAGCTATGCTAAATAAAAACTGTTTATAAGATTCATCAAACATCTTTCTTAAGCTTGAGAGCTAAAATACCATGTATTCAAGATTTACCTTATCTATGATCTGCTTCACTTTGAGCTCTGCCTGTGTAGAAGTTCTCGTTGTTGATGATCTAGGGCCGGATGCAAGCATAACTAATCCTAATGGTATTAATCCTAACGGTATTGACCCTATTCCAAGTGAGTCAGGCTTTGACTTTGGGATGAACCCAGAGCCAACTCCAGATATTGATAACGATTCTACTTCTCAAGTTGATGCACAGCTTAATGATATGATGCTTAGTGATATGATGCTTAGTGATATGATGCTTAATGATATGATGCTTAATGATATGATGCTTAATGATATGATGCTTATGGTCGACCAAGGCGTTCCGGAAATATGTGATGGTCAAGATAATGATCTCGATGGACAGATCGATGAAAACTTGGTGAATGCCTGTGGCCAATGTCCTGCTGATGTGGGCGAAGAAATGTGTGATGGTCAAGATAATGACTGTGACCAAATGATTGATGAAGAAGCGGTGTGTCCATGCCCAACTTTAATTGAGCAAGATTCACTGTACTTATTTTGTGCCACTGAAGTCGCATGGGGAACGGCTTTTGATACCTGTGCGCAACATGGTTTTAGCTTAACCAGTATTCAAAGCGCACAAGAAAACCAAACTCTTTTTGGTCAAATGCAAATGAGCGGCTTTAGTGATACTTGGATAGGCTTAAATGATCTCAACCAAGAAGGCAGCTTTGAGTGGTCTGACCAAAGTCCCATGACTTATACTCAATGGGGAGATGGTGAACCCAATGATGGCAGAAGAAATGGCGAAGATTGTGGGATTATCCTTATGGAAAATCGTCAATCTAACTGGGATGACCGTCCTTGTTCGCACCAATATTCATACATTTGTGAGCGTCCATTGATGCAACCTTAGTGCAACCTTAATGTATCTTAGCATCTTTTTTAAAGCTGTTGGCACATCGTCAGCAAATCCAATTGAGCTTAGACTAGACGAGTTGAGCTTTCACAAGGTATAGAGTATAACAGCAACTATATATTTTGGTTGTTGTTTGAACACACATCGCTTGCTGCATATTGAATACAGCCAAAACAGATCTTGGGAAGACGATATGATGATTAATGACTTAAACTTAAGTTCATTGCCAAGAGCTTTCACGCCTGTCACTAAACAGCTCTTACAGCATTCAGTTCAACGCTGGCTCCCTTTGCTTTGGAAGCAGCTTTGGGCCCGTTTAGCCATGATTTTGTGTTCATTGTGCCTAATGTCTTTGCCGGCTCAAGCCGAGCTAAATCCAGTAGCTTTGGAGAGAGATTGTATCGAAGAAGCTCAACCACAAGGCTTAAGTGTAGCGCTTGACGCTCAAAGGCGAGCTCATTTATTTTTCTTTTCTAATTTTAATGAGCTCATACATCTGACCATTTCTGAACTCACCGGTGAAATTAATACTGAACGTGAAGTGTTAACCAGCTTTAACACTAGTGATTCCGTACTCAAGCATTCTCGCAGTACTCGCTTGCAACAAGGTATTGCGACCTGCTACATGGATCCGGTTCAACAAGGCATTGTAGTTTACGAAAAGCAGGGTGAACATAGTCAAACAAGTTTAGCTCTTTCAACGATAAGTCCCTCTTACTGTGACATCATCAGTGAGAATGATGTTTTATGGCTCAGTGCTGTCTCTAGTGGGGAATTAATCGTTGCTCGAGGAGATGCCCAATATAATCTTGATCAAGAGCTCATCGGACGCGTGTGGACTCAAGAAGTCGCCGTGCCTTTTAGCGCTTCGGGTTATAGTGCTATAGTGCGCAGTGGTGATAAACTTTGGGCTGCCTCTCAAGCGGGCGGCACTTCATTATTTTTAGCCTCTCGTCCCATCAATCAAGTACAAGCATGGACCGTTGAACAAGTGTCAGCCACCGATGGACAGGCTTTTGGCGAAAGACTACAACTCAGTGCAAGAAGCGCTGGCTTTAATGGACAGGTTTGGGCGACTCATGGACGTTTAACCACAAACCCGATTCTTAATAGTGATAAGGGCTTTATTATTACTGAAATCTATGAAGGGGCTTGGGATAACTATGATCCAATCGCCAATTTTTCGGCCGGTACTTATCATGATGCCTTTGGTGGACCTGTTCGGGGTAGTGAAGAAGGATACTTATATGTTTTAACTCGCAGTCACCTTAGAAGCTCAATCTTTGGAAATAGCGATGCCTTAATGCTGTTACGATATCAATCTTTGACCTCTAACCCCAATACACAATATTTAGAAGGTCCTTTGAGCGGTACGGGTAAGATTTTTACCGAACTTGCCATGGGCCAAGACCCGCTTGCTGAGTTAATGGCATTTTCACATCATTATGATAATATTTTAGGTCAGTTATGTCGTTGGTCAGCGCCTGATCAAGACCATGATGGCCTGCCTAACGCATATGAAAACCAAATCGGTACCCAAGTTGATCAAAGTGATAGTGATCAAGACGGCAAAAGTGATGGCGAGGAGGTGTTATTGACCGGTACCGACCCATTGAGTCCTAACCTGCCGCCTCCTAGTTGCGATGATCAAACCCAAAATGGTTTAGAAAGCGACATTGATTGTGGTGGACCCTCCTGTCCGGCTTGCCCAGCTGAAAGCGCTTGTGTAACTCATCAAGACTGCTCTGACTTGCAGTGTCTAAATCAAATCTGTGTGACTCCTTCTTGCAGTGATGGCGTTCAAAATCGGGATGAAAGTGACATTGACTGTGGCGGACAAGCCTGTGCGCCATGTGATACCGGATTCAGTTGTCAAAGCAACAGCGACTGTCAAACCGAACTCTGCTTAAATCAAGAATGTGTTTCACCCTCATGTGAGGATGGCTTACGTAATCAAGATGAAAGCGACACTGATTGTGGTGGAGAAAGCTGTGAGCCTTGCTCCGATGGACAAAGATGCGAACTAGACCAAGACTGTTTGTATAACCAATGCCTGCTTAGTGTTTGTGTAGCTCCTAGCTGTGATGATGGTGTACAGGGGATTGGAGAAAGCGATGTGGATTGCGGTGGACTCATTTGCGCTCGCTGTCAAGAAGGCCAAAGCTGTACTTCTCATGCCGACTGTGCAAGTCGACGCTGTGCATCTACCTTAATTGGTAAAGTATGTATTGCACCAAGCTGTGAAGATTTGACTCAAAATGGAGATGAAACCGATACAGACTGTGGTGGTTCCTGCGCTGCCTGCCCACCAAATTATGCCTGTCTTCAAAATGATGACTGTCAAAGCTTACTGTGCGATCAACGCTTGTGTACAACCGCTAACTGCGAAGATAGCGTGCAAAATCGTGATGAAAGTGATGTTGATTGCGGTGGCCTATTTTGCCTAGCTTGTCCCACAACTGCCTTATGTAATCAAGATTCCGATTGCCAAAGCCAACATTGCTTAGGCGGTCGTTGTGCGGAAGCAACCTGCTCAGATCAACGCATGAACCAAGATGAAGAAGACATTGATTGTGGTGGGGCGTGTCAACCTTGTTTTAATGTAGTACCGGATATGATGCTTGTTGAAGTCGACATGATGCCCATTGAAGTCGACATGATGCTTGTTGAAGCTGATATGATGTCCATTGAAGCTGACATGATGCCCATTGAAGCTGACATGATGCCCGTTGAAGCTGACATGATGCCCGTTGAAGCTGACATGATGCCTGTTGAAGCTGACTCTCATGTCATTGTGTACGATCAATATATGGATGAACCAGATACAGATATGTCTAATACCGAAGATATGTTTTTACTTCATATCGATGATATGGCTTCAAATCCAAGCGATGCTGTCACCGCTACCAATGAGTCTAATGACCAAGCCGGAAGCCCTATGAATATGCCACCAAGCTTACAAGATGAAGTATATGACCCTTCTGTCTTTGCGCCACAGCGACCAGATTCTGGCTGTGATATGCAAAAAGCTTGGCTCAATGACACAAGCCATAGTTCTTCAACCTTACCACCGCTCTACTTGATTCTTGGCTTTTGTCTTGCAGTATATACACGCAAACGCCAATCAAGCTCTTCAACTCAGTGTACATAAGTGTATATAGGTAGATATGAATATTTAATCTCTACTTAATCACTATGCATAAAGCTGACTTAACTATGCGACTCACCTTATAAGGATCATCAGATGAGTGATGTACGAACTCGAACCTTAGTTAATTTATACATTAGAGATCGCCTCTATATTGTGTATGAAGAAATGGCCCGTGATCTAGGTTGCTCAGTTGACTATTTAGTCAATGAGGCCATGAGGTCTTATGCTCGACAACGCAATATCAGTGTGGTCAGTGGCGAACAATTCAAAGCTGAAGATTTTAATTATTCAGCAAGTCAGATCGCTTCTGCTCAAGGGTCAGAGATTCTCCCCTTATTTCTATGGTTTAATGGCCAAAGGCATATGATCGATATTCCAAGATTTATTATTGGTCGAGGCGGTGAAAATAAACGCTGTGACTTGGTGATTCCGGACTCAAATATATCCCGCCAACACTGTGCAATTATTTATGATCAAGGTGAGCATTATATCCAAGATCTAAACAGTACCAATGGGATTGAGCATGAACAAGAAAAGGTTCAAAAAAGAAAGATCAGCGAGGGTGATCAGTTCTTTTTATGCGATTATCCAATCAAGTTTACATATCAGCTTGACCGCACATTTTCATAAGCTTAAAAGTGCCCGTAGTCATGCTTAAAGTGATCAGCAAATATATCTCAGCATTACTTCGCTCATTCATCCATTCATCTACTGACCCTTCTTCTCACTCAAGCTTTGAGTCATCTGATTATTTAGCGGATTCTTCGCTGATCGTTAGAGTCATTATTGGGAATGGTGCTGCCGGTTTAGAGGCTGCTAAAACCTTAAGAAAACTCGATAAAGCCTGTAAGATCATTATGATCAGTGAAGAAAGTAAGCTTCATTGGTCTAGGCCGGCCTTGATGTATTTATTTATGGATGAACTTAGCTTTGAAGGCAGCTGTCCTTATCCTGAAAATTGGTTCAAAAACAAGCGTATTGAGCTGGTGCAAGCCACTGTTATTAGTGTAGACCGATCAAAGCAGACCCTCACTTTAAGTAATGATCAAGAGCTAGAATATCAACAACTCTTAGTGGCTTGTGGTAGTGTTCCTAAAACCTTAGCTGACATCCCAATCGAGCTGGAACAAGTCTCAGCTTTTTATCATTTAAAAGATTGCGAAAAGCTGAAGCAACAAAGTTTACAAGCTAGAAAAGCACTGATCATTGGTGGTGGACTCATTGCTGTAGAACTTGCTGAAATCTTACTACATCAAGGGTTAAGTATAGAACTCATTACTCGAGACCCTTGGTTTGCCGCTCATATCCTTGCTCGGGAAGAAGCGATATTCCTCAGTGAATACCTAAAACAAAAAGGTGTTGAGCTGTACTGTTCCACGCAGGTTCAGTCTTACCAAGAACTCACTCAAGAACTCACTCTAACGACCGGTCAAAAGCTTCAAACTGAACTTATTTTGATGGCGATTGGTGTAGAACCGGCGGTTAAAGCGATCAAGGGCTTGGATGATTTAATCCAACAAGGTTTGCTGGTCAATCAGAGCCTCCAAAGTCATGACCCTTTTATTTTTGCTGCTGGAGATTGTGCAGAGCGTATAGAGCGTACTTTGGACACTTCGCCCAAGCAGATGTTTACTGCCATTAGTGGGACTTGGTATGAGGCCAAAGCAATGGGGAAAGCCGCCGCTTATGCTATGCATAAGGCAAGCAAAGAACAGCAGTCTTTCGCTCACCAAGAAACTCACCAAGAAACTCACCAAGAAACTCACCAAGAAACTCACCAAGAAACTCACCAAGAAACTCACCAAGACCCTAGTCAACTCCAAACGAATGCACACATTTATCATCCTCAAACGCATCAATGGTTCAACTCAGCCAAGTTTTTTGATCTTGAATACCAAGAGTATGGATTATGCTTAAACAGTCTCAACCATGAGCAGTTTTCGGAGATTAACTCCATTTTTTATCTCAGCTCTGATTTAAAACAAAGTATACGCCTATTTTATCAAAATGATGCGCTTGTGGGCATCTGTAGCTTAGGTCTTCGTCTTAGGCAGCGGGTATGCCAAGCTTGGTTGCATGAGAAAAAAACAGTATCAATGGTAATCGCCGACCTTGGTGATTTAGAGTTTGATCCAGAATTTAACTCGAGTATACTTAAAACTCAACAAGTCCTAAAATACCTACAAAATCAATATAAGAGCAAGATCAATACTTGATCTACTTGACCAATCTGAGTCAGTCTCCTAAGCTACTATTTGTTTTTATTTAAACCTAAATCCTATTCTGCTCGTAGTATGTATGTTTGCCTACTCAATATAATCTAAGTAAACATTGGTAAGTCCATACAGCTAAACTAAAGGAGTTTTCCGTGTCCAATTCACTCTCTTTGCTTAGTGAACTTAAAGATATGGCCAATGAGGCCGCAGAACGTGAGAAAACCCAAGCAAGTCCTGCTTCAATCAATCATAATCCCACTCCAGCCCCTACGCAAAAAAAGAGTACAAGTACCTTTTCTGCGCTTGATGCCCTCGCTGATGTGCATAAATTGATTGATGAAGAAGCACGTGCAGAACAAAAATTACGCTCCAAAACCAAAGAACTTGCGGCAGCGGCCAAAGAGGCTGAGCGCCAAGCAGAAGAACAGCAACGACAAGCAGAAATGCAAGCCCGTTTAGCGGCCGAAGAAGCAAGACGTGAAAGTCTAGCTGAAGAACGTCGACTGACTCAATTAAAAGAAGAGTATGAAGCCGCTCTTGCTCGTGGTGAAGATGTGGAAATGCCACTTGAGCTTAGACCGCCTGAGCCAAGTGTAGCGCCTCAAGAGCAACAGGCCGTTGCCGAACTTGAAGCCGCTCAACAGCAGGCCCAAGCTCAAGCCCAAGAAGCGGTACAAAATAATCAGCGTACCTTTATTATCGGAAGTATTGCTGCTTTTGTCGCAGTTGCGGCTGCGATATATGTTTTTGTACTTTCCGCGCCTCCTCCTGCACCCAAAGTGGAAAAGCAGGTAGAAATGATTTCATTTGAGCAAAAGCAAGCTGAAATCGAAGAGCGTAAGCGCATCGAAAAAGAACGCATGGAAAAAGAGGCCTTGGCCAAGATTGCTGCTGCTAAGGCAGAGGCAGAGCGCAAAGCCTTGGCAGAAGCCAAAGCTAAGAAGAAAAAGCGTGCAACCAAGCGAAAAACTCAAAAAAAGAAAAAGAAGAAAAACAGCTTTGGCGTTTCGCTTGATGGTTTCTGATCATTGCTTAATGCTCTGATCCTTAATGACTTAAGAGCCATTACCTAACCAACGATACAATGTTGCCAATAATCCTCTAGCTTTTGGTTTCATAAAGGATTCTAAGCTAGGTGGATGAGCACTTTTAGTGAGTAAAATATTTTGTTCTGATAGCTGTAAGCAGTAGTAATCAGGATGAATATTTGTCAGTAAATTGGAAGATAAATTGGAAGATAAATTGGAAGTTTGTTGAGACAGATTATCATTTGACCTCTGGATCTTTACTTCCTTAGGTGAGCATAATAACTCAACGATCATGTGCTCACTTTCAATCATATAAGTCCCTGCTTCTAGTAAAAACCAACACTTTCCTGTGTGTTGATTGGTCATTTGCTTTGTGGTGAATGGGGCTTTTTTACTTGTTGCTTGCTCAAAGGCTATTTTTGCCGGCTGCCTCAGAGACTGACTCGTAGTTAGATCTAAAGCGTGATGAGCTAACCATACTTGTGATTGTATCTTTTTTAAGGAGTTGGTTTGTTTATATTTAACCTGTAATTGTACATCTAAGTTCACTGTGTCAATTGACCATATAACCCAACCACTTTCAGGTCTCCATAAGTGTCTGGTTAATTGATTAGGTGTGTAAGAAGTCATTTCTGGATAGGCCGACAGAGTACAATGTAAAGAAATGGCCGGTAAGTGTAAATTTAGTTCCTGCTGAACTGCTGATAGTTCTTGGCTCAACTCAGTTTTGTCTAAACGAGCAGGTCGCTTTGCATATAAGTCTCTAGCGCATATCCCCTTGGCTGACCAATGCACTTCAATATGCTGTAAACTCACCCAAGGATAGGGGAGTCTTAAATCACAGGCTTCACTTCGGCCGATAATAATAGGAGAGTGAGCAAAATATAATTGTGAACTTTGGCCAGATTCTAACCTAAGCTCAATACATAATTGAGGCTTAGTTTTGGGATGAGATATGTCTGTTTCTTTGTCCTTAATCATATCTTAGGCCCTTAGTAAAAAAGTCACAGCCTAAATCTATCCAGCCTAAATCTATCCAGCTTAAATCCATTACAATACTAGTTCCCATCAGAAGTGGGATTACTTTCTTCACTCGCCTGAAATAAAGTCGTGATAAGCTTACGCCATTCATAAGCTCGGACCTCAGGCAATATGCGCTTTCGAACCTCTTCTTCGATTTTGGCATCTGGGGTATCTAAAGGAGGAATAATCGCCTCAATTAAAGTAAAATGAAAGCCAAAAGGCGTTTGAATTGGTCCGATCAGCTTAGGTGCTTCATGGACTTTGAAACAGGCCTCATTAAAGGACATAATAAAGGGACCAGTGGCCGAAAAACGACCCAAGTTCTCAAAGATCACCTCATAACCTTGGTCCATCCAAGCTTGATAGCGACTCATTCTTTTGTGTAGTTCACTTGCTAACACTACTGGGTCATTATTTAAATCATCTTTAATCCGCTTGACCACTGCTTGCAAAGCTTGAGCTTGTTGCTCATTCATTAACGAACGATCTTCACTGGTAGGCTTAACCAAAATATGTACGCCTTGACGCAATTCGGGATGTCTAAAGTGACCTATATTTCTTTGCTTTGATTGTTCCACATACTGCTGTGGTAGGTTATCAAGACGATACTTTTGCTCAAAACCTACAGAAATAAAATGCTTAACTGCAACCCGATCTCGCTCATCAAGGGCCTTTGGATGCTGACCTAGACCCTGTCGTTCGGCTTCTGCTTGTAATAAGCTTAATTGAATCACTTGTTCCAAAGTGTTTTCTATACTTTGTGTTTGGGGCGCTAGTTCATGAGCACGCTGTAGTTCTTTTTCGGTGATTTCAACTTTTTCACCATATTGATTAAGAATCTCTACTAGGACGATGTCGCTCGGTTTAGTCTGAGTACTTTGCTTCTGAGCATAAGTCTCTAAAGTAGATAAAAAGACGAATAAACTCAGTACACATAGTTTCCTCGCTACATACAGTACACGCAGTAACATGCCATGATGAAAAGGAATTAAACGCATTATAAATTGATCACTCCACTTAGATAAGCTCTCTTATCATGGCTTGCTTTAAGCCTAAGCGTCAAGATCTCTTTGTTTGGCTCTTTGCTCCAGATGATCTAAGGTGCTGCGTAACACACCTTCAATCCCTAAAGCTGTCATTGATATACTTAATAAAAAACTTGCCACAACCATCAACCAGCGTTCTTGGGCTGCAAAATATACCAGACTACCCGCCACCCAAGGCACCGCCAAGCAAAAGCTCCATGAGATGATTTGTAGTCCACGTTGCTTAAGCATTGAGTTATAGTTTAAGAGCCTAGAGTTGAAGATAAAAAGTCAGAGTTGAAGATGAAAAGCTAGAGTTTAAGGATTAGGATTTGCTGGATTGGCAATTTGACAAACCGGTCCATCACATTCACCACCACGACAGGCAGTAAAGCAACCTCTAAACTCAAGATTGCCATCGATCAGCCCAATCCATTGACCATTATCAAGTTTATCGATCGATAGATCATTGTCATTGTCTCTTGGTGTAAATGAACCACGCATGACAAGTTGGTCACCAGTAAAGTTCAAGCGTCGTACCTGCTCATTGATCACACCACTTAGAATAATCGCTAAGGCATTGATACAAGTGTCACTATCACTGGGAAGATTAAAGCGTTCATTAATAGATTCACAAACACCACTTAGGTTAATTTCTAAGAAGTCTCTTAAAGAAATTGGATTTCCTGAGCCATCACCATAGGCCAAAGGTAAAATCCATGCTTCAAGTAAGCCAAGAATGATATTCCCATAGGCGATGGCAAAATTATGCTCAAGAATTGCCACTGTGCCATCTGGTTGCTCTTGAGCATCAAATAAGCCAGCCACATTACGACTACTGTGATCACCTAATTGACTAAAGGTTACCTCTCGCTGACACATACCCGGCATTGGGCAATCAACATCCCAGTTGAAGCGAAGTCTTTGCCAGCGGTTGTCATTGCCTACAAATACGCCCTCGGCATTAGCACTTTGTGAAAACTCGATTTCACCCACAATGGTCAAATCACCAACAATATCAAGAGTTTCACCAACAATACGCAGAACTCCCTTCACATTTTCAGGAATCTGACTATTAATAATATTACCAAGAGCACCACCAGCAACACCTTCAATAATTTCACAGGCGACACCTTCAAAGTCAGCAATGCGACAGATCGTCTCAATTACACCTGCGCCAAGTTGCTCGTTTGAACCACCTAAAATACGTAAGAAATAGAAGATGTCACCCAAGGTCTTTAGTTCTTCACTGTCTTGCAGTGCTTGAATAAGGTCAAAGCGATTCAAAGAGTTATACACACCCTTAAACGCCAGTGGTAAATCGGTGGTAATCACCTCAACCGGTACGATTTGTCCACCTTGTGGTCGAATCCCCTCAACACAGCCAAAGGTCACTGGTGCACCGCCCTGATTATAAATTAGGGCTGCCACACTGAGTACCAAGTTGTTGGGTAAAGAAGCACTGTTCACCTTGTTGTCTAGATCAGTGTAGGGATAAATCTCGGGCAGTGATTCATAGGCATTTACAAAGTTTGGTGCACTTGCCATGATTTGAGCACAAGGCGTGTTTTGGAAGAGTGTAACGCGAGCCGCGCTGAATTGATTAAAATTATAACGACCGTTTTGGGCATTATAGTTTACCGTTACCTCAAGACCACCTTCTCCCGAATTGGCCACAGTTACTCGCCAATAAATTGGGGCAACTTGCACATTGGAAGGATCAAAGGCTTTAACAATGATTGAAGTGGGCATTTGACCCGCAATCACACTAACGCTGGCCTCTCCACGCTCATTGGTTGTGGTACTTAATGCACTAAGTCCTGTGCCGTCAACACCTTGTGGTGCTGGCATTTGTGCTTGGTTCAAGAGTTCAAAGCTCACTCGTTGACGAGCGACTGGCGTTGTGTTGTTCATCACATAACGTAGTCTTAACTCTAAAGTTCCACCAACATCCACAATATTTTGGTTTGTTTCAGAACGCAAAGCCAATTGCGCACCTGGCTGAATGACTGTGCCCCCCACATCCATTGTACCCCCTACCTCGGTTCCTCCAATCTCTGTACCAGCTGTGTACACTGGCCCCGCTGGATCACTACATCCTATATTAAGGCCAAATAAGACAAGCAGGGTATACACCCAACTTAACGGTTTTTGCTGTGACATGATCATAACTCCTGTCGCTTTAAATGATTGATTTGTGATCACAGTATAAGCGAAGTCTTGATTCGTGTCATTAGACCTTTAAGTTTCTTTGAGTTTTTTCTTTATGAACTTTACGAACTTAATTGATTTGGCCTAGTTTAGGGCCTTATTTATTCTTTAGACGTGATAGTTCGCGATCAATGATTTTAATGAAGGCCTCAGGTGGTTGCGCACCACTCAAGGAGACACCATTTACAAAAAATGCTGGTGTACCGCTTACTCCAAGTGAACTTCCAGCTTGAATATCGGCTTGAATAGAGGCCATTATCATTTGGTCTTTGGAACAAGCCTCAAACTTGGTCATATCCAAGCCTAATTCGCCCGCCCATTTGGTAAAGTTTTCCACGGTCAGCCCACTTTGGTTTTCAAAAAGCTTAGTATGCATTTCCCAAAACTTACTTTGCGCCCCTGCACAGCGCGCTGCAATCGAAGCCGGAACCGCATTTTGGTGGAATTCAAGTGGGAAGTCACGATAAACAAGACGAATCTTTCCCGGGTATTTGGCCATTACCTGATTCATACTTTCCATCGCTCGGCTACAATAGCCACATTCATAGTCAGCAAACTCAACAATGGTAATCGGTGCATCTTCGGGGCCCTTGGCAAAGCCAATTGCATCCACTTTAACTCGAGGTGGCTCTAGTAAATCTTGTGCATTATGCTTTTGTCGCAATCCATTCACATAATTTTGTACGGCTTCACGGGTACGCTGTTGAGTCAAGAACCCTTGAATCTGTGGTCGTACTTCGCTTTCGGGCATTTGAGGTAAGCGTGCTTTATTTTCTTCGTAAAACTTAGATACTTCCGCTTCGCTTACCGGCTGAATTTTAGCGATTGCTTCCGCTTCGATCAAAGAGCGAATATCGCTTTGCTTGGTCGCAGCAACTTCTAGATTCAAAGCAGCATCGCTCAAATACTCATCAATCGCTTGAGCCTTAATTTCATAAAGTTTTTGCTGATACTCTTGCGCGGCTTTTTCAATTTGAGCTTGGGCAAGCTCATTAAGCTTATTTAGGCTTAAGCTTTGATCTCCAATTTTAGCCACGATAGGTGATGAATCATTCGAGGCTGGCGCAGGTTGAGCCACTGGCGCAGGCGCAGGTTGAGCCACTGGCGCAGGCGCAGGTTGAGCCACTGGCGCTGGCGCGGGTTGAGCCACTGGCGCAGGCGCGGGTTGAGCCACTGGCGCAGGTGCAGGTTGAGCAGGCTCAGCCCATACGGATGAACTCATACAAAGTGAAAGAGCGATTAGGCTCGTTAATAAATGTGTACGCAAAGGTAACTCCTAGTGACAAGGCACTTTATTGTGATTAGGGCAATCGCACTTAAGCGTTGGTGTTTTATTGAAACGATGATTAATTTTGGCCTAGTAGGCCTTGAATCACTTTGACAATCTCATCCATGTCAAAGGGCTTATCCAAATAAGCATCTGCACCATATAATGGGGCTGTCATGTGATTTACTGTTTCGCCAATCGCGGTGAGCATAAGGATGAGTGTATCTTTGTAATCCTCTTTGCTTTTAACATATTTACAGACTTCCCAACCGGTTAAGCCGGGCATCATCACATCGAGGACTACTAGATCGGGTGCTTCAACCAAAATCTGCTCAAGAGCGATTTCTCCATCCGAAGCCTCAATGATGTCACACTCTATATGTTCAATCGCCAAGCGGACCAAAGTACGGATGTCTACATCATCATCCGCGAGTAAGATAAGTGGCTTTTGTCTTGGTTCAACCGGCATGTTTTGTTCATTATCCATGTAAAGTTCCTTTCGATGAGCCTTGTAGTTTTGGTTATTTAAACTAAAAATCAACCATAAAATCACAAAACAATCGCAAAGGCTTAAGTAAGCTTATATGATTTTAATTGGCGAATAAACTTTGTGGTGGAATCTAAGTCATGTCAAATGAAGTTATGTATGTTTGAGTAATTAATAGCGTCTCTTTATGAGTTCAAAGTATCAATCTTTGTACTCTTGATGCTAATCCTGTATTCTCTTGAATAACAGGCATCAACTCTGACCTCTTGATTCAGATTCCCTAGATTGATGATGATGTCGATCATAAACAAAAAAACTAAATGATTTGAGCAGAAGCAAAAGCTAAATGAATAAGTATTTAAAGTTAATTTTATTTCTTACTTGCGGGATTTATCTCGTTTTACACTTTACTCAAGAAGATACCGGTTGGCGAGCTCGAGTACAAAAAGCTATGGCACAGCTCAGCGAAGCAGAAAATGCTGGCGCTAAATATGAGCTTGTACAAATGGCCGTCATGAACCGTGCGGTTGTTTATGTTGAAGATCATTATGTTGAACCAAGCCGAATTAATCGGCCTAAGATGATTGCTGCTGGATTGGAGCAAGTTCAACAGGCTGTCCCTGAAATCATGGTCAATCTTGAAGAAGACAAAGATAAGAATCCGCTCTCAGCCGAAGTTCAAGTCAATGATCACAAAAAGCGCTTTTCTTTAAAGGTCAGTTCTCGCTTTGAGCTTCTTTTTAAGTTTAGAGATATGTTCCGCTTTATCCAAAGTCGTCTCAAGCATTTTTCTGATTTAAGAGAGATCGAATATGCGGCAATTAATGGTATGCTTTCTACCCTAGATCCACACAGTATTTTACTCTCTCCCGAAGAGTTTGCAGAAATGCATTTAAGTACGAAAGGGCGCTTTGGTGGTTTAGGTATTGTGATTGGGATTCGTGAAAATCAACTCACAGTGATTAATCCGATTGAAGATACACCTGCTTCACGAGCTGGGATTAAAGCCAATGATCATATTGTGCAAATCAACCTTGATAGCACTGTAAATATGTCACTCACCGATGCAGTGAATCTAATGCGCGGTGAGCCCGGTACCGATGTTGATATTTTTGTTATGCGTGATGAATGGAAAAGCCCCAAAAAGTACACGCTAACTAGAGATAATATTAAAGTTAAAAGTGTAAAATCTAAATACTTGGGCAAGGGGGTTGGTCTTGTAAGAGTCAGAAACTTCCAAAACACAACCGTGGAAGAACTTAAATCAGCGCTTAAGGATTTACGCAAAGAAGCGAAGCGCTCCGAATTAAAGGGCTTGGTCCTTGACTTACGCAATAATCCTGGTGGGTTGCTTGATCAAGCGGCCAAGATGTCTGACTTGTTCATTGAACGAGGCACCATTGTTAAAACAGTGGGTGCTGACAGTAAGTCACGCGAGCCAAAGATGGCTCGTGCTAAAGGTACCCTCACCAAACTTCCGGTTGTGGTCATGCTCAATGCAAACTCAGCAAGCGCTAGTGAAATTGTGGCGGGTGCACTTAAAAACCACTCAAGAGCTTTGGTCATTGGCCAACGCTCCTTTGGTAAGGGAAGTGTACAAATGCTGTTTGATAACCCTGATCAATCCGCATTAAAACTCACGATTGCCCAATATTTAACTCCGGGTGATATCAGTATTCAATCCGTAGGGATTACCCCAACCGTTGAGCTATCTCCGGTCTTACTCACCGATGAAACAACTTATTTCTTTGGTTCACCCGATGAAGCACATGGCGAAGCTTTACTTCCCGAGCACTTAGTCAGTGATAAAAGTGCAGCGTCCAAGATTCAAAAACCTTTGATGAGCCTCAAATACTTGCGAGATTATGAACTTCTTAAAGAGCAACGAGATAAGCCCAATGAGATTATTGTCGATTTTGAAACTCGCTTTGCCAAAGACATTCTCATTGAAACCCAAGGGCCTAAGCTTAAGCACTTACTTAAAGCCTCTGAAAATATATTATCAGAAGCTAGGTTAGACCAAGAAAAGCAAATCGATGAAAAACTGCGCTCTAAGGATATTCAGTGGTCTTCTAAAGTAAGTAAACTAAGTGCAATCGGACAAGCGGAAGTCAAACTGAGTCCTAACAATGGTGTGGTTAAAGCTGGTGAAACCCTAAAGGTCACAGTCACAGTCAAGAACACAGGCAAAAATCCTTTACATAAGGTCCGTGGTATTACCAAATCAGAAAACCAATTGTTTAAGGGACATGAGTTCTTATTTGGTCATATCCCCCCACAGGAATCTCGCACTTGGACAGAAGAAATCAAAGTCAGTGAAAGCTTTATTTCACGCCAAGATGAGGTCAAAGTCATCTTTGAAGCCGATGGCAAAGGTAAGATTCCACCTTTGGACTTTAAGGCAACCCTCCAAGCCCTAGCTGTGCCTCATCTGGCTTTGCGCTATGAGCTTAATGATCAAGAAACCGGAGATGGAAATGGTTTACTCAGCCCTGGTGAAGAAGTTGAGTTACAACTTTATTATAAGAACTTAGGCGAGGGGGAAACCAGAGAATTAGTGGGTCAATTAGCCACCTTAGGTAAGGGTAAGATTCCGGGGATCTTCATCAAGCGTGGCCGAGTGACACCAGAAGACCAACAAGTCTCCAAAGATGAAGAAGGCATGATTAAGTTCTTGTTTAAAGTAAAAGAAGCATGGTCGGAGCCAAGTGTCAGTGCCTATTTATCTTTGGTTGACCCAAAATTAAGAGAAAGTAGCTCTGATAAAGTCAGCTTTGCCATTTACCCAAGCAAGCAATTAAAGCTTCAAAAGCACAGTCTTTCTGCCAAAAATAGCCCAAGCCACTTAAAGCTGATTGAAGGTGGCGCACAGGGGAAGCAAATGGCCCTGCGTGCCTCTCCACTAAAAGCAAGTGCAGTTGTTGCGTATGTATCCCAAGCCCAATCGGATGCTTGTGTTATTGATGGCAGTGGCGCTTGTATTTGGTATCGAGTGCCAAGCGATACCTCACGTTTTTATTGGGCAGAAGCTTCTGATGTACATACCCAAACAGAACAGGAGATCGCACCCATCAAGGCACAAAAGCTAAGTTATGAGATGAGCCCACCTCGCATTAAGCTTGAACCTTTAGCGCTTGCGGTTGATCAAGATCGTAAAACGATTACAGTCAAAGGCCGAGTCACCAGTCGCCAAGCTTTGTTGGATTTGATGGTTTATGTGAATAGACGCAAGGTCTTCTTCTTGCCGAACCCTGCCATGGAAAACCCACATGGTGTAGACTTTAGTGCCGAAGTTCCACTTGAAGGTGGAGTCAATCACATTAGTATTTATGCCCGAGTGAATGAAGATGTCACCAGTGTGTCTTCGGTCTTTGTGTCCAAGCCTAAAACAGAAGCTGAAAAAGCGGCTGAAAAGAAATAAGACTAGGGCTAGTCATCACTAAATAAGTGAAAAAGCATTAAGCTTATCAGCAGAATCTAGCTAACATTATGTTCATGTGCTGAACATGATTCTGATTCATCACTCAAGTCTCAAGAGTTTTTTAACAAGTACTGAAGCGTATCTTATGTCAAAAACAGAACGAAAATTATGGATATGGGGCGCATTATATATTGCAACCGCAATCGCTTTGGGTGCCTTTGGGGCTCATGCTGTCAAAAGTAGAGTTTCCCCTGATGCTTTGGCATGGTGGGAAACGGCTGCCGACTACCAAAGGCTACATGGCTTAGGGCTACTGGCTTTAGCTACCTTGTGGCCAAGAGTCTCTCATTTTTCTCAAAAGAAGCTCATGACCATCGCCTATTTATTTATCGCTGGCGGCTTGTTTTTTTGTGGAAGCCTTTATGCCATGACGCTCACTAATATCCGAGTTCTTGGTGCTATTACCCCCATTGGCGGTAGCTTATGGATTTTAGCTTGGCTTTGGTTAGCTTGGACACTTTATCGAGACACTGACCAAAAGACGAGCGTATCCCAAGACTGAATAAGCTTTAGCCTTATTTTAGGTCAGTACGCCAGCCGGCTTGTGAATGCAAAGCTTCCTCAATACGCAGCAGCTGATTGTATTTAGCAACACGATCACTACGACTTGCTGAGCCGGTTTTGATCTGTCCAGCATTTACAGCCACTGCCAAATCAGCGATGGTTGTATCTTCGGTTTCACCACTACGGTGGCTAATGACTGTTGTATATCCAGCCCTATGCGCCATTTCGATGCAGTCAAGGGTTTCGGTGAGTGTACCGATTTGATTTACCTTGATGAGTACAGAATTCGCAATATCTTCGTTAATACCACGACTTAGGCGTACGGGATTGGTCACAAACAGATCATCACCTACCAGCTGAACTTTATTGCCCAAGCGTTGCGTTAACTCTGCCCAACCATCCCAATCATCCTCGGCCATGCCGTCTTCAATACTTAGGATAGGATATTGCTCACAGAGTTGAGCATAAAACTCCACTAATTCACTTGAGGATAAACTACGCCCCTCACCACTGAGTTCATAGCGTCCCTCACGATAAAACTCACTGCTTGCTACATCTAAAGCTAAGCCGACTTGAGTGCCAGGCTCGTATCCTGCTTGAGTAATCGCTTCCGTAATCACTGATAAGGCCTCGTCATTGCGAGCAAGATTTGGTGCAAAACCACCCTCATCACCCACTGCTGTATTTAGGCCTCGCCCCTTCAAAACTTTTTTAAGCGAATGAAAGATCTCAGCCCCCATGCGTAATGCTTCTTTAAAGGACTCCGCCCCTACCGGAATAATCATAAACTCTTGAAAGTCAACGTTATTATCGGCATGAGCGCCACCGTTAATGATGTTCATCATGGGCACTGGTAAACGATGCGCATTCACACCACCAAGATAACGCCATAAAGGGAGTTTAAGCGCGTTTGCCGCTGCCTTTGCTGTGGCAATACTTACACCTAAAATAGCATTAGCACCAAGTACGCTTTTGTTATCTGTGCCATCTAAATCAAGTAGGCATTGGTCAATATGACGTTGGTTTAAAGCAGATGCACCGATTAGAGCTGGAGCAATCTTGGTGAAAATATTTTCAACGGCTCTACGAACCCCCTTACCGAGGTAGCGATCTACTTCTTGATCACGTAGTTCCAAAGCTTCATGCTCACCTGTTGAAGCACCGGAGGGAACCGCAAAGCGACCCATTGCGCCTCCTTCTAAACTGACTTCAACTTCCAAAGTAGGATTACCTCGGCTGTCGAGGATTTCACGGGCGTGTATTTGTTGGATTTGCATACATTTCTCCTCTCGCCGAAAGACGATCTAAATCAAAGAATTGGGTCATTGGAAAAAATGACCTCTTATTCCTATGCGATTAGAGCTGTAAGGTCTAGGGAAATGAGTTTAAAATCGTTGACTAAGCAGATTTTGGAAACAATCGTGAAGATTCAGCGTGTTGAATGGTAGCGCTTGGTTGTGTCAATCGTAATAATTCATTATATGATGATAGTTTATCAGAGTTTTAATATTTTAGTTTAGTGAGTTTGTTATGTCTTTTTTTGAGCATCTTTTTAAACGGAACAAAAGTCATCTTTTACCGCATGGTTTATACAGCTTAGTATTCGTTTTCCTCTGTCTATCTTGTGCGACCAGTGGTAACCGCGCGCCCAGCATTTTAAGTTTGCAAGACCAACAGTTAGTCACCAACCGTAGTTTTCAATTAGATGTGACTGCTTATGATGAAGATGCCGATCCCATTAGCTTTGAGTTTAGTTTAACCCCGCCACCACCCACTCCAACCATTGCGAGTGCAGGAAGACCGGACTTACAAAAGGTCAGTGATTATAATGCCGTTTTCTCTTGGACGCCGGGAAATGCAGACGTCGGTTCATATGCCTTAACCCTCATTGTTAAAGATAACCAAGGCAATCAAAGTCAAGAAACGATCAATCTTGAAGTAATCGATACCGGTATTGGTGGTGGCCAATGGGGTCGTTTTATCGAACCTGTGGGTGAAGCCGCGGTCCTTAATCTTGATGAAACAGCCTGCTTTGAAACTACGGTTGCCATTCAAGCTGACCAACTCGCGCCAGAAGAAATCAATGTGAACTTAGCTCCACCAAGTCCTAACAATGCGAGTTTAATCGCTGATGGATTTAAAAGATACCGTCTCACTTGGTGTCCTGATCCTCAAGCGAGTCGCAATCAAGTTAATTTCCCCTTTGTATTTAGGGCAAATACAACTCGTGGTCTTCCACCCTTTGAAAAGCGCTTCTTAGTGAGACTTCGCTCAAGCACAAGCTCGAATTGTCCTGGATCGGCCCCAACAATTAGTCATCAAGCGCCACTTGACTATCGAGGCGTTGAAAACCTAAGACTTGAACTAGAGGTGACCGATGATATTGGGGTTAAATCCGCACCCACTCTTTTCTATCAGGTGCTCAACTCTCAAACTGCGGCACTTGGCTTGTCTGATGATGCTTGGACCTCGGTTGTGATGAATGGGCAATTTATGAATGGCCAAGCTTCATATGAGTCAAATGTGTGGACCGGTATTATTCCGGCACAACCCGTAGCTGAACCAGTAACCATTTATTATCGCTTTTTGGTCAGCGATGATGATGATCCTGATGGAGTCAGCTGTGATCACAGTGTCGAAAGTGAAGTCTTTCAAGTTTCTTATCAGTGGGATCCAAGCCTAGCCCAGATTGGTGCCAACTTATGTGAGCCTTGCGTAGATGACCTTCAATGTGGAACAACCAATGATCGTTGTATTAACCAAGGCCAAGGAGAGAGTGGCATTTGTGCCCAAAGTTGTGATGCCAACCAAGGTTGCCCTCAAGGCTATCAGTGCCAAGAGGCCCTTTCGATCAACCAAGTCTCTAGTTTACAGTGTGTATCTGAAACAGCCTGTGGCGTGAGCTGTCTTCCCGATCGCTTTGAAACAACTGTCTCTACACCCGGCCCAATGGATTACTCTAGCAGCGAAATCCAAGCAGGATTTTATGATATGTTAAGTATCTGTGGCGGAGATGAAGATCACTATACAGTCAATATCCCAAGTGGTTTAACCCTGACCGCTCGTATAGAATTTGAGCATGGACAAGGTGATTTAGATATGAGAGCATCCGCCGTTAGTCCTATGGATGCCGTGCCTCCCACAAGTAGCTTGAATGTGCGTGATTTTGAAGAAGTTGTTCTCTCTTGTGTACCTACAGACACACAAGCGGTTATCCAAGTATTTGGATATGAGGGCGCACAAAATCAATACACGCTTTCTGTACAAATCGATGAACAAGAATGTGAAGAATATTGTCAAGCGGATGCCTATGAAATGCCCATCCCCAATAATGACACCCTTAATGCAAGCTTTGTAGACTTGAATCAAGCCATTGAGGGCACAATCTGCCCACAAGATGTAGATATTTTTGGATATGAGCTCGAAGCAGGAAATCGAATTGAGATTCGCTTAGAGCATATGTCGAGTCAAAGTGATCTTGCCATCGAAATTCTTGATGAAAGTGATCAACGCTTAGCCTTTAGCAATGCGCTTGGGCGAGATGTTGAACTATTGGAGTTTACACCAAGTGTGAGTGCAGAATATTACGTGATTGTATACCACCCTCAGGGGACCGGAAATGTAAATTATACTTTGTCCGTTCGTGGTGGAAGTTCCTTATGCACCCAAACCAATGACTGTGCTGAAGGTCTATACTGTGATGCAAATAACAGCTGTGTACCCAATGCTTGTGACGCTATGGCAGGCTGTGACTCCGGCCATGTCTGTGTGAGTCCTATTGCCGGTCGTTTACCGGTGGCTCAAAATGGTCTTTGTACGGCAAGTTGCTCATCAGCAAATCAGTGTCGTACCGGTGAAGGCTGTAAGGCTTTTGAAAACTATACCTCGCGGTGTGCGCCTAGTGGAGCGGCCCAATTGGCAGACCCCTGCTCTCATTTTAGCGACTGTGCCAATGATTTGGTTTGTCTACCAGCCCCTGGTGGCTATTGTGCCACAGCCGGCTGTCGTTCTAATTTAGATTGCTCAAATCAAAGTATTTGTGAAAGCCTACAAGGCATTAAGGCCTGCTTAAAAAGCTGTGTGACCGATAGCGATTGTTCTCGTTCAGATTTATACTGTCGTGACTTTCCCGGTGGCAAAGCCTGCGCACCTTAAAAAACTGAACAAACCATTCAAATATTGGATAAATTTATGTGTGTATTTAAGTCTTTAAAGCTTATCCTTAGGTGTGTTTTTAGTCTTAGTTTTATGAGTACTTTAGCTTTGGTGGCTTGCACACAAAATGAGCCCTATCAACCTCGTGAGGGAGAAGGAACGCTCACTATTTACCTCAATCCAATTAGGCTTGATTACCTATTACCCGGCGGACAATTTAAAGTCTCTGGTCAAGGCTTAATCAGTGAGGCCACATATCAAGTTTCACTCGACTTAAATCAAAGCACAGGCATTACTCGGATTCCCTTAGAATTAGTCGAAGTCCAAGACAGCCTCATCGTACGTTGGCCAGTAGACCAAGCGTTAAATACAGCTGTCGGACCTGCTTTGGGTTCAATCTTAGTTGAGGCCTCTCTGCGTGGCTTTACCGGAAGCGCTCGTACTGAATGGAGCGCCGACTTACAGCATGTCCTTAATCCCGAATTACTTCAGTTGAGTCCCTTAGTGAGTCCTCAAACATTAAGTCTTGTGCAAGGCAATGGGTTTTTAAAAGAGGGTGAAGGAACCTCTATCCTCAACCTGAGCGGTCAATTTTTTGATGCCAATGGACAAAGCCAAGTCCTTGAATTAAGTGAACCATTGACCGCCCACTCTAATTCTAATGAGCAAAACTCCAATCTTATGAGTGACCGAAGCCAAAGACGCTGGCTTCCACATCCTCGTTATTTTGGGATTTTAGGAGGTCGTTTTGAGGGCACGGCAACCATTACCAATAACAGTGTAGGCGGACTAAGAATCAGCGAACCAATATTGGTAAGCTTTGAATTGAGCGAACCTTTTATCTCCTTTGTCTCTCCAAGTAGCGTGAGTCGAGGTCAACGCTTAATCATTGAGGGGGGCGGCTTAGTCGACTTACTTGATGGTAATGAAGTAGGCATCACTATGCTTACTTTTAATGGTATTTTAACGCCAGAAAGTGAGCAAGATCCCATTGAATATCAAGATCTTCGCTTGCCCCTTCGACATGAAAGTGGTTCGCGTATATCAAGCGCCTTTGAACCAGAGTTTAATAGCTCTTGTGAGTCTCTTGATCTTGGGGGAGTTCCCGGCGCCTTGGATGGCTATTTAAGTGCCACCGTCTTTTGGCGCGACCAAGAAGTGACCACCACGCCTCATCCGGTGTCTATAACGATAGCACCAAGTAAGCAAGTGGTTTATCTTTCGTTTTTACCTGCTTTCACCGATTCTTTAA
The DNA here is from genome assembly GCA_937146725.1 of uncultured Myxococcales bacterium. GTDB lineage: Bacteria > Myxococcota_A > Bradymonadia > UBA7976 > VGTA01 > CAKZRU01. The sequence goes on from CAKZRU010000181.1 coordinate 59,270, forward strand.
GGCTTTTTGGCTTGCGTAATTTAAGCGCCCGAGTCATCGATGAAATCATAGCGGTGGTTAGACGCGATTATGCTGGCGTCAACCTAGAGCTTCGCACAACACCACCTAATGATTTTGAGCTTTATTCCATTGTTGAGATTGGAGGGCCTGATCCTAATGCTCAATCTTTATTTGGTCTTGATAACACTACCGGACTAGACTTTTGTAATCAGCGCCTTGATGATAATCTCGCTGGTCGTAATGCCGAAAGTGGTAATAGCTATGGTGGCGTTTTTGTTGAATCATTTTTGAGTCTTTCACCTAGCCTAAATGATGATCCTAGCACTCTGGCGGATCCCTTGTTTGATGAGGTTTTTCTACCTTTGATGAACTCTCCTGCTCAACAAAGCGACTTAGAAGGCCCAAGGGTTGAGCAAGTGCTAAAAGGCATTAGAATGCTGGGTCATTTGGTCGGTAACACACTCACACATGAGATCGGACACTCACTTGGATTACCGGTGGTTCCAGGCTGTGGCTCTTATCATAATGCCGCTGGACCGCGACAAATTATGGACTGTGGCCGAGATCGTCCCTTTATTGAGCGAGCTGGTCTTGATCCAGCTGGACCACCTCAATGGACAGCTGAAAACTTTGAATACTTACAGAAGATACTCCCTCTTTAAACCGATTTTATGCTAGCTTAAATCTAGTAAAGTTCTTGTGATTAAACTTTGTATTGTAGGAGACTCTTGTGCCACTTTTACGATTAACGACATGGTGGATTAACCATGTACAAAAGTTAGGCCTTACATATGGGCTCTTACTCTTCTTAGTCACATGTTTAGTCAGCTGTGAAGCTGAAACTATTTATGAAACTCAACAGGTGATTGTTGATATTAACCAATGTGTGAATCGCCTTGCTTTAGGTCAAGAACAGGGCTGTGGTCAGTTTTTGGGTACCAGCACTGAAGGCTGCTTTGTGATTGCCAATCACACCCAAGATAGTCATCGCTTGCCCATTCGTATCGACCCAGAGGGTATTGTTCCGATCAATGGTGAAGATGAGCTTTTTGGCGATCTGAACTTTGATCGTGAACAAGGTGGAAGCTTATCAATCTTTTTATATGCTACAGACCATCAGCAAAATCCCGAACGCTGTGGTCAACTTCAAATAGACAGCCTTTGTGATGGTGACTGTATTGTTGCTGTGCAGGAACAACCTTTATCCTTTATTAACCAAGCCAATCTTTTGAAGTTTACCACCACTGAGTGCACATGGGTTTCACCTACTCAAGAATTAACCGAAGTTATTTGCGATCATCAAGATAATGACTGTGATGGCAAGGTTGATGAAAGTGAGCTCATTACCGAGAACAATGCCGAAGGGACCGAATGTAGCAGTGGTCTAGGCCAATGCCGAATAGATTCAACATTTCAGTGCCTTGATGGTCCAGGTGAATTGCCCCGCTGTAAACCTACCGATATTGAAGCTCAGGCCGAAGTTTGTGATGAGCTGGATAATGATTGTGATGGTCAGACTGATGAGCTTTTCAATGTGGGCGAATCATGTTCTGTTTATGTGGACACTGTTTGTGAGCAAACGGGTGTATTTAGCTGTCGGCCAATCGATGAGCAAGATCCGGCTAGCTCCTTACAAGCCACTTTTTGCGATATTGGTGGGATTGATCCATTATCTTTTGCAGTGGAAAATGAAGCAGATAATAATCGTGAATGTAATGGTCTTGATGATGACTGTGATGGCACAGTTGATGAACACTTTGCAGGGGGATTGGAAGATTGTGGCGAAGGCTTTTGTGCCGCACAGGCTATAAACTCCTGCGTGGATGGACAGATTGTTTCTAGCTGTCGCGAGGGTGAGCCCGAAGGTAATGATGATGACTGTGACGGCATTGATGACGACTGTGATGGCCGTGCCGATGAAGCGTATATCACGACCACGACTAACTGTGGCTTGGGAGTATGTATCGCGAGTGGCCCTGTTTTGTGTGAAAACGGAAGTATCTCACCACTGTGCTTTGATCGAACTCCTTTGGGACAAGATGATGACTGTGATGGCATTGATCAAGATTGCGATGGCGCTATTGATGAGGGCTATGTTGCGCAAAATGTGCAATGTGGTGTTGGCGCTTGCCTAAGGTCTGGACAAATCACCTGTCAAAATGCCCAAGAAATCAATAGCTGTGTTACCGGTCTAGCGAGTGCTGATCAAAGCTGTAACAATGTTGATGAAGACTGTGATGGGCGTGTTGATGAGCACTATGTCCCTATGAATACAAGCTGTGGCTTGGGAGAATGTGTAGCCACCGGACGAACATATTGTGAGCAAGGACAAGTCCAAAATAGCTGCACACCAGGTGAGCCCAACCAAGCCCCTGACCTTTGTAATAGTAGTGACTCTGACTGTGATGGTTTAACCGATGAAGATCACCAAAGTCTCATTACCGAATGTGGAATAGGTGCTTGCTATAATCAAGGCCGTCTGATTTGTAATCAACTTGTGATTGATACCTGTTCTCCGCTCATACCGGCAAACAATGATAATGACAGTGTATGTGATGGAATAGACAGCGATTGTGATGGACGGATTGATGAGGGCTTTGTTGGACAACCGGTTAGTTGTGGGGCTGGTTCTTGTGCCGATGAAGGCGTACAAACCTGCATTAATGGCAACTCGACTGGTGATACCTGTGTAGAGGGCACTCCAGCCGCAAACGATCAAAGCTGTGATGGGGTTGATGATGACTGTGATGGGCTTATTGATGAAGACTTTAGTGGAATAGCAACAAATTGTGGAGCAGGTGTTTGCTACCGAACAAGTCAACAAATCTGCATTGGTGGTGTCATAGATGATGCATGTACACCGGGTGTACCGGTCGGCAATGACAGCACTTGTGATAACATTGACGCTGACTGTGATGGACGTGTTGATGAGGGCTATCAAAGTCAAGGGATTAGCTGTGGTTTAGGCGTGTGTCAAAGCAATGGCCAACGAGCCTGCCAAGGCGGTATGGTGGTTGACTTATGTACGCCCGGAAACGCTCAGGGTACAGATCTCTCTTGTGATGGCATTGACCAAGACTGCGATGGTCGATTTGATGAAGCATATCAAAACCAAGCAACATCTTGTGGTCAAGGAATCTGTCAAGCCACCGGTACCTTAGCGTGTACAGCCAATGGCCTACTTGATACCTGTGTTGCTCAAGCACCCATTGATCAAGATCAGCGCTGTGATGGCTTAGATACCGACTGTGATGGTAACATTGATGAAGGTTTTGTCAGTGAGCAAATCACCTGTGGTACCGGTGTTTGCCAACGAGAAGGACAAACTCGCTGCATGAACGGGATTATTATTCAGGATTGCCAAGTAGGCCCCATCGATCCCAATGATCCTAACGACAGTACTTGTAATGTTCTTGATAACGATTGTGACGGAAAAAATGACGAGGGCTTTGTAACCGTTGAAGGCGTGGTGAGTTGCTTAGCCAACGAGTGCCCAACCATGGGTGATCGTATTTGCACGCCCAATGGGCTTGATGATACCTGTGTTCCGATCGGTGCAAACACGATGGATGATACCTGTGATGGCATTGACCAAGATTGTGACTCGTTAGTGGATGAGGACTATGAAGCCCCCACCACCGGAGTCGTGATTTCCTGTGGTCTGGGCGTGTGTGAAAGCAATCAAGGTTCACTCAGCTGTGAATCCGGCTCAGTGGTCACCGATTGTACGCCTTTACCCTCCACGGGTAATGACGACAACTGTAATGGCCTTGATGATGATTGTGATGGCCTAATTGATGAAAGTTACAGTCGAAGCAGTATTTGTGGCGTTGGAGAATGCAGAAGAACCGGAAGCTATCAATGCATTGATGGTGAAGAGGTTGATCAATGTATCACCGGTAATCCGGCACCGCATGATTATTGTGGAAGTGGTGCTGACGATAACTGTGATGGAACGATTACTAACTATCCAATTGGAAACAGCTGTACGATTACTTTACAGGCTTGTACTAGCCTTGGTGTATATCAATGTAATGACCAACTCAATGGTGTGGATTGTGTGGGTGAAGCACCAACCATTAGCGATGAAATCTGTGATGGTCAAGATAATGACTGTGATGGTCAAATCGATGACAATCCAAGTTTAACTTCAGATGACTGTTTTGCTAGCAATGCTGTTGGCACCTGTCAAAATGGGTCTACAAGCTGTGTTAATGGTCAAGAAGTGTGTGTTGCAGGACAAGCGAACAGCACTGGTGATCTTACCTGTAATGACTTGGATGATGACTGTGATGGCACAGTTGATGAGGAAGTGGTGAATGGTGAAACTCGACTTAAAGATACAGCTTGTGGCTCGGGTAATAGCTGTAGTTGGCGCTGTTCAAGCGCTGGAGGAGTCCTTACCTGCCTCAAGAATAATGGCTCATCTTGCTTTTAAATCATGTTGAGACTTGCCTCTGAGGTTCACTCGACTATAAAGCCCTGTATTGATACTCTACTTTTATAACTCTTTTAAAACTTTTTAATCTTCATTAAGGATCTAGGTTTGGACATGTTTCAAGTTCGATTTAAACCTTTTATCTACTGTGTTTTATCAGTCGCCTTATCGCTGATCTTTACACAACAGGCTTTGGCGCAATCTGGCTGTGAATACCCGCGTTCTTTGATCATTTTAGATCGTTCGGCGAGTATGCAGTCCCAAATTGGTGGTGAAACCAAGTGGCAAATTGCTTCAAATGCGATTGAAAGTATGCTGAATCAGTATGGTCAAAGTACTTATTTTGGTCTGATGCTTTATCCTGGACCTTCGGGTCTTGGTGCGCAGGGTGTTGAGGGTGCGGTTGGTGCCTGCCGACGTAACCAACAAAATGATACCTGTTCTCCGTCAATGCCGATGTGCTCTACCGGTGAGGTTGTAGTGGGCGTTGGGCCTAATACCGCTCAACTCATTCAAAATGAACTCGTATGGCCGGATAGTTTAAGTAATGCCTATACACCGACATGGCAAAGTCTTGAAAAGGCCACGACCTATGCACCTTTAGTACAGGGAAGCCATGATAAATATGCGATTTTAATCACTGATGGTTGGCAGTGCTGTGGTTATTTCCAAGATGCAAGTGGCCGAGGGCAATGCGAATCTGCTGGTTCAGAACGCCGAATTGCTGTGGATAAAGTGCAAGCCTTGCGTAACCAAGGTGTGACAGTTTTTGTGGTTGGTTTTGGAGGTGGTGTGGATGTAAGCACGCTCCAAGATATGGCGGTTGAAGCCGGTACTCAGCGTGCCGGATGTGATCCAAGTATTAGCGAGGTTTCTAGCGATCAACTTTGCTATTACCAAGCCAGTGACTCGGCAAGTCTTAATACTCTACTCACCGATATCGCTCGCCAAATCTCTGAAGAAGTTTGTGACGGTCAAGATAATGACTGTGATGGCCAAATTGATGAGGCGCTTACTCAAAACTGTCGCAATGCTTGTGGTAATGGAGTGAGTGTCTGTACCAATGGTCAATGGGGAGAATGTAATCTACCTACACCTGGCACAGAAACTTGTAACAACCAAGACGATGACTGTGATGGCATTGTTGATGAAAATCTAAGCCGAAGTTGCAGCACCGCCTGTGGTGTAGGCATGGAAATGTGTAGTCGAGGTAACTGGAATGGGTGTACAGCACCACCGGTACAAGCCGAGATGTGTAATGCCTTGGATGATAACTGCGATGGACGCATTGATGAGGGCTGTGACTGCTTGGATGGCAGTCGTCAAGAATGTGGTAGCGCTGTGGGGATCTGCACCACCGGTGTTCAGATTTGTAGCCAAAACACTTGGGGTGAATGTCAAGGCCAAATCCTACCTCAAGCAGAGGACTGTAACGGCTTAGATGATGACTGTGATGGCAGAGTAGACGAAGAAGTTGTTGCCCAAGATTGCTCCAATGCCTGTGGTTCGGGCTCTATTTCTTGTGTCAATGGCCAATGGAGTAGCTGTGATGCGCCTCCGGTAGGCACCGAAAGCTGTAATGGCGCCGATGATGACTGTGATGCCATCCAAGACGAAGGTGATTTCTGTCAGGCCGAGGGCGGTATCTGTGTTTGTGGTGGCTGCTCTGTGCCTTGTACCAATGGTGAATGCTTTAATGGCGCAACTTGCCAAGATGGCTATTGTGTGATCGATCAATGTCCCGAGGGTAGTTACTGTCTCGAAAGCATTTGTGTTGAGGGTCAATCTCCCTTTGAGCAAATGCCCATGACTGATCCAAACGATGGTAATAATGGTGGGGTGGTCACTCCGGTTGAGCAAGGTAGTGCCACAGGCAGTAGCTGTCATACACAGGGGAAAGCAAGCTCAACACTAATGCTTTTGGGCTTCTTACTTGCTTTCTTTGGCCTTGCGCGTCGTCGCTTGAATACGCTTCACTAAAACAAGTGTTGCTCTTAAGCGTCGGGTATTAAATCTTTCTAAGGACAGGGCCTCAAGTTGGATTTGATAAGGCGATAAGACCTTTTCAATATTGACTTGGAATTGTTTTTTGACTTGATCGGCCTGTTCTAAACGGCCGTCAATAAGTTGCAATAAAACGAGTCGGCCCTGATCTTTGAGTAAAGCATCGGCAACTTCGCCTAGTCTTGCTAATAGTTCAAAAGAGTTCATTTGAGATTGGGATTCCCTAATGCCATATGGTGGATCGGTCACAATCGCATCATAAGTTTGCTTTTGATTGGCTTCTAAATACAAGTTAATCGCTTGGCTGTCTTTAATGTTGGCGCCAAGCAATAAGGTCGGTGAATCTAAGCCTAATTCGGTAAATGAGTCAGTGAAAGAAACAGCTTCTGTTCCTCGTAATGGCCTACCCGCTGATGCTGGATAACATAGGGGATACTCTTGATGAGACAGAAGCTCGGTATCTATATCTCCGCCCACAGTCTTGGCCCCTAATAAAGCTGAAGCTATCAGTAATCCTGCCGAGCCACAAAAGGGATCTAAAACCGTTGTATTTGGCTGAACTTGCGCCAAATTGGCCATCAATAAGGCGCGGTCAGCGGGCATAGTCGTTGTGCTGATAAAGGCTCTTTTTTTAATATCACTTTGCGCCGCTAATTGCTGAGCGCTGACCTTGGTTGTGGGCTTAATACGCTTTAATAGCCAATGGTAATGAACTGTGGGTGGCTTGGAACTGGTCTTGCTATCTTCTAGCCGTCGACAATCTTTAAGCAGCCATAACTCACTTTCAGGATTGTTCAAATCAACCGGACGTTGGTCCAAAGCGCTTAAAACCTCTTGGAACTCTTCCATTTGCGCTCTGCTTTGGTTTGGTGACAAGCCCTTCATTTTGCCTAAATGCTTAATGTTCAACGACCAGGTATTGGGAATCATTTGCAGGATTTCCTCATCGCTGAGTCGGCCAACATTGGTGACACAATCCTGTAAAGTTTCTCCCTCTCCCAAAACCTGAAACACCGCTTTATTACCAATGCATTGAGCACCAATATTGGCCCATTGCGTAGCGCTTAAGTCATGTGAAAGGGACTGAATAATCGAGGGGCCATAGTCACCACCATGGTTAAAGTGGCATTGCTCATCCCATTGCCAATCGATCTTAATATGACTGGTTTCTCTTGTAGCAACAGCTTGAAACTCCCACAAACGAGTCAGTCCATAACAAGAACGAAAGAGTGTAATGATTGGATAAGGCATAAACTAGATTGAACCCACAAAAACGAATGAGCTTTGTACTCGCTTATTCGTCCTTGATGAGTCAAGGCTTATGGTGGCTTAATCGTGGTTTTATATATTGGTTTTTATGATGAGTGACATATCGCTGCTTACATATCACTCACGCAGGCGACCAGTTCTTGTTGGCAGTTACTAGACAGGCAACTGACATCTTGATTGCACATATTCATATCGGAACAGGCCTTGAGTGAATTGAATAAGTCGAGCGCATCTTGTGGGGTTTGCTCAATGCAGTTGTTTTTACAGGCAAGATTATCGCCACAATCTTCTAAGCATTGATTCAGGTCCATGCAGGTATCAATCATGGGTACGGGCATCACGCCGGGGTCGGTCGCACAGGCCAATAATTCTGTACCACAAGAGTTCATAATGCAACTTTGATCGCTACCGCACATGTTGACTTGCATACAATTCAGTAGCGCATTGAGTAAGGCCACTGCCTCGGGGGCACTTCGGTCGGTACACGAAAGCATACAGTTTTGCTCACCATTACACTCGGCAACGCAGTTTAAAACATCTGGACAGCTCGTATTATCATAGCTTATTCCGGCACCACATAATTGCGCCAAAGGACAGGCCTCACAATTGAGCTCCGTACAGTTTTGCGTTGCTAAGCAAGACAGCCAAGTGGTCACTTGAGTTTCAGCCGTCATATCTGCTTGATATACACAGGCAAGAGCGCTAGCGGGTTGCTCGGCTTGGGTTAAGCAACTTTGGCTTTGCTCGCAAGCATTTATACCTTGGGGATGAGCGCAGGCCGTCAAAGGACTTAAGCAGGTGGAAAGGGCACAGGTTTGATCGGTGCACATACTGCGATCAATACAATCTTTGGCGGTTTCCAAAGTATCTTGATCAATCACTCGGGCCTCTAAAACACAGCTTTGTCGGCAAGCAAAGTCACCGATTTCGCAAAGCAGTAAACAAGCCATTTGCTCTTCACAAGCGACCAGCATGGTTTCCATACCCGCCATTTCCATGCCGGCAGTTTCCATGCCTGCAGTTTCTATGCCTGCAGTTTCCATACCCGCAGTTTCCATGCCTGCGGTTTCCATGCCTGCGGTTTCCATGCCTGCGGTTTCCATGCCTGCGGTTTCCATGCCCGCAGTTTCCATACCCGCGGTTTCCATGCCTGCGGTTTCCATACCTGCGGTTTCGGCTCCGGCCGTCTCCATACCCGCCATTTCCATATCGCGAATTGTTTCTTCCATCATCGTGGATGAGTTTGATGAGTCAGTGCAAGCACCAAACATTATGGATAAAAGTATAGAAGCCCAAAAGGGATAACTGACGAGTTTTAAATCATTCATAAGTAATTATTAGCCTAATTAAGCGGTTTATAAGGATCTTTAGCAAGTTGCCTTAGTTTATAACTGTGTCACTGAGTATGCACAATCATAAGTCAAGATTGAATGAGTTCTCTTTTATTTGGTCACAAAAATCGCCAGCCCAAAGGGCTGGAATCGGGGGCCGAACACTTTGCCCCACTGTGCTACACTGCCCCACCAACTTGACACTTCGCTTGGCACTCGCTCTAACGCGGTCCGCAAAAAGCCCTCCTCTACACTTGTGACTGCCCTACCACCAAAGGTGGCCAACGGGCCGTCGACAAGTTCCGCCTCGGGCTTTTT
>CAKZRU010000182.1 GCA_937146725.1 uncultured Myxococcales bacterium
CAAGGCTAGAAAAAACCAAGGCCCAAATGAATTGTATAATCTTTATTTTACGAGATCTTTGAACGACTTTCATCTCCAAAGCCAGTTTTTCAATCTCAGATTTGTCAATAATTCTTGTGAGTTCCGCTGATATGATGTTAGTCTTCATGTTGGCCGTTTTTATGCGTTTAGGATTTTCTGTTTCACCCTTAAACTACCATAAAGATTGGCCATTTTTTAGTTTTCCTTCGCTTAAGCGAACACGTATGTAATTGAATTCATCATTTGTTTACTTTCTAGTTTTTAGGATTAATAATTTTTTATGGAGGGATAGATATATTTAGGTCAGTTTTTAATATAATACCCTATGAGAAATATCATTGATAATATCCATCTTAACCCCCATACACTTTAGGGTAGCCATAGCCTTCGGCAATTTCTCCACAGTAATGCCAAGCTGCATCATGGAGCTTTTTTTCCCAATCTCTTGGGTGAGGGAAATCACCACCGCGCTGAGCGTTTAGCTTTTGTGAGAGGACTTGCTGGGCTTGCTGGGCTTGATACCCTTCTAGCTCTAAGAAGCTGAAGATGTCTTCGGCGAGTTTAGGCCCCTTGATTAAGTCCTCAAACTTTACAATCATGACTCGATCTTGACCGATCTTTTCGATTGCTTGGTTGATGTGGCGGTAGGTTTCTGCCCATAGCCAACACACCTTTTCGAAGGGGTGCATTTTAGGCCAGTTTAGTTTTTTAGCTTGCTTAGGAAGTGGTTTGAGTCGGCCATCATCCCAAGGGCCACCGGCGATATAATAGCCACGTCTCATGCCCGAGCGGATAAACTCTCTTGGATCACGAACCAACACTAAGAACTTAGAGTTTGGGATGTCTTTGGCGATCTCAGCGGCAAAGGGAGTCATATTATGATCGGTTTCACCGTGGATTTTTCCCTGTTCCCATGCATGCGCTAAAATATGAGAACGACCACGCCAAAATGTATCTCCAACCGATATTATATTTTGATAGGCATGAAGGGTTTCCATGATCATGTTGGGCTCTGGATGGTGCCATACAACAGCATTTTGAGCCATTTCCATAAGGTGAGCTAATGTCTGTGTTCCGGAACGGCCGGTAGATAAAACAAAAAATGCTCGATGCTTAGACTGTTGATCTAACTGTTGACTTGAGACTTTAGTTTTAGCTGTACTTTGCGCTAACTGCTGCCAAACCTCACTGAAAACATTTTTAATTTTTTGCTCAAGACCCAACTTAAAAGGGCCGGCATGCAGATAAACCGCTTGGGAACTTTCGCCTTCATAGCCACCTTCTTTAATCATCTGGTCAGAAGGAATATAGGCGATATTGCCATTAGTATAACTTAACACAAAGGCCAAAGGATCTAGTTCTGTATGACACCAACGAGCATAGTCACTGACCGCTTCTCCATTAAAAGCATTGAGTTTCCACTGACCGATTTGCAGAAAGCCTAAGTTAAGTTCGAGCGTATCTTGCTTAAACTTTGGATATTTAGCAAAGACTTGATCTCGTTCTTGATTGAGCTGATCAAGACTTGCTCTCTCCTGCTCTTTGCTTTTGATATGGTCTATGTTTAACTCAGCAATCAAGTTTGCTTGGGCTGATTGAATATAACCTGTGATTGGTTTGAGTGGCTGCGCAAGGGTTTGATTAACCGCAGTAATTAACGGAACTACAGCATCTTTTGCTTCTTGGATTGTATTTGGCCAACGACGTTCCTCGCCATCATTGATAGCGACTTTATGATCACCAGCCGCCCCTTGTAAAAACATCACGCCACTGAGATTTTGTTGTTGCTTAAGGGCATTACGTAATAAGCCGGGATAGGCACTGGAAATTACAGGGCATGCTCCATACTCTGTTGGGTGGCATCCATAATTCACCAATATAAGGCTTTGTGAACTTTCTTGCCATGTCACCTTGGCGAGACCAAGCTGATTATAGGAAAGTTTAGGATCTTGGTTGGCTAAAACACCAGCAAGAAGCTGACCATCTTTATGCACTCTACGAAATACACCAACCGACGCTTGCCCCTGTCCTAATTCTATACTTGCTGGCCTGAGTTGCTGTCTGAGTTTTGGGAGAGCTCTAATGATTTGATTCACCACAAACTCTGCATAAGCTTTAGAGTACTGGCCCAAAGAGGGTAGAGCTCTTTGTAAAGTAGGGGGGGCATAGTGGGTATGACTTGCGTTGAGTAAAACGGCTGTATCTGGGATTTGCCATAGACCCGCATATTTCCGAATATCAGCAACAATCTTTGGATCGAAAGCAAAAAGATCAGCGCTGATCATTAAGGCCCTGCTTCCTTTAGCATCTTCAAGCATAAGCGCTTGAAGTTTGAGAGGACTCAAAACATCTTGTGCAATTCTTTTTTGTGCTGTGGCATAGCCCTGTAATTCCACTCGGAAATCTTTAGGGGTAATATCAAGTTCAAGAAAGGCCGCTAAAAAGCTATGAGTTGAGTTTTGGCGAGTGCTTAGCAAAGTAAGGCGCTCTGCAAAGAGCTCGGCAGCCGGTTCTTCACCAATCAGCTCGGCTAGTTTGGTGATCGATTGAATACATTGTTCTTGATCGCCTTGTAACTCGGCTAAAACAGCTGACCAAGCAATGGCTTCAAAATGCTCAGGTACTAATGATTGAGCGATGGCTAAGCATTCAAGAGCTTCTGCTGGTTTTCCAAGTAGCCAGGCATCTTGACACTGAGCCAAAAGTTCAGAATAAAGTGAGTTTATGTTGTCGTCAGCCACAAAATGCCCTTATCGATCAAAAGTCCCTAAACTAGCTCGTTTAAACCTAGTAGAGAGTAGAGCAAAACTCAAGTCTGTTGATCCTTAATTTCCGATCTGCATCCACTGTTCAATTTGCTGTTTGATCTTTTGTCCCCGGGCATCCCAAGTGAGCTCATCGGAACGCTCTTGGGCACCTTGGGCAAGGCGGGTACATAGCTCTGGTTGATCTCTTAATTTTCTGAGTTCTTCCACTAACAAAGGAGAATTGTCAGTGCCGACTAACCAGGCGTTTTCATTATGATTTAAAACATCGGCGGTATCAGGGGAACGAGGCGCTACAATCGGGCGGCCACAGGCTAAATACTCAAAGATTTTCATGGGGAGTACTGTATTGCCGGTTTTAAGTGCAATCGATGAACTAGGAATCATTAGGACATCACAAGCGCTTAAAAGGGTGGGAACATAGCTAGGCTTTTGCCAAGGCAGTAAGGTCACATTAGGTAAGGCTTCGGCTCGGTCTAAGACCTCTTGGTCTTTGCCTCCTCCGGCAAGTAGCAAGTGAATATCCGGTGCAAGTTCAGCGACCTCAATAAGTGTTAAGATCCCTTTTTCAATATCTAGGCGACCGGTATATCCAATCACTAAGCGATCTTGGGGCAGACCTAATTCGGTTTTTGCCTCACTTTTTGGGGGCGCTTTTTGATAACTTTCCGGATGAAAACCATTGTGAGCCACCATAAGCTTGCTTGGCTCAATGCCTACATCAACATAGGCCTGTCGAGCCAAAGCTGAGTGAAAAAAGCCTCCCAAGAGTAAGGGGTTTTTAAAAAGTGACTGGAATTGCCAGCGCATGAACGCATATTGCTTGGGCCATGGGCGATAGGTGTCATATACCGCTTTAATTCCGGCTTGGAGAGCTTGGCGAATGGCTAAAATATTGCGTGAATAAACTAGGTCAAAACCTTCATCCTTAATGTGCTTCATCGCTTCACGACAATGGCTCCACTTGTGGATAAAGCGTGGAACAAGACTTGAGCGCTGAAGCTGTCTAATTTCGATTTGGCCACTCAAGCTATAATGTTCGAGGATCTCTTGGGTTGTTAAAGGGCGTTCATGCAGAGCTTGAGCACAAAAGATCGTCACTTGGATCCCTTGCCGACTTAAGGCGAGGGCTGTGTTTAAAACCTGCCAAGCATCAGCACCGGTCGAAGGGTAAAACCCATCATAGATATAAGCGAGTTTCATGAATCTTCCTTTGACTGATTAGGCGTTAAACCAAGTTCTTGAGCAAATGAATTAAGGAACTTTCCCTGTGGATCCAAGCGATTTCGATAGGTCTTAAACTCGGACCACTGTGGATAAAGCTGATGGATTTCAGATAAAGGCTGAAAGCTACATTTACCCCAATGCTGTCGGGTTTGATAACGCATCAGTATTTTGGGGATCTTTTGCATCAGTGGGTTCTCGGGATAAATAAACAAAGAGACCCAAACCGCTGCCTGACCCTGAGAAGCAAATAAAGTTCCTCGTTCGGCGGCGGCCGGTCGTAAACCAATGGGACGATCGGGATAGTAGCCGGTCTGAGCAAAAAGGGCCCGTAATTCTTGGATGAGAGCTTTAGCTTGGGTCAGGCTCACCGCAAACTCACCCTCGGGTGGCGTTCGATTTCTTGCTCTTTTTTTGAGAATCGCCTCAGCACTCCCATTGAGCGGGGCGATCATATGGTGATAAAGCCCACTGTATTGGCGGGGCTTAAGTAAGCGACTGGCCCAAAAAGCTAAGCGATTCGCCAAACGTCCTCGCCAAGTTTGACCCTCAAAGTCTCGGCCGGCATAAGCCAACTTTTTGGAAAGCCAATCCAAGATCAGAGTGGGTGTATTAAAACGGGTTTCACGTTGCGGTAAAGCATGAGGATCAATGGTGTCTGAACGCTCTCCGGAATAATCCAAAACATAATCTAGCGCGGGTAGCCAAATCGCCGCTTGGAACTCAGCACCTTGTGGATTTAAAAGGCGAGGTAAGTAATCATCGAACTTGAGAAGGTGACGTTTGAGATCAATCGTAAAGCTTGGTTCACATTGTAAAACATACGATAAAGCGATACCGGTTAAGCCCAAGCTAGGTAGAAGATGTGGAAACTCCGGGTCTTCTTCTTGAAAGGTATGCACTTGCCCTTGACCATCAACGAGCGTTAAGGATTTGACCACCGAGGCCACTGAACCATGAAAATATGAACCTCCATGCGTACCGGTAGAAATCGCTCCGCCTACTGTTTGGCCATGCCATTCTCCAATATTAGGAAGCGCAAGGTCTTTTTGGTCTAAAAAACTAAGAAGATCCTTGAGAATCACCCCTGCGCCGACCTCAACCTGATTATTTTCAAGGCGTTTTAAAGTTTGAAAGTGATCTAAATGAATCAAAGTGCCTTGGCTTTGAAAGCAAGGACTTTTAGAGGTTTGAGAGCCCACGGGTCTAAGCAGGTCTAGATGGGAAAGACCTTCTTTTAAAGTCAGCTTCTGTATATGTGCTTGGAGATCCTCATTATTGCTTGGGGTGTAATGCTGATTCATCGCGAACTCATCTCACTTGTGCTTTGCATAAATTAAGTGCTGTGGCTCATACCCTAACAAGCGTTGAGTATGTTGATGAGGATAGTGAAACTTTGGTGTATAGCCTGTAGATCTAACCTCTCCTCGTAATGTCGCAACCCCATCAATCGTATAGCGAATAAGGGTATCAAGCACCCAAGGTAAGCGCCAGGTCCATACACCTAACCTTTGGGCAATATGCTTATGAAACAGACTTAATTCAATGGCTTCCGCTGCCAAATTAAAGACTTGGTTCTTAGCTTCAGCCTTGCTACCCATCAACATAAATCCCTGAACTAAGTCATCGATATGAATAAAGTTGAAGACAACTCGCCCAAAGCAAATATGATAACGGCTCACCAAGTTTTCGACTTGACTCCCCCATGGACGGCATCCCGGGCCATAAACATTCGTTGGTCTCACAATCACATAGTCCATATTATGCTGTTGAGCCGATGAGGGATTAGATGAGGGATTGAGTGACGCACAAAGTGACTTGCACAGATGCTCACCTTCGAGCTTACTTCGGCTATAATGGTTAAGCTTAGGATGTAAATAGGGCTCAAGGGCCTCATCAAAAATATAATTTGAGCTTTTTGTACCACGATAGACCGAAATCGAACTCACATAAATAAAGCGCTTGACCTGTGCCGAATGAGCAACCTCAATGATATGTCGAGTCCCCTCAATATTGACTTGGTCACTAAGTTTCGGGTCTTTTTTACCCATGAAAGCTGCGCAGTGAATGACTAAATCAGTATCAGTACAGAGTTTTTTTAAGGCCTTATGGTCATCAAGGTCACCTTGAATGAGATTGATGTCTGACCAAAAAGGATCATCAGCATATTTGGTAGTATTTCTGAGTAAGGCATTTACTGCAATCCCACAAGCATGATAGGCGCTGACTAATGCTTTACCAATAAAACCATTGGCCCCGGTGATGGCCACTCGCTTGATCTGAATAGGCTCTTTGGAGACTTGCTTGTTTGTAGATGTAGATGTCAACTCAGACACAGATGTAGATACGGAATCAGACACCATGAACTCCCTTAGGACAGCCGGCCATAAAGCCCGATGAAAACCTTATTAATCGCTCTGTTCTTAGCATAAGTTATAAAGTCTGCAAAGGTTTGACTCTATTCTTAGATTTGAAATCTTTTGCACATATTGTTTATAGATGGACCTGATTCAACTTTCACTAAAGTAGACAGTGGCTAAAGTTGACTTGTTCTTTACAGGAATCGTGCTAATAAAAAGCCTACTGCGACAAGAGCAATCACCAACAATAAAAGTGAAGCATAAAGAATCAGCACATTTTGTAAGCTGTGATTTAACCATTTATTAAGGCGAACAGTCATTTTTTTGGTGAAGGTACGCGGACAGACCACTTCAAACTCATCATTTAATGCGGCTTCAAAATATAGAAGCATTTCATGAGCCGAGGTATAGCGTTTAGTTAGATCTGGAGTGAGGGCCTTAATAATGGCTTGTGTATATTCAGAAGGCATATATCTTTGAGTTGGGTGAAAAACAAAATCCGGTATTTTAGGCTTATGACTTTGGAGTAAATCCACTAATTCTTGTAAGGTTTGGGCTTTGGGTGCGGCTTGGCTTAGAGTCATGAGCTCATAGGCGACCGCACCAATCGAATAGAGATCGCTTTGTGGGCCAATGGGCTTTGCTTGTGCCTGTTCGGGTGACATATACAAAGGAGTGCCACATAAAATAGGGTTAGTTTGAGCAACATCAAAGTCTTCAGCAATGCCCCAATCCAATAAATACAGTTCACCTTGAGCACCGATCTTGATATTTTCAGGCTTAATATCTCGATGTAAAACTCGAGAGCCATGTGCCTGAATCATGACTCTTAGCAATTGAGTGATGAGCTGGGCTCTATACCGAAAGGTGTATTTGGCATGCGTTTTTGCATCTCCGGCTTGTAGCAAAGCAATGATATGTTCAAGGGAATCTCCTTCAACCTGCTTCATCACAATATAAGGAGCGCCTTCATGAGTGCGTGAGGCCTGATATACCGGTGGCACACTTGGGTGTTCCAAGCGTCCAACAAAGCGTAATTCATTGTGACAAGCCAATAGGGCCTGCGTGCCTTCACCCTTAAATTGCTTTAAGGCAACATTACGATTTAGATCACGGTCATGAGCCCCAAAAACATCACCAAAGGCACCACTGCCAAGCTTAGATTGAACCTCAAAGCGCTCTAATGTTTGGTGAGTGTGAGTTTGATCAAGAGGTAAATCACTAAAAAGTGAAGGCCCAAAGGTTTTGGAAAGCAGAGTTTTTTGCTCAAGACTGTTTTGTTCATTTTCTTGATTGGATTCAAGATGGTGTTGAACATGAGCATCATTTTGAGTCCGGTGAACTTGTGCTTGTGCAACTGTCATATCCAAGTGATCTGCAAAGAGAGTGGCGGAAAAGTACTCATCTGACAGTTGCAGAACTGTTTGATCTAAATTGGAGTTCATTTCTTGTTCTGATTCATTCACTGTTGACTGAAAACCTGCGTTTGTATCTGCATGATCCATGATTAAAACCTGTCTTCTTGGGCCAAAACTTATCTGTTTAGATTAAGCTAGCTAGAACAAGATCAATGTCAAGACCATAAGTTTTTTATAAGCTTTGGTCAGAATCTTTCCTTTCAACTTTTAGCGATATGGTAATAACAGATTTTGTACATAGCTTAATCAAAGGTTGAAAAAATGTTTGACACTAAATATAACAATCGTTATACAAAGATTGTTTTTAACTTACATATCTTCAATTTAGCTTCATTTTTATGACAGGAACATCAAATGGATCAGCACTTAAACATCCGTAATCTATCTTTCAACCAATTATCACTCAGCATGATGCTGAAGCTCATTTTAACCCTATTGGTCGCTCAACTCTGCTTGGCCTGTGCAAATGATGGTGGCATTGGTGAATCATCAAGTTTATCCGGTTCTCGTACGGCTTTATCGGGTACAGCTGGCAAGTCGGATGCCGACAAACAACCCATTGCTATTTTCTTAACCTCACATGGTGATATCGACCAATATGAAGAAATCGAACCATATATCCGCAGTGCCTTTTTGAAGAATGTCGGCGTACCTTTGCCTAAGACTTTAAGAGAGCTATTACAAGATCCCGCATATTGGTTGAGCAAAGACCTTATTGAGGGTCAGTATGAGTTGATTGGGCCCACAAATTATCGAGCGAATGCTCAGTTGCAAATCGATGCACTACAAGCTGAGTTGGACCGAAAAGGCGTACCCGCTAAGGTGTATATTGGATATAACTTTATGCCTCCATTTATTGAAGATACCGCAGCGCAAATGGAAGCCGATGGCGTAGAAGAAATCATCGTTTTTAATAAGGGCGCTCAGTATTCCTTAGCAACTTTAGGTGAGTCGATTGAAGAGCTAGAGCATTACCTAGAGAAACGACCCGAATGGGATGTTAAGGTCACTGCAGTAAGACAGTTTAGTGATGACCCTCGTTTTATCGACCTTTATGTCAAGACCTTGAAAGCTGAATTGGATGAATACTTCCCAAATGTACCAGACCAAGATCGCTGTGTTCTGATTGCCTCGCATGGTCTGCCGACCCGTTTGATCAATATGGGGGACCCCGCTGTTGATCAAATGCTCAATACTTTTGAAGTCCTAAAAGAGCGTATTTCTGAATCACCTTTATATCACGGCTTTTTAAATGATGATTTCTTCCCAGGTGCCGAATGGGTCTCTCCAAGCGCGCCCGATACAGCACATGAAATGCGTTCAGTCTCTTGTCCAGCTGTGCTTATGGACGCACGTTTATCATTTACAACGCATCACCGAGCCACTCTTTATGATCTAGATATCGATGTTCGCTCAATCTTAGAAGAACCTGATTTACAGCCCAATGGTGAAGTTCATCCACTATACAACAGTCCTAAAGTTGTATTTGCCAATCAATGGGATGGTGATTTAGGCTTTGCACAACTATTAGCAAACCTCAGTGTAGAAGCACTTAAAGGACAGGGCGATTTAATCTTTGTTCAATAAGTCAGTTCTTTTCTGCAATTATTCGCTTCAATCATGTAGGATCTTTCTTTACTCAAGTTCATAATCACTTTACATTTATCGTCTAGATTAATTGAGTTTTAAATATTGAGTATTCAGCATGTCAGATTCCACAAAACTTGAGCCAAAAACACCAAGTATACCGGATAAACAAGAGTTTATAACCGATGCTGAAATTACTCAAGAATGGAAGCGAGAGCAGTTAAAATCAGAGTCAAATCGGGACAGCAACGGTGAACCGACTCAAGAAGATGAGTGGTTGGCAGCGTCTTCTCAGCATGTCGAGTTTGCTCAAGATATCGAGTCTACCCAAGAATGGTATCCGCCTTCAGATCGTCCTTTGGCACAAACGCCTGTGATAGAACCCAATGATGATTTAAGTGATTTAAAAACGATTGATTTGGCACAGCTCAACTTAACATCTGCACTGAGCCTTACTGGGGATGTACTTACCATCACTACGCCACGGGTAAGTTGGCGGAGTAGGGACATCCTCTTTATCGTCCTTAGCTTGGGTACAATAGGTCTTTTATTAATTGGTCCCTTAAAGGTGGTATTTTGGCTAGATGCCGAGGTTGCAGTCCCTTTGTTTTTTGCCCTAACTATGCTTTTTTGGTTGATGATTATTGGAGTTTTTGTTGGTTTTTATCGCAAACAAACATTGGTCATTAATTCAGAACAACTGATTTATAGCACTTATCTACCAAGTCAGCTGGGTAAAATGCCGAACTTTACACTCTTTAAAAAAAACTATCCTTTAGATCAGCTTATTGAAGCTACCAATGATTTTTACACTGAAGATAGTTTTGTAAGTCACTGTTTGGTCTTAAAGATGCAAGGTGAGCAGCCAAATCTATTCTTTGCTCCTATGTTAGACTTAGAGGAAAGACAGCTTCTTGCCGAACAGATTCATGCGCATCTTATTCGCTTACAAAAGAGTAAGTTCAGCTCTTAAATATTGAGCAGTATTATTAAAGCTGAATGTTGAAAGCTGAATGTTGAAAGCTGAAATAAGTTCAAAATATGTTATTTAATCTGCTGATCTAGAGGTGGCTGATCTAAAGGTGGGCCGGCGTTGCTGACGAGGATCTTCTTCTCGAGGTGCTCTCCACCCCGGTGCACCTCTTAAAACTCGATAGGTTAAGTTAATCCGAGGCTCAGAGATTTGAGGATTGGCCGGCAAAGCATGATACCAACGATGTTGGCAGGCACCGCCCATCACAAACAAACTACCTGACTGTAAATTAAAGCTTTTCTTTCGAGATTTATATTTATGCTTCAGAACAAAGCGCCTTGACACACCGAGTGACACACTCGCAATTAACGGCTCATAGCCAAGTTCGGGCTCATCATCTGCATGAAAGCCTACGCGATCTTTCCCATCACGATATAAATTAGCCACCACATGATTAAAATTCAATCCACAAGCCTGTGATAACCGATCGCCCAAGTCAGCCAACACTGGATGCATGGCTTGAGGCTCTAAAACTTGTCCACTATACAGATAGGGTAGATCTCCGGCCCAAGTCATTAAGCGTGGCTGTTGTACAACTTTCCCCTTGGCCACAATGGATCTTTCTACCCAATTAAGCTCGGTAAACAGTGAGTCAAAGATGCTTTTAGCTTCTTCGGAATTGAGCCAATCAGCTTCATAAGTGACCCAAGAACCTTGGCCTAAATCTACTTTTTTTTGCATGTAAAACCTCAGCCTTAAGCCTAGCTTTATTTGATAAATCTACTTAAATCTACTGTGAAAACTATATAAGTTTTAGCTTATTGCCCAGCCAACAATCTAAGCTCATTCAATGATTGACAGCGTGCATTTCGAATGGGCTCAGAACTCAGCTCTGGCTCAATTTTCCACAACATGACCTGTCCGTCATCAATCGCCGGTTGATTCGAGGTTGAAAATGGAGAAGCTCTAAAACTAGGCCACTCAAGGTTTGTTGAGCTTGGGCTTCCTACTTTGGCAAAATTAAGCCATGCATCGCTCATAAAATCACTTAAACGTTTATCATCCTCATTGGCAGTCGCTCCATAAAACTCTATATGGTGATTATTAAAAACAAAGGGAATCTCTAGGGCATGTGTGGCACCAAGCAAAGCGGGAACACCACTCATAATACTATGCATAAAGTGATAGACCCAAACTTGAGCACTATAATCCGAGTTCTGACCGTGTAGAGTCGACGCAAACTTTAGGGTAGGACAAACAAAGATGAGATCAGCTAATAAATTGTTATAGCTCTTGCGGGCTTCTTGATCAGTTTCGGCAGGATAAAGCTCGAAGATTTGGTCGGCAAGTAAACCAAAGCCACCGGATAAAAAGTTTTCATAAAGTGCTAAGGAAATCGGCTGATTATAAGTAAATAAAGTCATTTCATCCGCATTAGAACCAATGATGATATTTGGATGATCGCTGGTTGATTCTTGGAGGAGTTGATCAGCTCGGCCGGTGATTAAAACACCATCTTGACTTGGACCAAGTTCCACGAGTCCTAAAATACTCTCTCCTCCTGCATCCATCGCCTCTAATAACTCATCGGATGACTTTTCTGCTAAGCAAAGATGTAAATCTGCACCACTCAACTCACCGCAATCCAAGGCATTGAGAATATTAGCGGCAACCTGCTCAAGCTCATTATTAGGGTCATCATTGAGCGTTTTAAAGCCATTGCAACCGCCACCGCTTTCGATAATTGCTTGTTGAAACAAGCCTTGGCTTAATGGGGAAGCCAATAAAGCACAAATGGAAAAACCACCGGCAGATTCTCCAAAAACAGTGACTCGGCTAGGATCGCCACCAAGATCAGCAATGTGCTCTTGAACCCACTTAAGCGCATGGATTTGGTCTTGAATACCAAAGTTGCCCATTTCTTTTGCTTGCGTTAAAGCAAGATCTTCAGTGCCTTGAGTAGCAGTTGATTGTACTAAACGTTGAGTATTTAAAAAGCCTAATACACCTAATCGATAGTTAAAGGTGATGACAATGACATCACCACGACTAGCCAAGCGAGCGCCATCATATAAGGGGAAAGAACCAGCGCCTTGAATAAAACCACCTCCATGAATCCACAGCATGACCGCCTTTCCATTGGTATCAATTTGTGCTTCTTGCTTGGTCGTTTCCTGTTCGGTTTCTGGTTCATCAGCAAGTGCTTCATCAGCAAGTGGCAGCCAAATATTTAAGCTTAGACAATCCTCATCCATAGGATCCTCATCGGTGACTAAAGCTCCTTTTTGCGGACAAACTGGTCCAAACTCTTTTGCTTCTAAGATCTCATCCCAAGCAGCAAGCTCTTGTGGGGCCTTGAATCGTAATTGATCGATAGGTGCTTGGGCATAGGGCAGACCTTTAAAGCTGAGAACTTGACCATAAACAGTGTCTTCAATTTCTCCTTCGATCACACCCAATGCAATCCTACGTTGGTTAGGGCTAAGCTCAGGTAAACTTTCTATTCCAGCCCCCATTTCTTCACCTGTTTCTCCACCCGTTTCTTGACCGGCTAAAGACATCATATCGCCTTGCTCAGAAGTATTAGCATCGGAGGTATCATCACAAGCAAACAAACTGATGCATACTAAGAATGCACAAAGTTGCTTTAGATAAAGACGAGCATAAGATTGGTTAAACATATACATAGGCCTAAGCGTTCTATCTTCTTTTGTATTTGCATTAATGTTCATAAGATTGAGTCCTGGTTGTGAGCGAATTGATTAGATAATGGTATCTTCAGCCATAAAGAGGGCCAAAAAGCTCCTGTTGAATCAAGTATAAGCGCGCATCAAACTCGAGCTGGTGATAGCTTGGCTCCATGTGTACGCATAGGCGATAAAAGGCTTGATTGTGATCTTTTTCTTTAAGGTGAGCAAGCTCATGGACCACGATCATTCGTAATAAAGGTTCAGGACACTGTTTGAACAAACTAGACACTCTTAATTCTCGGCGCGCTTTAAGACGACCACCATGCGCTAAAGAAATAAAGCTTTGTGTGCCCAAAGCATGGTGAACCAAATGGAGCTTATCATCAAAGCATACCTTATTAAGCCTTTCACTTGAGCGCATATATTTAGCTTTGATCTCGTTAGTATATGCTCTGAGTAATTTATTAGAATTGAACTCATGCGCTTCCGGATATTTGGCCAGCAAGTGTTTGTGAAGACTTTGTCCACCAAGTTTAAGCTTAATCTTATCCACGATTTCACTTGGATAATGAGCGATATAACGCAGAGCCTCAGCTTGCTTTTCTTCTGAGCTGAGTCCAAGCTTTGCTGAGGGAGTCTGAGGTGAATCCTTTTTTTTTGTGGCTTTTTGAGAGCCATGAAAAGAAGGCCAATAAGGGGTATGACGTGGGCTCATTGAGGATAAACTTTATAATGGGTGGCGATACTTTGTATAAAACATCAGCTTATGCTGATTTTAAGGACATGGCAAAGCATTCACCCATTGGTCTTCAGCCGGAACACCAATCTCAAGCAAGCTAAAGTGAATCGTTTGGCAATTTCTAGGGTCTCCACAGGGTTCTTGTCGTTCGACGTGTAGATGTGGACCGGTGGACCAACCGGTATGACCAGATAAGCCAATCACCTGCGCACGAGTCACTTGTTCTCCTTCATTCATATGAATTTCATTCAGATGTAAATAGGCTGTACGGGTTTGGTCTGAATGCTCCAAAATAATATAGTTGGCCGCATCTCTACATTCTCTTTCACCACCGTTATAGCAAGGGTCACCGGGTTCTGTGACTAAGTATGTTTTAAGGACTCGTCCCGGTGCCATTGCGGTGATTTCTGTGCCTGACCCTAGAGCAAAATCTAAGGCATATCTCGAGCGTCCACTGTGTGAGCCCTGAGTATCATTAAAACTTTGAGATATTATTGCACGAGTGTCACAGACAAGAGGTGGCGTGAAAAAGACTTCATCATCTATGGTCTCACTGACGTCAACACAGTCCAAGAAATACATACTGAGATAACCTGATAAGCCTTGGGCATCTACTCTTGCCCAACGTGAATCGCCATTGATCACTTCGCCTTCCACAATTTCTAAAATCGTGACCAGCGTACCCAAAGGCAAAAGCGCTAACTGCATTTGGTTGGTATTTGCTTGTGGGCGTAAGCGTAAGCCAAGTTCGGCATTTACTCTCATCTGCTCACATTGGCCTTCAGGAAGTAAGCTCATTTCACCGGCCATGACTTCACCGGCCATGACTTCACCGGCCATGACTTCACCGGCCATGATTTCACCGGCCATGACTTCACCAGCCATGATTTCACCGGCCATGATTTCACCGGCCATGACTTCACCGGCCATGACTTCACCGGCCATGACTTCATCGGCCATGACTTCACCGGCCATGACTTCACCGGCCATGACTTCACCCGCTATAAAATCGGGCTCATCTAGCTCTTGATCAACCACTGTTTCAACACAAGCAAATAAGTAAAAACAGAGTAAGAAACCATATATGCAAGCACGCCAATTATATAATCTATACATAAATAAATACCTAATATTAAAGCTTAGATCACTGTTTAGGGAACTGAAATCTATCCGAGAAATCCTAACTAAACTTGCTGAGTTTTTACAATTTTAATCAGCGAATAGACATAAAGATTGCTACGAAATAAGGTCCCATAAAAGGCTAGGCTAGCTTTTTAAAATTATTTTTCTTAAGTTGTTAAAACAAAATTAGTTATATGGAGATCCTATGCCTGCTAAGCACATAAGCACGATGGTACTGATCAGTTGTTTCTTAATTATCTTAAGCTGTGAAATGCCCGTGATTCCAGACTTGGATGCTTCTCCTGAACTCACATTTACCGAGACAGATGCTTCTTTAGATATCGCCGGATCAGTAGGTGCGGGAGATCAAGCAGGAAATCAAGCCGGAGAAGAAGCAGGAACAGATTTAAATCCAGCAGGGATTATGGCCGGCTTAATGGCTGGTGTAATGATTGCCGGAGATGAAGTGGGTATAAGCGATGCGAGTATATCAGGCATCATTCCAGTCGATCCTCAAGCGTGTGGAGAAGTCATTTGTGACGCTAATGCTGTGTGCATCAGTGATGCAAATGGTCTTTCTTGTGAATGCGAACCTCGCTTTGAGGGCAGTGGAGAAAGTTGTACGGCTCAAGCCTGTCCAATAAATGCAAGTGGTGCTCCAATTTGCCAATGTGATGAGGGCTATGAAGGTGATTTGGCCTATGATATTTCTACTCGGACTTGGCTAGGACAGTGTGCCTTAGTAAGCAACTGTGAGTTGATCACGATTCGTGAAGATCAATTTCTCAGCACTGAAGATGTTAACTTTGGTGAAATGATTTACCAACAGTGTGTGATTGATGAGCCAAGTCGTGAGCATTATCGGTTCTCACTGAGTGAAGGGCAGGTGTATGCTTATTACTCAGCCAGTGGAACAAATAGTGCTTGTGCTAGCTTTAATGATCATAAAATCGATGTAGATTCTTGGGCCTTCAATGGTGGCGTGTTAAGCGATAATCATCTTTTTCATGTGAGCAATCTGATACATACCGAAGGTGAATGCACCTATGATGTATTGGCTGTGCAAATTGGTCCGGTCTTAGAAAGAGTATACTTAGCACCAAGTGGCCGAGCCTGTACTGAAGGACAGATCATGCCCATTAGCTGTGGTGAAGGAGCCTGTAGAGTTGATGGTGAAATGCGTTGTGAGCAGGGTGAATGGATAGAGGATTGTACACCGGAAGCAGCCAATACGGATCCAGACAGTTGCGATGGACTCGATACCGACTGTGATGGGGCGGTGGATGAGGATTTTGAAAGCAATGTAAGTACTTGTGGGATTGGTGCCTGTGTAAGCTCTGGTGTGGTGACCTGTAATCAAGGGCGTATTCTAGACTCTTGTGAGACTTTAGAAGCAGCACGCAATGATGCAAGCTGTGATGGACTTGATCAAGATTGTGATGGCAATATTGATGAAAACTACACCACTCAAGTGATTTCCTGTGGGATAGGAGTATGCCAAGCTCAGGGCGCTGTTCTTTGTCGTGATGGTAGAGAAATAACCGAATGCCAAGTTGGCTTGCTTCAAGGGAATGATGCCGACTGTGATGGTGTTGATCAAGACTGTGATGGTCAGGCTGATGAGTCCTACCTTGGTCAAAATGTGAGCTGTGGGATCGGTGCTTGTCGCTATGAAGGCTCTTTACGTTGTCGCAATGGTGTTGTTGAGGAGTTATGTACACCTAATGAACCCGCTGAAAATGATACAAGCTGTGACGGAATTGATGACGATTGTGATAGTCGCATTGATGAGGATTATGAAAGTGAAGTGATCTTTTGTGGAGTCGGAGCTTGTTATACCTCGGGACGAACAAGCTGTGTGGAGGGTGAAATCCTTAACGAATGTACTGCGGGGGCTCCAACGGGTACCGATACAGATTGTGATGGCCTTGATAATGATTGTGATGGACGCAGTGATGAGGGCTTTGTCAGTGTACCCATGCCATGTAGTGGAGCAGGCGTATATGACTGTCCGGTGAGTGCGCCCTTAGTCTGTCAAAATGGTCAAGCGAACTTTGATTGTGAATTAGCATTGAATGGCCTCAGTGATGCAAGCTGTGATGGCATAGATGATGACTGTGATGGCCAGCTTGATGAAAGCTATATTTCTGTCGAGGTAAGCTGTGGTCTAGGCGCTTGTACCGATACCTCTATGACCCGTTGCATTGACGGGGAAATAAGTGACCGTTGTTTAGAACGTTCGCCCACCGGTGATGATAGTGATTGCGATGGACGTGATGATGACTGTGATGGCAACATTGATGAAAGCTTTGTCGCCCAAGCGTTTACTTGTGGTTTAGGTACTTGTGCAAATACAGGCATTTCAAGCTGTGTAGAGGGAACTTATACAATCGATTGTACAACACAAGCTGTGCAAAATCCCAATGAAAGCAGCTGCGATGGTCTTGATAATGACTGTGATGGACGCATAGATGAAGGGTATAGCTCTGAACGTACAAGTTGTGGTAACGGCGTATGTATTACAGTGGGTAGCAGTAGCTGTACCGACGGAATCGAAGCGCATAACTGTGTGCCCTTGCTTCCTACTGGTAACGATGCCGACTGTGACGGAATTGATCAAGATTGCGATGCCATTTCTGACGAGTCCTACCCACCCGTCGTCGATGAATGTGGAACAGGCGTGTGTTATAATACGGCTAATTCATCATGCGTGGATGGTGTGGTGCAAAATAACTGTGTTCCTCTTCCACAGCAAGGTAATGACAGCTTATGTGATGGGATTGACCAAGATTGCGATGGACGGATTGATGAAGCCTATGTATCTGTGGCAACGAGCTGTACCTATGGTTCAGTATGCGTACAACCGGGGATGACTGCTTGCGTGAACGGAAGCATCCAAGATGTTTGTGATCCACCTGCTTTTTATACCGGCTCAGATAATAGCTGTAACAATCAAGATAACGACTGTGATGGTCGTTTGGATGAAGGCTTTGTAGGAGGTGTCTATTATTGCGGTAATGGAGCCTGTCAAGGAAGTGGCTTCCGCTCTTGTGTGAATGGCCAAGAAGGCGGAGGAAACTGCTCACCTAATCCGAACAATGCAAGTAGTGATAATAACTGCAATGGCAGCGATGACGACTGCGATGGGCGGACCGATGAGCATTATGGCACACGTAACACCACTTGTGGACGTGGTGTTTGCGCCCGAGATGGAACAAAAACCTGTTCAAATGGTAGTTTAAATTATAACTGTTCTCCCGGTAGTCCAACCGGTCCGGATAATACTCAAGATGGTCGTGATAATGACTGTGATGGACGGGTTGATGAAGATGCAATTCCGCCAGAAACAAACTGTAATGGCCTTGATGATGATAATGACGGCAGTGTGGATGAGGGATATGGCGTGCAGAATAGTACCTGTGGTAATGGAGCCTGTGCTAGCACCGGTGTAAAAACTTGTGTTAATGGCAGTGTACAAGATACCTGTTCACCCAATGTTGGTAATGATAACGACTGTGATCAACGTGATGAAGACTGTGATGGTCGTTTTGATGAGCACTATAATGGAGGCTCAACAAGTTGTGGTACCGGTGCTTGTGCCCGAAATGGCTCACGAATTTGTGTCAATGGCTCAGTCACCGACTCTTGTGTTGAAGGTAATCCAAGCAATGATAACAACAATAACGGAGTGGATGACGATTGTGATGGACGAACCGATGAACATTATGTTGTGTCAACTCCGGTAGGCACTAAGTTAGTTCGCTGCGATTTCACTGGAGGGCTTTGGTATACCACCCAGCAACATAGCTCTGGAACAATCTTCTGGAGTGCAGGTCTTGAATGTTATCGCTCAGCCGGTACCATGTATGACACTGATCTTGCCGGCTATGTATTTATTGATGGTAATGAGGATATTTCTGGCAACTGTACAAATGTCTGTCGCTAATGGGTAACCGAAAAACGTCGGTAGACTAAACTGACCAAAAGAATCATCAGTAGACTCAACAGTGACTGATGGTTTGAAGACTGATCGCAGTTGGCAACGCCATAACTACCACCTGCAAACCTTTGGCTGTACATACTGTTGCACTCACTGGGTTCTCCGTTACATTCAAAGCCTTCCTCGACTTGGCAAGTTTGACTGCAGCCATCACCATCGACTAAGTTTCCATCGTCACAGGCTTCATTGCGTGTCAAGCCATCACCACAGATACTATTGCATTGCATAGCGTCTGTTTCTGCTTCTGCTTCTGCTTCCGGATAAGTACATTGGTAGCCAACTTCAAGCTCACAAAGCTCAGAACAGCCATCATTGGACTCTGCATTACCATCATCGCAGGTTTCTGCCCCCAAAAGTAAGCCATCTCCACATACAGATGCGCATTGTGACGGCTCACCCTCACACAGCCAGCCGGTTTCGATTCGGCAAGCCCGAGAGCAGCCATCGCCATCGATTAAATTCCCATCGTCACAGGCTTCTTGAGCATTTTTGATGCCATCTCCACAAACGGTATTACAGCGTGTGCCGGTTTCATCGCAAGACCAACCGGTTTCGATTTCACATAGTGCAGAACAACCGTCGCCATCAGCTAAGTTTCCATCATCACAGGCTTCCATATCTGCTTTGACTCCATCTCCACAGCGACTTGTACAGCTTGAAGGCAGGCCTTCACATACCCAACCATTTTCGATTTGGCACAGTGAATTACAGCCATCATTATTGGTGCGATTTCCATCATCACAGGCTTCGTTTCCGGTAATCAAACCGTCACCACAGCGTGAGTCACAAACCGAGGGTTCACCATTACAATGCCAACCTTCTTCAAGCTCACAAAGGGCCGAGCAGCCATCTCCATCATCAAGATTATTGTCATCACAGCTCTCATTACCTCTGACTTGACCATCACCACAAATACTTTGGCAGCTAGAGGGGCTCATATCACAGAACCAGCCGATTTCTAGTTGACAGTTTGCATTACAGCCATCGCCATCAACTAGGTTTCCATCATCACACTGTTCAGCCCCTAAGATTTCTCCATCACCACAAACCGCTTGGCAACTTGTTCGTAAAGGACAGGCCCAACCAATTTCAATTTCGCATTGGGCCGAGCAGCCATCTCCATCAAATTGATTGCCGTCATCACAAGATTCTTGGCCACGAATCCGACCATCACCACAGTCAGCTGTACATGCAGAAGGATCAGCTTCATCGCATAACCAGCCCGTTTCGATTTCACATTCCTTAGTACAGCCATCACCATCGTTGAGATTTCCATCATCACAGGCTTCTTGGTCGATCACAAAGCCATCTCCACAAATGCTTGAACAGCCTATAAACTCTGCACATAACCAACCAAACTCAACATTACACAAGGCATTACAGCCATCGCCATCAATGAGATTCCCATCATCACAGCTTTCTGCACCTTTAAGCAGACCATCACCACAGATACTGTCACAAATAGATACGTTATCGGCATTATCAGTTTGGCAAAGCCACCCATCTTCGGTACGACAGCTTGCATCACAGCCATCACCCTCTAGTACATTACCATCATCACAGCTTTCCTCAGCTCTGAGTAAACCATCGCCACAAATCGAGTCACAACTTGACTGTAAAGAACCATTATCCTCTTGGCAGAACCAGCCCGCCTCAATCTGGCAGCTTGCATCACAGCCATCGCCTTCGGCTAAGTTTCCATCATCACAAGCCTCGTCAGCAAGTCGATTGCCATCACCGCAAATGGGATTGCAGCTCGAAATAAAGCCTTGGCAGGCCCAGCCACTTTCAATTTGGCAGAGCTCTGAGCAGCCGTCTCCGGTATTGGTGTTCCCATCATCGCAGGCTTCATTGCCAATAATATGTGCATCACCACAGATTGCATCACAGCTGGATGGCTCACCTTGGCAGGCCCAATAGTTTTCAATGCGACAAAAAGCCGAGCAGCCATCCCCATCAACTTGATTGCCATCATCACACTGCTCATTACCAACGATTAAGCCATCACCACAGGTTTCTTGGCAAAAAGAAGGTTCGCCCTCACAAGACCAGCCGAGTTCAACTTCGCAGTTTGCATTACAGCCATCTCCATTGACCTCATCCCCATCATCACAGCTTTCTGGAGCGGTTAAACGACTATCAGCACACAGCTCAAGTGTATCAAAGTCACCATCACCATCCGAATCGATGAGAATTAAGCCTTGTCCTCCTTCATCAGCATCAGCAGCACGCCACAAGCCATCATCATCACTGTCTTGATCTTCGGGACCGGTTGGGTCTACTTGCCCATCTTGATTTTGATCAATACCACCGGCTTCGATCAGGTCAAAGTGGCCATCATTATCAGAATCTAAATCATATAAGTTGAGGGCACCATCTTCATCTTCATCACAGTTTGGTGCAATAAAGTCGGTGATCTCAGGATCCTGATCATTGACATCCACTAGGGCAGAGACACCATCATTATCAGCGTCTACAAGCGTAGAGGCGTCGGGTCCAAAGCATTCAACCAAGTCGGTGATTCCATCATTATCACTATCAATATCAAGGTGATTGGCAACACCATCACCATCAAAGTCAAAGCTTGGGTCGAGGGTATCACAAAAACCATCGGTAGGCGCAATATCGGCACAGTCTTGTATAAAGGCATCCTCATAATCTGCAACGCCATTTTGATTTGAGTCTACTGATAAATCTACGCCACCTAATTCATCAATATCCGAAATCCCATCATTATCACTATCGGGGTCGTTGACATCGGCCACCTCATCATCATCTAAGTCGGCCACTAATTCGGTAAAGGCTGAGATCGCAGTCGGTAGGCCATAGTGAACAATACACCCTGACATGGTGACTCCCTGTGGATCAAAGCCAACAGACGCGGCCTCATCGTTTGGGTTATTGATCACACCAACATAAGGTTGTGGATTTCCTGAGTTATAGCATCCCACATAAATCTTTCCATCGACCGCAAGAGAAAGACCGCCCCCATAACCACAGCTGGTCATATAACCAATTTCAGTACGAGCATTGCTTTGCTCAAGATCATATTGGTAAATCGTGGGAGAGGGTCGATAAAACTCTATGTAAAGCTTTGAATCATCGGGAGATAAAGCAGCACCATAGACGCTGACGCCACCACCCACTGTTGAAACAGAGGGCGCAGGGGCTGCTAAAGGCGTTTGAGCGCTCGGCTCTCCGGTAGCATTATTAAAAGTCCATAAGTTTAAACCACCACCAGCGATGACCAAGGTACGAGAGTCTGAGCTAAAAACAATTTGGCCTAAGCCATTAGGAACAGGACTATTATTATCTTGAGGATACACACTTGGGCCACTCAATCCGTCCGGACTTAATAAGAACACTAATAAGTTGTTGGCTATGCCATCAGCGGTAACTACCCAAAAGTCACGGCCATTTCGATGTGGAGTTGCGCCAATCGTTTCACCGGATGAACCTGTACTCGAGGCCACCTGAGTTGCCCCAACTTGGACACCTGAGCCACTCATATCAAACAGCGAGTATTGCATGCTTCCGGTAAGGCGTGGCTGGGTAAAAATATAATAATGATCAGCCTGTCCAGGCGCAGGCACAATAATCGCTGATTGAGCCGCCGATGGATCACCTCCTAAGTTTTGAGAAGAAATCACTTGGTCAAACCGATTCCAAGCTGTGCGTCCATCACTATAAAGAATAAGCTCACCACTCACCGGATCGCTAAAAGTTGCTACACCCTCAAAGGTATCAATACGAGCGTTTGTTCCGGTACTGATCTGATTATTTGCATCCCAAGACAGAGTACAGCCGGAGCCAAAAATCCAATTACTATGGCTTCTTGATTGTGCATATGCATTGGAAGTCATACTTAAAACTATAGTTAAGCAGATTTGAAAAAGATAAGGATGATTAATCAATTTATGTCTCTTTGAATTGGGAGGTAGCTAAACTATCATAAAATAATTATATTTTTAAGATTAGCTCAGTATAGTTTTTAGTTTGATATACTTTTTAAAAGCGATGTTGATCGTAATTAGAGGGGCTTATAAGAATGAGTTTTAAAGCGCGCTTAAGGTTCACTTAAAGCCAAACTGATACGACCTCTTTGATGATCAATATGTTGAATACAAACTTCTACGGTTTGACCGACTTTAAGTATGTTGTATGGGTTAACACGTTGTCCGCCACCCACTTTTGAACGCATGCTCGATATGTGAACAAGGCCATCTCTTTTAACACCAAGGTCAATAAAGGCACCAAAATCAACAACATTTCTTACTTTACCCTGCAGGATCATGCCACTTTCAAGTTCCAATAAAGAAAGCGCCTTAGAACGCAATAATGGAGGAGGAAGCTCTTCTCGAGGGTCTCGGCCGGATTGCAAAAGGGCATCTAGTCGATCTTGAAGAGTTAAACGACCAACTTTATATTGTTCGGCAAGGCTTTGAACGCTTGCCTTTTCAGCTTGTAAATATTTGGCGAGTTCTTTTCCGGGACGTTGTAATTTGAATTGCTTAAGCAAATCGGTGACAAAGCGATAGCCTTCTGGGTGTACAGCGGTTTCATCCAAGGGGTTATCTCCACCATAGATTCTTAAAAAACCAGCACATTGCTCAAAGGTTTTAGCCCCAAGCCCTTTGACTTTGAGCAGAGCTTTACGATTGGAAAAGGCACCATTTTGCTGCCGATGCTCGACAATTCTTTGAGCTAAACTAGGTCCTAAGCCGGCAATGTGACTTAAAAGTTGAGTTGAGGCTGTATTTAAGTCGGCTCCCACGCTTGAAACCGCATCAATAATAACACCGGCCAAGCGCTCTTTAAGCACAGTCTCGCTTAAGTCATGCTGATACATCCCCACACCTACGCTTTGTGGATCGATTTTGATAAGTTCTGCCAAGGGGTCTTGTAAGCGTCTGGCGATACTCACAGCACCGCGTTCGCTAACATCGAGCTTGGGTAATTCTTGCCGAGCTAGTTCAGAGGCAGAATATACGCTCGCACCCGCCTCATCAACCACAGTATATTGTGCGGATTGACGACATATGCCCAAGGCTTCAACCACTACCTTTTCGGCCTCATGACTTCCTGTTCCATTTCCAATGGCAATCGCTTTGACTAAATATTGGTCAATCAATTTGGCGATGATATGCGGTGCTTCTTGCTTTCGTTGATCGTGTGTATAACAAAGGCTTACCTTTAGTAAAGCACCTTGCTCATCAATAATGGCGAGCTTACAGCCGGTGCGTAAACCAGGATCTAGGCCCAAAATCCTGTGCTTTAGCAAGGGCGGAGAGAGTAAAAGCGATTTAAGGTTCTGCGAAAATACATTCGCACTTCGTTCTTCGGCCTCTTTAAGTGAGTCATTCCACAAAGCTCGCGCCACGCTTGGTAATAAGCGTTGTTCATAAGCTTGGGTCATCGCTTGAGTCAATAGATCAAGATAAGCATGACGAGGCTGTCGACCCAAACTTGGGCATAAGGCTTTTAAAAGCCAAGCTCGTAATCGTTCATCATCAGCTTGGAATTTTAAGCTGAGGATACCAGCCTTTTCCCCACGGCGAATCGCCAATGTTTGATGCGCTTTTAAATAGCGTAGTTTGTTAGAAAACCCATAATAGTCAACATATAAACTTTCGGGCTCAACACCTCTTTTACGCTTGGTATGGATCTCCAAATGGATCTTAAGAATATCCATACAGCGACTACGCGCTTCGGGCATAGAAGCTAAGCGATCGGCCAATAATTCGATCAGACCAGCTTTAACTGCCTTAAGCGTTGGATAAGCTTTACTGATTAAGCCTTGAGCTTTTTTTTGCCAATCTTGCTGATGAATCACCAGCTCAATCAGGACAGCTAAACCAGCGTTGCGAGCTTGATCAGCCTTGGTGATACGCTTGCTTTTATAGGGTGCATATAGTTCTTCAAGCAAGGATAAGGATTGTGCTGTTTTGATTGCTTCAAAAACGCTATTGGGTACCGGATGCCCTTCTTGCAGTCTTTCTTGCAAGCGCTTGATCATACTTGTGCGGCGAGTTTCCAAGGCTTCAAGACTCTTTAAAGCAAGATCGATCGCTCTTAACTGTACCTCATCTAGACCTTCTGTACGCTCTTTTCGATAGCGAGCAATAAAAGGAATTGTGGCCCCCTCTGCAAAGAGTTGAGCACAGGTTTGGATCTGCTTATTCCTTGGTAAAACAGTGCTAGATGTTTGCTCAAGCTGCTTACTAACAAAGTCTTGTACAAATAGGATTTGAGTGTCGGTTAAACGAGATTGAGAGTCAGTCATCATTACTTTTTTACTTACCTTGACTAAGTTTTAGAAAGCGTGGGCGAGTCAGGGCCAACAAGCATAACAACAAGGCAAAATAGGAATATGAATGGTGTTGTTCACAGCTACTTCCGCTCCCTGTAACACTATCGCTATTGATTTCTGTGGTATCAGGCATTGTTTGGGTGACTGGCGGAGTAAAACTTCCACTTCCACTATTTGTTTCTGTACCTTCGTTATTCATCATAGTTTCGGCAATACATTGATCTCCACGGCATATATACCCATTATCACAAATTCGGTTGCAAGCGGGTGGTTCACAAAGTCGGTTTACACAGCTTTCACCTTCGCCACAATCTAGATCGTTATTACAGGGGCAGTCATTGCTGTAGGCATCACAAGCGCTTTCACAGGTAATCCCTTCGTCAATATAGCCATCACAATCATTGTCTAAGCGATCACAGATTTCAGTGGTCGCACTGTCGATAATAGCTTGTAAAGTCTCAGCAAGCTGACTTTGATCACTCACGAGTCTTTCTTGTTCGGTGCCTCCTACTCGAGCCATTTCTCGTAAGGTACTTCGTTTAACAAGTGAGCCAAAGCCAATGACATATGTTTTAAAGCCTTCGTTTGCAGCTCTTTGCGCTGAAGCGATTGGGGCGCTATCTTCTAGGGCTTCTGGCGCACAGGTTTCAATCCCATCGGTGAGCAAAATCATATAGCCACGACGCTGAGGAGTTTGTATCTGAGCTAATTCTGCATGACCAATACGAATTGCCTCTGATAAAGGCGTTAAAGCCTCATCACTTGGAGCAGAGGTCGTATAGATTTCATTTAGGTTAATCCCGTCCGTTTCACCAACTGGAATGGCTAAAGTGCCCTCAGTGACTCCACAGGATCCCGAATTAGGGAAAGTCATTAAGCCAAAGGAAAGAGTATCAAAATAGGGCACAAATACCTCTGAAATCGCCTGAGTTGCCTGCCCCCATTTATTATCATCAAGCATGG
This sequence comes from uncultured Myxococcales bacterium, assembly GCA_937146725.1. Lineage (GTDB taxonomy): Bacteria > Myxococcota_A > Bradymonadia > UBA7976 > VGTA01 > CAKZRU01. The sequence continues at coordinate 26,173 of CAKZRU010000182.1, forward strand.
AGCCAGAGCGATCGAGAAGCAGTAAGACATTGGGCGATTCGCACTGACTTTCTTCGGGAGGAATCTCTCCCCCAAACTCTTCCGCTTGCGCCCAAAGTTCCTGATTTAAACAGAGTAAGCTTAAAATAATCAGTACTAAACAGCGAGTGTAAGAACTCAGATTAATTAAAAAATATCGCATAATCATGCTCCTCAAAGGGATCAGACTACGCTAGAGTATTAAGGGTAAGTCAAGAAGATGAGCTTACTTAAAAACGAGCGTAGTAGAAGATGGCTTTGGTTTTGGATTTAGGTTTTACTGTTTTTGAGAGCTCGCTTTTACCGGGTGCTTTAAACGTTAAATTAATTTCTCCCCGGTGGTTTAAGGGTAGCTTGCCTTTGTAGGGCAACTTACCTCGAAGCTTGCCCAAGACCCAAAGTTCGGTATTCGCCGAATTAGACCGTAAATTAACCTGATGATGTTCGGCTTGGGCCTCTAAGTCGATCTTGAGACTTTGGGTTAAGTCATCGAGCTTAATGACGCGTTCCCAAGTGGGCAGTTCTGGATGTCTCACCACAAGTTTTTGTCCATCTGATAAAGCTAGGTTTTGTTGAGCCTGTCCGGGAATCGGGGCTTGGATACCAATTTGAACACTTGTATCTTGAAAGGGATCAATGGTGACTTGAATGGGGGTAGCCGTAGGCCCTTGTAGAACAAACCAAGCTCCACCACCGATTACAGCAAGTAGAACGACTGCAACAAGTGCTTTAACTAACCCCTTTTTAGACTGCTTTTGCTGTGAGCGTTGAATTGCCACCCGATCACTAATAAATGGGCTTCGTTGAGGAATTGGCGTTGGTTCATGCGCCGAAAATGCTGGCGCGGAACGTACCGGCTCATTAAGTGGAGTTGTCATCCGGTCATTAATAGAAGCCGGAGGCGGGGTGGGCTCATCGTGTATATGCGGTGTTTTAGCGGTAGATGAATGAAAGCTTGCTGGAGATTGAGAAACGAGTGGCGAACTGCTTTCCGATGATTGAGCAAAGGGTGAACTCTTAGCATTAAGCAAAGATTGGGCAGAAGGCGTTTGAAGAGGTGAAGCTTGGCCTTGGCTTAAAGAATGCGCCAAAATCTGATCTAGGTTTTCTTCGATCACCGAGACTTCACTCTCATCATGATCATCAAAAGACTCTTCAAAAAGTTCCTCTAAATGTTGCTCGTCTAGCGACTCATCTCGTTTGAGGTCGGCCGGCGAAGCATAGGGGGTATGAGCTTTAGGATACAGAGGTTGATTAAGGCCTTGAAACATATCGGCGCTGACCTGCCGAGTAGCCGGTTGTTCATGCTCATCACTTAAGTTACTTGGCGGAGTAGTATCCGAGGCGGTATGCTCATTTGCTTGTGACCAAGAGGCATGTTGGCTAAGAGGGCCGGTTGGGTCTTCGTGGTCTACCTCAACTTGAGCTTGTAATTGCTGTGATGTGTATTGATTTAACATTTCAATCGCATCGGCAGAAATTAAAGAGGTTGAGTCCATATCCTCTTGCTGATCAGCAATATTTTGGTACATCTGCTCCATTAGATAGGCATCTTGAGCCTTCTCATGAGCAATAAAGGTCGAGAATTCTTGACTCATCCATGTTTTGAGCGTGTTGTGATGCGTCATCGGCGCTTCTTGTTGCAGGTAATAATGCAAGGCTTGAGCAAAATCTCCAGCCGATTGGAAGCGGTGTTGCGGATCTGGCTGTAAAGCTAAAAGAATAATTTGGTCAAGTTGGGGTGGAATCCACTCATTGATGCTACTTGGTGGAATGACTCGGGCCTCTCTGACCATTTCCAAAGTTTCAATATCGCTATCACCCATAAACAGGCGTTGATTAGTCAGTAACTCGTAAAAAACCGTACCCAAGGCAAAAATATCGGTACGATGATCGATCGGTAAGCCCTTAACTTGTTCGGGGGCCATGTAGCCAAACTTACCTTTTAATACACCGGCTCTAGTATGTTCTTGAGTGCGCACTTTTGCTTTGGCAATACCAAAGTCGATCAGCTTGACCTCGCCATCATAGGAAATCAGAATGTTTTGTGGTGAAACATCGCGATGAATGATTTCTAGATGCTGTCCATTATGATCACAAAGGCGATGAGCATAGTCTAAGGCTGACGCCACATTCATAATTACAAAGGCTGCTAAGGCGGGAGGGAAAAACATACCTCTTTCTCGTAAATGATGCCTTAAATACAGCAAGTCTCGTCCGGAAACATATTCCATTGAGATATAGTATTCACCCTCTTCTTCACCCTGCTCAATAATCTGAGCAATATTAGGGTGAACCAAGCGTCCGGCCGTATGTGCTTCGGTAATGAACATATCGATAAAAGAACGGTCTTGCGCCAAGTGTGGCAGTATTCTTTTAATCGCCGCAAAAGCCGGTTGCTCATTATCATAATAGCAGGCTTTAAAAACCTCAGCCATGCCACCAACATTTATACGATGAATTAGCGTGTATAAGCCAAAAGGTTGAGGTTGCACGCGCATGTCCTTAAAGAAATGAAGGGGCAATAGATAAAAATGTGAACACGTTAAAAAATCTTAGCGAAACTTTTCTTAAATCTAAAGCCTAAGATCATTGAGCTTTGGACTTTATACTAAGACTTATCCTTTTTAACCGATCAGAGTGGTGATTACAAGCGAGCTCACTTGTGAAAGCATAAAGTTACAAATTATGATTTTGGTTTGTAAGTGTCCCTCTTTAGGCTTGTGTATCATTGATGATTAAGTCGCTTTATGATTGAGTCATTTTATGTTTGAGTAACTTTATGATTAATACTGCTTGATCAATTACATTTAACATAAAATATCAAGCCATTGATAACCAAAGGGATCGTCAACGTGAATCATGCCTCTTCAACGCCTCTTGATACAGAAGCAAAAAGATACCTTCGGCATCATGCCTTATTGGAGTCGGCTCGTCAGCAAGCTCACACTTATTTAAATCAAGTCTGGCTTCAGCTCAATCGCATCCTATCCCGAGAGTTAGAGGGTGAGCTTAAGCAAAGTAATTGGCTTGAGTTAATCGCTCCCCAAGAAGATCGTTTGCTCGGATTAAGATGGAGATCAAGTAGCTTACAAGGTGGGATTATTTTAGAGGTGGCCGATGTGAGGCATTGGACTCAAGTCAGTGGGGATCATATCGTGTATACACTATCGTCGCCCAGTGCTTCTACTAGAGCTCTCCTTGCCCAACGTTGTTCAGATTTGGCTTTAGAGCAGACTTTTAGTAAGGCCAATACGGCGATTTCTCTCATTCGTTATGGGGCTGAAAGTTCAAGAGTTTTTTCCCTTGCCACGCCCTTACACATGAGTGATCCAAGACAAGAAGCCCAAGCGGTTTTAGAAGCTATGGCTTATCTATGGGAGCTCATTGAAAGCGATAGTGAGCTTGCCCAAGCGCAGCAAAGTGCACATGAGCCTCAGTATTCAGAAGCCCCTCGTTATGCAAGTGCAGCACCACCCATCACGCCCACAGAGCGAGTACGGCCCGAAAAAAGAGAACGCTCAGCACCACAGCGAAGCCTACCACGAGCAACCGATTCAGCGGCTCCAAGTCCGGCAGCCTTTCCGCCTACACTTCAACCACAGCCCTCACTTGCGCCAGAGGAGTTTAAGCAAGAATTAACACCTAATCATCCACCTCAAATCGATATTGAAAATGCGACTCTTGATGAAGTGGAGCAAGCCTTTGCGGGGATGAATAAGGAAGAAATGATTAAGGCGATTCAAGCACAGGTGAGACAGCGTCCTGGTCGTTTGATCCGCGGTGGAGAGAAAAAAGCAACTCCGGTTTTATCAGAACCACCACGCTTTGTGCCTCGTTCTTTAAAGTCCGAAGAAGCAGAACGAGTATTGGCAAGATCAGATCTTACTGAACAGCATTCAGAGGGTCGAGTGTATGAGCCAAATCAGAGTGTAGAAGCGATCGACTTAAGTCAGGTCAAAACGCCGGTGGCCGAAGCGAGTTTAAGCCAAGCTTCTATGCTTGAGCAAACCTTATTGGCCAAGGACCAAGCTGGTCAAGCGAGTCAACCAAGTCAAGCGAGTCAACCAAGTTATATTAAAGCGCTTAGTAGTGATGAAATACCGATTGACCCAAGCAGTGTGATCATTAAGGCGCCACCGGCTCAAGAAATACAAGAGCTGTCTTTAGGTGCCGATTCTGAAATACAAGGAGTACAAGGGGTAAATGAACCCGAGCTAATGCTGAGCTCAGATGATTTAAGAGCCGGTATAGGTCATGAAGCAGAGGATGAATCATCTAACGCTAAGTTAATTGATGCCAAGGAGCTGAATCCTAAAGTATTGGGTACAATGTTAGAAAGAGTTGGGCTTCCACCTTGGCGGGTAAACTCTTATGATGAGGGGAGAGGGCAGATCTTATGGCTCAATAATGGTGCCCATATCGACTATAATCCTGCCGGAGAGGTAATCTTGGGCGGCGAAAATCAAGATGAAACCCGGATTAGACTCAGTCAAATGGGCATCGTGGTATAAGGCCTAAATAAGCCAACATAAGTCAACATAAGCTTAATCCTATGGATTAAAAGCCTAAAAGTTGCAGGCCTAAAAGCACTTGATAATGGTTAAACCACTTGCCCTTTTCTTTAATCTCTACGATGAGTGGATTATCTTCGAGTTCGGCTTCGGTAGGTTCTCGATACTCATAAGCAAGATAATCATAAAGATGTGACCAACCAAACTCGATATATAATTCGGCAAGATCACTCATCACCCAACGAACTCTTGTACCAAGGTATGAACCAAGGGTAACTTGACTGACTTCGCCTTCTTCAACATCAAACATAATGCCATTTAAGCCACCCAAGGCGACTAAGCCCCAGCTTTGGCCTTCCAACACATGAAGCGCAAGCATAGGGCGCAGGTGTATATCGATGGCATCATCATAGTCACCAAGTTCAAAGGTTCGTCCAAAACCTAAGCTTGTACTTAAGCTTAGTTCTAAACGTTTAACCCAATGATCATCGAGTCCACTGCCTAGCCTTGAGCCGAGCGATAAGCCAAATAAGGGAAAAGTGCCCACATCCAAGCTACTAATTCTCGGCGAAAGATAACTAGCGGCCGAACCAAAGGAAAGGCCTAAAAAGCTAGCCACTCTAAAACCACTAGCCCCTTGAGTCCACTCGACAGTTCGTTCACGTTTGGGCGTGATCGGTCTTTGATCGATTAGTGGATTAAAGTCAAAGGGAGGTGCTTCAATGCTGGTTTGTGCCCAAGTAGGGCTGGCGCTCATCAATAATAAAAAAGAAAGAATGACTTTGGTCATATTGATGAGCAGCAAGCGAAGCATTAAGGATTGACTAAGAACTTGACTTAGCGATCCTTGTACTTCTCACGAAGATCTTCTGCAACACTTGAAGGAACTTGTGCATATTTAGCAAATTCCATTGAGAATTCACCCTTACCTTGTGTGCCTGAACGAAGAACGTTTGAGTACGCAAACATCTCAGCCAAAGGTACATCAGCTTCGATACGGCAGAAACCATCTTCTTCAGTAGTGTTGGTGATGATGCCACGACGTTGGTTCAATGAACCGATCATAGTTCCTTGGAACTCAACAGGACCTTCAACACTTACCGCCATGATCGGCTCAAGAATTGCAGGCTTAGCACTCTCATAAGCGCTACGGAAAGCGCCAGAAGCCGCAGATTGGAACGCCATGTCTGATGAGTCAACCGGGTGTTGCTTACCATCGTTGATGACAAACTTAACGTTTACAACGGGGAAGCCGATTAGACGACCCTTGCCCATTTGTGAACGGAAGCCCTTTTCACAAGAAGGGATATACTCTTTTGGAATCACACCACCAACGATTTTTGATTCAAATGCGAATTCTGCCTCTTCACAAGGCTCCATCCAACCTGCAACACGACCAAACTGACCTGAACCACCAGTTTGCTTCTTGTGGGTGTAATCAAAGTCGGTACGGCGAGTAATGGTCTCACGATAAGCAACCTGAGGTGCACCGGTTTCAACTTCAGCGTTATACTCACGCTTCATGCGCTCGATATACACCTCAAGGTGAAGCTCACCCATACCTTGGATGATGGTCTCGCCACTTTCTTCGTCAACATAGCAACGGAAGGTGGGGTCCTCACGAGTAAAGCGACCAAGCGCCTTACCCATATTAACTTGAGCTTTGTTGTCAACAGGCTTAATCATAAGATTAATAACCGGCTCAGGAATGTGCATTGAGGTCATCGCTAGGCTGTTTTTACCGTCAGTGAAGGTATCGCCAGATGCACATTCAACACCAAAGAGAGCTACGATATCACCAGCATCTGCTGCATCGATATCTTCCATGTCATTTGAGTGCATGCGCACTAAGCGACCAACCTTAACCTTTCGGTTGTTACGAAGGTTGTGGATGAACTCGCCCTTGGTCAAGGTACCACGATAGATACGAACATAAGTCAACTGGCCATAGCGACCATCTTCAAGTTTGAAAGCAAGACAAACAAGTGACTCATCTTTGTCAGAGCTAAGAACAACTTCTTGCTCGTCATTCTCTTGATCAAGCGCAACGTTTTCAACATCAGTTGGGCAAGGTAGATAGTATGTCACGCCGTCAAGCAGTGCTTGAACACCAACATTCTTATAAGCACTACCACAGAATACTGGAGTAAGCTCTAGTGAAAGAGTGGCTTGGCGAATCGCATTTTTGAGCATATCTACAGGGATTTCTTCACCCTCTAGGAAAAGCATTGCGATGTCATCATCGAACATTGAGATTGCATCGATGAGCTTCTCACGATACTCGGCTGCTTGATCAACAAGATCGGCAGGAATCTCAGTCTCACGGATATCATTTCCGTTCTCACCCTCAAAGTAGCGAGCTTGCATGGTCACCAAGTCCACGTGACCAACATGCTTGTCCTCAAGTCCGATAGGGATCTGAATCATGACAGCGTTGTGCTTGAGCTTGTCACGAAGTTGCTCGCAGACCTTAAATGGGTTTGCACCAGAGCGGTCACACTTGTTAACAAAGGCAACACGAGGTACATTATAGCGTTTCATTTGGCGGTCAACAGTGATTGACTGACTTTGAACACCCGCTACTGAGCACAGAACAAGAATGGCACCATCAAGAACACGTAGAGCACGCTCTACCTCAACGGTAAAGTCAACGTGGCCCGGGGTGTCGATGATGTTTACATGGTGATCTTTCCATTCGCAGTAGGTTGCTGCCGATTGGATGGTAATACCGCGCTCTTTTTCGAGCTCCATAGAGTCCATCTTTGCGCCAACGCCATCTTTACCACGAACTTCGTGGATTGCGTGAATACGATTGGTGTAGAAAAGAATGCGCTCAGTTAGAGTAGTCTTACCTGAGTCGATGTGCGCGCTGATTCCGATATTACGGACGCGATTTAGATCAGTGATCATAGGGATCTCCTGTCGAACTGTATGTGAAAACACTATAGAGAATCTTTGAAAGTTGGCGCAGTGTACGAAAAAATGGAGAAAACTCAACAGATTTCTACATCTTAATCCATGTAATTGCAGATAAACTCTTAAGATCTACAATTTGTATCGTCTTTGAAAAGGCTGAATCACCACCAAAAAAACGTTTTGCTCACCTGGTGACTGATTCTCGTTAAAGCTAATGTTTTTAGTTATTTAGGTTTGATTCGGCTTAGCTTGATGCTTATTATCGAACCTAGGACTTATTTGGTCTTTATAGATGAATCTGCTTGAGGAAGGTTAAGATTTAACTTTTGTCTTCTCAGCCATTCTTTTCGGTTGGGCTCAAGGATTTGTAAAGATTGACTTAGATTATCCTTTATGGATTGCAAAGGCTTTTCAAAACTTACGATGACCCATCGAAGCCCTTCTTTGCGTAAAGAAATAGGATTGTCAGAGCGAGTTAATATAGTCATTTCTTGTTCTTCGGGACTTCCGGATAGGACACGTCTAATACTCACTCCTTGTTCCACTGTACCCTGATCTTGTGATTGAGCCCATTTGAGCTTTTCACCCACCAAAAGTTCCCACAGACGAGTTTCATTACTTGGTAATTTTAGTTGACTTAACAGTGGCCCCAAAGCTTCTTGGCGTGCCCAAAGTTTTGCTTTTGGGCTTGGATAAGCTTTGATCCCTTCGTCAATCTTTTGTATGGATTTTAGAATATCATTTAATAATTCACTTGTTTTAGCACTGAGTGAGGCCTTGGTTAAGGCTTGATCACCTTGTTCTAAAGCCAAGCCAAAGAGTTTAAGGGCCCCCTCTGGGGTTTGTGGGTCTCGAGTGTCTTGACAGGCAAAAATAAATAGCAAAGAGAGTAAAAATAGTGGAAGTTTTTTAGCGAAGCGATACATAAAGAGTAATCCTTATTATTAAAGTGATGACAGCCACTTGACTCACGACTATTATTTGATGATCTAAATCAAAGCATTGACGAATTGATTGAGCCGTTCTCTTTGTGTCTCTATCAGATGCAAGACCGAAGCTCAATTCAAGTCTAAACTTGGAAGCAAATTGTGAAACATTTATCAAGTAAATCACTCATTCTCTTCGTATATATTTTTTTAGTCTCCTGTGCTCCACCACGTGAAGACCCAGCAGTAAATGCTTATCGAACGGCGATCTCTTATTTAAGTATGGGGAAAAGCAATTCTTTGTGGAATATACTTGCGAAAGAAAGTAAAAAGCGTTTGAACAAGAGTCTTAATCGTGAACTCGAAGATGACTCTGCGCCAGCACAGTTCGAATTAGAATTGGATTGGGCGTTTGAATCTCCTTTTGCAGGTCAAGCTACTCTTTACACCGACTCTCAAAAGGGATTGAGCGATAAGCATCGGTTAATACATACAGTTTACGCTTCTCAGTCTTGGCTAATCCCTATAGTCTTAGAAGAGGGCACTTGGCGAGTGGACTTACTCAATGCTCGTCTTTTATCACCCAATCATATTCTTCCTTAGAGGTACTAGAGTTGACTTATACATCATCTAATCAAGCGAGCAATGAATCAGCCTCAGCGATATTATCATCCGGTGCAATGATCGGAGGACGTTTTGAAGTTCAACAGGTGATCCGACGTGATTTTGCAGGTGTTGTTTACAGTGCTAGAGATGAGCAAAGCCAACGTGATGTAGAGTGTTTAATCATTAATCTTTCTAATGAGGACACTCAAAAATTGTTAGAGTTAAGAGCTCACATCCATGATGTCAAACAGCTAAAACTCAAGAGCTTTGCATCGACTTATGGGATTGGTAAGCAGGGCATAGATGGTTATTTAGTACGTCAAAAAATTGAAGGACGACCCTTAACAGATCATTTAAATCATCGCTCACAGAGCCATCGTCCTTTTAAGCAAAGAGGCCTTTGTTCTTTACTGATCGAAATGATTCAAGCGCTTGAGGCCCTCAAGGCTCAAGAAATAGATATTAGTGAACATGGCTTACTAAGACCAAATATTATTATGATACAAAATCAGAGTAAGCCCCGCGTGCGTTTGACCGATATGGGGCTAGGCTCACTCAGGCAATATTTGGTAAAAAACAAAGAAGTAGATCCTTGGACAAGAGGCTGTATTCCAGAGTTAAGAGGGGAAGCAGTACCAATGTATCCAGATCTTTATGCAATGGGAGCATTGTTGTTTCAAATGACTCAGCTAAGACCCTTTACCAAGGGCTGGTTACGTGAGTTGTCGGTTTCGCCAACCTTTTCTCAGCTTCCAGATTTAATTGAAGCCTGTACCGCAACCGATCCTTTAATTACCTTACAAGACTTAAAGAGTGAGCTTAAATATGCGGCCCAATCTCAAGTTGAAAGTGGTGGGTTAACTAAGGATCTGTCCCAGCTACAAGAACGCTTACAAAAGATCATTCATTACGAGACAAGCACCAGTCAGGATGAGCCTAACCCAATTGAACAAGGCTTGTTATCTGAGTCTGATATGCTGTCTGAGTCGGGTATAAAAGAAGAGGAAGTCGCATTAAACCAAATGCCTCCCACTGTCGAAATCCCATTGGCACAAGTTGATCATGAAATACTCGCAGCTGAACCAAGCGTGAGCGTGATTTTTGATCAGTTGCCATCAGAGCAAGAGGCCTTCGCAAGTGATATAGAGTCTCCAATCTTTTTGACTCCTATGCCAACAAGCGCTTATCAGCCAAGTTCTTCAGATAAAGCTGTCTCCATTACAGATTTACCTGAAAGAGAAAGTAAGAACTTGCAGGCACCTGCGGATTTCTCAGCAGAGGCTGAGGAGGAACCTTTGGTTTATTTTGAGCAAGATATACTTGCAAAAGAAGCATTGGCTCAACAGGCATCCGACGCAGAAGGTGGAGAGTCTGAGCTTGCGGTTGATATGTCTGCTATGAATGAGATGTTGACCGAGTTTAACCAAACTAAAAGTCCACAAACCGAGTCTAACGTACAAGGGTCTTCCCAAGAAGAGTTGCAAGCATCTGTAAAAGAAGTTCCGGTTAAAACGAGCTTAGTGAACGAAGGTCAAGATCGCCAATTTGAGAGTCGAATTGAAACCTTACATGGGATTGACTTGGAAGAACTTGATGAGGAACGAGCTTTATTTCAACAGTCTTTGGCCCAAAATGAAGATGGTCGGCTGGTTAATACACCTCAAATCCCCGCTACACCACCGGTGCCGGTTATGCCACCAATGGCAGAACCGGTGGCTTCTCCTTTGTATGCCACTGCGGATGATCCTGATATGTTGGCCTTTTTACCCTCAACTCCTGAGCCTAGCTTACCTTATGATGATGATTTAAGTGGGCAGCGATGGATTGTGGTACGGGCTGGAATTGACTATGGTCCTTATACTCTCGATGAGCTTTCTCACCAGCTGTTTAGAGAAGAAATCAATTTAGAAACCGAGATTTGTGATATTGAAACCGATCAGCGAGCTGCTTTAGGTGAGTTTAGCTCCTTGGATCATGTTCTTAATCAATGGGCCAAAGAGCGCTTGGAACGAAAGCGACAACGAGTGATTCAAGAACAAAAAGCGAAGTTGCGCCGGCGAATTGTTCTGATTGCCGGCCTCGCTTTGGTAGTCACACTCAGTTTTGCTGGAGTGAGCTACGGTCCACAAATTAGAGCGGCAATGCTTCCGGTACCTGCCAATGTACAACTTGAACAATGGGTGCCACAAGTACCCACGATGGAAGCCCTGGAATACTTAAAGGAAAGCAAGGCTAAGCTAAGAGAGAAAGCCCGAATAAAACGTGCTAAAAAAGCCAGATTGGAAACATTAAGAGATGCGAAAGCAATGGCTAAAGAAGCTCGTGAGGCGGCGGAAGCAAGCACTGTTGACTTTAATAAAAGAGGAAGCAAGAAATCTCGTTTCTCAAGACAGGCCTTTGATAAAACTCTATCCACAAGATCTTCTCGTTTAATGAAATGTATTGAAGCCGAAGCAAGAAGATCACCCAATAAAGAGGTTCTAAAAGTGACCATGACAGTTCAGCAGACAGGTCGCTTCTTAAATGCTAGACTTGCCAATGGAAGTGGCCCCGGAGTGAAATGCGTTTTTAGAGCGATTCAAGGTCTAAAGATGGAACCTTTCTCTGGTGGAGATAAGACGATTACTCTGCCTTATAAAGTAAAATAATAAAGGTTTTGGGAATGCATTTGTCAATCCGAATTAGAAAGCAGTGAAAGATCACAATTATGCAAAAACTTGAGTTATCTCATTCAATTCATCACTTTATCCCTAAATTGAACATCTTATTCTCTATATTACTCTTACTCAGTCTAGGTATTTATGCCTGTGATGATGAAGGAAATACAAATGGGAATGCGGTTGCCGGTAATGCAATGACGGGGGGTGAGAGTACTGCCGGCTTAGCTGATATGAATGGTGGTGAAAGTACGGCCGGTAATGGTATTGCATCATGCATGAGCGATAATGACTGTCCAGCAGGTACTTTGTGTGATGCGAGTGAGCAGTCTTGTCGAAGCGCTTGTAATTTGGATCAAGATTGTAGTCCCAGCGAGGCATGTGTCGAAAACTTTTGTACTGCAATCGCATTATGTGAAGGAGGCGTTGGTGGAACATGCTTAGAGGGAAGCTTATGCGATTGTAATGGGCGTTGCTTACCTCAAAGTGGTAATCCCTGCCAAAATGATTTGCAGTGTCAAGTGAGTGAATATTGCGATGCTTGTAAGGGACAGTGCCAAGAGCGAGTAAAGCCTTGTCAACCTTGCGCAGATAGCTCTAGTTGTGAACGTCGTGATGATATTTGCTCTCCGGTGGGAGATCGAGGAAGCAATGTGTGCTTAAGAGCATGTGTAGGACAGGGGACTTGTGATAATTTAGGGCCCGGATACCAATGCCAAACAGTAGGCACACAAGGTGACTTTTGCGTACCAGAGTCAGGTGAGTGCACGGCTCTAACAGAGTGTACACGGGATGCAGAATGCGATGCGGGTCTTTTCTGTAATGAACGCTCTCAATGTCAGATCGGCTGTGTAGATGATACTTCTTGCTCGGATGGGCTGGTATGTCAGGGTCTACGTTGTGCGCCATTGTGTACGGCAGACTCAGACTGTAGTGCAGAGGGTGCGGTCTGTAATGAGGAGGGGCGCTGTCAAATACCGGGAGGTTGCCAAAGTAGCCGAGATTGTTTAGAGCCAGAAACATACTGTAATCTTGATAACTTGACCTGTGTATCCGGCTGTCAAGTAGATGATGATTGCCTTGATGCAAGCAAAGAATGTATTGCTGGTCGCTGTCGGCCTCGTGGCTGTTCTCGTAACTATCAATGTAGCTTTGGTCAGGTATGCGACTTAGAAACAAATATGTGTGTGATGGCAGAAGGTAGACACTGTGAAGCCGGGTGTGATCCTATGAATGCAGAAACTTCCTGTGGAGATGGTGGTCAACGTTGCTTATCTTTACAAGATGAAGATGAAAATCCTTTGGGGGATTTTTGCTTTGAGCCCTGTCAAGCAGAGCCTAATCCTTGCCCTCAAGGCTATTCATGTGAAACTCTAGAAGACCCTAATGCGGGCGAACTTAAATTATGTATTCGGCGTTGTGATATGACTCCGGTGACTCAGTAAGCGACTTGAAGCAAATGACTTTAAAACGCGCTGAAAAGCCCAAAGTTCTTGTTGCTGATGATGAGCTTTCCCTACGGGAAGTTCTCAGCATCTTTTTGGAACAAGAAGGCTTTGAAGTTCATATTGCCATCAATGCTGATGAAGCATGTCAACTAATCTCCCAAATTGACTTTTCATTGGTGCTGTCCGACTTACGCATGCCACGAGGGGGTGGCATGAAGGTACTTGAGTATCTGCAAAAGCAAAATCATGATGCTTTGATTATCATGATGACCGCCTATGCCAGTCCCGAAACAGCAGTGGAAGCGATGAAGCTAGGTGCTCATGATTATATGGTGAAGCCCTTTCAACTCGAATCATTGCGAGTGACTTTAAACCGAGCCTTAGAACATTATGATCTGAAACAAGAAAATCGTCAGCTCAAAGAAACAATTAAAGAACGAGAGCGCTTTGAAGGTTTGATTGGACGTTCGGCTTCTATGCGTCATATCTTCACCTTAATTGAAAGGGTTGCACCCGCCAAAACACCGGTGCTTATTATGGGAGAAAGTGGTACGGGGAAAGAAATGGTGGCCCAAGCGATACATAAGCAAAGCAATCGTGCTTCTGGGCCCTTTATCGCACTCAACTGCGCCGCCTTGCCAGAACATCTGCTAGAAAGCACCTTATTTGGGCATCGTAAAGGCTCATTCACCGGTGCGTTAGAGCATCGACAAGGGCTTTTTCAAGCCGCACATCAAGGCACCTTGTTTTTGGATGAGATTGGGGAAATGCCTTTAGCGATGCAGGCCAAAGTCTTAAGAGCTTTACAAGAGCAAAAGGTGATGGCAGTGGGCAGTCTTGAAGAAGAAGAAATTAATCTTAGGATTCTTGCAGCAACCAATCGCCCTTTACTTGAAGATGTCAGTGCGGGTCGGTTTAGGGAAGATCTGTATTACCGTCTTAATGTCATTCCCATTCATCTTCCTCCTTTGCGAGAACGCCCCTCAGACATTCCCTTACTCATAGATCATTTTATTAAGTATTATGCTTTGGAATTTGGAAAAGTGGTGAAGCGGGTAAATCCGATGGTGATGAGTGCTTTAACCCAATCCTCCTTTCCCGGAAATGTCCGAGAGTTAAAAAATCTTGTAGAAAGAGCAGTGACTTTAGCAACCAGTGAAGAATTAAGCGCTAAAGATTTTTTGTGGGAGAGTACCACAAACTTTATCATGAAGATTGCTGATCCGAATGAATCTCAAAGTCAGTCTTTTCAAGAATCGCAATCGAATCACAGTCAGATAACATCTGATACCTTTGCTCATCAAGACTCAGTTCTCAATCAAGACTCAAAAGAGTTAACAGATAATCTTTCAGCCCTAGCCCTACTGATCCAAGAGCTAGATGATCAATATGGAGTGTCAACTGAGAACAGTACATGGTCGATGGAACGCTGTCTCGAAGATCTAGAAAAAGGGCTGATTAAAGAAGCTTTGGATCGCTGTTCGGGTAATCGTACAGAAACGGCAAAGTATTTAGGATTGACCTTTAGATCATTACGTTATCGACTTAAGAAGCTTAATATTGATCATTAGGTTTGAGGGTAGAGGTTGGAAAAAGAGAAAACTACATTAACTGACTGACAAAATTTGTCACTTTTGGTGTTCTCTAACCTGACAAAAATTGTCACCTAGATATTGATCTGACAATTTTTGTCTCAATGATGAGAAGTGAGAGGCTTTATTCTTGAGCCACAGAATCATACTAAAGAGTGGTGCTGATCATTTTAAAAAGCTTAAGAGCCCTTAATTATTATGAAAATCCACTTTAAGTTAACATCAGCACACGTTTTTGTTATAATTGGCACAGTATTTGTTAATAGTTATTAAGGTTTTATAACTTATTTGTATTCATAGGTATGCCAATGCGCGTTCTCAAAAAAACTTCACCAAGCAATCAGGCTTTTGTTGGCCAATCTCAAAAAGGGATGACCTTGATTGAGATGATGGTTGTGGTTGTGATCTTGTCTATCTTGACGACCTTGGGTGTGACCGGATACAAAAAGCTTGTGTATCAAGCTCGCAATGCAGAGGCTTATCAATTTTTAGGCGCGATTCGTGCTGCTCAAAATACTTATTATCAAGCTTTTGGACAGTATGCGGGTACTGATAATTGGGCCGAATGGCCTCTTGGGCCTTTTGCAGTGGAAAGCCGTGCAGATTGGGGTGAGATTGCTCAAGACCCCGTTTGGCAAACCTTAGGTGTAAGACCAGAAGGTCCGGTTTGGTTCAAATATAGAGTCAGAGCGAGCGATGATCCCGCTCGTGCTCCGGCAAATATCTTTCGCCCCCGTCCTAGTGGTCCATGGTTTCAAGCGCAAGCTCGAGGTGACTTTAATGGAGATGGGACAACCTCTCTGTTTGAAATTACCTCCATCCGTAGCGAGGTATATACCTCTAATCTCAATGAATAAGTCGAGCAGACTTGTCCATTTCTTTCATTTAATTAGTTTAATTGGAAAGCAAAGTGTTAAAAAAGTTTAAGATTTAACTCTTGTTTACAGTCAAAACTCATGCAATCTTTTTTTATCCCCAAGCCCACACGCCATCAGAGGAGTATATCGATGCGTAATCAAAATAAAGGCTTTACCTTGATCGAGCTGATGATCGTTGTCACCATCATCGGCATTCTTGCAGTTGTTGCTGGTCCTGAGCTCATGAAGTATCAAATTCGTGCGAAGACTGCCGAAGCAACTCAAAATGTTTCTAAAGTTGCAGATGGTGCACGTGCTTACTATCTCGCTGAAATGACCAACCGCCAGGGTGCACTTATTCCAAAGCAGTTCCCAACTTCTTTTGGTCCTACTCCAGCAAACTTTGCTTGTGCTAATAATGCACCTCTTAAGCATGACCCAACTCAGTTTAATGACGCACAAACCTTTGGTAATGCAACTTGGCAGAGTCTTCAATTCTCAGTGTCGAAGCCCTTCCTTTTCCGCTATCAATTTGCAACTCAAGGTACCGGTCAGGCAGCTTTCTTTACCGCTCGTGCCGAGGGTGATCTAGACTGTGATGGTCTATCATCTCTTTATGAGCAAACCGGTCTTGTTGACAATAATAACCAAGTTGTTATCAACCAATTGTTCCGTCGCGATCCCCTTGAGTAGGATCAGCACGTAAACAATACATAGATCAAGCTAAGAGGCTAAGGTTCAATAAATCTTGCTGCTCTTACTTGATAGATGACCAGAGCTTTGGGGGAATAATCCCAAGGGTCTAAAAATGAAATAAGGCTTTTAGCAACGCTAAGAGCCTTAGTTTTTTGAAAACTTCTCATGAAAGTCGCTTGACAGTATTGGGCTTAATGTTTAGCTTCTCAATAACTGAATGAATAGTCATTCAGTTTTTACTTTACTTGATCATTCGTAAATAACAGTAGCGCTCGCGCTTTGGTTCAAAGTACGAGTCAATGGAGCTGTTTATCTATTCATACATGATGAGGATTCATGGGTACATCTAAGTCGAATGTAAGCTCGACCCTCCCAGAAAAAAGTCAGCGAGAAAAGCCACAGCGAGGTGAGCGACGCTCAGCCATTTTGGAAGCGGCCATTGATACCTTTGCTGAAAGAGGCTTTCATCATGCGCGTGTCAGTGATGTTGCTCGTCAAGCAGGCGTTGCTGATGGGACAATCTATCTGTATTTCAAAAGCAAGGATGATCTGCTAATCTCTTTGTTTGAAGAAAAGATGGAAGTAATCGTCGATACCTTTCGCTTGGAAGTAAACCGCTTTGACAGTGCTCAAGAGCGAATCAAATGCTTTATCCAACTTCATCTCAAAATGGTTGCTGAGCGGCCTGCTTTAGCCGAGGTGATGACTGTTGAACTTAGACAGAGTGCTAAGTTTATGCGCGAATACAAAGCACCACAGTTTGGAGCTTACTTAGGGCTTTTGGGCGATATCATTTCCTATGGTCAAGAGCGAGGCGAAATTAATCAAAGTTTTGATCCTTTATTAACTCGCCGAATCATTTTTGGGGCATTAGATGAATTGAGCTTGTATTGGGTAAGTAGCAAGCGACCTCAGCACTCCTTAGAGCGTCTAAGTGATGAATTATGGGCGTTATGTGCCCAAGGTTGCTTTGGCTCGAGTACCTGATTAAATTCCCTGATCAGTCCGCCCAAGCTTTAATGATAATTAATCTATTTCTATTCACAACATATACAAAATACACAGCAGTATATTGACAGTTAACCGATCATCCATTGAGGAGATTATATGAAGATTTTGGTCACTGCAAAACGAGTCACAGATTGGGACTCAAAAGTACTTCCTACCAGCGATGGTACAGGCATCAACTTTGATAATGTTGATTTTAAGATGAATCCTTTTTGTGAAATTGCGGTTGAAGAAGCAATTCGCATTGCTGATGCATCCGATGATGATTGCGAGATCGTCGTTGTTGCCATCGGTGATGATGAAGCGACTCAACAAGTCCGCCAAGCCCTAGCAATGGGTGCAAACAAAGGGATTTTGATCGAATGTGAAGAATCTGAGCTTGATTCAGACTATGTTGCCAAGCTTCTTGTTAAAGTCTGTGAAGAAGAAGAAATTGACTTGGTTCTTTTGGGTAAGCAGGCGGTTGATGGCGACAGCAATCAGGTGGGCCAGTTGATGGCTGAGTACTTGGGTTGGCCACAAGCAACTTTTGCTTATAAGGTCGAGCCACAGGGCAATGGTGAAATGACAGTACAACGCGAAGTTGATGGTGGTGTTGAAACCGTATCACTTAGCTTACCCGCAGTCATCACCACTGATTTACGTCTTAACGAGCCTCGCTATGCCACTCTACCCAATATTATGAAGGCTAAACGTAAGCCTTTTGACACTATGGAACCCGATGATCTTGATGTTGAACTCGGGGAACCAAAGGTAGAAGTGATTGGCTATAGCCTTCCTTCTGAGCGTCAAGCTGGCCAAATGGTCGCTAGCGTTGAAGAACTTATGGAAAAGCTTGCCAACGAAGCTAAGGTCATCTGAGCTACAGGGTTCAGTCAAACATACTAAATCAATTAAGAAGGTATTATTATGAGTAAGATTATTGTCCTTGCTGAGCACTCAGAGGGTAGCGTTGTTAAAGCCTCTCTCAATGCGATTACAGCAGCAAAGCAACTTGCAGAAAAAGTAGGCGGTGGTTTTGATATTGCTGTCGTTGGCCATGGTATTAGTTCCGTCGCTTCAGCACTGACGACCTATGGTGCAGGTACAGTATATCAAGTTGAGGATGCTGCTTTTGAAGGGTATACAGCCCAAGCTTATGCACAAGGGTTCCACAAGGCGGTTGAAGCATCCGGAGCAAGCTTTGTTGTTGTTGCATCTACCGCTAAGGGTAAAGACTGCACGCCTCGTGTTGCCGCTCGTCTTGATGCGGGTATGGCCAGCGATGTTATTGGGATTGAAGGAGATGCATCCGGTTTAATCTATGTGCGTCCAATGTGGGCCGGTAACATCATTGGTCGAGTGAAGATCAATACCGATGTTCAAGTCCTTACCGTTCGTACAACTGAGTTTGATGCTGCCGAGAGTACTGGTGGTGCAAGTGCAGTAGAGAGTATTTCAGCAGGTATCGATGCAAGTAGCATTCGTATGCGCTATGTTGGGATCGATGCGGTTAAGTCTGATCGTCCGGCCCTCACTGATGCCGATGCGGTTGTTTCTGGTGGTCGCGGTCTTAAAGAGGGTGAAAACTTTGATAAGATCGTTGCTCCTCTTGCGGATGAACTCAATGCGGCCATCGGTGCAAGTCGTGCGGTTGTCGACTTGGGTTGGGTACCAAACGACTGGCAGGTCGGTCAAACCGGTAAAGTGGTTGCACCAAACCTTTACATTGCTGTTGGGATTAGTGGTGCCATTCAGCACTTGGCCGGTATGAAGGGCTCAAAGACAATTGTTGCGATCAATAAAGATCCGGAAGCGCCTATTTTCCAGGTTGCTGACTATGGTCTTGTGGCTGATCTCTTTGACGTAGTGCCTCAGATTACCGCTAAGCTTAAGGAGCGCTAAGTGGCGCGTACGCCTTCCACAATGCAAGATCTCGGCACGCTGATGCCAAGTTTTGAGCTTCCTGATACAGAGGGAACTCTGTTTAGCACTGAGCGTGATTTGAGTGGACAAGGAACTTTGGTGATTTTTATGTGTAATCACTGTCCCTTTGTGATTCATTTACGCGAGGTTTTGGCTACATTTGGCAATGAGATGCAAGATCGCGGATTAAGCGTGGTTGCCATTTCTTCCAACGATGTGGAAAACTATCCTATGGATGGTCCCAAAGAAATGAAGCTTGAACGCCAAAAAGCGGGCTATCTATTTCCGTATTTATATGATGAAAGCCAAGAGGTTGCGCGCGCCTTTACTGCGGCCTGTACGCCTGACTTTTTCTTATATGATGCTCAAAACCGTCTTGTTTATCGTGGACAGTTTGATGATAGTCGGCCCGGTAATCAAATCCCGGTAAGCGGAGACTCTTTAAGGGCTGCCTGCGAGTCTTTATTAAGTACAGGTTCAGTGGATGAAGCGATTGAACAACGCCCTAGTTTAGGGTGTAATATCAAGTGGCGTGATTCATTGAGTTAAGACGTAGGTTTAGATTATGCAGGTAAGCACATCTTACTTGCTGAATCTTACTGACTTGTAGGATCAGATTTGAGATCTTACTTGTACTATGCAAGCGACTCTGTTCCACTCGGCCATCATTATATTTATTAATTTTACTGTAACACTTAGCTAGATCGTATCGTTATAGGTCGAATCGTTTGTTATTTAGCCTGTGTAACGATGACAGCTCCCATCAATGATTAAATGGATATTACATGTCTTATTATCAACCCTCTCCACAAAGAATTAAATTACAAGCTATCCCTAAGACTTGGGCAGGATATGAGCACTTAGTGGTCGTCGGTCAATATGACTCGATCCAAAGCTTTATTGAAACAAGTTCTCTCGATCTTACTCCAGCGTGGTCTTCGATTAAAAAGCCTGAAGCCGGAGAGCTTGTATCAAGCTTCTGTCAGCATGAGGGACAGAGCATTAAAGTCACTTTGGCTGTGATCACAAGTAAATGTTCAAGAATGAACCACCCAGAGCGACCAGATCTTGTCACCAAGCAGATCCGTAGTGCAGCTAAAGCAAGCGAGCGAACCGCTCTTCTTTTGTGTCCAAGCGATACAGAGCATCATGACCCATTAGTGATTGCTGCCTGTCGGGCCTTTCCAAGATATTCTCGAAAAAGTAGTGAACAAAAGCGTTCTTTGGTAGATCTATCCATCTATGGATTAAGCGATGAGCAGCAGATAGAGCGCTTGAATGCTCTGATTGATGGGGTAAGTCATGCCGCCGAATGGGTAGATGCACCACCGGCAGAGTTTCATGTTCCAGAGTTTATTGAGGCCGCTCGAGAAATCGCAGTACGCTATAATGTTGACATTGACATTTTTGAGGGTGAGCAACTCTTACATATGGGCGCAGGTGGACTTTGGGGGGTTGGTATGGCCGCCAAGCATCCACCAGCTTTGGTTGTTCTTAGAGGCCCTAAAAGTTCAGCTGATGCCCCCAATATGGTATGGGTTGGCAAGGGGGTTGTCTATGATACCGGTGGGCTATCATTAAAGCCCAAAGGCACCATGAATGGCATGAAGATGGATATGGGGGGAGCAGCAGGCGTTTTAGCCGCCTTTGAAGTGGCCGCAGCTCATGGAGTTGCACAAGATTTGTGTGCCGTTCTGTGTTTGGCTGAAAATGCCATTGGCCCAGAAGCCTTACGCAATGATGATATTATCACATTATATTCGGGTAAAACTGTAGAAATTAACAATACAGATGCCGAGGGACGACTCATTCTTGGTGATGGTGTGGCCTATGCCCATCAGCATCTTTCACCCGTGGTCATTGTTGACATGGCCACTTTGACCGGTGCTCAACTCGTTGCGACCGGCAGAAGCTTTGGTGCTTTGGTGTGCAATGATGCTGAACTAGAGGAAGCAGCAGTTGAAGCCGGTATGCATAGCGGTGATTTAGTTCACCCATTACCCTACTGTCCGGAATTCTTCCAAGCCGAATTTAAAAGTGCCGTTGCTGATATGAAAAACTCTGTGAAAGATCGAATGAATGCCCAAAGCTCTTGCGCTGGGCACTTTGTCGAGTCCCACTTAGGAGATTATGCTGGCAAATGGTTGCATGTTGATATCGCAGGTCCAGCGTTTATCCAAGATCGGGGCACCGGCTTTGGAGTAGGCTTGCTGTCTAGCTTAGCTTACGCTTGGCAAAGGGGTGAACTCGAAGGATAATCGCTATCATTCATGATGATCAAGAAGGCTTGTAACACAAATCCTTCTAAACTTTGAAAATATTGCTTGGCAAGTTTCATTATCTAGAGTATATGACATCTTCCCTTAGTATAACTTAGCCTGTGAATAATGGGTAGGGGCGACTTTTGCCTTTTGAAAAGTAAGCTAAGAAAAAACAACTAGATAACCTATTTAGGTGCGATGGAGCTGGCATGAACACGATCTTCGATATTCTCCCCGATCCGCAACAAGATAATTCAAATTTTGGTGCTTTACGAGTGTCCCTCGCGAATCCAGATTTGATTCGAACATCAGTGAAAGAGGGCGGTTGGTCATGGGGCGAGATTCGAAAGCCTGAGACGATTAACTACCGTACATTCAAGCCTGAGCCTGAGGGCTTGTTTTGTGCAAAGATCTTTGGACCGACTAAGGATTATGAATGCCTATGTGGTCGCTATAAAAAATTAAAGTTTCGTCGTCAGACTTGCGACCGATGTAAGGTAGAAGTCATTTCTTCTAAGGTACGTCGTCAACGTTTAGGACATATTGATCTGGCCGCTCCAGTGGCACATATTTGGTTTCTAAAGAGCTTACCAAGCCGTATTGGTAACCTGCTTGACATGACTCTTAAAGATGTTGAAGAAGTTTTATATAGCTTAAAGTTCATCATCACTCATACAGAAGAACAACGCCTAAAAGAGTTCCATGATATTCTTGGCGTAGATGAGCTAGATAAAATCTTTAACTATTTCTCAGAGAATGCCGAGCCATTTACTCCGGTCATTCCTGAGGTTGGTCTGACGATCGATGAGCGCGCAAAAAAGCAATTAAGTGATCAATATCACTATGCAGCGGATGAGTTTTATCACTATATCATCGAACATATTGAGGTTTTTGAGCGAGCGATCGAGCTTGCGCGCCAAGATTTAAATATTCTTGGTGGTGAAGGAAATGCACAAAAACTTCGCTATCTAATTGAAAATCAAACCAAGAGCGGTGACAAGAAAAGCCGTATTGACCATGATCTTCGTAAAACGATCGATGCATGGGTCAGCAGCCTAAAAACAGAAGTTCGCGACGAAAAATTACGTGATAAACTAGCTGTTATTTCTTGGGAAGGTGAAGTTGATGAGAAGGGTGAAGCACAGCTATTTGCTTTTGAGCCAGTAGCCGGTGATGATCTGAAAAACCTTCCACAAAAAGGAACCGAGCCTAATCGCCATTTAAGCGAAGCTGAAGATCTACTTAGACTGCATGTCAGAGATGCCGGACAAATGGTATCCGATGTCACTCTTGATCAGTATTTAACCGGTAAAAGCACAAAGCGTAAAGCTAAAAGCGTTGTTTTACCTTTGACTTACCACGATCAAGATGGTCGTCGTTCAGGTGTAGCACTTTACTTACAAGTGCCTAAAGAGCTTGCTGATGTAAAAGATCTAAATAAAGTAGGGGAAATCTTTAAGCTTACTTTAGAGCATCTTTACGGTGATTTAGACCGTCACCTCAACTCACGTGTTGAAAGTGCACTTCACACTAAGATGAGTGTTCAAGTTGACACTCATTTGGCTAAAGAGGTTGAAGGCTTTACAAATAGTCTGAGTGGACTCAAAAAAGACGAGCTTTCTAAGATTGCAATTTGCTGCTTTAAACTCATTCCGCATAACTTTGTATCTGTTTTAGTTAAACGACAGGTGAGTGATGAAGAAGGCACTCGAGATGTTTTTGTTTCCGTAGCAGGAGATGAAGTCTCGACAGCAGAGATTGAGCAAGAGCAAATCCGTACACTCGTTCTTCAGGGCTCAGCTAAGCTTAGTGATAACGCTTTACCAACCCAAGCCTTGGTGATTCCAATTAATCCAGAGGCACAAACCGAAGATAATGATGTAGACGATTACTATTTATATCTGCAGTCATTAGCGGTTAATCCAAAAGACGTTAAGCATGTTCGAGAAATTTTCAATTTTGCGATTGAAAAGCTGACTCGTTCATCGATTAGCAGTTATAATGCTGGTATTGTTCATTTCGAGAACCTTCATGCCTTTGAAATGACCGAGCCAAAACCAGTTGAATACAGCTATGTTGAAGGTGAGGCGATTCCTGTCGCTCATGTGCAAGAAAAAGGCTTTGTTTCAACCGGAAAGTTTGTTGTTTCTGAAAATGGCTGTATTGCCCAAGTGATCAGCAGCGATGGGGCCGAAGATCACGAGCTTAAGTTCGGTGATACCTTACGCGCGATCGAAGGCCAAGAGGTTGATTACAACCAACTTCTTGCTGAATGGGAATGGCCTCCTTTCCAAACTCCAATCCTAAGCCGTTCGGAAGGTATTATTGTATTCCGTGGCATGGGAACCGAAGACCAAACCCTTGATGGTCAAGGCAAAGGTGCTCGCGTTTCAAGTAGTGAAAGTAGTAAAAATAAAGCGGTCACACCAGCGATTGAAATTTATGAAGCGAGTTACTCCGCGATTAAGGGTGGAGAAGGCTTTAAGGTTTCTCCTGGCCGTAAACTATTAGAAACAATCGATCTGCCAAAGGGTTCTATCTTAGACTTCAATGAGGGAGAGCTTGTTGGTAAAGGCCAAGCTCTTGCTTTTGTTGAATCGGCACAAGATAAAACCGGTAAACTATCTGAGCGTAAAGTTGCTGACCAACTTTCGCTTAAACTTTCAGAGCAACTTGCTAATGCACCATATTTCAAGGTCGTTAGCAATAAGGTGGTTAAAACCAGTAATGCCTTCCGCGATGCATTTGGATTTGAAGCAGAGGAAAAAGGCATTGCCTTTGATAAGTTCCTCGGTACTGAAGCAAGTACAATTGTTAAAGAGCGTCTTGGCGACAAGAGCGGTGGTGTTAAACGCCAAGTCTG
The DNA here is from genome assembly GCA_937146725.1 of uncultured Myxococcales bacterium. Classification (GTDB taxonomy): domain Bacteria; phylum Myxococcota_A; class Bradymonadia; order UBA7976; family VGTA01; genus CAKZRU01. The sequence goes on from CAKZRU010000182.1 coordinate 50,440, forward strand.
CTTAATTGAGAATTGGAGCAAGGGCGCTCAATATCTTAAGAGTACACAACTTGTTACATTACTTGGTCTTGTATCTGGTGATGAGACAACTTACTTTGTTCTAAAGTCAAACGATCTAAGCAGTGACTTGGCGGGTGTAATTGAGCGAGTAAGCGATGTTGTTTCTCGTCTACCAGCGGAAATTGATGCCTTAGAGCAAGAAGGTATCGCTGATGATGTAGAAAGCTTTGCTCGTCTCTTTAATGATTTTGATCAAGAGCTGATTGAGCGAGTTTCTCGCTTACTTAACCAAACTCAAGCTGAGAGTGTTTGGCAAGAGCAGATTAAGATGTTGCACACCGCAGCTCGCTTTAATCTTTTCTTACAAAATTATTCAGGCTTGGGAATTGATGCAGACCATTTCTTCACCGCTGAAATGGGGGCAGAAGCGATTCGTAAGCGCTTGCGTACCTTGGACATGTATAGCTTGTATACAACCCTCCAAGAGCGTATTCCAAGCGAAGCCTTACAAGTTATGGATAAGGCTTTTGAGCATGCTTACTTCTTTGAGATGGTCGACAGTGAAGGCTTTGAAGCTCTCGAGGTTAAGCTTCCAGAAGATCTGACCTTACCAGCCGTTGGAGAAACATGGCCTGAGCTTGATTATAAGCGTCTTTGTGATGCGGTTAAGGACTATGATGTTCCTGCACAGTACCGACCTTTATTCCGAGTACTTCCTGTAAAACCAAAAGCAGACAGCTACTTACTCCATAATATTTCTCCGGAACTTGCCAAGAGTAACTCTTTTACCTTAGGTCAGGAATTGACTAAAGAGCAGTTTGAAGAAGTATCAAAGCGTGCCTTCATTGACGGCCAAAGTGATGTATATGTCGTCAAGCAGATTTCACCACGTTTAAGTCAAAAAGAGGGTGTTGAAGTAGGTCAAGAAATCAACTACCAAAAATACCTAACCCTCAATGAGACCGCTATGGATGAAGGTGGTGTATTTGAGGCTCAAGTTGCCTTTGAAGCCGAAGATATGGAACAGGGCGCACTACGCTTCCAAAAGGTTTTACATACCTTGCCTGTTTCAGGTCTAGCCCGTCTAAGTCGTTCAATTCGTCACTCAAGCCAAGTGTCTTCTGACTTACAGCTTCGCAAGAATAGTGAAGCCTTAATCGATATGGTACGCTGGCTTGATACTCTTGATAAACTCAAGGCTTTTGAAAGCACCGAGTTGCATAGCAAGAGTGAACTTGAGCATCTTGATGAACTTCGTTGTGCTTACTTCCAAAAGAGCGATCCACGCGAACTCACTGATGCACATTGCCAATCACGCGAGTGGTTCTTGCTTACGGTGATTTCACAGTTCTTACGCATGGAAATGACAAGCGCGAGTGACTCTCGTAAAAAGAAGTACATCAAGCGTCTTAAAGTTGTAGATGCGATCCGCAATAGTCAGTTCGAATCTGATATGGTAAGCCAAGATGACAATCGTCGTGATTGGTTTGGGAATAAGCCTGAATGGATGATTCTTGAGGCAATTCCGGTGATTCCACCAGATTTGAGACCTTTGGTTCCTCTTGAGGGTGGTCGCTTTGCAACAAGTGACCTAAACGACCTTTATCGTCGCGTGATTAACCGCAATAATCGTCTACGTCGTCTAACCGAAGAACTACAGGCACCAGAGCTACTTTTACACAATGAAAAGCGTATGCTCCAAGAAGCGGTTGATGCTCTCTTTGACAATGGTCGCCGTGGTAAGCCTATGTCGGGCCCAAGCAAGCGTCCATTCAAGTCTTTGAGTGCCATGATCAAGGGTAAGCAAGGCCGTTTCCGCCAGAATCTTCTTGGTAAGCGTGTTGACTACTCAGGTCGTTCGGTCATCGTGGTTGGTCCAGAGCTTCGTTTACAGCAATGTGGTCTACCTAAGAAGATGGCTCTTGAACTCTTTAAGCCCTTTATTCTTGGTAAGCTTACCCTTAACGGTTATGCGCCAACAATTAAGTCAGCTAAAAAGATGATTGAAGACCGTAATGAGAAGGTATGGGATATTCTTGCTGAGGTGATCCAAGAGCACCCAGTCATGCTTAACCGTGCGCCGACTCTGCACCGTTTGGGTATTCAAGCCTTTGAGCCTAAATTGGTTGAGGGTAAGGCGATCCAGTTGCATCCTCTCGTTTGTACCGCCTTTAATGCGGACTTTGACGGTGACCAAATGGCGGTGCACTTGCCATTGTCGATCGAAGCTCAAATCGAGGCTCGCGTTTTGATGATGAGTAGTAATAACATCTTGAGTCCGGCAAATGGTAAGCCGATTATTGTACCTTCACAGGACATTGTACTCGGTTGCTATTACATGACTCGTGAGCGCTACTTTGCCAAGGGTGAGGGTCGTGTATTCTCCTCTCCAAACGAGGCTTTGATCGCTTTAGAAGCGGGTGCTGTGCATCTACAAGCTAAGGTTCGCTGCCGTATTGATCATGAAGTTGTCGATACCACTGTTGGTCGCTTATTGATGGCAGAGCGTGTTTTACCTCGTTATGAAGATGGCATCACCCCACAAGGCGAGCAAAAGCGTTATCAACTTGACTTTGGCCTAGTCAATAAGGCCATGGGCAAGAAGGAACTAGCCGCTCTTGTTGATGCTGCTTATCGAACATGTACAGCCAAGCAAACTGTACTGATTGCCGATGCAATCAAGGACTTGGGTTATGCGCAAGCGACTTTGGCTGGTGTTTCAATTGCGGTTGTTGACCTAAATATCTCTGACAAAAAGCGCAAGCTTGTTGAAGATGGATATAAAGAGGTTGCTGACTTCCAAGAGCAAGCTCGTGAAGGTATGATCTCTCAAAAAGAGCGCTACAATAAGGTCATCGATAAATGGACTCAAATCACTGAAAGTGTTGCTGCTTCTATGCTTGAAGCAATCAAGCAAGAAGAGTTCACGGGGGCTGATGGTGAAAAGAAAGTTGGACAGAGCTTCAACTCGGTTCACATCATGGCCGACTCTGGTGCGCGTGGTGGTCCTGCTCAGATTCGTCAGCTTGCTGGTATGCGTGGTTTGATGGCTAAGCCTTCTGGTGAAATCATCGAAACCCCAATTACTGCAAACTTCCGTGAAGGTTTATCGGTACTTGAGTACTTTATTTCCGCACACGGTGCCCGTAAGGGTCTTGCTGACACGGCACTTAAGACTGCGAACTCAGGTTACTTGACTCGTCGTCTAGTGGATGTTGCCCAAGATGCAATCATCACCGAATATGACTGTCAAGCTCAAGAGAACAAAGTTGGTGCTTTGCTCAATCCTATCGAGATGCGTGCAATCGTAGATGGTAGTGATGTAATTGAGAAGCTCAGTGATCGTGTTCTTGGTCGTGTACTTGCCGAAGAGGTTTTCGATGAGGTAAGTGGTCAATTCCTAATCGAGGCAAACACTCTTATTGGTGAGCATGAAGCTGAGATTATTGATACAAATGCAGTAAACTCAGTCTTTATTCGTTCTCCGCTAACCTGTGAGACTCGCCGCGGGATCTGCGTACTTTGCTATGGTCGTGACCTTGCTAGAGGTCGCGCAGCTAACCTTGGTGAAGCGGTTGGTGTTATTGCCGCTCAATCAATCGGTGAGCCGGGTACACAGTTGACAATGCGTACTTTCCACATCGGTGGTGCAGCGTCACAGCAAGCTCGTAAGAACAATATCGTGATTCGTATTGATACCGGTAAGATCAAGCTTGATAACGTGAACTTGATTACGCCAACAACTCCACCTGAGTTCAGCATTGTAGGTAATCAAACAATCGTTTCATACAGTGGTAAGGGCGAGCCTAAGTTTAGTGCTCAAAGCCACAAGGTTGTGCTTAATCGTAATGCACGATTGATCATCACTGATGAGTCAGGTACCGAAAAAGAGAATCACCCACTTGGTGAAGGTTACAACCTTGAAGTTGCCGATGGTGATACCGTACACAAGTCGCAGCGCGTTGCCCATTGGGACCCCTTCTCTAAGCCGATCTTTAGTGCGGTTGAAGGTGTTGTTGTCTTTGAGAACATTAGTCTTGAAGAAGGCACTCTTAAGGAAGAGCGCGAAAGTGCAGATGTTGTTGTACGACGTATTGGTGCGCCAATCCGTAGCAACAAGGCACGTTCAATCAAGGGTAAGAAGAGCGCTAAGAATGCGACAAAAGCTGTTGCAAAGAATCCTCGTATCAAGATTTGCACCCCAGAGTTTAAGCTGGTGAATGATCAATGGATTGTTACCGCAGGTGAAGTGATTAAGTTCAAGGCGGCTGATGGTTTAGAGCGTGAGGCAACTTATGACCTACCAACTGGTGCCAAGCTAGAGGTTGATCACGGTGGTCTTGTAGGTGCGGGCATGCCGATTGCGAAGACCGATATCGAAGTCGCTAAGACTAAGGACATTACCGGTGGTCTACCACGTGTTGCTGAGTTGTTTGAGGCTCGTGCTAAGGACAAGTCAGCTGTACTCGCTCAAATCGAAGGTCGTATTGAGGCAATCACAGGTGATACCGCTAAGCGTACGGTCATTATTAGTTCTGATGATGAGGATAGTGAGCCAGTATCACACCTAATCAAGGGCCAAGCGATCGTTGTTCGCGAGGGTGACTATGTCTATCCTGGTGATCCGCTTTCTGATGGTCCAATCAGCCCACATGAGATTCTAAAGGTAAAGAATGAGCGTGCGGTTGCTGAATATCTAGTTCATGAGATCCAGCAAGTTTATCGCCTGCAGGGTGTACGTATCAATGATAAGCATATCGAGGTGATTGTTCGTCAGATGCTGAGACGTGTTCGTATTAAGGAAGTGGGCGATACTCAATTCCTTCCTGATGAGCAGGTTGAAAAGTGGATTCTTGACGAGGAAAATGCTCGTGCTGAAGAAGAAGGTAAGAAGCCGGCGGTTGCTGAGCCTCTACTCCTTGGTATCACTAAGGCAGCTTTGGCAACAGAGTCATTTATCTCTGCCTCTTCTTTCCAAGAGACCACCAAGGTACTGACCGCGGCGGCACTCAAGGGCAAGATTGACTTCCTCAATGGACTCAAAGAGAACGTGATCATGGGTCGCTTGATCCCTGCCGGTACAGGTCTTAAGGGCTATCAGTCTTTGACACCTGACTTAGTTCTTCCAGAGCCTGTTGAAGAGCCCACAGAAGTCTAAGACTGAGTCCTATTAGGATTTACTGTCTATCGGCGTCAAGAAAGAAGCTTTAAAGAACCTATAAGTCCCTTAAGTTTCTTTCTTGCTCATTCAGTGCTATTCGAGTATATAGCACATCGATTAATCGAAATTATGTTTTTGAAGAGTCGCTCATCCTTGAGCGCTCACTTTACAAACCAGTATTATGCACCCCACTACAGCGAGCCTTCGTTGTGGTGTTTTAGGAGAGCAACAATGTCAAAGTGTGAACTCACCGGCAAAGGCCCTATCGTTAAAAACTTGGTCAGCCACTCAAACGTGAAAACAAAGAAGTGGATGAAACCTAATATCCAAAAGCGTCGTCTCTTTAGCGAGGCTCTTGACTGTTTCGTAACTCTTCGTATTGCGAACAGCACCGTACGTACTATTGACCATGTCGGTGGCTTCGATCGTTTCATCATCCGTCAACCAAGTAACCTACTTTCAAAGCGAGCTCTACAAGTTAAAGGTCGTGTAAGTAAGGTAGTGAAGGGCTAAAATGACCCCAGTATTGCTCGCGATCATCGGGACTGTATGTGCCACTTATGCATCGTTGGGCGCAGCGCTTAAAAGCACTGGTAATACTCGGCGTTTAGCTCATTTAAGCTTAAGCTTACCCTTTGTGGCTTTGGCCTCATGGGTTTATCGGAGCTCAAGCTCAAGTCTAGGTCTTTTAGGTTATGCTCAACAGCAAAGAGACTTGCTGAGCCTGACTCTACAGTATGATCAACCTGAAAAGGGTTTGGCTGTATTAGAGACTCCTTTGTACTTGGCTCATCCATATCAAGAGACCATACTTGGAGCGCTTGTTGTTTTAGCAACAGTGACCTTGGTGAGCGTTTTGGTACAAAAAACGTCTAAACTTAAAGGTCTCATGGCTCTGTTATCTGGAGCATGGATTACCCTTTGGCTTGTATGGTTTGGAACGCACCAAAGCATACCTTGGAGTAGCCATAATGGTGAAAGTGCCACTCGAGAGTTTTTAAAACTTAGTCAGTTTGATTGGCAACGAGTGACTCAATTTACGGTACCCGAGCCATGGTATTACAGCAGTCAGTTGCTACCTTTGATCGCTTTATCCTTAGTCAGTGCCTTCTATTTACTTTATTCAAGCTTGAATCAAAGCAATCAGGAAGCGAGCACTAAACAGCAAGGGGGTTGGCATCAATATGTGTTCAATATTGGTGCTATTTTGTGTGTGGCAGCAACTTTGTGGTCTAGCTTGACCCTTGGCTTTAGTGGCTCAAGCTCCGAACTCAGTTTATGGATAAGTACTTTGCTTGTGGGTAGCGCAGGCGCAACGTGCTTACCAAATATCCAGCGGGGAACTGTCGCGATGCTTGCTTCACTCGCGCTCGTCTCGACACTCCTTTAAAGCATATCAAAGGAGGGCTTATGTCGCCCAAGTCGAGATCGACAGAGTCTTTAGTCAAGAGTGCTACTTTTATTAAAAGTGCCGTGTGGCCCAAAGCCTATCCAGACCCCGAAAATTATCCCGAAATCGCAGTGGCAGGTCGTTCTAATGTAGGGAAGTCTAGCTTGATTAATAAGCTCACGGCCCGTAAGCAACTCGCTCGAGTTAGTAATACGCCGGGCCGAACTCAACTTCTTAATTTCTTTATGATTAATGAGCAGTTCACCCTTTGTGACTTACCCGGTTTTGGCTATGCGAAAGTACCCTTGAGTGTTAAAAAGCAATGGGGACAAATGATGGAGCTTTATTTAACGCAAAGAGAGCCGTTGCGAGCCTTATTAATCTTAATGGATATTCGGCGTACGCCGGGTGAGTGGGAACGCGACTTAGTCACCTTAGGCAGCGCCTGTGGTTGGGGCGTGATTCCGGTCGTCACTAAGGCTGATAAGTTAAGTCGTAGTCAGCAAAAGCCGGCCATTCAAAAGATTGCCAAAAGCATTGGCTTAAACTCTAAGCAAGTGATTCCTTGTTCATCGCTTAATGGCAGTGGGATTGTTGATGTCTGGAAAGCCATGCAAGCGTATGTGGACACTCCTTTTGTGCCTTTGGGCGATTTAGAAGCTGAGGCTATGTCGTATGATGAGGGTGATTTTTAACCATTAGACAGAAATCGATCAATAAGGGCACAACTCATGGCTTACCTTTGGCTTAAAACCTTTCATATTGTTGGCGTTGTGATTTGGTTTGCCGGACTTTTTTATTTGGTTCGGCTGTTTGTTTATCATCGGGAAGCGGCGGATAAGTTACCCGAAGAAAAACGCATACTGAGTGAGCAACTCTCTATTATGGAATTTCGCTTACTTAATATTATTACCACACCGGGTATGGTTTTGACTTTGGGCACTGCAGCAGGCCTTTTGTATGTCAGCCCACAGTGGCTAGAGCAAGGATGGTTACATGCTAAGATCACCCTGGTTGCAAGCTTGGTCGGCTATCACTTTTTATGTATGAAAGTGATGAAAAGTCTACAGGCCGGCGAACTCAAATGGAGTCCAAAAGCCTTACGGGCCCTAAATGAGTTTCCTACTTTGATTTTAATCTCGGTAGTGATGCTAGTGGTCTTTAAAACCCAATTTCCAACCAGCGCGAATGTTTGGCTCAATGTAGGCCTAGTTTTATCCTTTATTATTTCGATTCAACTCTATGCCAAAAAACGTCGTCGAGATGCAGATAAGCTGAAATAGCCTAGTGATCAGTTAAAACTAAGCTCTTATTATTAACGCTATGCTTGATTCCTCTAAGTGAGTACTCTTGTTAAACTCAATACATTTAACAGGAGAGATCAATGAAACGTAGAACAGTCATTAAGGGCTTAGGCACTTTACCTTTATTAGCTTTGGTTGCTTGTGAGGAAGAGCAAGCTAACGCAGAGAATAATGAAGCAGGCGTACAAGCCGGTGCAGAAGCCGGCGTACATGCCGGTGCAGAAGCCGGTGCAGAAGCAGGCGTACAATCCGGTGCAGAAGCAGGTGCAGAAGCAGGCGCAGAAGCAGGTGCTGAAGCAGGTGCAGAAGCAGGCGCAGAAGCAGGCGTACAAGCAGGCGCAGAACCTGAAAGTGTTTGGGCGGTTGGTAAAACGGATTTAATCGAGGTAGCTTATCCAAGGGATGATATCTTTGATCTAGCAGACAGTTGTGAGCTCGCTTTATCGGCTTCTACGACTAAAGGTCCTTGTTATTTTAATGATGAAACCGGTGAAGATATTTCTTTGGGACTCACCGGCCTACCCATGCAACTTTGTTTAAAGCTTGTTGATACAGAGTGTCAGCCCTTGGGTAATCATACCATTGAAGTTTGGCACTGTGATATTCACGGTGTGTATTCAGGTGATACGAGCCAAAGTAATAATCCCGGTAATTTTGCTACATCCTTTTGTACCGGTGATGAAGAAAGCGCAATACAAAGCACTTGGTATAGAGGTCAGTTGCTGACTGACGAACAAGGCCGAGTCAACTTTAAAACTCATTTCCCTGGCTGGTATCCAGGCCGAACGATTCACATACACTTTGCGGTTAGTGATGCAGAGGGGAATTCACGACTTGTTTCACAGTTTTGCTTCACTGATGAATTAGCGGATGAAATCTGTAGCACACATCCTTTATATAGCGACAGAGGCGTACAAGATACATCTTTGAGTCGTGATGGCGTTTTTCCAAGAGCCAACCAAGAGCCTTTTATCTTTAATACGCAAAGAAACAGTGATGGGAGCTTATTGGCTTATCAGACCATCAAGGTATCTTAGTTAAAAACTTAAATCCTTAAGGTTTAACTTTCCTTACTCGCATGGATGCTTTTTTGGCGAAGAAATAGAGAAAAGATAAAGAGGAGCATTAAGCTGAGTGCTGTAGATAACCATGAAGACTGCGTTGAGCTTAAACTCTGATCACAGCCAAAAGCATTGCTAGAGTCTACAACTTTGCGCTTGTAGATTTGTACTAAGGTGTCTCTTTGATTCGTAATAATCTCCGGTTGTCCGCTACTCATAGGGCGTGAAATCACGGCGGCCCCAATGGTGTCCAATCCGCGACTTGTTTCACCATTTTGACGAGCGATTTCCTCTCGTTCTTCGGACAGATCAATTTCTAGTCCATCGGGTGTAACAATATATTCGCCATCACCATTACAATTCAAAAAGAGTTGAGCCACCCGATCCTTAGCCACATCTTCAAGATCAGGATTAAAGTCAAAGCTTGGATCAAGATTCATTTCGCTAGGATTGAGTGTGGTGTATAAGCGGGTTAAATATGGATTGAGTTCAAATAGACGCTGAATAGACTGACCACCATCATTATAAGTTCTTAAAGCTTGAGCAATGGCCGCACCATCAACATCAAAAGGCTCACCATTTTCATCATAAATCAAAGAATTTATCCTATCTTGTACCGGTTCGCCCTCTGGCTCTATAAGACTCAACTCGTTACTCGCATAGGCAATGAGTCTTAAATTATCAGCACGGCTTAAGGGTAAAGCGCTCAAAAGAACTTGGCGAAGGTCGGCTGAGGTTCCATTCATGAGTAAGCGTTCCAAAGTCGTAAACATCTGCTCACTATCTCTTACACCTTCCATGGCCAAAACTAAGGCACTTGAGATAAGCGGAGCAATTTCAGTGGCCGGAAAGTTATGAGCCCCCGCAAAGTCAGTAACAAAGGCATGGCCATCTTCGCTTTCATCAATGGCATGACTGACTAATTCCGCATAGTGTTGGGTAGGATTAAACCAATTTAGGGCGGCTAGATTAAGTTCTACAAGTTGGTAGTTGCTAGGAATACCGCGATAAGGCCCAAGTAAATGAACGATAACACCCATATCAGGGTCGGCAGCAACCGCAGTAGGACGCAGGGGAATACTTGCGATATTACCTGTATAAGAAAGTGCAACCGGTTGAATATCTCCGCTTTCTCGTCCAGAAGCGAGCTTAATCGCTAAGAACTCATAGTCTTCTAGATAAGGGCTTAAACTTTCTTCAGCATTGGGTGGTATTTGGTACTCATTTGCTTCTAGCCATTCAATCAAAGCTTCAACACTGGTGGCATTTAGGGTGACTTGATCATAGGGACCAACTTGGTTTTGAGAGGTGACTTGTACGGAAGGGTCACCTGAGTCTCTTACGCTTTCTTCGGCCTGTGCAAATACTAAGCCAGCATCATCTTGAGGCGCACAATATTCGGCAGTAACTCTGTTTAGCCTAAAGGTGGGTTGATAGCGGTTATCGAGCTGACTAAACAAAGCCGGACGGGAGAGGCCAAACTGAGTCCCCGCGGGTACGGGTAAAAGCCAGCCAAAGTCGTCAGGTGGGCCTTGGTAGGTGAGCTGTACATGCATATGCATGGTGCCGGCGTCACGATCGGGAGCAAATAAAATCCGCTCAGCGACTTGGTTGACCGGCTGGTTATTATCGCAAAACAAGCCACCACAGGCCCAAGCGTTTTGAGCGGGTAAAAAGCTGAGACCGCTCAAAAGCAAAGTGACAAATAGAATGACATATTTAGAGAGTTGTAATGGTATGTTATTAGTTCTTTGGGTCATCTTGATCATCTTATCTTTGAATGATTTATGAATATTAAAAGCACCCTTTTATTTCATGCAAATTTCATTCTAAAAACAAGAGTTTACCTTATGATCTTTTCGCAAGAATCCAGATTAGTGATTAAACGGTATTATTGATTCTATTATTTGGGCTCAAGCAGCAACCAACGGGGATCATCGGTAGCAATACTCTGTTCAGCACTTGGTGGCCAGATGAGCTCCCCTTTTTGCTCACTGTGATGACCAACTCTATCTTTGACACTGAGTGTGTATTGGTGCTTACCGGCTTTCAAGGCTTGACTTGGTTTCCAAACTAAGCGGGACCAACTGCGCTGAACTTCAATTAAGGCTTCTTCACCATCGATATAAAGTTTGACCTTGCTGAGGCCTGAAGATTCATCAGTCATCGGAATAAGCAAGCGAGGGCCAATATGTGGACGTAAGTCCCAAAGAGGTTGACCAATGCTAGGAGGCGTTTGATCTTGGGCAATCGTAAAGGTGGCTAAATGTGTACTACTGGCGCTTAAGGTTTTATCTTCCCAAGCGCTTGTGACCCACCAACTTTGCTCACCATCTACCAAATAGGCCCCCAAGTTTTTACGGGGTAAGCGAGGGCGTTTCAACTTAACCTCATTGGCTTTTTGCATAGGAAGCCAAGCTTGAGCAAAGGTTTGATTGCGAGCTATTTCTTGTTTCTTCGTACTTTTCGGAAGCCTTGCAACAGCGGTAACATAAGGTTTAAAAACACTGTTTTCACCCACTTCCACTTCAAGTGCATCAGCTTTAAAATAAGCTTCATTTTTAACTTCATGAAGTCTAAGTCTGTACCAATAAATAGATTTTAGGCCTCTATCCTCAGGTGAAGAACCGCGGGGAGATTCGGTTTCACTTTCATGTTCACTTTCATGTTCTATGCGTGCTTGAGTGATCTGTTCAGGCTCAAGTAAGCCTCGTAAGCCAATCAATATTTCGACAGAGCGATCAATCTTTTCATCTTTGTGATCTGCTTTATTTTTTGACTTTGCTTTAGTGAGTTTCTTGAGCTTTTTCTTGATTCTTTGCTTGAGTTTTTTGGCCTCTTGTTCAGCAAGTACTTTGCTTTCCTTATCGAAATTTAAGCGATTAAAATGCAAGTTAATGTAGTTCCCATTCCTGGTGTGGGAAAGCGAAAGCATATGTCTTGATGCTCTTTTACCATTGAGTCTTAAATCGACTTCTAAAGGAATCTCCTCATCACAAGCCTTAGGTAGTTTAAAACTTAGGCCATAAGGTCGCCAGCTGACTTCTAAAGCATTGGGGATTTCGGGTTGCCATAAAGGCACAATCGGTTTTCGCTTAGGTAAGCGTTTACGTTTAAGACGACAGGCTGTGGGCATTGGCTGAGCATTCTCGATCGAGCTCTCGCTTAGGGTGGTTTTGGCGTTTTCTTGAGACTCAGTTTTGGGTGTTTGCTGAGCGGTTTGACGATGCTTGGGATTTACCACCTTAAGGGTAAACACTTGCGTGCTTGTATTTCCCGCGGCATCAATCGCCTCGACCTTTGCCTTGTGCATACCTGCTTTGAGACGTTTTAGAGGTCGAGTAGAGCCTTTTTTTAGCACTCTTAAACGAGGGCCATATCGATATAAACGATGCACTAGATGACGTTCTGGTCCCCGACGGGCGATGTCATAATCAAGCTCTGTGGAACGCTTATCCGCATAGGAGGTCATATCATATTGTAAGTGATGAAGCAGTTTATCATCGACAAAAAGCTTAATTTGATGAGGAGTGAGTTCTCTTAGACTTCCATCAATTCTGTCTTCGACTTCCAAAGAAAGTCCAACATTCCCCCAGATTTCAATCATGGGCTCTTGAGTATTTGTTTCTGCTTGGCGAATGTTTGTTTGATTTGGAGTTTCTTTAACTGCTTGTTCAGCTTTCTTTTCGGCAGGTGCTTTGGAACTTGTAAAAAGTGAGCTCGCCAAAGGTTGGGGATAGTTTGGACGAGGTTGAAACTCATAGCGTTTGGGAAGAAGCGCGCCTTCAATGCGAGCTTTTTCATCCAAAGGGTCTGCATATAAAGCAATTAAAGTAGGGGCCTGATGATCGGGCAGATTAAGTCCATGAGTCAGTGGGTTTAATGGTGCATTTTTATAGCGAAGTTCAAAGTGTAGATGACATAAATCAGTACCACTTGTACCCGACCAACCAAGCACTTCACCCGCCTTAAACTCGATGTGCTCGCGAGGCCTAATCTTTTGGCTAAAGCTTTTCTTTCTTTTTTGCTTTTGATCGATGAGCTTTTGAATACTAGGTACAAAGGCTGAAAGATGGGCATAAAGAGTGGTAAAACCTCCCTTATGCTTTAAATATATAGCCCGACCATACCCACCACTTCCTTGCTTAATGATTGAGAGCGTTCCATCGGCGGCAGCAATGACAGGTGTACCCTCAAAAGCATATAGATCAATGCCGGAATGGTGGTGATTAATCCGGTAAGTACCAAAGCTTGAGCTGACCGAGGGAGGACTTTGCAAGGGATAAAGCATATTAAGCTTAGGGATTGTCTTAGCGCTTGTAGACTGACAAGTAAGACTTAGATGACCAAGTATAAAGCACAGCATAAGGCACAAGGTAGATAAGATTCTTAAGGTTCGGACACTTGGCTTACAAAAGATAGATTGTTTAAAGATAAGCATAAAGCTCTGATCATGATCCCTTCGGTCAATAGCGAATTAAAAGTGTTCTGCTTAGTATTGAGAGTAAAACTTGGGGTAGATTCAAGCTAAATAAGCTTAAAACCTCATAAATAAATTAGAAAACTAAGCAGGTTTGCATGATCTAAGACCTTGACAAAGCGTAGATAATGACATAATGACAGCCACATAAGTCAATCGACACAAGTTAAGTAAGCCAAGCGCTTACAGTCAAAAAACACAAATCAAAGGAATCCCTGTGGCTAAAGAAGAAGCGATTACAGTTGAAGGTACAGTTGTTGAACCCCTACCAAACGCAATGTTCCGCGTTGAGCTAGATAACGGACATAAAGTGTTAGCTCACGTATCAGGTAAAATGCGTAAGTTCTTTATTCGTATTCTTCCCGGAGACAAGGTCACCGTAGAGCTTTCTCCTTATGACCTTACTCGAGGACGTATTACTTACCGCGCCCGCTAAGAGTTGCACTTATCTTGTATCGCCTGTGCCAAAGAGCTGTCTAAGTACACTGCTTGAGGCCGGCCAAGATCTGTATATTCTTTAAGACCTAAGACACATTGAGTGCGCGCCTTATTGAGGGACTCTGCGTCATATGAGTAGATCGTTTGGTCAGAATGAATGTTAGTGTCCCAAAGCTTTTGGATCAAGGGGCGTTCACCAGCTTCATGGCTGAGTGTTTCCCAGGCAAAGCTTTGCTGTATAGCTTGAAAGGGCACTAAGCTTAAGCGATCGCCTTGGGGGCCTCTAAAAGCTTGAATCGGTCCCGGTAAGGTCGCCTTGCCCGAACCCTGTGCCCGTTTCATACTTGTGGCCCCATCGATCCAAGCTAGTTTACCAACGGCGCCTACGCCTACCGGCGCATCGGCAGAGGTGACTAAGCGCTCTCCAACGCCAAATACATCTACAGCCACGCCTTCAAGCTCTTTAATTAAAGGCTCATCAACACCTCCAGATACAATAATTTTAGCCTGTGATGCACCAAGTTCATCAAGCAAGTGACGGGCTTGATTAATGGTTGCTACCGATAACTGTGAATCAATTCTGATGCCATGCAACGGCACATTGGCCTCTTGTGCAGCCCTAACCGCATTACGAATACCGGTTTCTTGACCAAACATATCGTAGGTATCTACCAAAAGAGAGGCACTTTGTGGATAGGCGCTAGCAAAGGCCTTAAAAAAAGCTTTTTCGCTTTCAGCGATCGATAAGCTTGGGCTTTCCCATGATTGCACCGCAAAATGGTCCATTGTACCTACTACCGGAACAGCAAAGCGGTGGTGTGCTTCTACATTAGATGTGCCGGCCACGCCTCCAATATAGGAAGCAACCGCCGCATCGACTGCCGCTTCTATATGGGTACGACGACTACCAAGCTCTAAGACTGGACGTAAGCCAGCAGTGCGACATAAATGGGCTGCTTTGGTGGCAACCATCGACATGTGATTAATGATTGATAATAAGGGGGTTTCAATCAGCTTAGCGGTCAATAAGTCGGTATATACCTGTAAATAAGGAGGCATGGCGCTAGGTCTAACGCCATTAAAATCAAGTTTTTGGTGCTTGTGATCCAAAGCGGGATTTGCCCACAGTAATTCGCCTTCGGTCACCCCCCAAACTTCACCGGTAAAGCGCCAATCTTTAAGAGCTTTAATCAAGTCCGGCCGTTGGGTCAGAGCAGGGCCTAATAAAGGGTGTTGGCACAAGGTATTAATGCGTGCTTCATCAAAGTGTAAATCTGAGAGCAGTTTTAAGCAACGTTGCATACCGCAGGCGACTATAAACTCTCGGGCTGTTTGTCCGTCATGACCTTTGGGAAGTCGTCTCGAAAAGAAGCTCATCCATACTTTTTTATCCGCTCTACCAGCATCCCAATGCGGAATCAGAGAGGTTAATTGATATAGGTCAATATGCGTCGCATAAGTCATGTGGCTTGCCTTAGTGTGGTTAAATCTTTGGGTATTATCCAAATTAGGTAAAGAGCATAAGCAAGTAAAGAACCTTACTCATCCTTTCTTTTTAAACGCGTGGATCTTGCACTCTATGCCGACATCAGACTTGTACAATCTAGAGATCTCATCAAAGATAGAAAAAATACTCTAGTTCAGCAAAGGAGGATGCTTTGAACCTTAAACAAGTTGGGTTAATCTTGGGACCACTACTCTGCTTGCTTGCCTGTCTTGAACCAAGTCCTTTAATTGCCAGTGATGCTTGGAAAGTGATTGGTTTAGCCGCTTGGATCGTAGTGTGGTGGGTGAGTGAAGCCTTACCGATCGGGATAACTTCTTTACTTCCGATTATTTATTTACCTCTCAGTGGGGTCTCTAGTTTGGCAGAAGCTTGCAAGCCTTATGGTAGTCCGATTGTTTTCTTGTTTTTAGGAGGCTTTATTTTGGCCATTTCGCTTGAAAAATGGCGGATTCATGAGCGGGTTGCCTTAAAGATTTTAGGTTGGACAGGTACTAGCGCTAATGGCGTAATCTTTGGCTTTATGAGCGCGACCGCCTTGCTCAGTATGTGGATGAGTAATACAGCAACCACACTCATGATGCTTCCGATTGCCTTATCGGTTTTGAGCCTTCTAAAAAGCGCTCAAAGTGAAAACTCTGATTTGAACAAGGGCATGAAAAACTTTGGGATCGCCTTGATGTTAGCAGTGGCATATGGGGCAAATATCGGTGGGACAATGACTATAATCGGTACGCCGCCTAACTTGGTTTTAGCGAGCTTTATCAATCAAAATGCACCGATGGGAGAGCCGGTACTGAGCTTTTTGGATTGGTTATTATTAGGTGTTCCCTTTGGTTTAGTCGCATTAACCTTTACTTACTTGATGCTGGTCTTTTTACTTTATCCCAATCGCTTAGGAGAGGTGGCCGGTGCCCAAGCGGTTATACAAGAAGCAAGAGCCTCTCTTGGTCAATGGACAAGCGCTCAAAAGCGAGTCAGTATTGTTTTTTTACTGACTGCCCTGTGTTGGGTTTTTAGATCTCAGCTTTCGACTTTGTTGGGTGTAAAAGCTTTATCTGATGCCATCGTGGGCTTAATTGGTGCTTCCTTGCTCTTTGTTTTACCCAGTGGTGAAGTCGATGAGAATGAGGCAAAAGAAAAATCAAGTGAGGAAAGTGAATCTGCGCTTAAGTCGGAGATCGAGCCCAAAAAGCAATACAGCCTAGGCACAAGTGCGCCCTTATTGCTTTGGGAAGATATGAAACGCTTACCTTGGGATATTGTTTTACTCTTTGGAGGCGGCTTGAGTTTAGCCCAAGCTCTAAAACAGGTCGGGTTAATCCATGCCATTGGTGATCAGTTTTCCAACCTAAGCACTGTGACATGGTTAAGCTTGGGGGTACTGACCTTAATCGCCCTTATGCTCACTGAAGTAATGAGTAATGTAGCTTTAGTGAGTGTGTTTGTACCAGTGGTAAGTGCGGTTGCCATCGGTCTAGATCTACCACCTCTCGCCCTGTGTGCTCCGGTGACTTTGGCTGCTAGTTGCGCCTTTATGCTACCCATGAGTACACCACCGAATGCCATTGTATTTGCCAGTGGCTATATTCAGATAAGTCACATGGTTAAAGCAGGTATATTCTTGAACCTTTTGGCAGTTTTATGGATCACCACTTTAACGCGTTGGTTTTATTTTTAGTCTTTTAACAAAAAGCTTTTATGCCTTACAGGTTAAGCCTGTAAATAAGCTTTGGTTTAAATGCTGATAAAATCGATTTATTTTAGATATATAGGAAAAATTGAGTTTAAACCTAAGTTTCATAGAGCTAGGTCGCTGGAGTCGTGAGTTTATAAGTTATTGTTTTGATTGGTATAATTGTTGCTTTGCTGTATTCTAAGTCACAGAAAGGAATGATCAATGAATTGTATCAATCAACCAGTAAGGCCCAATGCGCTTGCTTTTTATACGCTGATCAGCCTTTTTTTTGCTTGCTTATGCATAATAGGGTGTACGGATCAGCAAGATTTAAATGATCAAGCAAGTGTCGAAGCCAAAAGCAATGAGACTTCCATGTCTCAAGAGCTTGACCTAAACTCACAAGAATTAACTTGCTCTGAACCTATCCAAGGTTGGAACCCCAATGGGGTACACAAAATGAACAGTCTCAAGCAGTTTGAGGGCTGGTATTATCGAGTGACCGAAACCGACTCTGCTGAAAGTTGGGTGGTGATTGCCGCTTATTGGCAAGATGAATCGGCCACACCAAGAGCTTTTATTGAACTGATTCAAGCCTCAACAGGTGCAACCTATAAACAGGTTTTTGAAGGCTTTAATATTGAAGCTTTGCAAGCCAATGAAGGAGAATTCGCCCTTGATCTCGATGGACTATTCCTAAGTGCTGATCAAATCAGTGGTCGCTTTATTGATGAAAAGGGCGCCCAAGTTCAAATTGAAATCAGCATTGATGCCTGTGCTTATTGGGGCGCACCTGCCGATGACCGTAACCGTTGGACCATGGGATGGGTCACAGAGCTTCCGGGACCACCTTTGAAATGGCATGTTCATCACCTTAAAGGCTCAGCAAGCGGTGGTCTCTTAGTAGAAGATAATAATGAACTCAAAATCCAAGCACAGTTTGAAGATGCTCCTGTTCATCAAGAAAAGAATTGGGGCGTTGCCTTTCCCAAGCGTTGGGTATGGTTACAAAGCAACCTTTTTGAAGGCCGACCAGATGTTGCCTTCGCGGCAGCGGGTGGACCCGTCTTTGGTTTTGATGGAAGTCCAAGCGGTTATATGATGGGCTTACGCTGGCGAGATCAGTTTTTTAATTGGCGCACACAAGATGCCCATATCTTCAAACAAGTGGCCTTTGAAATCGATCGAGAGCAGCAACTTGCCACTTGGCGCTTAAGTGCAGAAAGCCTGCGCTATAAAGCGGATATAGAAGCCAACGCACCTTTAAATGAATTAATCGCTGTGGATGTTCCGGCCGAGGGTGGTTTGGCCTTTGGTGCCTTTGAGCACCTTAATGCCGAGCTTAAGATCAAGCTTTATCAAAGACGTGGTGTCTCATGGACCTTGATTGATGAGCTTAAGTCTAGCCGTACCGCAGTAGAAGCCGGCGGTGAGTTTGCTGAGTCCATTGTCGAAGTTTTGGGCCAAGAGTAAATTAACTATTCTTTCGCATACCTCTAAAGACCATACCGATACCCACAATAAAGAGTAAAGCAAAGAAGAGTACCTCAATGCTCACCTGAATAAGATCATGTCGATATGCAATTACAGCACCGGTCACACTTAAAGTACCAAGCGCAGCAAGGATACTGTTACGAAGCAGACTGCCTACGGCAATACTCACACCAATCGCTGTGATGATCGCATCGGCCCAATGCCAGCCAACTAAATATCCCAATTGTTGACATAGGCCAAAGAGGGCAACAATAATGACGCCCGAGCCTAGTGAAATGTTTTGTGCATGATCTTGAAAGTTCTCTGAATTATTGATATTTTCACTCATTCGTGTGCCCTTGTATTGAAAATGATTACACCGTAGCAAGCCTTGGCCTAAATCAAAACCTTTATTGATTCAACTGATGACAACCGTATTCTGAATTTAATGATTCCTTGTTGTTAGTTATCGCCTTGTTAGATTCCTTGTTAGTTATGTTAGTTACAACATGCTTAATCTATCTATTTCTCACGCCCCATAATGTCCAAAGGATAAATGGCCTTACCGGCTCTTACATATTCAAAGTATTCGATCACTTCTTTACCTCTGAGGGGCAGTCGTTTAGCTTCCTCAATCGTCACCCAGCAGGCTCCTAAAGTATCTGCGTTAGGGTAGTTACGAGGTAAGCTATCATCGATAGGCGAGGCCATAAAAATAACCCTTTGCCGATAATCCTTCCCCTGTAATGGTGGTGATAATTGAACTTGAATGATGCCATCTAAGGTAACTTTTAAGCCTGATTCTTCTTCAACTTCTCGGATTGCCGCTTGCTCAAAACTTTCTCCTGGCTCAAGCCGACCTGCCGGTAAATACCAAGTTTGGCCATGCTTACGTTCGTGAACTAATAAAAAACGATGACCTAGACGAACGATCACAATTGAGAAACACCAAAATGGTAGTGGTGAGCGCTTATGTGGCTTTAAGTGATTGGAAGATTCACGCATACTTAGTCCTCATGCAAATACTGTCTATAGAGTTAAAAATAAAAGCGATCCAAAGTAGAATCAAGCCTGTTAATATAAGAGGCGAATGCTCTTTAAGTAAAAGTCTCTATGACTGAGAAGGCCAAAGAACAAAGTCTATCGACGAGTTTGGGGCTTCTTGTGGTAAACTAGACTTTCTTTTTGTATCGAAGTTTTTTTAACCTCATAAACGATTTGCTTTTGCTGAATAAACTCTAAGAATTCTAGCTCATCTACATTTAAAAGCAATGATTGAATATTTTCTAGTGACTTGACCACACTTGACCAATTTATTTTTCTAAATCCTAAGATTACTGCTGTGAATCATTGTGCTAAGCGTGCTTCAAAGAACTGGCTCAAAGGTAAAAAAATGAGCATAGTTTAAGACCAAATATTTTGTTGCTTCCTTGATG
>CAKZRU010000183.1 GCA_937146725.1 uncultured Myxococcales bacterium
TGGGACAAATGGCGACATCGACTTGAAAAGATCTTTTGAGCAGTTCTGCCCACAAAATCCAATAGCGATTTCTGCGAAAAATTAAATCCCTGATAGGTTGCGCAGAGTTCCGCATTATAGTGATTCTTCGATGTATCATCACTCATGTCTAGATCAAGAGGTTCTCCGGCTTTTGGTCCAAAAGCATGACGTAGGTTTTTACTGGCGGCATAGCATTTCAGAAGCTGTTGTTCTTCTTCTGACGGTGGTTCATGGCCCCAATATAAATTAAACTGCTGTTCTTCTGGGGTACAGTCAAGGTGAATGGGTCTAAGATAACCTCGGCGAATGAAGCGTCTAGTGAGTCGGTATTTATAGAGGATCAGTAAATCGTGTAAGTCTTCTTGTTTGAGTTGATCAGCAGGAATAAAGATGGCTGTCTTTTCCTTTTGGCGTGGCTGATAGCTTTCGTCTTGAAATGGAGCACTACTCACAAAAAGACCATCAGTACTGAGCGTATGAAAGTGTGGGTACAGTCCAAGAGCATCTGTATGTCTTTGTATACTCGTCACCGAACCGATATCATGTGGATATCTCGGGCGATAATAGGCATGAAGATGATCGATAGCATAGAGCTCTGGTGGGTGGGGTGAGTGTGGTAAGCAGCGTCTTTGGTAATGATATCTTAGTGTCTCAATGAAAAGTTCAAGGGCCTCGGTTAAGGCGTGTGGAAAGTAAGCCAAGTAGATATGTAAAGGTCGTGGAAAAGTCAGTACCCACTGCCTTACATCTACATTGGGAATGACTTCTTGCCTTTGTCGATGGGCTCGTTGAGTCATCGTTCTCGCCATACAGCTTGGGCAGATACCACGCTTTTTACATGAAAAAGCAACGAGTCGATTATGTTGGCAATTTTTACAGTAAAGCCGAGCAAATCCATTTTTAAGTTGACCGCAATTAATGTAGCTAGCAAATGTCCTATGAACAAAGTTTGGTAGTGTTTTACCCTCGTGATGAAGTCTCTGCGTTAGACCTGACAAATGTTGGTGGATGGCTTGATAGAGTGGCGTTCGTTCGGGTTGCCTCCGGCGATAATGACTTGACTGATTAGCTTTTGTCATACATTCATCCTCACCCTCTCTTTGCTCTCATCTATGAAAACGAGTGACAGGCGAGAATGGTAACTGAGAATTATGCTGAATCCTCTCAGTGCTCAGCTCAAGAGTAAATCTGAAGATCGTACACACAAGGTACTCAGCGACAGAAAACAACTTATTGCAAAACAGAAACTAGTTTTCGCATTGTCTACCTTGCAGAAACAAGTATCCATCGTGACTTGCCGAGCAAAGAGCAAAGAGTGCTATAATTTAATGATTTAAAGGTCTTACTGAAGACAGAAGCGAGGTGGCAGGAGTTTGGCCATTGACTATTCATCTTTAGGTAAGTCAACAATCAACCAGCCTTAACTAACCAATCACCAATCACCAGCTAACAATTAAAGCACCCAAGCGTTCAATGAGGCTTGAGGGTTTTTAGCCACAAACTTACCTTTGTGATCCTTTTCCACTTCGGCGCTTGCATATTGGCTGTCATGGGTAAAAAATAAGCGAGCGGGCTGATCTAAAAGTGAGCTCAAAAGTCTTTCTTTTTCTTCGATCAGTAGTTCCGGAAAGCGGTCATAGCCCATGGTGATTGGTAAATGTACCCACGGGGCTCCCGGAATTAAATCACCACAAAATATGATTCGCTCGTTTTGGCCTTGGATGTCGACTAACAGCTGACCAGGTGTATGCCCATCGCTTTCATGAAAGCGGTAATCCGAGCCAAGTAAGTCGGATTGACCACCACTTGGCACGATTTCAAGGCATTGGCTTTCTTCTAAGAGGTCAAGAAGCTCCGGAATAAATGAAGCTTTATCCCGAGGGTGTGGATGCTTAGCTCTGGCTAAAGCACGTTCTCCAATGACCACCTTGGCCTTGGGAAAGGCCAAGCGATAGCCATGATCAGCTGACCAAGGGCTAAGTAAGCCCCCCGCATGATCAAAGTGAAGATGAGATAAGATGATCACATCAATGTCTTCAGGACTTAAGCCAAGTTGGGCAAGATTATCCAAAAGCACATGCTGTTCTTCTTGAACTCCAAAGCGCTCACGCATTTTAGGCTCAAAAAAAGCACCAATACCTGTTTCACATAGGATATATCGGGGCTTTGATAATAGAGGGGACTCCTCTTTAATCAAAAGGCAGCGACAGGCCAAAGGGATTCGGTTTTGTTCATCCGGAGTAATCCAACGGGTCCATAAAGCCTTGGGCGCATTCCCAAACATGGCGCCACCATCAAGGCGTTGGGAATTGCCCAACACAGAATATAAGGTACGTTGCGTCTCGGTCATGAACTTTCCTTGATGGCCTTTATAGTAAGCTGAGAATATCTTTAGTGGTGACCCATAAGGTTAAAATCAATAAAAACATAATGCCAATGCCATGCACGATCATCTCAAGCTTTTGAGGAACAGGCCTACGACTGATGGCTTCAATCGCCAAAAAGATGAGACGTCCGCCATCAAGAGCCGGAAAAGGCAGTAGATTCAGAAAGGCTAAGTTTAAACTTAAAAAGGCCAAAAAGTTTAAAAACCACTCACTGCCTCTTTTAACCGTATCAGCACTAATGGCAGTAATTTTAACCACACTTGCGACTTCTACGTTTTCTTCTCCCTTGATCCCCTTGATAATTTTACTGCCCATCATGGCCATCAAATGATTAACCTCATCCCATGCGAGTACAAAACTTTGCCAAGTGGACTCTCCTCCCAGGCGCTCCCATTCGGGCGCAACACCAATTCGGTATTGAGCGATTTCTTTGTCGGGACTTAGGTTCTCCGGAGTTACATCAAATGTTTTTTGAGGCCAATCTGTTTGAGCGGTTCCCCGATAAAGAGTAATCCCTTTGGTATCGGCACAGTCCTGAGCTGCAGTTGTTGAGTGCTCAGCTAGGATTTTAACACATTCCTCATACACACTTTCTTGTCGGTAGTGGCGATCGTTAGTGCTAGGTGGACGAGCGATGACAATCTTTAAGCTTTTACCCTCAGAGTTGATGGTTTGTTTTTTAAGGTCGGCAAAGTCAGAGAGTTTTTTCCCATTCACACTGATTAATACATCACCGCTTTGTAAGCCGGCTTTTTGCGCAGGACCATTTACATCATTGATCACCATAGAGGCAAAACGTAGGCCCTTGGCGCTAAAGGCACTTTGACCAATAAACATGGCGGCAAATACAAAGAGGGTAAATAAGGCATTAAATAAAGGACCACCACTGACCACTAAAAAGCGTGCCCATAATGGTTTGCTTAAAAAGCTTCCTTCCATTTCTTCGGCTTCTCGTTGTAAGCGTTCTTCTTCGGTTTCAGCACTTTCTTCGATCTGTTCAGCCTTGCCTTGAAGCTCTGTCCGCTCTGCTTTTTGCTGGGCCTCATCATATTCTTCAACCGGCGAAAAAACCCCATCATGTTGCCATTCGTCCATGAGGTCTTCTAAGTTTTTTGGAGGAGTTGGGTGTGCTTTTTCTTCGGGCATTTGTCCTGGTTCTGGTGCTAAACCTTTGATTTGCACAAAACCGCCAAAGGGTAAAAGCGCGATTTGATAAACAGTCTCTTTACCAAACTTATAAATCGCCGGGCCAAAACCAATCGAAAACTTATCCACTTTCATGCCGGTCATTCTTGCAAAAATGAAGTGACCTAACTCATGAATAAAAACCAAGAAACTAAAGCCTAGAATCGAGATAATAACCGACACATGCGCTCCTTTATATACTTTGCTTAACAACAAGCTTTAAGGATCATGCCTATTTCAATAGCTTTTGTCGACAAGAGACTCGATCCGAGATAGAGATTTTACACTGATTTACTGATTCGCTGACCGGTAAAGCAGTAGTTTTTAGGGTCTTCAGTAAAGGTTGTTAGGCTTCCGAATCAAGATGGCGAGTGAACTGATCAACAACTGAGATTAAACGACGTTTGGTGATAGGCTTATTCAATACCAAACACTGAGTTTGCTTAAGTGCCATCGCTACTTCTCCACCCTTAGCAGCACCGGTAATAAAAATGAATTGCCCTTGGTATTCCGGAAAGCTTTTCGTGACCTCTGTATGAAAACTAGGCCCATCCATTTCAGGCATCATTACATCGCTTAAAATAAGATCAAACTTGTAAGAATTAAGAACTTTTAACGCTTGAGAGCCCGAGCTTGCAATCATTATGGTTTCTTTATTTAACATTTTAGCCAAGCTTTTGGCGACCAAAAGATCATCATCAACAATTAGGATACGTTTTCTTTGGGAGCTGATCGTTTGCTGCTGAGAAGCACCTGAAGTCACATTAATCGTATGCTTACTAGGTGGTGTATGTTCTACGAGTAAGGGCTCTGGCGTACCGACCATAGTATCGGTGGAATCTGGGAAGCTACTTAGGGCAGGGAAGGAAATCATAAATTGGGTGCCTACACCTTCTTCTGAGCTCACTGCCATGTTTGCATGGTGATTTTCAATAATGCCCTTGCTAACAGCTAGGCCTAGCCCTGTGCCCTTACCCACAGGTTTGGAAGAAAAGAAAGGTTCAAAAATATGTGGTAAGTCTGCTTCGGGAATCCCCTTTGCATTATCTGAAACACTGAGTTCAACACCGCCTGAAGGTAAAATCTTAGAACGGACTTTAACCCAATTGCCACTTTTTCGGTCAACAGGCATGGCTTGAGCAGCATTGATCAAAAGGTTTAGTATGACTTGGATAAGCTCTGAACGACGTCCCCATACTCTAAGTTTGTCATCAAGCTCAATATGAAGCTCGACCTTCTTAGAAAACTCTGGCTTTACCAAATTGGCACAGGCTTGAACGACCTCATTTAGATTGACTCGGGTCATTCTTTCTGTTTCACCGCGTTGGCCACCACCACGAGCAATACTGAGTAAGCTACCTACGATACCGGTGACTCGTTCTACCCCTTCACTGGCATCACTTACCGCATCTTCAAGCTCATCATAAATATCCGAAGTAATCAGATATTGTTTATCCGCTTGTTGCTCGCTTTCTGAAAGGCTTTCTTGAATCAAATCCAAACTCATTTTAATGTAGGTCATGGGATTATTGATTTCATGCGCCATACCAGCGGCCAAGGTGCCAATGGCGGCCAAACGATCATTGTGAGCAGCCGAAGCTTGAGCGACTCTTTCTTCGGTTACATCACGCCTAATCACCACAATACGCACTAAGCGATCTCGCTGATCAAAGATGGGTGAACTATGAATGGTATGTACCCTTCGTTTAGAAGCGAGCTGACATTCTACTTCACTTGACCAAGATAAACCTGCTTGACCATGACTCAGGATGACTTCACCAACCGAACGCTCATCTGAGATTGGGTCTGTAAGCTGAAAAAGTTGGCTTGGTTTTCCAAATAACTCTTGGGATGTATCTGATTTAGGCTCATTTAGATCAAGAAGTTCATAAAAGGCTGGGTTTACAAACAGTATCTTACCCTTAGCATCTAAAATCTCTATCGCATCGCTCACTTGCCGCCAAGCTTCGGCCAAGGGGGCTTGCTGTCGATTTACTTCTTCTAGACTTTGAACCAAATCACGCACTTTTCGGTCGCTTGCTTTGACCTTGGCCAAGGTTTGTAAGGAAATATTACCCACTTCCACAACTTCCTTGGGCGTGAACCAATGCACTTGAGGTAAGGTAATATCAAAGTATCCAGAACTGACCCGCTGAGCATTTTCGGTGATTAATCTCATCAGTCGAGCAACCCAAGAGGACATTAAGGCCGCGATCATCAAGACGCCAAAGAGTAAAAACAGCGAGACTTTGATCGTAAAAGAGGTCGAAGAACTTGCCTGCTCATTAATTAAAGCAGTGGGCATACTCATCCATAAGGTCCATCTTAAAGTTTTAATAGTGATTTCCTTACAAATCACCCGAACTTCTTGTTGCTGAAGGTTAAAAGTTTTTTGTCCTTGCTGATTTTGACAGTTTTTTCCAAATAATGATGATTTGGGGAGCAGGGTAAAAATTGGTGTTTGTTGGCTACTGTCTGCGATCACTCGATGGTTTTCTTCTACCATTAAAGCATGAAGCTGATCTTTTTCTTGCAAAAGACGTTGAATAATCTTTTCAATGAGGGTCGCTTTGATGCCGGCGGTAATATAGCCTCTGATTTCAGACTTCTCTTTCCGGTCTAAATCTTCATAAATCGGAACAGCGATATGCACATTGGCGACTTTGGATTGTCGTCCAAGCTTTAAGGTACCAATCGCCACTTTTTTGCTTTTACTCAGCTTTTGAAAGTAATCTCGATCTTTATAGTTAACCCCAGCTTTTGTAATCGATCCATCTGGTCTAACGCTGGGAGCAAAAACAAGTGAAGTTCCTTGGGGATCACCAACATAAAAGCTATCAAATGAACCACTTGATTTAATTTGTGCATCGGTCAAAACTTGAAGCTCTGAGATATCCCAATCAGGCATTGCACTGAGAGTACCTGCGGTGACATCAAGAACTTCCTGCTTTAAACGAATAAACTCGCGAACACTTTCCTCAATGCTTTGAGCACGCAAAAGAGCTTCTCGATCAAAGCGGGCAGTTGCTTCTTTAGTTTGTTGGCGACTTAGCCAAGTACCAAAAAGAAGAATAGGAGGGACCGAGATAAAAGTAAAAGCAATAAATAAGGCCACACCCACAGTAGGACGAGCAAAGGAACTGGGGTTAGCATAGTGAAAGTTTTTATAGTGAGGATTTGTCTTGTGCTCAGCCGTATTGTGCTCAGCCGCTTTGTGCTCTGACTGAGCTGATTGACTCGACATAACCCCCACTTATCTACTTTTGATAATGTTAAACTAGTACTTAACCGCAGTATTTAGCTTATAGAGTCCCATGCTCTTACCTTGCGCAAGGATATGACCTTTCATCGCTTCTTTAAGATCGGGTGCGGTGTAATTTTCTTTAAGTTTAAGTGAGGGTACATCTAAAGCATAGACTTCAAAGTGATACTCATGCACAATTTCATCATTCCAAGGCGGGCAGGGGCCGTCATAGCCACCATATTGGCCACTCATATTTGGGTCAGAAGCAAACCAATTACCATAATTATTAAGGCCTCGTACACCATGATCGGTTTGGCCTGGTTTTTTCCCCTTGGGAACAACGCCTTCGCTTTCAGCACCTAACTTGAGCGAGCTAAGACTCGCCGGAATATCGGCTAAAACCCAGTGATAGAAATCAACTCTTGGAAGATCTTTGGAGACTGTCTTACCTTCCTTATTGACATTATCAGCTTTGGAAGGAACTTTGGGGTCTACCACTATAATCGCAAATGATTGTGTATCTTTAGGTGCTTTGGACCACTTGATTTCAGGGCTTTTATTCGCACCAAGCTTAGCTTTACCCGAGCCATCCTCTACACAAAAGGCATAATCGGCTGGAATGACTGCGCCATTAGCAATCTGTGGTAAGCTGACTTCAAGTTTAGCCGGTGTGGCTACCTTTGATGCAGCTTTGTCAGTTGTTTCAGCAAAAGCAACAGAGCAACAAAGGCTTAGGCCGAGCAAGCTGAGAATAGTCGTTTGGATATTAGATTTGTGCATCATAACTCCTTAAAAAAATGGTTAATCATCAAAGTAAACTAGAACAGATGATTTAGGCATACGAGTATAACCAAAAATTAGCCGAGAACCAAATTAAGACTTGTTAAGGACATGTAACCATATATTCAAACTTGATACTTTAGCTTCACTATTGGTTTCTCTGTTTATTTAATTGAGCAAGATTTGATGACCTTACTCCTAAATCTCTAAAGGTTTCTTTTGGCTTAGATAATTGAAATCAGTGACTTAGGACTTATAATCAGATAGGGGTTTAGTCTAAGCTGAAAGAACATAAGAAGGGAAAAAGTATGCAAGATATGCAAGGGATCTTTTTTGATCTTGATGGTACATTACTGAATCGAAAACATCAGTTAAGTCAGGCAACAGTCCAAACCATTGCCCAGCTAAAAAGTCGGGGCATAAAAGTATGTTTAGCTTCCGGACGAACCTATCATTCTATGCTTCCCTTTTATCAGCAACTCAATCTTGATACGCCCTTAGCTTGTTATAATGGTGCTAAAGTTGTATTCGCTCCCAATGAAATTCAAGAACAAGGTTTAGCAGCACATGTTGTGCAAGAGCTGATTAAAATCTCAAGAGAGGAACAAGTCCACTTAAATCTATATCGTGACGAAGTTTGGTATACAGAAAGAGTCGACAGTATTGAAGCACAACAATATGCTCAAAAGACGCAAATGACGCCTCAAGGTGGCTCTTTGGATGCCTTGGCTCAATCTACTTGCACTAAAGCCTTGTTTATTGCTTCACCGGAACGCTTAGCAGAACTTGCTCCTGTGGTAAAAGCTCATTTAGGGGATTATATTGACCTGACCTCAGCGATGAGTCACTTTTTGGAAGTTTTACGCAAGGGAGTGAACAAAGCTTGGGCGATTTCTCAGATCGCACAACGCTTGGATTTAGACTTGACGCGTTGCCTTGCCTTTGGTGATGGGTTAAACGACTTGGAAATGCTTCAGGCGGTCGCTCATGGAGTGGCTATGGACAATGCTCACAGTACTCTAAAGCAACATGCTCAAGCTGTGGCTGAACACCATGATGAAGATGGGGTGGCTCGCTATTTGCGCACTTATTTTGAGCTTGATTAAGATCTCTATCGGTGTGATCAATGCTGTGATTAATTAGCTTCTAAAATAGAAAGCACTAAGCTTTCAAGACCGGCCAAGCCTGCTGCCTGTCCAATTACCAAAGCTTCTTCGTCACTAAAATTAAGTCTTTCAGCATGATATAAAGCCCAAGATGCACCAACTCGATTAGAGCTTGCACAGTGCAAGTAAACCGGTCCACCAAGCTCAATCTGTTGATCATACAGATCATACATCGCTTCTCGAAAGGCTACACTTTCATAATCACTGCCACTGGTAGGATAGCGGATGAAAGTACCTTCTAAAGAGTTCACCAATGCTTCTTCATCAAAAGGCTCTTCGGAAACTGCTCTAAGACTAATGATACGTGCGCCCATTTCTACTAAAGCTCTTAGGCGTTCTTCGCTGGGCTGACCGGCAGCGATCCAACCAAACTCAACATCTCTTTCATAGGGCTCACTTGCTGAAAATTCTGTATTAGTCATCTCACCGGCAGTCATCTCACCAGAGGTCATCTCACCAGCGGTCATTTCCGAGCTTGTTTCTTCTTCACAAGCGATCATCATGCACAAAAATAAGCATAAAATAGAGTATGAGTATCTCAAGAAAAATCCTTTAAGTTAAGGAGAGAATGGATAGATTTAACGAGGGCGCTGTCCGTCAAGTTCATCACCGATTCGTCTGCCTAAATCACTGTCAAGCAGAGTCATGACTTTGAGTTCAGCCGGACATAACAAGCAAGTAAACTCGGAATACTCAGGTTCTTTTTTATTAATAATACTGAGCTTAACCCAATACTTAAGCGGTGCTTTTTGAGCTGAGTTTGCAAATCGTTCAAGCTCAAGTTCAGCTTGCTTAGACCATGGTTCAAAATGCAAACTTGCTGACCATAAGTAGGTCTCAGAGCTTTGTTCAAGAAGTCGTCTACGTTTAAGCTCAGTGCTGATCAGTAGTTGAGATAAATCCACATCATAATTTTCAAGGCGACTCTGCGGAGTTAAATCGCTGAGCGCTTGGTCCTCAAAGGTCTGTAAAAGAGCTTGAATGGACTTTATTTCAGATTCAAGAATCTCTAGGTAATCACTAGGTAAGACTGATAAAAACCACCAACTTTTTGGGGTTAGTGGCTTTAAGCTTAACTCTAAATCTTGAATCTTTGGCATCACT
This sequence comes from uncultured Myxococcales bacterium, assembly GCA_937146725.1. Lineage (GTDB taxonomy): Bacteria > Myxococcota_A > Bradymonadia > UBA7976 > VGTA01 > CAKZRU01. The sequence continues at coordinate 9,888 of CAKZRU010000183.1, forward strand.
AATTAGTTGCCGTTCATTCCCATCATTTCATTCATTTCTGGAATATACATAGGAATATCACACTCATTTTCAGGAGCTACACACTCAGCATCACGACAGCCGGTGAAACAACCATTAAAGCGTAGCATTACATTACCAGTATCAATGCTTCCGTACCACACACCATCTTTAAGTTGGTCAATACGAAGGTCAGTATCATTATCCACTAGAGTAGCTGAACCATTAATGCGGAATTGCTCAGGAGAGAAGTTAAGATTACTGAGTTGGTCAATGATGACCGCACTTAGTGCATTTACGATCACGTTCTGACAGAAGCCAGGGTTGCTAATGTAGTTGTCAATATCAACACAGGTTGTGGCCATAAGATCACTGAGGAGATCACGTAATGACACAGGGCCTTGACGACCTACGACTGATGGTAGAACCCATTGCTCAGCAATGCCAAGAGCGATTAAACCAAAGCGGAAGTTTAGGCCATGATCGTAAATATCTAAGGTTTGAGCATCGATGACCTCGGCATCAAATAAGCCAGCGATAGGTCGGTTATCATTGTCTAGATTACCAATGGTAAACTCACGATCACAGTTTTGAGCCATGCAGCCATCACGCCATTGGAAGCGGAAGCGTTGCCAACGGTTATCACCGGTAAGCATGTTATTCTCATTAGGATAGCTCTCAGGGAACTCAATTTCGCCTACGATAGTCATTTCGCTCACAATGGTTAATACATCGCTGATCACAGCCAAAACATTAAGAACATCTTGTGGTACTTGAGCATCGATGATTGCTTCTAGAGCTGGTCCACCAATGCCACTTACAATCGCACAGGCGCCCATGTCAATATCGGCAATATCACAGAAAAGACGGATCAATTCTCCACCTCGATTGGGCTCATTGCTGCCAAGAAGACGTAAGATATCAAGAGCATCAGCAACATTAGCAAGGGTCTCATCTTCAGAGCTACGTAGTAAGTCACCTAGGTCAAAGCGATTGGTGGTCACAAACTTACCTTTGAACTCTAAAGGTAAGTCAGTAGCATTCACCATAACTTCTGTTTCTTGACCACCGGTAATGGTAACATCCTCAAGACAGCCAAAGCCAACCGCACGTCCTGATGCTGAGTAGACTGAAGCAGCTACAGTAAATTGAGCATCATGCTCAAAGCCGGTATCGCTTACACTGTTATTGATATCATCAAAAGGAGTGATCGGAGGCCAAGCGAAGGTGGCGCCGGTTAAACGAGTTGGATCAGCAATAATTGTGTCACAGGTACGATCAACAAATAAGCTTACTCTAGCCTCATTAAGATCTAAGAACGAATAACGGCCTGCTTGAGCATCATAGAGAACTTTAACCTTAAGATCACCTGATGGAGGTTGGCTGATCGCTAAGTTAATGGTTACAGGTGCAGCATCAGCGGCACTTGCCTGCAAACGAACTGTTACATTAGGGTCGCCGGCAAATACACGGAAAGTCGCTAAACCTTGTGTATTGGTATTCACACGTGAAGCTTGTAATGAAGTGCCTTGTACACCGGTTGCTGTACGGTCATTACCAGCATTGTCAAAGAGCTTCATGCTGACGGCTTGGTTGGCAAGAGCCACTTCTGAGCCACCACGTAGGGCTAGCAAACGAACTTGGATATCAACTTGCTGTCCGGTATAAACGGTACGGTTCATCATACCAACAACGCGAAGTTCGCGGGCTTCTGTGGCAACCGACATATCCATCATTGGCTCTGAACCGCCTAAAGGCACGTTCATGTCACGACTGCCTACAATGACAGTGTCATTACCTGGTGGCTTGGTATTATCATCACAACCGATCCCCAAACCGGTAATGCCGATGAGTGCGACTAAAAATAAATGTATGTTTTTCATAGGGAGACCCCTTGCTTGATCTGGTAATTTGGCTTGCTATTAATCAATTTCTCTAGTTGAAATCAACCTTTAAAGTATAGAAAACTAAGATTTTTATCTACTTTGTCATCAATGTCTTACCACTAAATAAACGTAAGAGCTTGATTGTTAGTCTCAGTATAGCCTAAGTCCGTACTCTGACTAAAGGAGACTTTTATGTTCCAAAAACAATGTAAAGATGCTCTGAAATAGACAAGCATCTAGCATGTTCAGTAAAAAGTAATAACGATGCTTCTGTGCCTATTACGACACTATAAGTTAAAACTTGAGGCTTAACATTAGGAGTTTAATTAGAATGGCTTAAAGTGAAGGCTTAAGTCGCTCCTTAAGCTTTTGAGCTTGATCATCCAACTTGAGAGCTAAATAAACTTTAACCAGTTCTTCAGCACCAACTCGCCAAAGCTCTGGCTGATCTTTAAAGCGTTCAATGAGCATTTCATAACGGCCTTGAGCGGCCTTCCACTTTTTTGCATTGCTGTAAAAACGTGCCACATAAAGTTCATACTCGCCCAATTCCAAGCGACAGGCTTTAATCAGCTTTTTAGCCTTGGCTTCTTTGTCATGTTTTGGGTAGCGATCAATGAAATCTTGTAGGGCTCTGAGGGCATCTTTGGTAGGGCCACGATCTCTTTCATGAGTTGGCGGAAGTAAAAAGAAGTTACTTGGTCTTTGGGCATTGTAAGCAGAAGCAATTTTCCAATATGCATAAGGGACTTCCGCATGATTAGGACGGCTTTGGATAAAAAGCCTAAAAGTTTCAATCGCTTCATAATAACGAGCTTGTGCAAATGCCGTATCACCTAAGCGAAGTTCGGCTAAGGCGGCAAAAGGACTAAAAAGATACTTGGTTTTTACGGTACGAAAACGCTCGGTTGCGGTAAGATAATCTTCATCTGTAAGCGCATAGACGCCTTGTAGATATACACCTTCTGCTTTACTTTTAGCTTTAATTTGCACTTGGCTTCCGCAGCCACTAACGCCTATACCACTAAGGAAAAGTAAGGCTATAAGCGAAAAAGTTTTAAGAAGCAGGTTCATGTTATTTAAGCGCATGGATACTCCAAGGGGCTAAAGATAATAGCTGCTCATCGGGGTGATGATTTATCTTTTATCCCACTTAGCACATCAATGAGCATTTACCAAGCCTTCTTGATCATGATGCTTTAACAAAGGTATGTGTATTTATAGATCAACTTTGAGTAGTTTTAAGACTGGGGCTCTTTCTGGGTCAATCATAATATTAATAGGCCAAAGGATATGACTCTCATGCAATTGAGGACTGAGCCAATCGGCATCAGGATCAAATCCAAGTCTCATAAGATTTTCAATAGACTCAATCTCAGCCAAACTCGTTAGACGATCATTTAAAATATGGTAAATAGCCCAAATGTACTTATTATCGTCGTTGGCGACCTTAAGTTTTAATAAAGCTTGAGCGCCGACAATCGACTTAAGTTCAACTTGTTCATAGCCCCAAAGTTCAGCATCAAAGATTAAAGGTAAGCCAAGTAAACTTGTGTTGTCTTCATTAGGAAGCGGGTCACTCCATAAGCTAAAGTAAATTTCTTTAACCATATCATTGGCCGGTACTAAACCTAAAAAGTTGGCGCTAGATGTAATTGAAGCAAAGGGGCCTTGCGCTTGGAATAAGGGGTAAGGCTCATTACCAGAGTCAACAATGACCACAGCACCGTCGGTGGATAGTTGAGCAAGTCGAGGTGTGATATCATCTGCGGTACAATTTTGGCAAAGTGCTCTTTCAGCGACTATGTTTTCAACTTGCTCTTGAACAGCATATCCATCGCCGTAGTGCCTTACTGTCATATCGCTTAAAGCAGTTTGAGCGTGCCAACTAAAGAGCCCATTTGCTTCTACTTTAAGATCATCTCCAAAAGTTTCATTGACTAAGATTTGATCTAGTGAAGTAGGAAGCATGTCGAGTGACAACTCTATTAACTCTGAGCGACCATTATTAATATAAAGTTTTTTCCTTTCAGTGGAGGGATCGATCGCTGAAAACATTAAGGTGATCGATGAGGTATCATCAAAGTAGCAGACAAATTGATCTGGTAGTGCTTGTAAAGGAATAGAAATAGACGCTTCTTCGGTCGATCTTTCAAGAGTGCTTAGATATAAATGGTAGGAAAGTTCGGGAGTTGTTATATCCTCTGTAATCCATGCATGGCCTTGATTTTCACAAGCATAGTATTGAACAAGTGGCTCATTCTCCATCTCGGTATATACATCTAGCAAGCAAGCCGAATGAGGACTGGATGATACACAATTCAAATCGATGTGATCTGCAGAAGGATTATTAGGGATTGAAGCTCGTCGATCATCGGGATCTTGTAGATTCCCAAGATCCCAACCCTCGCAGTGATAGTAACAGTCTTGATCTTGATCGGTACAGCTTACTTTCACCTGCATCATACTTGCTTCAGTGCTTGCTTCAGTGCTTGCTTCAGTTTCGGCAGTTTCAGCTATGCTATCAGCTTCTTCAGCAAGAGCTGCTTCAAGAGCTGCTTCCAAAGTAGCTTCTAAGTCTTCAATGGACGGGCTACAACTTACCTCAGCGTCATTAGTATTCTCAACCGTATTTAAGTTGATGCATAGGCTTCGACTATCATAGCTTACTTCAGTACCGATACAAGGTTCCGCTACCCTTTCTCCTCCTTCAGGGGCTGGGATTGAGTCATCACCTGCATTTGTCCCTTCATTATCCATCTCTGTTCCCGCCATTGGGTCAACTCCAGCATCATCATACTGAGGAGCAGAAAGTACAGTTCCATCAGAAGCCGACTCGGAATCCAACTCCGGAGCCGAATCCATATCCCCACAAGCTATGAATGAGAGGCTAAGGGCTAGTAATAAATATAAGCGAGAGTCATTATAAGATGAGATATTGCAAAGCATGATGAGCTCCAATCAAGACGGGTTCATTGATCTTTTTGCAGAAATTGTGCCAAGTTTAATAAATAGTCATCTGTTTATAAGTACTCTTATTTATTGTTGATTTTATATTAGAGTTAATGCCTGTCTTAGTTCTAATGATAAGCTGTAATCAATTGTTCACAGTAAGATTGATTATGACTTAACCATATTTAACAGCACAACAAAGCTAAGCACTCACTTGGTGAAAAAAGTTTACTTGGCTTCGCTACTGTAAATAGTTTCTGTCTTGATTTGCCACCCTTCAGGATGTCCACTTATCCAATAGGCATTGAGTTTATTACCATTCGGTTTTTCAAGATATAAGGCAAGGTCCGGAAAGCGTAGGCCTTGATCTAAATAGCTAGGGGACTCAAAGGTAAAGCTATGACTTTGATTGTTGTCTTCACTCAACTTGGCGCTTTGAATTTCTAACCTTGATTGATCGTCGCTATAGGCCACAAAAAGTAAATATTGCTTAAATACAGAGAACTGAGCAGTGGGTAGATAGATAATTTCCTCATCACTTCTTTCTTTTAAAAAAACCGCTTTTTGGGCACTTGCAAGATCACTGGTCATTTGCGCATTTAGAGCACATACACCACCATTGATATACCGACAAAAATAGAGGGTGTTTTCATGGTTATATTGCAATGGAATACGCCATAGCTCGTCAGGGTCTTGTGTACTTAGGTCAAAAATATCAATGATCTTGGGATCACATTCATTATTATCGGTGCCTCTAGTGATCGAATCTCGAGAAACAAGATGGAGTTCTCCATAGCGATCATCAAGCGGATGGGTTTGCATCCAAGCAAAGCCAAACTTGGTTAAAGTAGGACTCCAAGTTTTAAGAGGCTTAGGATTTATAAACACTGATGAATCAAAAGAAGTTGTACAGGTTTGCTTAAAGATTGGATCTTCATCACGAACTTCTGTTGCAATCTGATTAAGTACTCGATTACTTTCAATTTTAATCTGAGTGAAAGCATGTTCTCTAGTTTTAGGACCTATACTAAAGGCTTTTTTACCAGATTCAGAAATGTAAGGAGATTGAATCGCATAATTACTAGACTTTAAACTAACAATCTTTGGTTCTTCAGCGGTGTCTAAAGGTTTTTCATTGATGTATAAAAAACCTTTGTTACAAGGCTTAAGAACTTCATTATCTGAAGGCGCTTCAATTAGATGAAACTCAGTATTTGGATCAAAATCTTTGTTGGCATATCGTCTATACCACCCTGGCTGAGCATCAGACTCATCACTTGACTTACCGTATTGATAGATTGCTAAGCGGTTAGATTGAGTATCCCCAATATCAGGTACAGGTAGGCCAGCAAGCATTTCACCCGCCTCAGCCCCAGCAACAGTTCCCGCCTCAGAGCCTCCTGTATTTTCGGTCATTTCACCAGCCATACTACTCATGTTGTCCATGCCAGCATTTGTTTCCGTATCTACAGTTGTGCCATAACACAGTTCCATATTAGGAATATCATCATTGACCGGTGCAATCATTAAAAGCACATCTTTAACACAAAGCAATTTAGGGCTAAGTCCCAAGTTATTTATCTCTAAAACAGGAGACTTGCCTTCTACAAAGGACACACTACAGCTTGGGTGTAAGGGCGTGAATGGATCGGTATCTACCTCATAATCAGGTTCCATATCGATTTCCATGTCGACTTCTGTACCGGCTTCCATGCCGGCTTCCATGTCGAGGGAAACACCTTGATCCACCTCTAGAGGGGAGTCAGAGCTTAGCCCGGAAGTATTAAAGTTGGTCAGGTTAGTACATGTATAGCTGATACAGGCTTGATGAGGTAGGCAGTGATCATCAGTAGTACAGTCGGCGCCAAACTCTTCACAGGCAAAAAAGATCAAGCTTAAAATAGAGAGCTGAAAATAAATTAAAAACATTCGAGGCGATAACATTATAGCTGACCCTCCTTTGCCTTTTCTGTATTGATAAGCGTAGTTTCTTGACTTTGATTGCTACTCAAATAGGGCCAGGCATAACCAAGTGCTACTGTAAAGAGCCCGCTACTCGCCAGGGCAATGCTCCACCGATTAATCCCACTCATTCGTTCTTTGATAGGTGACTGTGGTGTGCTGTAGTTAAGCGTATCGCGTGTATCATTTGCACTGAGATTATATATGAATAGGCCAATGCCTGTGCTTAACAAGGTACTTCCTATCCATTTTAAACGAGTAGGAGTGCTCATGGGAGGTGGTGGCGGCTCTTGGAAATATAAGTTTAACTGAGCCTGATCACAGCGCTCACCTTGACAGGCCGGTACATACAGTTGACTGGTGAGCTGAGGATAGTCTTGGGTTTTAGCAATGACTTGATAACGACCTTCAGGACGTCTTAAGTGGGGTATTTGAGCATTTAAACTTAGCCCACCCACCTTTAAATAGGACAGTTTCACTTTAAGGTTTTGAGGATCATAAGCCTTAACTTCAACTTGTCGGCTTAGTTTCACATCAACCAAATGCTTGGAAGCAGCTTCACAACTTTGTGGTTTGGGCACAGTGATACTTTTGCTTAAGGGTATATAGCCTGTCCTACTAAACTCTAGCGAGTACGGTTGACCCCAATATACTCGCTTGGGTCCCTCAATGCTTAAGTCACTTGGATTGAGTTTAAACTCAAGATTAATCGCACAGCGTTTGAGTTTAATGTTGAGTTTTTGACCCTGCATGGGGACTTGAACTGTTTGGGGGGTATAGCCTTGATAATTTATAGAAAGCTCAGAGCCTTCTGAAGCACCAAGATTAGATGAAATACGCTTAAGTTTACCCTTGTTAATGGTTAGGCTTGGTAACTCTTTTGAGTTTATATCTTGGGGCAGAGGCAAGGATTCTTGACTTAACTCATCATGCAGTTCCACAAGTGAATAACAAGTCAACTCGGGAGCAGAAAGTTCTTTGCTGATCCCTTTGTAAGCACTGAGCTTTAGTTCATTTTGATGCTGGGCGCAGGCTCCGCCCCAAATCAACTCATAGTCAGCACCCGGCAAACTAAAGCTCAGTTCGCTACCTAGCTGTGGATATATCTTCCAGTGACTTGCGCTCTGACAGGCTTCAAACAAACCACAGCGTTTCACCCATTCGCTATGTTGCTTTTGGCTTAACTTAATGCTGAGTTCATAAGGCTTACTCTGTGCGGGCACAAAGACGGTTTGATGCTTAGCCAGCTGAAAGGGTCGTTTAATCTTTCGTTGAGCTTTTTTCCCACGATTTGCCCGCTTAAGTAGCAAGCGTAAACGATCTTTCATTTCAGGATGCTTTAGGACTTGTTGACTCAATGAAGAAATACTGACGGCATGACCTAAGGCTCGCATGGCCCAAAGTACACCTTCAATCCGATTGTCAGAAAGAAAAAAAGCGCTTTCCAAGAGTAGTTCTTGAGCACATAAAATCTTAGGTCGACTCTGAGCTAAAGTCGCTGTTGATTGAGCTTGTCCGGCAAAAACTTTGCGCTCAATCAGCTCAAGAGTCGCTTGAGACTCATCATAGATTTGCTTCCATAGCTTGGGTGATTCGGCATTCTCTAAGCGCCTTGAGAGTGAGGCCAAACGTGCTTCTTTGACCTGACAACGAGTTCTTGCAAAGCCGGTTGAGCTACTGATACTTAGCCCAATCACTAGCCCACAAAGCAAGCCTAAAGCGGTGCCAACTACATTAAGCAGGGCTTTGTGTCTCAAAGTGTACATTTGATTGTCACCTCTTCATTTTGCCACATTCCGGCTTTCTTCAGGGCTCGCTCAACACTTAAAGTCAATTTAAGCTTAGCATATCGTTTGCGCTTAAAAGACTTCTCATAAGCATTAAGGCATTCAGCACCTTGGCATGTACCATTCAGTGATTTACGACCGCGAACTTGCCAACGCATTTGCTTGATAAGATCACCAGGCTTGAGTTCGCTACAAGATTTAGACTTTTTTCCCGACTTTCTTTCAAGCACTAGTAAGCCATCATGAAGCTTAAGAACCTTAGCTAATTGATTTTGCTCAACTTGTTCAGGACGCCTACTCAATAGTTCGATATAAAGAGTTTGTGGAATATGCAGGGCACCCATAGATTCTTTAAGAACATTAAGATTCACTCGGCTTAAGAGTTGATAACGGACTGCCGAATGTTTACGCCAAGCATCAAGTGGTGGATCGCCTTCTCGCCAACGGAAGTTAAGTTCATAGACTAATCGGGATAAGCGTTCGTCAAAGCGACCCCCAGTGTAGCTTCGACTCATTCCAAAACCTTCAATCTCTTTACTGCTAGCAACAACTTGCTCACTCCAAAGCTCACTCGGAATAGGTAAGGTCAGCAGTGATTCCAAATCTTTAAGCTTAGGAGCTTGCTTGGTTAACTCAGGGTTTGCTTGCTGATCAACAGTTCCATTGGACACTGAGTTTTGCGTTACCGGAATATTCACTTTAGTATCTGAGGGCGCTTGCTTAAAGAACCACAGTCCAAGAATAATAAGGCCAATGGTTGCAATCAACGTAAAAAACATGGGCTTTTTACTGCTCTGTTGAGCTTGAGCCGGCTGAGCTTGAGCCGGCTGAGCTTGGGCCGGCTGAGCTTGAGTAGACTCAAAAAGCGGCTGGGTGTTCAGTTGAGTCTGCTCATCCTTCACTGCATTTAATGAGTGCTCAGACTCTTCTGTAATGGGCAAACTCTCGATTGAAAGATCATTTTCTATGTCCGCAAGAGTATTGGGAGTAGAAGATGCCGATGAGCCATCAGCGCTGATAAAGCCAAAACTCATCATAGATAGTGCTGGTTGGTGATGACTTAAAGGTTTTAAGCGTTGAGCGAGCTCGGCTGCATCTTGTGGACGGTGATTTGGATCTAAGGAAAGACAGCTATCAATCAAATTACATAAATCCTGCGGTAGGCTTGGCGCTTGTTCTTTAAGCGGCTTGGCTCCGTCGCTGAGTAGCATACGGACAAGTTCTCTTTGATTCTTACCCGGATTTGCTCTTACGCCCGAGAAGCATTCATAAAGAATTGCACCCAAGGCAAATACATCTGCTCTAGCGTCGATTTCTTGACCCTTGAGTTGCTCTGGTGACATATACTCCAAAGTCCCCAAGATTTGTCCTTCTTGGGTTTTGACTTCACCAGACTCTACCTTGACCAGGTCAAAATCGAGTAATTTAACAAAAAGATCACTGCCACCACGATTGATCAGCATGATGTTATCGGGCTTGAGATCTCGGTGAACTACATTTTTTCTATGGGCAACGGCTAGGGTTTCACAAAGAGTAAGACCAATGGAAAAAATTTGTTCTAAGTTTAAAACCGGTTGACGATATAAACGCTCATTGAGCGTAATGCCTTTTAAGTACTCCATCACCATAAAGGGCATTTCGGTTTCTTCATCAATGCCGATATCGTAGACTTGCACAACATTGTGGGAAAACTCGCTCAGCTCTTGAGCAGCTTTAGCCGATTGGATCATTCGACCGCGTATGTGCGTTCTCTGTTCTTCGGATAGTTGATCAGGGATCTTGAGGAGTTTGACAGCGCGTTGCTTATCAAGTTGAGTATCTTTTGCTAAGTAAACTTGACCGATTCCACCTTCTCCAAGAACTCTTAATAGTTGAAAGCGACCTTGAGCGATAAAGCGACCACCACGTCTAGGCATACTTGATTGGGATGAAATCGCTTCTTCAGAGTTAGAAGCGCCACCACTTAATAAACTGCTTGGGGTACTTCCACTGATTGCTTGTGTATCGGAGTGGCCATCATGACTACTACCGGTAATCACAGTGATCGCATTAGATGATTCATCAATGGGGGTCAGTAAGGTCATAGATTGCAAGGAACTATAATTATTATAAGCTGACTGAGGCGGGTCCTGTCTTTGTACAGATTCAAAGAACTCACGTACCTTGAGTAAAGTATTAGGAGGCCAAGTATTTAGCGCGATGGTAATCGAATGTAAAAACTGTGTCGGACCATAGCTACTAAAAAGGACTTCAGACTCCTGCTCACTTTCTTGAGCTACGATTGCCCATTGGGTCTGATTCACATATTGAGGAAGCACAGGTCCATCAATAATCACTCCGGTTTGCTTGGGTAAGGCGTTCAATAAGTCGGGCAAAGCTAGGGTACTTTGTTGAATAAAGCTAGCCTTAGCATCAGCCGGGTAAAAGCGAGAGTCTACGATTTTACCAGAAAGAATAATTAAGGTTTGCTCAGCCCCATGTAGCCAATCAACACCCTCTAAAATCTGGGTTAAGCCAGAACGTTGAGTTGCTGTACTTGCCTCATCTATAAGCAAGCGAGTGTGCCATCCACCTTCTTGAAGACGGTGATTGATTTCTCTTAAGGCACTGGTTGTTCCAGGGCGTTTTCCTTGTTCAAATTGGAGATAAGTTTCTACCCCAATCAGAAGGGCTCTCATAGAAAGTTGTACTGCTGGACTCATGAATCTACCTAATGATTATTGAGCTTAAAAAGGCGTAAGGTGTTGTCATAGCTAGTTTTGGCTAGTTCACTCAAACTGATATTTTGTAGTTCAGCGACACACTGAGCTGTATCTACCACAAAAGATGGCTCATTTCTTGAACCACGATGAGGGGTAGGCGCCAAAAATGGCGAGTCTGTTTCGAGTAAGAGGCGGTCTTTAGGAATGATAGCGACAGCTGCTCTTAGTGCTTTTGCACTTTTAAAGGTCGCAATCCCAGAGATGGATATATACAGACCAAGCTCAAGCGCTTTTTGGCATTCGGGAATCCCTCCGGTGAAGCAATGAACAACACCACCAGCGGGTACGCCTTCTTCTTCAATAATCCTGTAAGCATCATCAAAGGCATCTCTGATGTGAATAATAATCGGCTTAGCAAACTCTTTAGCTAATTGCAGATGCTTTCTAAACGACTGTCTTTGCTGTTCCGGCTCGGTTTTGTCATAGTAATAATCTAAACCCGTTTCACCCACGGCAACCACTTGAGGGTGACGCAATAACTGACTGAGTTGTTGCCAACCTTCTTCATGCTCATCATCCATATAAAGAGGATGAAAACCGGCGCTTGCAAAGATAAAGTCAGGGTGTTCTTCGGCCAAAGCAATCGCTCTTTGACTTGAAGCGATATGAGTTCCTATACTGATGATCTTTTCCACACCGCGAGCTTGAGCTCGTTGAATCACTTCTTTTCGATCATGGTCAAAGCGATCAAAGTCAAGATGAGCGTGACTATCTATCCATTTAAGCTGGGTACTAGAACTCTGATTAGGCTGTTGAGTTTGGTTGTTTGAAATCATGGTTTTTTGTATCGATTTATAAAGAGTTAGGAAGCTTAGCAACCTTAGGTTTTCTTTTGCTTTTCACCGGAAGCTTAACCATTTCACTAAAACCAGGGTTTATTTTGAGTTTGCGACCTTTAAATAGCATTCTACCGGCTTTTGTTGTACGACTTTCTTGCATCCAAGTCACAAAGTTTTCGCCTGTTTGTATATTATAGTGATATTCTTCTTTTTCATCATAAAAGCCAAGTGAGCCCCAAGCCATTGTCCTCAGTGCATAGCTTTTAGTACTCCATGGCAAGTTAATGATGTTTCTGCGATATTCTGGGGTGAGCAAAAAGTATTGTTCGGCATTAGAAAGATAGAGAACACTTAAGGTTTCTCCAATATTGCGGAGTGCACGGGCGATATCAATCATGGTTTGATTGGCGGTCAGATCACCCCGAATCGCAATGACACGTCCACTCGCCCATAGATCTCTAATATGCTCATATTGCTCTTGTTGGTCTAAAAATGTTGCTATTTTGAGCTTTTGGTATTTGGACTTGGTTTTACTGAGACGACGCCACAGTAAGCCACGGGTTCGTTTATAGATTTTTACTCGGTGTCTCACATAGCGTTTGACTCGTCGATTAATATATTTAACCGACCGTTCTTCACTTAGGTTTTTGGCGGCAGCTTCTTTACGGGCCAACTGTTCGGCAATGGCAGTAAAGTGAGTGCTTAGCTTTTCTGCACTATCATCCGCATAACGACGACTCCAACGGTCTAGAAATGTTTGCGGTGTACCAGAGATTGAAAAGAAATAAGCATAGATTTCATGAATCGTCGGAATCTCTTGATCAAAGTCCATTAACATCAAGACTGAGGACTTTGCCCAAGCAGCTAATAAATAATTTTGATCTGTACCCACCCCAACATAAGCGCCGCCCAAATCTTGAATATAAGAGTGCCATAACTGATGGTTGTGTTCGTTTGACACCCAATAATGAGAGTTCCTAACAATTTCTTCAGGAGCAGGATCAGCCTGAATACTAGCCAACTCGTGTATCTGTTCTGCATTAAGAGGAGTAAAACGCGAGTTTTTTAGGGCATCAGCGATTTCGAGCCTTTGTATATCTTGAGTTTTTTTCGCTTGTACCGAGTCAAAGCCAAAGAATATAGGCATGAGTAAAACATTTAATGTACATATATATAACCAAGAGCTTCGCTTCATTTTAACTCTTTCATAGCAACTGTTAAAGTGCGCCGTAATATGTTATTGTGTAATAGTTTAAGGTGTTTATATTAGTTATGGAGCATGGGCCACCAAAACGAATGAAGTACAGCATGAATCATGACTAACATTCTTAATAAGGATAAGCTAGCTTTAGACTCTAGATTTAAATCCATATTTAAGTTTAGTATATTTTATTCTTTTATTACTAGGAGTTTATATGGGCTATAGCGCTTATCTGATCAAAGAGGAAAGCCGTAAAGTGTTACTAGAGCGTTTTCCTCCAAAGTTTTCGGAGAGTATAGCTCATCATGTAACTTATTGTTTTCCTGATAAAGTCGCACCTCCCATGATCGAGAAAGTCAAGGTGATAGGGTATGCTGAAAGCCATCGTTTAGAATGTGCTGTGGTTGAGGTGAATGGTAGTATTGAGCGGCCTCAGGGGGGAGTCTTTCATATTACCTTGTCGTTGGATCGCAGTTTGGGAGCCAAGCCGGTTCACTCTAATAAAGTCCTTAAACAGGGGTGGCAGAGTGTAGAGCCTTTGGAACTCAATGTAGAAGCCAAGTTGCTTGGGTAAAGACTTAGACGGCTTAGATCATTCAGACAAGACAAGTACCGCTAGAATCGTTTCTTTACTCAAAATAAGGCGATTTAGACCAATCGCCATTCAAACCAATAGATCAGCTTCTCCGGAGCTATGTACTAAAAGTGTTGTAGGCAGGCCATCAAGTAGCTCTGAAAAGTGCTGATGTAAGGATTGAGCTTGATCTGTGTTTTGCTCAATACGGAATCCCAAGAAAACCACACTTGCATCATGAGACTCTTTTAGCAGTGTTGTTTTAAAGTCCTTTTGAATATGTACAACCTTAGCTTCCCCTTTGATTCTAGACTCATATAAAATTGAGTTAAGATCTTGTTCAGCACTGACTTGATCCTCGGTTCCTTTGATAGCTCTCAGTACACGAACATGATGCTTAGACCATTCGATATTATGACAGAGCAAATAAGTGAGAATGAGCATGAGTGAGCCATTTTCTCTGCCTCTCCACCAAATATCAATTCGCTTCATTTCACTTGTATCAGCAGGTGGTAAACCACGGTCGATCAAAATGACACTACTCACTTTAAGCTGTCGAGCCACCTTAATCAGGTTGAAGGTCGGGATAGAGCGCTCAGAAGAAGAAGGCCAGCCAAGCATAAGCAAATTGGGTTTTAGTGGTCCAAGAGCATGGCATTGAACAAGAGCAAGAGCTGCTTGATCAAAGTCTTGACTCACCAAAACTTCAGAAAAGGCTTCAAATTGGTTTTCATTGATGAACTGATCTAGGCGCTCTTGGGCTTCGATTCTTTTGGGCATACACTCTTTGAATGAACCAACTATAATTTCCACAAGCGTGGCGATACCACGGCGGCTTTCAAGCCATAAAGCATATTGAGTGAGCACATTTCGGTTATGAGGATTACCGGTTAACACTAAGGTATTAGGACGCCAATTCTTGGGGTGATTTGGTTGGTTATTCAGCTTAAGAAGGTTTTCACGCATTCTTGAGTAATAAAAGCCACGACGCACATCTCCATAGGTTGTGGAAAGCACTCGCTGTTTTACATACAAAAATAAAGTCATAATGACCGCAATAGCTAATAAGGCAATTTGCCATTGGATCAATAAAGCCGCCATAAAACAGCCTAAGGTACCCAGTAAGGCTGTACTCCAATGAAACCACTTGAAACGTGGCCTAAAAGACGGGTTACGGCTGAAGGACTCTGCAAATGCTGCAATATTGGTCATCCCATAGGCATATAAAAAGAACATGGTCAGAATGGAACCAACAATATTTAAGGCCTGTCCACCTTGCTCACGCTGTCCCATGGCCCACCATAAAACGACAAAGGTGATCGCTGTGGTTAAAAGCAAACCTCGTCGGGGTTCATCTGTGTGACCTATGCCTTTACCAAAAGGCGTTAAGGTGCGAAAAATATCATCTCGAGCGAGCGCCTGTAAAATACGTGGTGCCCCCATTAAGGATCCTAAAGCGCTAGAAATAGAAGCAGCAAATACACCAATAATGACAATAAAAGTGAGATCGAACAGTGATTGATCAAGTAGGGTTGAGTAAAAATGGTCTTTGAGTTGGTCACGGCTTTGCGCACCAGCGCATAAAATGATCTCTATTAGATAGATTAACCCACCCACAAAGATGGCGTAGAACGTACCTTTTGGAATTGAAGTGGAGGGTGACTTAAGATCACCAGACATATTGACACCGGTCATAATACCGGTCACAGCAGGAAAATAAATCGCAAATGCTGACCAAAAACTCATCATTTGATCGCCGACTTGAGAATAATTTGGGCTTAGGTTTTCAATAAATCTTTCTGGGCTAAATTGAAGGGCAGCACCGCCCATAAAAACAAAGATAGAAAGTATGAGCGCGGACAGAATAAAATATTGCGCCTTAATGGCCCAGCTTGCTCCAAGTAGGTTAATAACCAATAAAATTGAAGTCGTTGTGTAAGCAATCAACTCAAAATATGCGTTGGTGTTAGGAAGAGCCAATGTCAATGCTTCTGTAAAACCCAAGATATAAAAAGGAACCGATAAAGTCTGTGCTAAAAATAGGGTTAAGCCGATGGCTCCCCCCGATTCCGGACCTAAGGATCTTGAGATCAGAAAGTAAGCTCCACCCCCTTTAACCTCTGAGTTTGTGGAGATGGCCGCGATGGATGCACCGGTTAAAAGGGTGATGCTTTTGGCAATGAATAAAATGAGTATGCTAGAGATTACCCCAGCTTGCCCAATCACACCACCGGCGCTCATAAAAAGAACAACCCCTAAAATGGTCAAGATTGAAGGGGTAAATACACCACCAAAGGTGCCAAATTGATAACCTAAGTTAGGTTCTGTTGTTTCGTTTGTCGACATAAATACTCGGTGTCATGAGACATACATTATATGGAATAGAAGCTCAGATCACAGTTGATTAACGCGTATGTCCAAATGCAGATTGTCCGATTCTAGGTCTTTTTTCAAGTGCTTCAAAAAAGGTCAAGGTTCTTCCTCAATTTCCTACTCATTCCCAAAGCCTCGATGTTCCATTTGAGCCTGCTTCAATATTGAGAGCAGATAGTCTTTTGGGCTTGCAAAAAGCATTTCGCTGTTACATTGAATCGTTTCTTGATAAGGGCTCACTAACTCTCCAGATTGCTGACGAGCTGTCCACCAAACTTTACCCTGATTTAGATCTAATTTTATATGCTCAAAGGGGAGATTTCGCCCAGCTCGTCGGTATAGTTCTAGTTGCCAATGTTGCTGCAGTTCTTGCTCATAGCTACTGCTATTTACGACTAAGTAGTCTTGGTGACTTAAGCGATATTCTTGATTTGGATTTCGGGCATTTGGCCTATGATCGATATATGAAATCTCACCCGTAAATGGATAGTCATTGAAGTCCATATTAGGCGTAGCAAGAGGATCTGTATACAGTTGTAAGGCACTCAAGGAGAGTTGGGCTGATTTACAGCTCCAGCGTTGTACACGTAAACTGCGCCTTTGTAAGTCCAAAGGAAAGGCAGCTTGGCTCACAATACTTGGAAGTTTGAGTTGAGCAGGTTCCAAAGGCCGAGCCTGCTTAAGGATCATTTGACTTGTTTGCTCTGTATTATCATCTTGATGAGAACTATGTTTCAATGGCCAAGTTGGAGACATTTCTCGGTATTCGAAATCTAAGGTAAGCGCTTGATATTGCTGAGTATAATTTAAGCGTTCATTATCACTGTTTTGCCATACAAGGGTGACTTTTAGTGCTTTTTTGACGAGTTCAATTATGGATTGAGTTTTAAGAACTTCAGGGCTCAAACTAGAATTTTGTATGTATTCAATCTCAAAGCGAAGCTCATCATCAATGGATTGATACACTTGAACTTCAATCACTTCGGTTAAGAGTTCTGGAGAACTAGGGTTGGTCACGCTTTCACTGCCTAGTTGACTATTAAGTATCACACGTGCGATGGGAGATTCTCCATTGTGATTCAGGAATAAATGGCCACGCTTTTGGGGTACTTGGGGCAATAAGGTAACCGTCATTACGCCATTGCTTAATTCAAGCTCATCTTGAAAATTGGGGTGAATTAGGGCGGCCATCCAACCGGACAAATGATCAATTCCCTCCAATTCTCGTTCTTCAAAGGCCTCTAAGTTCCAATAAGAGGCCCACAGTGCTTTTAGGGCATACGCGATTGTTTTTTGTTGTTCATCTGCGTCAGCTTGATGTTGTGGATAAAGATAAGCGGTAAAAGACTCGTATAATCCAGCTCCATTAAAGCCTTCCAAGTCTTCCACATTACTTGATGAACGAAATCTTAGGCCTTGATAGGGAGAAAGTTCGGCAAAGGTGCTGTTTAGCTGTTCCACTATTGCTCGTAAGGTCGCTGTGTTTATGACTGTAGTTTTAATCCAAGTCTGTATACCTCCGGCTAAAATTACAGCTTGAACTTCTTCTGTTTCTTGGTTGAACCAAGTTCTTAATTTGTCCCTATCGGTCGAACTTAGGTTTCTTGCCCAAACACCTGCCCAGCCTTCTAAAAATAAGATGAGTTGTACCCGTTGTTCCGGTAGCTCCAAACGATCTAAAAAGTTTCTGATCGTATCTTCTTGAACTTGCAAATGTTCAGCATAGGCTCGACCTGTTAATGCAAATATGGGCTGTGGAGCCTTAACCGAAAGAGCAATATTTGTGCTTTCAGTTTCATTATTTCCTGACTCTACCATGCCGTCATTCATAGGATTCGTTAGCATATTACCGGCTTGATTGATGACATGATCAATCAGAAGTACGCCACTTGCTTTACCTCCAAGCAATGGTCTTAAGTCTAAGAGCTCACTTACACTTAACTCAGAGCCATCTAACCAATAAGGACTTGTGTTGACTTCAGGGCGTTCTACATCGCGCATGGGTTTAGATTTTAGGTTAATGTAACGTTGGTATTCCTCTGATGTTAAGGGGACAAGACGCCAACGATCGGGGGCTTGTGCCCAAAGTACAGCCGGAGCCCTTACTCGAGAGAGTTGAGCAATCGAAGGGTTTTGGGCTAAACCGCCTACATATAAATTAGGGATAGCTCGATTTCGAGCAAGTAAGTTTAAGTGGGCTAAAGGCGTTTGAGGGATCGTTGACAGCAGTCCACGACAACTCGGTAAGTCATCGGGTAAGCTTTGATAAATGAGAATGTCTCGTTCTTGACTTGGTTCATGAACATCCTCCATAAGATGGATCCGTCCAGCGGTAATGCCTTCGCTGTACACAGAAGCTTCTCCAATAATCACCAAATCATCATAACTGATCACCTGCTCTTGATAACGAACATCTTGGTTGATTAATAACTGGGCAAGATCTCCTTGATAGGGAGAGCGCGTAAGCCACTTAATATGTTTCATTTCCTCAGGTAGATGAGCTTTAAAATAAGCAAAAATACTAATGATCTCATTAAGGGTAGGTTTATCACTGTATTCAAGTTCAAAAGCCCACAGCTCTTGACCAGCATTTCTTTGAGGATGGGGATCTAAATGAATAATACTCCCCACAATAGTGCGTCGGGGGTGACTGAGCACAGCTTCATAAAACTTAGGCGCATACAGTCTATTGCTTGCAGTAAACTTAAGTTCGAGTGGAAGCGGCTTACCCTCGGCTTGCCATTGGAACATATGCTGACTTAGAGCTTCGACATGATCTATATTAAGTCCCGGTTCGAGGGCATTCGTATCAAAGGTCCATACCGGAGCACCATTCAGTAAGCGAAACCAATAAAGTTGATCATGTAAGGTATAAAAACGACTGTCATAAAAGCGAATCAAAGCTTGTTCGCTCCAGCCTTCTTCTAGTCCAAAGTCGGGTTCACTAAGCCAAAACTTTAACACTTGCAGTTCATTGTCCGTTTTAGCGAGTTCCGTAAAATCTGCCCGACTTAATAGCTGTTTAGCGGTATGATCATTAAATGAGTCGGTCATCCACCATGTCTCTTTATGTTGAAGCCCCATGTCCAGCACTGTTGAAATGGGAGAAGGCCCGGACTCTTCACAAGCCCAAATCAGGCTGATTAGCATGAGCGGATACAGTTTTCGCCAAAGTGAAACTAAAGAGTACATACGATCAACCTGAAAACAGACTTGAGTTTTACAAAAGATCTAAGTTTTAAAGTTGAGTCATTCAAGCGTCATGCACAAAATACTATTGGTGTTTCAAACACCTTTTATTTAATGCAGGGGGGTCGAGTCTTCAAGCTCTGATTGTAAAAGTAGATCTCCAATATGTTGATAAATCATCTCTAATCGACGACTTAGATTCAACTCCTCAAATAAACTTTGTCTCATTATAGGAGAATGCACTAGATTCGCACCGATCATATGACTCAAAAATTCTGCATTTGGAGCGGTTTTCAGCAGATCATATAAAGTCTCGGCCTTGGACTCATTTTCTTCCGCGAAATGCGCCAATAAACTTCTCAGCTGATCCTCGGCTTGAAAGACTTGTTTTGGATCGATCTCCTTATCAGTTAAAATCTCTGCGCTGACCTGTCTAAAGGGCATTGTTTGATCAAGTTCTTCTAGCATCATCACTCGGGTGACACCTTGTACTAAAATCTGATAACGCTGATCTTCAGTTTTATTGACAGCGATAATTACACCCGCCCCCAAAATAGGTCTAATCCGAGGTGGCTCAGACTCATCCTCTATATCATCATCTATATCATCATCTATATCATCATCTGTATCATCAAACTGTGTGTCACCAATCGTGATTAGACGGTCATTTTCAAGCGCATAATCAATCATAGCGATATATCTTGGCTCAAAAATATTCAGAGGTAATATCGTGTGCGGGAAGAGTTGGACATTTTTGAGGGGGAATACGGGTACACTCTCAAAGGACTCATTGCTAATTTTAATGATCATAACTTAGTTTCTTGCTTACCTGCATTGGTTATACAAATATGATTAGTCTTAAATATGAGCACGCTTTATGGATAGGCAAGTGCTTTTTTAGCGATTGACTTAGTAGTTTGACTTAGTAGTTTGACTTAGCGTTATGGCCTAAGTCAGGAGTGACGTCAGAGCTTGCTAAATCACTGCGATCAAAAGGGACTATTGCTTTTTAACCTTTGGTCTGGGGCTCAAAACGATCTCTTCATTGAGTAATTGCATCATGTCACGGGCTAAAGGACGATATTCTTGGTAAGCTTTGGGGCTAAGTTGCTCACAAAGCGTTTTAAAGCGCCATACGATCTTTAGTTTCTTTTCTGTCGCTGACCAAGTTGACTTACGTTTGATTGATAAGCATTGCCCACCAACTTTACGGTCTTCAGGTAAATGAGAGAGATCAAAGCTTTCTGGAACTTGCGCATTAAGAGTCCACTGCCATTGACGCTTATGTCCTAAGACTAGGGGGAAGCGTCTTTCTTCGAGTTGGAAGCTACTCTTGGGGCTCCAATCTACAATACTTGGTAGACGAAGTTGCTCACCTTCACGATTGACCCAACTATCGTGTTCAAACTCAATTAAAGCCTCGGCTGGTTGATATAGGTCTTCTACTTGTAAAGCTTGGTGGTTACGCATTTGTGCACCGGGTAAAAGTTGGTTTACACGATACTGCATGACTTGCTTAAAGTTTTCAGGATTACGGGCTCGCTGTCTAAGGATTTGACCAATCTTACCTTTGCTTTGCATCTTCAGTTGACCACTCACCTTGCCAGATTCGTCAATCTTGAGGGTGACTATGTCTTCACTTTGGTCAAAACTTTCGTCTTGGAAAGGAATATCTTGCCAATAATGCTTATCCTCACGAGGATTATAAACCAAAGACTTTGTGCCTTGGTCATCAGAGCGCAGACTTTGTACATCAAGCGCATCCACAGTTGGATCAAAGAAGCGACCTTCTGGTAGGCCTTTTTGGGCAGGTACATAGACGATTGCATGGTTAAATTGCTGAGACGGAATCTCGGTTTCAACCTTACCACTATTGCGGGTACGAACCAAGGCAAAGTCGGCTTTGAGACCTGCGGTTTTAGCCAAAGTAATAAAGAGTACAGCCTTATCTTTGCAGTCTCCATATTGTCGGGCCAGTACTTGGGCTGCGGTATGTGGTTTTACACCGGCAATCGTGTGCTCGTAATCTTGCTGATAGCGAATGTTACGAGTGACATAGTCTTGGATTTTGTAAAAGCGATCTTGAACACTCATATCCTTGGCAAAAAGGGTTTTTGATAAATCCTCAACTTCAGGACTGACTCGGAAAGCATCGCGAAGCAACTCACGCTCCCATTTAAATACTTCATCCCAGGAAGGAACAGTGGTGATTTGTAAGCCGGCAATTTCAGCAAACAATGGTGGCATTCTAGGCTCAGAAGCGATGGGCGGTAAATCAACCATGCGCCACATGGTTCGCTTTAGTTCACCATGGATTTCTTGGCTGCGCTCCAGTGGTTTAACCTTTTCTAGAGCCATTGCTTCATGGGCGAGTTCTTTAATATTGGTCTCTTTTGGACTCCAAAATACCCAACGGCTATTAAGCACCTGCGTATCTAGATTTTGGAACCACCATGACTTGGTCACATGGCCTACTAAGTATGATGAGGGAGACTCGCTAGAGCGATATTGTAAAACGACAGTAGAACCGATTTGTAGTTGTCTAAAGCGAACCACACCCTTTCTAATCGAAGATGCCTCAACCCGAGTCCCATCTGGACTTATGGCATAGGCTGCCATAAGTTGCGTACGAGAACCACGACCGACATACATTTTAGTGAGATCATCTCGGCCTTCTTGGTTAATTGCATGAATGACTTGAGTCACCACCGACTCGGTACTGCCATCTGGTTTGAGTAAGGTGACCTCATCATCAAGTAGGTAAATCTCATTGGCGCCTTCAGCAACTTTGACTTGATCACGCTTTGAGATGATCTGTCGGATTCGCTCATCACTTGGCACATCTTCAAGCCATGGTTCAGAGCCCTGTGGTTTAAGCTCACTGAGTCTTAAGCTTAGATTTTGATCATCGGGATTTAGCTCAATCGCCTTTTCCCAAGCTTTAATCGCACCAGCTTCATCGCCTAAAACCAAAAGCCATTCACCTCGTCTTTGATAAGGCCGAGAGTCTAGTGGGTTAAGCATACTCGCTGCACTTAAAACATTGAGAGCCTCCACACTGCGTTCTGCTTGCCATAGGCCTTGTGCAAGATGAAAGTAGCACTTACTTCTCTGTGGCCATGACTTAAGACAGTCTTCAGCCACCGCAATCATTTCGGCGTTTTTATTTTGACTTTTTGCCCGTACATACCGCTGGGTTAAGGTTGTACTGAGCTTAGGATAGGTCGACCACATGCGATCTTGACGAATATAAGCACGATCAATGCGGGCAGTGTTTGCTTCGCACTTTGCTAAGGCATTTTGAATCATACGATTACGGGGCTTAAGTCGCTCGGCTTTATAATACAGAGCACAGCTTTCTTCAAACCAGCCCTTTTGATCAAGTAAGGATGCTAGATGGGTATAAGAGAAGGCATCCTGTGGTCGCTCCTCAAGCAATGCTCTTGCGACCTTACGCGCCTTAACATCTAGGCGCTGTTGCTTCCAAAAGGCAGTTTGGAGGCCGGTCAGCATTGGGAAGTGAGTTTGATCTTGGTTAAGCTTAAATAGTTGAGCAAGTAAATCGGCAGTCGGTCCCAGTTCTCCGTTGTCCCAAAGAGCACTCGCACGAGCCACTTTCAGCCAAATACTGTGTGGAAAACGCTTGGCGACTTCTTCCGCATATTTCAGCCGTTCGACTTTTAGGCCTGCTTCTTCCAAGAGCTGCAAGGTATGAAAGTCCTGTCTGGCCTTTGCTTGACCACGAAAGCGTTTTTGATATTGCTGAGTGAGATAGGACTCATCTAAAGCGGGTGATTCAGGATTGGCTTTAGCAGCTTTAATCACTGTATCAAGAGGCTTAATTTCATAGGCAAGAGCAGTTCCACTTACTTTGGTGAGTCGAGCACTAAGCATCCAAGAGCCTGTTTGCTGTGCACTCTTAATCAAGATGCTATTGGCACCAGCTTGAAGTTGAACAGGTAAGCTGACCGCATCAAAAAGCCAGCCATCAAGTCGAGCAGAGGTGAAGACTAATTTTTGGTTTACCCAAACTTTGATGGGGTCTGTTGTGCTGATTCGTAGCTCGGCATTGGTCGTTTCTTTAACACTGACCACACTCGCGCCATAAGCAACCTGCCAACGATCCGGCGCCAATAATTCATCTAAGTTAATTTTACCTCGAAGATCTTTAGGGTAGTCACTACGCCAAGAAACTTTGGTGAGTTTACCTTGATATTCAGCCCTTGGATTAAGCTCTTGCTCCGGTGGATAAGGAATATCTAAGCCTTTCCCCTGATCATTATCCCAAGTCCCAATAATGCTCAGTGGTAAGAGTTGGCCAATGTGCTCACTACTTTGACTAAAGCCTAGTTGATCGCCGGAAAAATGAGCGATATGACGAGCCGACCATGCCAATGAAGCTTTCAGAGCCGGATCCGGATAGCTTTGAATCAATTGGTGTAAGCGATGTGTGAAATCTACTTGTGCTTCAGCAGGCCAACTGTACAAGGTGCGCGGCACTAATGGCCAAGCTTCCTTTGCATCTTGGGGGAAGGACTGAGCGTATGCTTCAAGTGTGTTTATGGCAGAGCTTGAAACTAAATCCATTTGCTTGGTCAGTAGAGCCTGCATAGTCTCTAGCTCCCAGCGCAAAGGATGATTTGGCCATTGAAGCTTTATTTCAGCAAGCGCTTGTTGCATCTCTGCCACAGTACTCGCTTGGTAATAGGCTTCGGCAATCTCTAAGGCCTCTGCTTTAGTCGTAGGAACAGCTTTGATAACTGAGCCTGTTTTAAGGGAGTTCGTCTTTTCTGGCGAAGTAAGTAGTTTTGCTTTTACAGAGGGCTTTTCTGGCGCGAGCTTTTTTGGAGCTTTTGTTTGCTCTGCTATGTTTTTTACGGGACTCGCTTGAACTTGTTGATTTGGCTTTTGGCCAAAAGCTACATGAGTAAAGGTAAGGGTAAGTAAACTAACAATTATACTTACAAGTTTTGGTTTAAAATGTGCGTCAAAGCGCATAGTGATCTCCAACATTTTTAGGCATCAAGATCCAAGTTAGATTCTTGCTGAGAATTCAAGGTTTCAGGTCTTCGCCATTCGGCAATTGGTGGCAAAGGAGGGCGTTGCGAGAGATGAGTAATATCTTGGTCGGTACTATAAACCTCATCAAGCGTCCAAGTCTTCCCATTATGAATTAATATCCAGATTTGTTGAAATTGATTTGGTTTGGCTTTGCCAATAATAATCGTTTCGGACTCATCCTCTATAAAGTCAATCGCCTTACTTTCGACTCTTAAGGTCAGCTTAACCCCCAATGGTGGATGCTCTATTTGGTCGGTATTAGACCACTCGGCTCCCAAGGTATGTACAGCAATGACCTTGTCAAGATGGCATACTCGTTTGCGCTTATCCTTGGTTAATTCCTCTGCCAGAGTTTGTTGCGTATTGGTAAAACGCTCAGAACTAAAGCTTTCCATACTAGAGAAATCTGACTCTCTCCAACCATGATAAAGATGAGGACTCGCAATTTCGACCCATTTACGAATATTGATCGGATCAAACTCGGGGAAAAAATGGCCAAGTTCATCTCTAAAGCGCTTTAAGGTTTCTCGCTCATGAGATTGTTCCTTAAAGACTTTACGGCCGACCAAGTACATGCATAAAACACCACCCGACCAAAAGAACAAGGTGCCCCAAAAACCGCGCGCTTTTGGCACAGGAATCTCATTAATATCTGCCGGTGGTCCTTTGCCCTGCTGAGCAAGTACTTCTTGCGATGACTTTTGAGTTTGTTGCGCTTGAGCTTCCCCAAAAATAACACCAAGACTCAAAAAGCTGAGATGAAGAATAAGGAAAGTTTTTAGATAAAAGCCATGACCATAAAAAGTAGGCCGATATTGAGTTTGAGTTTTATGGGTACAAGTATTGTCGTCATGCATGGTTGCTTTAAATGAGGTGAACATGTCAGCCTTTTTGAGCCTGATCGCTCAAGAATGGTTCAAAGATATATATTATTCGATTCGTTCAAGTAAGAATAAGCCCATTAAGTCGCTCGTCAAGCCTTCTTTGGCCCAGCATAGCTCAGATTTATATTCAAGTCAGATCGGTAGATAGGTCGAGTTTCTTAAACGAGTAACTTAGAGAGGTAGCCAAGACTAGACGACATTCGTTTGATGAGCTATATCTTTGTTAAGTATAAATTGGCATAAAAAATAAATTGAAAGAGTGCCCTAATGAATAAGCGACAGAATATCTGCAAGCCTAAAAGGAAAACGCATCAAATAAGTCTCTTAACCTTAGGGCGATTTAAGTTTTTTCTTTTGTTGTCAGTATGTTGTCTATTGATAGCCTGTGATGACCAAGATTCACAGAGTACCACTGCGCAGCAAAACGATATGCTTATCGAAGCGGATATGATGCCCGAAGCGGATATGATGCCCGAAGCGGATATGATGCCCGAAGCGGATATGATGCCCGAAGCGGACATGATGCCCGAAGCGGACATGATGCTCGAAGCGGACATGATGCCCGAAGCGGATATGATGCTTGGGCCACCGGCATGCGCTAATGGCATGGATGATGACCAAGATGAACTAATTGACTATCCACGAGATCCGGGATGTTCATCAAGCACTGATGACGATGAAGAAGACCCAGAACTTTTTGCCTGTCAAGATGAACTAGATAATGATGAAGATGGCTTGATTGATCTTGCTGATCCCGGTTGTTCAGCCCCTGAGGATAATAGCGAATTAAGTATTTGTGGGCCGCATCAAGCTCTTGATGTATCTCATGCAACTCGGGTGGTCACGGATAGCGAAGGAGAAAGCGCTTATTTTGAAGCTTGTCGCTCCAATAATGCTCCTGAACAGACCTTTTTATTTACGCTCAGAAGACCGGTTGAATATTTATACTTTAGTACCGAGGGCAGTGCGTTTGATACCTTGCTATCAGTCCGTCGTAACTGCGAAGATCTCAGCTCAGAACTGGCTTGCAATGATGATGGCGGCGGAGTGGGTATGACTTACAGTGCGGTACAACTCGATCAGCCCGCTTTAGGTGATTATTATATTATTGTCGATGGCTATGGAGAAAGTGCCGGTCGAGTTGTTTTAAATATTGAAGCTGGTGTTGCTGAGGGCGAGGCGTGTCCCGAGGAAGGAAGCCCACTGGTATGCCCACGAGGCCAAGCTTGTAATTATGCGGGTGTCTGTGCACCGGCTGAATGTGCTGATTCCGAGGATAATGATGGAGATGATCGTACAGATTACCCGAGTGATCCAGGATGTGATCGCCCAGAAGATCAAGATGAGACAGATCCGGCGGAGCTACCTGAATGTGCCGATTTAAGTGATAATGATGCTGATGGTTTAAGCGACTTTCCCAATGACCCAGACTGTGATTCGGCTTCAGATCAGCGAGAAGGGCCGGATCCAGATTGTAGTGACCGACAAGATAATGACCGAGATGGCTTGATTGATTTTCCCGATGATCCAGGCTGTGAAGCGGTTGATGACAATAATGAATATAATGCACCAGCTTGTGATGATGGCATTGATAATGATGCTGATGGTCAAATCGATTTTCCCAATGATGCAGGCTGTGTCACTGCGGATGATGAAAGTGAAAGAACCCCTACAAATCCACCGCAATGTGCCGATGGTATTGATAATGATGGAGATGGATTCATTGACTTTCCCGAAGATGCTTTAAGCTGTCAGTACGCAGCTGATACGAGCGAAGATAATCCTTGTGAGCGCCGAGAGTTTAGAGAGGTGACCGGATTAAGCAGTGCTCGAGGGACTCAAGATAGTGAGCCGAACGACTTTGCCGGAAGTTGTGGTGGAGATGAGTTTGGCGAAAGTCTTGTAGTATGGCGCGTTAGTGAAACTCGACCTTTAGAAAGTCTAAGAGTCACTACACGAAATAGTGAAGCCTTAGTCACGCTTTATGCAAAAAATAGCTGTGAAGCGAGTGAAGAACTTTTTTGTAGAGTCAGTCCCGGAGCTCAGGGGGTAAGTATTGGACCAAGAGCGGCCGGTGAAGATATTTACTTCTTTGTAGATGCAAGATTCTTTTCGGGGATTTGGCGCTTACAATTTGATGCAAAGCTTGCTGAGGGGGCTCGCTGTGATAATGAGGGAATCCCCGGTGAACGTTGGCAATGTGCTGATGATTTATCCTGTGTGGAAACAATTAGTGGCTTTTCACAATGTGTTCGTCCTCAATGCAATGATGGCAACGACAATGATGGTGATGGTTTGATCGATTACCCTTATGATCCAGGTTGTGTTAGCCCTGAAACAAATAGTGAGTTAGATCCTGATCCTTTACCAGCATGTGCCAATAACATTGATGAAGACCGAGATGGTTTATTTGATTTTGGCGAGGACCCAAACTGTGATTCGGCGGCTGATAACTTTGAAGGCCCAGAATGCCAAGATAGTATTGATAACGATGGAGATGGCTTGGTTGATACTCAAGATCCACAATGTGTGTGTGCTAGCAGTGAGAGTGAATCCGTAGTCGCTCCTGCATGCAGTGATGCTTGTGATAATGATGGTGATGGCCTAATTGATGCAGAAGATCCGGGCTGTGACACGCCAAGTGATATGGATGAGTTTAATGAGCTACAATGTCGAGATGATCTTGATAATGATGAGGATGGCTTGATTGATTATCCTGATGACCCCGGCTGTACAAGTCCGGTTGATGATGATGAAACAACCCCTAATCCGGCACCTGAATGTGGTGATGGCATAGATAATGATCAGGATGGGCTGATTGACTTTAATCAAGATGAGGGATGCAGTAGTGCCTCGGATCAAAGTGAAGTCGGTAGCTGT
Organism: uncultured Myxococcales bacterium; assembly: GCA_937146725.1. Lineage (GTDB taxonomy): Bacteria > Myxococcota_A > Bradymonadia > UBA7976 > VGTA01 > CAKZRU01. The sequence goes on from CAKZRU010000183.1 coordinate 38,175, forward strand.
GATCTGTCCCCCTTAACAGTGGAGGATAACGGGCAAGCTTCAGGAAATACGAGTATGATGACCAATTCTCAATCGGGGAGCTGTGGCTTTGGTTTAGCTCCGGAAGCTGTTTATTATCTTAACCTACCGCATCCGGTAAATCTAAGCGCTAGCACCCAAGGAAGCAACTTTAATACAGTGTTGTATGCAAGAAGCGAATGTAGAGCATTAACAAGCTGTGATCCAAGCGATGAAGAATGTACGCCAAGCTCAACAGAGATTGGCTGTAATCAAGATGGCCCAAATGATCTGACAAGCTTGGTGACTCTTGATGCGGTAAGTGGTGATTTATTCTTATTTGTTGATGGACTGGGGATTCAGTCGGGTGATTATCAACTCAGTGTACAAGGAACTTATCTTGAAAGTGGTCGTTGTGATCCTAATGGGCCAAGCTTTTTAACCTGCCCAGAAGGTTCGCAATGCCAAGCCTTAGCCACTGATCAAGATCAAGCAGAATGGCAGTGCCAAGCTACACCTTGAAATAGGTATTGAGATTGAAATATTTAATCAAAATAGGTGGTTAGGTATTCACTTTGGTTAGGCTAAATAAAATTGATCTCATTGTTTGATTCGCATTCAGCAAAGGCTATGTTAGATTCGTTTTTGAGTTACAAGTCTATGTTCTTCTCACCTTTCATTCTCTTACCTTAATTTAGTGAGTATTCTTCATTATGCCGACAGATCATGAGTCAAAGAGTTCCTCTGAGTTTCTTCCTCAAGAGCTCAAGACAGCCTTATTCCCCTCTATCCATCACTTAGCGATCGCCGGTCATATTGGAGTAGGTAAGTCAACACTCACACAGCTTTTAAGCGAAGCTTTAGGGATTCAAGCCTTTCATGAGCCCAATCTTGATAATCCGTTTTTAAAGCGCTTTTACAGTGATATGTCCCAATGGGCCTTTCACAGTCAGGTCTTTTTCTTGGTCCATAAGTTCAATGCACATCGGGCCTTACTTGATCAAGGTGAAGCGATCATTCAAGATCGTACTATTTATGAAGATGCCGAGATCTTTGCTACCCATTTAGCTGAGAGTGGTTTGATGAGTAGTGATGAGTTTAAAACATACCGTGATTTGTATAACGAGTTTGTGCAACTTTTGCCCGCACCGACTCTAATGATTTATTTACGCGCCAAAGTAGATACGCTCATTGATCGAATCGACAAGCGAGGACGTCCGGAAGAAAGAGAGATTCCACGGGAGTATTTAGAAAGTCTTCATGGCCTGTATGATAAATGGTTTGATCGATATGAGCGTTCGCCGAAACTGACGATTGAGGTTGATCATCTTGACTATGTTAATTCAGATCAAGATCGAGCATATGTCATCGAATTGATTCGCAAGCAACTCAAGGAGCTTCTATGAAAATTGCCTGTATTGGTGGTGGTCCAGGTGGGCTATACTTTGCAACTTTACTCAAGCAACGTCGACCGGAGCTAGAGATCGAAGTATATGAAAGAAATCGGATTGATGACACCTTTGGCTTTGGGGTGGTTTTTTCGGATGCCTCACTTACTAAAATTGCTGAAGATGACCCTTTGACCTATCAAGCAATCACCGCAAACTTTGCTCATTGGGACGACATTGATGTTTTTATCCATGGTGAACTAAGACGATCTTCGGGTCATGGTTTTAGCGGTCTTTCTCGTAAGCGCTTATTACAGGTTCTTATTTCTCGCTGTGAAGAAACCGGGGTGAAGGTGTTTCATGAAAAAGAAATCACTAATTTCAATGAGCTAGATGCTGATTTGGTTGTTGCGTCAGATGGTTTAAATAGCCAAATAAGAGAGCGGTTTAAGGATCACTTTAAACCAACGATTAATTGGGGCAAAGCTCGCTTTACTTGGATGGGCACCACCCGACAATTTCCTGCTTTTACCTTTTACTTTAAAGAGAATGAGCATGGAATGTGGCGAGTACATGCTTATAACTATGAAGATGGTTTGTCTACTTTCATTATTGAAGCCACCGAAGAAACTTGGCTTAATGCCGGTTTAGACCAAGCCGATGAAGAACAATCGCGTTTGTATTGTGAAAAGCTCTTTGCGGAAGAATTAGAGGGCCATTCTTTACTGACCAATCATTCGATTTGGCGTCGTTTTCCAGAGGTGGCCAATGAGCATTGGTATAGAGCAGCAAGCGCAGATACACCAGCGGTCGTTTTATTGGGAGATGCGGTACATACCGCACACTTTTCGATCGGTTCCGGTACAAAATTAGCGGTTGAGGATGCCTCGGCTCTTGCGATGGCGATCACAGCTCATGGCAGTGATTTAAACTCAGCCCTAAAAGCCTATGAAGATGAGCGTAAACCTACCGTAACTAGTCTACAAAGAGCCGCCATAGTCAGCCAACGTTGGTTTGAGGAAACCGAACGCTATTTTAAAGCCTTAGATGTGGATGACTTTAATTTTAGTTTGCTGACCCGAAGCCTCAGAGTGACCCACAGTGATTTAAAACTTCGGGATCCGGAATATGTGAAACAAGTCAATGAGCGCTTTGCCACAAACTCATTCGAAACAGCAAACTTAGAAGTACCTAGCTCTCATTTTGGATTGAGTTTAAAGCAACTTCCTCCGATGTTTACTCCGTTCAAACTTAGGGACATGGTTTTAGAGAATAGAGTTGCGTTAGCACCCATGTGTCAATATCAAGCCAAAGATGGTCTGGCTAATGAATGGACTCTGAGTCATTTAAGCTCGAGAGCAATTGGCGGTAATGGACTCATCTTTACCGAAATGACGGCTGTGAATGCAGAAGGAAGAATTACGCCTGGATGTACAGGGATTTATACGGATGAACATACGCAATCTTGGCGTAAGATTACGGATTTTATTCATCAAAACTCATCAGCTAAAATTGCAATTCAGCTTGGACATGCAGGACGAAAAGGTGCTTCAAAGTTGATGTGGGAGGGCATGGATAAGCCCTTACCTAGCTCGGAAGCTTGGCCTATTTATTCGGCTTCGCCCATTCCTTATTATTCTAATAGCCAAGTGCCTAAAGCCTTAGAGTTAGATGATATGGAAGCCCTGATCGCTGACTATGTACAAGCAACGAAGCGTGCTCATGAGGCCGGCTTTGACATGCTTGAATTGCATTGTGCACATGGTTATTTATTGGCAAGCTTTCTTTCTCCATTGACCAATCAACGAAATGATCAATTTGGTGGTTCCATCGAAGCTCGAGCCCAATTCCCATTAAAAGTATTTACAGCGATTCGAGAAGCTTGGCCACAGAGTAAACCTATGTCAGTGAGAGTGTCGGCAAGTGATTGGGAAGAAGGCGGCTTATCTATTGCTGACTTTATGACAGTTGCAGAATTATTTAAGCAGGCCGGCTGTGACCTCTTAAATACTTCAACCGGACAAACCACTCCGAATGCACGACCAGAATACGGTCGGTTATTTCAAACGCCCTTTGCCGAGCGTGCCCGTCTAGAACTCGCTATGCCCACGATTGTTTCTGGCGGCATATCATCATTTGGTGATGTGAATAGTATTTTAAGTGCCGGACGTGCAGATCTTTGCTTGGTGGGAAGAGCGCAGTTATTTGACCCCTATTGGGTGCGCCATGCGGCATATGAGCAAGATGTTCAGCTTCCATGGCCTAAGTCCTATATGGTGGTCGGTGGGCAGTACCAACCGCGCATGGAATGGAGTGGACAAGGGGCAGTGAAATCATAAAAGTAAGTCGCAAAACTTGTTTCTTCTTGCATAAAACGCTACATATTTATGACAGATTTATGTTTACATGAGCATTTACATTGCAATGTAAGCTTCTTCATTTTATGAAGTATATCTTAAGTCATACGACCACATTTCATAATCTAAATATTCAGGAGCTTGAAGTAAGATAGATCCTACAATCTTACCATTCATGTTACCTATTCTTGTGGAAGCAAAAAGTGTCTGAGCAATCGATCATATCAACATCTGAAAAAG
>CAKZRU010000184.1 GCA_937146725.1 uncultured Myxococcales bacterium
TACTTATGTTCAAAGCCAAGCCAAGCCCAATTCACAGCCTCGATTTTAGCAATAGACTTGTTAAATTATCAATATTAACAAGCTTACTTATGGCCTTTGGTACTTCTTGCGTGACAGCAAATCCCGATTTCTCAGAAGAAGCCCTTCTCGAGGAAGAAGGGAAACTAAATACAGGTGGCGAGACGATGGCCGGTGAGACTATGGCCGGCGAGACTATGGCCGGTGAAACGATGGCCGGTGAAACGATGGCCGGCGAGACTATGGCCGGTGAAACGATGGCCGGTGAAACGATGGCCGGTGAAACGATGGCCGGTGAAACGATGGCCGGTGAAACGATGGCCGGCGAGACAATGGCCGGTGAAACAATGGCCGGTGAAACAATGGCTGGTGAAACAATGGCCGGTGAGACTATGGGCGGACAAATGCTCATTGATAATGATGGAGATGGCTTTAGCCCGCCTGAAGATTGCGATGATGACCAAAACTCAGTATCACCAGAAGCCCAAGAAGTTTGTGATGGTATAGACAATGATTGCGATACTCAAGTCGATGAGGGCTTACTCAATGCCTGTGGTGAATGTGGCCCTACACCGATGGAAATCTGTGATGGTATAGACAATGATTGCGACACTCAGGTCGATGAGGGCTTACTCAATGCCTGCGGTGAATGTGGCCCTACGCCGATGGAAATCTGTGATGGTATAGACAATGATTGCGATAACCAAGTAGACGAGGGCTTACTCAATGCCTGCGGTGAATGCGGTCCTTTACCGGTCGATGTTTGTGATGACATTGATAACGATTGTGATGGACGAGTTGATGAAAATCTAGCACTCAATGCCTGCGGTGAATGTGGCCCCTTACCCAATGAAAGCTGTGATGGACTTGATAACGATTGTGACACTCAAGTGGATGAAGGGTTAAGTAATCCTTGTTTCACCTTACAAGAGACAATTACAACGGAGAACTCTATCATAGACTTAGGTTCAGCCATCACCATTGTGGGTGACTTAAATAATGATGGAGTAGAGGATGCAATTGTCAAAGCACAACGTCTTGATCGCACTCGCCTAATCGCTTATTCCGGGTTAGGTGATCAGTTGTGGGCAGTAGAAGGTTTGGATGGCTTTGCCACAGCAATCACCAGTGGTTATTACTTTAATGATTCTGATTTATATGTTGCGATCAATGACCCAAGCAATGAGCGCGTGATCATTTATAATAACTTAGGTCAACCCTATATTTTCGTGAGCGGGCTAGACGGAACAGTCACTTCAATGGCTACCTTAAGCAGTAATATTAGAGATACTTTGGTGATTGGTATGCCCGATGTAGGGTCAAGAGGCTTGATCCAAAGAATCCGCTTTAATCCAGACAATCCTACTGTGACCGGTACTGTTTATAGCACCTACGGACAGCGTAATCAGTCTATTGGTGAGCGTATTTATAGCATAGGTGATTTGGTGGGTAACTCTGTTGAAGATTTAATCATCACCGTGATGACCTCAATTAATCGAAATGAAGATCGCCGAACAATGCTGATGGATGGTTCTGAGGGTGTTGTTATTATGGGCACACAAATCGATTTTAGTGGTCAGGACTCAAACTCTAGTTTTGCTGAAGATTTATGCTATGGGAAGTTTACTCAGCTTTATTCAGGAACTTTCGCTTTTGGCTCACCATTAGCCACAAATGGTGTAAGTGACGATATAGGTGCGGTGTATTTGCTTAACGGTGGGTCTTCTGGCTATTTCCCAGGCATGACTCTCTATGGTGCCCAAGCTGACGACCAGTTCGGACTTAACGTAGAGACCTTACCTAGACCAAGTGCAGCAACCGATGTTCTTGTGATCGGTGGTAATGGCTCTTTAGACTACATAAACTTTGCCAATAGTCGCCAAGGCTCAGCCGTACCACTGCCAATGAACAATCTAGACATAGGGTATGGCTTAGCGATCGCCAAACAGCCCTCTGCTGATGGAACATACCAAATGTGGGTGAGTGGACTATCTGATCAAAATGATGCAAGCCAAGTATGGATCTTAAAAGCACGCTAATTAAAGTTTTAGTGTTTAATGAGACTCTATGAAATGCTTATTCAGCCTCATTAAACTCAAAGCTCAATGTTCTTCATCAACTGTATTCACTCGGTATGCTGATGAGTGCATTGATGAGACTTCCAAAAGCTTATCGTGCTGCTTCACTACTCATGCTATTAAAGCGAGATAGATACTCAATCATATCAATCTTGGTGACTAGGCCTCTAATTTCACCTCTTGCCCATACGACTAAGACTTTATTTTGACTAAAGCTGTTTTGATATAGAGCGATGGGAGCATCGGGATCAACAATCTCATACTCTTTGCTTAAAACATGACCAAGACTTACCTCTAAGCCGGCCTCTCCTTCGGCAATCATCAGTTCCAAAAGCTTAGATTCTGTGACCAAACCAGCTAGATGACCCTCATCGGTGACCGGTAATTGGCTAATTCCATGCTCTTTCATAAGACGTACGGCATCACGAACTGTGGCTGACTTGGTGATAGTGGTGACTGCTTGTGGCTTAAATCGAAGCAAATCTCGAACAGTCCCCATGCTCATCTCAGGATCAAGGAAGCCGTTCTCTCTCATCCAATCATCGTCAAAAACTTTATTCAGATAACGGGTTGCACTATCGGGCAGTAAAACAACCACCTGAGCCGGACGATCGATTTGACGTGCATAATCTAAGCCGGCACGAACAGCCGCTCCACCACTACCACCAGTGAGTAAGCCTTCTTCTCGCGCTAAGCGACGTGTTGTTTCAAAACACTCTTTATCTGTGTATTGGTACATTTCGTCAATAATACCAATGTCGATGGTACTCGGGAAGAAGTCTTCACCAATGCCCTCAACCTTGTAAGAATAAGGCTCAATGACTTGCCCGCTCTTCCAATAGTCATAATAAATAGAACCTTTGCAGTCTGCACCCACCAAAGCAATGCTTGATTTTTGCTCTTTGAGATAGCGACCGGTGCCCGTAATGGTACCACCAGTGCCCAAACCAGCAATAAAAGCATCTAGCTCACCACCGGTCTGTTTCCATAACTCTGGTCCTGTTGACATGTAGTGAGCACGTGGATTGGCCTCATTGTGATATTGGTTTGCATAAAAGGAATTAGGCGTTTCCTTGGCAATGCGACGGCTTACCGAATAGTAACTGCGTGGGTCTTCCGGCTCGACAGCTGTTGGGGTAATAACAACCTTAGCACCTACAGCACGCAAGGCTTTAATCTTTTCCTCTGACTGCTTGTCAGGCATAATAAAGATGCATTTATAGCCTCTAACCGCCGCCAGCATGGCAAGCCCCATACCGGTATTACCACTTGTTGCTTCCACAATGGTACCGCCCGGCTTTAAAGCGCCGCTTTTTTCTGCTTCTTCGATGATATTGAGGGCGATGCGGTCTTTAACCGATCCTCCTGGGTTCATGTAACCAAGTTTGCAATAGATATTAGCTTTTAGGCCTTCAGATAAGCGGTTTAACTTTACTAGTGGCGTATTACCAATCGCTTGGGAAACATCTCCGACGCTTCCCTTCATAAGTGAGAGTGACATAAACAACCTCATCAAATTAGAGTGAGAAAAAATAGCTTCATAATAAGCTGACTCGTTAACGCTCAGAGACAGTCCATCTCATTGTTGAGCAACTAACAATCACCACCTGTACTAGCACCCTCATGAATTGAGCGCAAGTCATCCACTATTTTTAAGCTGACTTAAGTCCTTTATACTTTTGGTCTAACCTCAATAAGCTTCGGAGCTTTCATCTAATAAATCATCATAAATACGCACATAGTTCTCATAGCGCTCAACATGGATTTCATCACGATCTAAAGCATCAATAACCGCACATTTTGGTTCATGCAAATGAGTACAATTATGAAAATAGCATTGCTCGGCATACTCCAAGAACTCACTGAAGTGATCTTTAAGCTGCTCAGGAGGCATATCCCATAATCCAAAGCTACGAATGCCGGGACTATCGATAATTTCCCCTCCGTGTTCCAAAGTATAAAGTGTAGAGGTTGTAGTGGTATGTTGCCCCTTTCCGGTCGCATCACTCACTTCAGTGACAGCTTCATCTAAGCCCGGAATGAGAGCGTTTAATAAACTTGTTTTTCCAACACCAGAATGACCCACAAAGACACTTCGTTCCGCCTTTAAATAGTCATTTAGTTCATCGATTCCTTCACCTTCGGTTGCACTAAGTAACAATATAGGAATCTTAAGTGCCTGATAGGGCTCTAAAAAGGATTCTAGTTCTTCCACATGCTCCTCATCCATAAACAAATCTACTTTGTTAAGAATAAGGCCAACATTAATATGATTGACATGAGCCGCGACTAAGTAGCGGTCAATTAAACCACTTTTAGGTGGGGGATCCAAGGCCGAAACAATCCAAATGCGATCAAGATTGGCTGCTAAAGTTTGAGGTCTACGCCCTAAAGCATCCGCTCTAACCAAGGCATTATCTCTGAGTTCAACGGCAACGATGAGTCCCAGCGCTAAATCACTTTGCTCCCAGACAAAGTGTACCAAATCACCAATGACTGCAGCTTTGCCCTCACGACGGGCAATGCAGGAAAGCTCATCCCCAACCTGGAGAGGTTCTTGCTCCTCTGTCCAAAACTCGCTTTCTGCTGAAGCACCCGTCTGCCAACGGACGATATACACTGGTCCCTTTCGACTAACCACTAAGCCGGTCGCCAACTGACTCAGCTCACCATCATAATAATCGCTTAACACCAGTTGCTCATCAGCCTGTTTTTTAAGCAGCGCTTGAGGGTCACGATGTAGATTTCGCTGATTCGATCTACGATGAGAGGCACGACCTTGTCGTTTGGATTTATGACTACCGATTTTAGTCTTTTTCTTTTGTTGCTTAGGCAAGCCGGCTCTCCCGAAACTTAAGTTGGTCTATTGAGTTCATTTATGGGTCAAATCACTTTTAATGTTTACATCTTTTTTTTGCCAAACACTCCACCAGCTTGGTTGAAGTTGGGGCACTTGATAACTTTTCCACTCATAACCAAAGGGTTGCAATGCTCTTTGCATACGTGAGGAAGGTCGACTAGCTCTATGGCTAAAACTAGGATGATAAACAAGTAAATCAATCTTTTGATCGATCGGATATTTAAATGGTGCTGATTTGGTATGACCGGGACGGTGACCTCTAGCAGGCACATGGTGGGCAATCCACTCATCATTTAAACCAAGTAAGTCAAGCGTGTAGCGTTGCGCATAAAAGGGTAGGGCACCCGCGGCTGTTGTGGCTAATTTAATCTTTGGATCAGTATGTTCTCTAATGAACTTGCCTGTGATTGCACACTGCTCTGAAAACTGTCTGAGCCATCCAATGGAGTCTACTCCATTACGACTACCAATACGATTGGCATCTTGATGAATGTAAAACGCCATGCTCGTCAAAGTGATCAATAGTCCAAGTATGAGCACTAAACTCTTGGGAATAGAGTTCTTAGTTTGCATATCTTGCACTTTTGCTATGTTTTGTTCTTTTGCTACGTTTTGTTCGTTTGCATCAGAAGGCTTATATAATCCCACTAAGTACTCGCTGGCCAAGATCGCTGCCAAGGGTAGCAAAGGCACTAAAAAGCGATGGAGTGCCATAAAATCTCCCCCAACTCGGGCGACATGTAGGCTGTGTGCAAAGGCAGAGATTAAAAAGGCAGGCCACAAATACTTAGACTTGTAGCATAGGGCATCTGCTGCCTTAGGTTTGCCCAAACTGAACCAGGCTTTCAAGGCGAATACAAGGGGTAACCAAGCATGAAAAAGTAAGTACTCCCCCACATAGTTTAAGCCAGGACGCCAAAAACCAGAAGCACCTACTTTTGCATAATATGTGTTGGGAAAAGCATAGCCATAATATTGATAGCGCCAAATAAAATATGGGAGATAAATCAAGCTAAAGCCAATAATAGCTCCATAATCACTCGCTTTAAGCCATGCTCTTTGCTTGCCGAGGCTCAATATACGAAATAAACCCAAAGATGCAAATAAGAGCAGGCCCTCCGGTCGAGTCATACTCGCCAAAGCTAAAACACTTCCAGCCCAAACGCCTGCCTTGGATTTTTGCTGTGAGCTAATATTCTTTTGATCCTGTATTTGCCAAGCTCTCACGCTGAGAAGAACAGAAAGAGTATAACAGGCGGTAAATAACTGAACTTCGAGCCCACCGGTTGTCCAGCAGGCAAAGGAGGGACTTAAACTCAGCAGGATTAGAGTCAATAAAACTCGCTTTTGTTTTTTTGAAACCGCTGACTCTAAATGGGCACTATACAAGGCCGACCCCATCACCGTGATCAAACCTAATCCAATGCTTAAGTATATGCTTAAGTTAGGTATATCAGCGCCCAAGCGATATCCTAATGCTAATAAAGCGACCCATAAAAAGTTGGTATAGCCTTCAACCCGCTCACCCAAGTTGTAAGTCACTTCTCCAAAATCTACCCAATTCAGAGCATATCTAAAAGAAATATAAGCATCATCATTAAGAAAAGAATACGACCAAACATGAGCTACATACGCACTCATAAAGGCTAAACTCAAAGCGAGTGTCTTTTTAGACCACGATCCTAAGCCTAGCCCCATAAACTGATTACCTAGCAACTTTTGTAACCCATAAAAGTTTATTTACTCGCTGCATAGCGACTCATACTTTGAGCCATTTGTCTCATATTAGAGCTTAGGATTTCACCGATTAATTTTTCCACCTGTCCCCCAATTTTCTTAGCCAAAAACTTTGGGATTCCAGGCACTTTTTCTGGATAGATCTCAAACTCAAGCACAATTTTAAGCTGAGTTTCCTCGCCAACTTCAATCACCGAAGTTTCTCCTTTGCAGGAAAAGAGCTTATCACTCCCCAAGGCTTCGAGTTCCCATCGGCCGGTCTTGTCTTGATCTGTCCACACAACATGATCATGCCAAGAAAGCATTTCAGGCTTTACAAATGAGCGAATTGCGCTTGGAATCTTATTCATAGAAGCCTGCCAATGATTAGTTAAGCGAACCTCACCTTCTGCTTCCTCGCGCTTAATCACTTTGATTGAATCAGTATCTTCCATAAAAGGCACTAAGGCTGACATCTCGTCTCTTAAAATGTGATAGGCTTCATCGGCCTTAAAAGGAATTGGATCGGCAATTTCAAATTTCATGTGCAACACCTTCGGTTTCTCTACGCTGTAAGCGGAGGGTAAGTTCGGTCAAAGCTTGGGTAAGTATTTGCGGTGGAGAGATAAAATGTACAGCAATTTGATAATATTTTTCATCTTTGCTCAACTCAGAGTCTTGTAGTTCATCTTTGAGTTCTGCACAGCGAGTAACCTTAGCTAGACACTTGATCAACTCAACCTTATCCGGTTGTATAATCGCACAGGCGATCACTGTAGAAATATCCAATGGGGCCTGAGTTTCAAAAGAGAGTCCACTCACACTAAAGTTGAGTAAATCATCTAGGGGTTTGATAAAGTTTTCTTGATGTAGTAACTGAGATTCTTCTTCATCCCTTTCAAGCCAATCTTCCACATTTTCAATCTTATCTAGCAGGCTATAAAATAGTTTGAAGCCACCGACTAAACGAGGATAATGCCGTAAATCATTACTTTGACTTTGTATCTCCAAGGTCAATTGGAAGGTTTCCCATTCATCTTGATCTTGGGCTGACTCACGCGTCACACTCTGAATTTTAGCCCGAGCATGTTTAGATGGATCATCTAACCAAGTCATCACAATTCGCTCACCTGCGATCACAACCGGATCTATCTTATCCACAGTAAGATATACGGTATAGGTGGGTTTGCCCTCTGTTTCTTGATACAGAAAATCAGCCTCATACTGGCCTAAAATGGGGTGACTTACTCTCATCAGCTGAATACGTTCTCGCATTGGCCTGAGCTCCTCAATCATGAATGGCGAAGAATTAAATATACCTAACACAGCAGGCTAAAGATTGCACATGATTCGGCAGAACTCTCGCTTGCTTTAGATAAACTTATGGTAAATCAGTAAACTCAAGACCACGCATACGTTCAACAGCGCCCGCCCAAGCTTGACGAACAATGTTTCCATTAGCACCGGGCTTTACAGCTCCTTCGCTTAGAGTCCGACGCCAATATTTATTACCGGGAATCCGAGCCAGCAAGTGTACTAAGTGGCGCGTTACATGATGAGCTCGGCCACCCTGCTCTACCCAAGCATCAGTATAGTTCGCCATTTCCTCAACGACTGACTCCAAGTTATGAGTCGAGAAGTCTTGCCCCGGAAAAAGTCGCTGATCGGCTTCAAAAAATAATCTTGGGTCACTATAAGCTGCTCTACCTAGCATCACTGCATCTACATGCTTTAAGTGTTCATCGATCGCTTCCCAACTGGTAATCCCCCCATTGATTTCAATGAAGAGTGAAGGGCGTTCGGCTTTCAACCTATATACCTCTTCATAGCGCAAAGGAGGTACATTGCGGTTTTGCTTGGGGCTTAAGCCTGACAACCATGCTTTGCGAGCATGCACAGAAAAACTAATACAGCCAGACTCGCTCACGATATCGACAAAGCGAAGCATATCTTCATATTGATCGTGATCATCAACGCCAATTCTATGCTTCACAGTCACAGGGAGTTTAGTTGCCTTTTGCATGGCGCTGACAACCTTGGCAACCTGCTTCGGTCTAAGCATGAGGCAAGCCCCAAAGCGGCCACTTTGTACCCGATCACTTGGGCAACCTACATTTAAATTTACTCCGCTATAGCCCCATTCTTCGGCAATATGCGCACATTCGGCCAAAGCGACCGGATCATCGCCACCTAATTGCAGAACTAAGGGATTCTCCATAGGAGAAAAATCCAAATGACGTGGTTTATCACCAAATAAGATCGCTCCTGTGGTTACCATTTCTGAGTATAACAAGGTTTGCTTTGAGATTAGGCGAAGCATATATCTGTAATGTCGATCGGTCCGATCCATCATCGGTGCCACGCTAATGGGCCTTAAAATATGGGCGAGAGCTTGATCAGCAACCTGCATAGACTTAATCCTCATCCTTAAGTAAGGCTTGTAAGCGTTCTTGATACTCATCGCTGACTTCGCTGCTTTCTTCTAGTTCTTCATCTTCTTTTTGTGACCCCTTTAGCCAGCGAGAGAACATCCATAGGGCAATCAAAGCACCTAATATAAAAGGCATAACCGGTACCAAAATCGTATACCAAGGCTGAGGAGGATTCTCGAGGATCTCGCCAAAAGACTCTCGCAAGGCGTTTAAGATTTCTTCATCGCTTTTACCCGCTAAAATCATTTCGGTCATTTCTTTGCGAAGCGCAAAGGCTTGGTAACTTGTACAGTTAAGCAAAGTTTTACCGGGACAAAAGGGACTTTTTAACTCATCACTCAAGCGATTCACTCGCTTGGATGCGTCGGCTTCAAGCATTGCTTCTGACGTGGGTTGTGCTTGGGCTTCAGTGATGGCGCTTATCGGCAGGACTAGGCCACTCCAAGCGCTTACGCACAATGCAATAATCATCAGTGTTGCTTTGATTCGAAAATATGTAAACATTGAAAACCTCTAAAACAGATAGCGTGATTCCGCAAAGTTAGGCAAAGTTCTGTATGCTGTATACACTGTCTTTATCCAATGTAAAGTGATGAACTCGGTTTAGAAAGGAAGATACATGAAGCGAGAGCTTAAGGCGCAAAAAATTGTAAATATTCTTGAAGACCTTTATCCAGAGACCCCGATTCCTCTCGATCACAGTGATGCTTATACATTACTTGTGGCCGTCATGCTCAGTGCACAAACCACCGATAAAAAGGTCAATGAAGTTACTCCTGCACTTTTTCAACTTGCCAACCATCCCCAAGCCATGGCCAATGCTCCTGTCGAAGATATACTTGAGTGCATTCGAGTTCTTGGCTTAGCCCCCACCAAGGCAAAAAATCTTAAAAAATTAAGTCAGCAGATTCTTGATCTTCATCAAGGTGAGGTTCCGGAAAGCTTTGAAGCTTTAGAAGCCTTGGCGGGGGTTGGTCATAAGACCGCATCGGTAGTGATGTCTCAAGCCTTTGGGCACCCCGCTTTTCCTATAGATACCCATATACATCGCTTAGCGGCTCGCTGGGGTCTGTCTGATGGATCAAGCGTGGAAAAAACCGAACGAGATCTCAAAAAGATTTTTGATCGGTCGCTTTGGAACAAACTCCACTTACAAATCATCTTTTTTGGGCGAGAATACTGTCCGGCCCGAGCCCATGATTTGAGTCTCTGTCCAATTTGCTCTTGGGCTTCCACTAAAAAGCGTCAACAGGAAGAAGCGCAAGCAGAGGCAAATAAGCGCAAAAGATCTAAGCGATCTACTAAGAAATAATCCCTCAAAAAATAATCAAACAAGAAATAAAAAAGCAAAAAAAAAGCCTTTCTTTCGAAAGGCTTTTAAAGCGTCCCCAACGGGATTTGAACCCGTGTTACCAGAGTGAAAGTCTGGCGTCCTAGGCCTGGCTAGACGATGGGGACCTAGATGTGGGCCGCCTGGGACTCGAACCCAGAACCAATGGATTAAAAGTCCACTGCTCTACCATTGAGCTAGCAACCCGGCGTCGTTTGTGAGGTAGTGATACCCCAATCATACCGAGCTGTCAAGCATAGATTACAATAAAATTTCTTTTATTTTTCACCTTAGATTTTTCTGACCTAATTACAACTATTTGCCGTTCCTGGGGTAGACTCCATAACCACAAAGTCATTTGCATTTTGATCACTATCTGGCTGACAACGACCAATCGAGTTCACTAAAACATCATCGTCTTCATCTGCAAAACTAGAACTACCCTCTGATAGATTAAGGCCACCATAAGCAAACTCATCAAGAGTACCTAAACTTTCATGACTTAAGCGGATCCCATCGGGCCCATTTTGAATGGCACCGCTTAATCCTAAGCTAGCCACACCATTGAGTGACATGAGAACTTCAGCAGATCCCAACACAAGAAACTCACCTGGCGCTAAGCTGTCTGCGGCTTCTGCAAGATGATAGTCATCATAAGCGCTTAGATCAGTCCCATTAATCAGCTCAAGATATACGCCCCACAAAGGTGCGTTTTGAGCACCGGTATTTACAATTTCAATGAACTCTCCATTATCAGCACCTGGTTGAGAGTAATCGATCTCGTTAATACGTAAACCGCTTGGATCTCCCATGGGAATTGGACGGCCAATATCATTTGTTGAGCGCGGTTCGAGCTTGTAGTCACCATTTCCTAATCTTAAAACACCGACAATCAGATTCCATGTTTCACCAATTTCAGGAAGAGGCGTCAAATCGGTTAAAAAGTCATTTACTCTTAGCCCACCATTGATCACAAACTCATTATTTGGATCTCGATCACCCGGTCCTGGCATTGGGTTTTGCTCGAGTACCTCAACCGGAGATACACTTACTAACACACCTTCATAAGCTTCAGCCAAGGCTCCATTGGTGGCCACTGTTGCCGGATCAACAATCACCGGTGCAACCTCTGGGTAAACAGCACCCAAGTCGATTAATTCGCTTATCCCTGTCAACTGTCGCTGTCCAAAATACTCACCGGTGACAGCAGTAATCTTAAGATTTTGTCCTACTGAAAGTTCTGTAATCTCAATACTTGCATCATTCAAATATACCCAAATTGCGCTGTATGCCGGATCAACATACTCAGGCGCATTAGGTGACACCTGTAAAACCATATGTGACAGTCCATTATCCCCCCGACGAACAGTGGTGACCACGCCATCAAGACTTACTGTTCTACCAAGAACAATTCGATTAGGATTTCGAGCTTCATAAATTGTGACCTCGCAGGGCGTGCTTAACTCAATGCCTTGTTCTTCGCAGGGGTCACCCATCAGCACCTCAGTACCGGCCATTTCAGTACCGGCCATTTCAGTACCGGCGACCATAGTACCCGCCATTTCTGTACCAGCAACCATAGTGCCAGCCATTTCGGTGCCTGCAACCACAGTACCGGCCATTTCAGTACCGGCAACCATAGTACCGGCCATTTCAGTACCGGCAACCATAGTACCGGCCATTTCTGTACCTGCAACCATAGTGCCCGCCATTTCAGTACCGGCTACTTCAACACCTGCATTGGTACCCGCAATGACTTCAGTACCGGCCATAAGTACAGTATCATCGCCATCATCAACACATGCACTCAGCATAAGAATTGATGTACAACATACAATTAAGTGATTTAAGTTCATAATTAACCTCTAAAAGTCAATGAGTTATCTAAGATTTAACTTGCTTGGGGTCTAAACAAGTCTGACTTGAAAGGCAACAAAGAACTTAAGTATTTATGAGAGATTTATCGTTTGTAGGGAGTCATATATAAGGCAAAAGACTTGGTGATTTACTCCACCCAATGTAAAGGGGCTCGCTCATCTGCAACTTTATGTTTAAGCTTTTTGGCGACTGTCTCCACTGCTCTCATCACTCTCAGAGTATTTTCACCAATAATCCCTTTCACTTCTTTTTCACTATAACCTCGCTCAAGAAGCTTCGCGATTAAATCTGGATATTTGGAAACATCTTCAAGTCCGATGGGCCCTGGTCCCATACCATCGAAATCCCCTCCTAAACCAATATGTTCCGCACCAATACGATCTCGTATATAGTCGATATGCTCAACCACCTTCATCAAATCGACTTTGGGGGCCGGATGCTTACTTTTCCAAGTCTCTAAGCCTTCATCAACGGCCTTGGGACGGTGTGGATACAATGACTCTAATCTTGCCCTTTCACCACTTAAGCTTGCCCACCATTCCGAGCGAGCACAGTCTAGATAACCGGTTAAGAAGATCACCATAATAACACCACCATTGCTTTTAACTTGCTCTAAAACATCTGTGGGTACATTGCGAGGATGCGCACAGACGCCTCCGGCTCCTGAATGTGAAAACAGTACGGGGGCTTCGCTAATTCTAAGAGCATCACGCATTGTATCCGCTGACACATGTGAAAGATCAATAATCATACCTAGGCGATTCATTTCACGAATGACCGCCTCACCAAAGTCATTGAGCCCACCATGCTTGGGTGCATCGGTCGCCGAGTCTGCCCAAGGCGTAGTTTTGGAGTGAGTAATCGTCATATATCTTGCACCCAAGGTATACATTTGCCTTAAAACCGCTAAGGAATGGCCAATTGAGTAGCCACCTTCCATACCGATTAATGAGGCAATCTTGCCTTGTTTGTGTAGTCGAATTACATCTTGAGCAGTCAGTGCTAGACCAAGTTTGGCGGGAAACCTTTCTATCATTCTAAGCACAACATCAATTTGCTCCAATGTGGCTTGTACCGCCTGTGGTGGACTTAAGCTTGCCGGTACATAAACTGACCAAAACTGTGCTCCAACTCGGCCTTTTTGTAGACGACTTAGGTCGGTATGCATGGGTGGATCAAACTTGGAAGTATCTTGTGTAAGATCAACTTGAGCAAGCTCGCCATGACCTCGCTTACGCACTTGCCAAGGTAGATCATTATGTCCGTCAATCAAGGGGGTTTCTGCTAACAAGCGCAAGGCTTGGGCGGCATAATCGGTTTTTACTTTTCCCGATCTATCAACATTGAGGTCAGTTTTTACAGAGTTCTTTGGCTCATTGGGACTTTGAATCACTTCTGGTGCTACTTGAGCAAATGTGCTGAAGTCACCAAAGCAATGATAACTGACTAAAAGCCCCATACATGCCTGCCAAAACCTGAGGCAAACTTTTTTCTTGGATAAATCACCTTGTGTAAAACTGTGCATATTTTTACCTTTTGCGCTATCTTCTGCGCTACAACCTAAGTTAATCCTCTATCCGAGAAGGAACTTAAGTTGAATTCAATCAATTTAGTAACAAATCTCTGATTCTCTACTGATACAAGTACTCACTGAGGAGTCCCAATGAATAACCAATCTTCCGACACTGACTCAATACATTCAGCCCTATTGGATCTTATGTCCACACATAAGATTGATCAAGTCGTTCTCGATTGTGTCACCTTAGTTCAAGATGAAGTTAAAAAGAAACGAGGCTTGACCGGAACCATGATTAAGGGTGGGATGAAAGTGATTGAACGGATTCGTCCCAATATTTTAAGTGACTTGTTCTACAGCTTATTACCTAGCTTTGTTGAAGCCTTAAAGCCCATTTATGAGCGCTATCAATCTAAAGAACATGCCTCAAGTTCCTTTGCTGAGTTTATGAATACGCATGCAAGTGAAGTGGCTAATCTACTTTTATCGGTCACTGATAAAAGAGCCAAGGTGAGCAAGCTCAGTGCCCTAGTCAAAATTTATGAGAAACTTAGACCACTGGCTCTAGAGCAGATAAAATCAGCCATACCGGCTCTTGCTCAACTTTTAAACAAGCATGGTGTACAATAAATATGTCTTTTAACCTCATTCAAGATCGTTTTAGCTAAGATCGAATTGAGGCGACTAGGCTTATGTGGCACAGTCTTCTTATCTATCAATCATTTGATTTAACAGTCATATCATCATTCAATCATGCTTGGTTTAAATCCAAACATAAGGAGAGACTATGATCTCGGAACACGCTCATAAAGCCGGTGAGGCGAGCTATAAAGGAAATGCAGAGGAAGGTATCGCCTATTTTAGAGCCTTTGGTGTAGATGAAAGCTTGTTTAGAGCGGCCTTTGCCGCGGCACTATCAAGAGGAGGCGACTGGGCTGATCTTTATTTTGAACATGGGATTTCACAATCGATTAGCCTAAAAGATCATAAGGTAGACTCAGCTTTTAGCAGTATTGGTCTTGGCGTTGGAATCAGAGTTGTTTCTGGTGATCAACAAGGATATGCATATACCGAAGACCTAAGCAAAGATGCTGTAGTTAGAGCGGCAAGCTCAGCAGCACTGATTGCTGAAAGTCAATCGGCTGCAAGTCGTTTTGAGAGTCAAGGTTTTGAAGTACAAACAAGAGCAAACCGCTATCCAATTTCCCAAGAATGGATGGATGTGGAAGTCGCTCAAAAAGTGCCTTTACTTACTCGTCTTGACGAAGAAGTCATGGCGAGTGATCAGCGCATCTCCAAGGTTAATATTGGGCTTGGCCATTCGACAACTGCCATTCTTATTGTTGAATCAACCGGTGCCATCCATTTTGATCGACTTCCCATGACTCGTATGAATCTATCATGCACCGCTGAAGATGGAGAGCAACGCGAAAGCAATGGGTATAATCTAGCTGGTCGAGAGGGCTTTGAGTTTATTAATGAGCGCCGCCTTGAAAAGCTTAAAACCGAGGCGGTGAATCGTACGCTTTTCCTACTTGATGCTGAACAAGCGCCCGCTGGCTCAATGCCGGTGGTATTAGGTGCTGGTTCTTCAGGTATTTTACTTCATGAGGCCATTGGTCATGGTATGGAAGCTGATTTTAATCGTAAGGGGATTTCCATTTATGCTGATCGTTTAAATACTCGTATTGCGCCCAAAGGTGTGACCATTGTCGATGACGGAACGCGCCAACATGACCGTGGGGCCATTAACTTAGATGATGAAGGTGTAGAAGGCCAAAGAACAGTTTTGGTGGAAGATGGCATTTTACGTAGCTATATGCATGATCGTATTAGCGCCGCACATTATGGAGTGAAGCCTACTGGTAACGGCCGTCGTGAGTCCTTTAAACATACCCCTGTGCCTCGTATGCGTAGCACTTATATGTGTGCTGGAAAATATGACCCCCAAGAAATCATTAAGTCGGTTAAACGAGGGATTTATGCAGAAACCTTCACCAACGGACAGGTGATGATTGGTGCGGGTGACTTCACATTCTATATTAAGACTGGCTATATGATTGAAGACGGTAAGCTTACCCGCCCTATCAAAGACACCAATATTATTGGTAATGGGCCGGAAGTTCTAGAAAGAACCGATATGGTTGGCAGTGACTTTGAGTATGATGAAGGCGGCTGGGTATGCGGTAAAGATGGGCAATCAGTTCCGGTCTCTTTGGGTATGCCAACAGTGCGAGTGTCGGAAATGACAGTAGGAGGGGTAAACGCATGAGTGAGTTATTAGATCAAGCACGCCGAGTTGCTGAAAAAGCACGGGCCTTAGGTGCACAGGAAGCCAAAGTTGTCGCCTCTCGTTCTCGTGGTGTAGATGTTGAATGGCGCGATGGTCAACTCGAAAGATTAAGCGATACCACCGATCAATCTTTAAGTGTAAGCCTATATGTTGATGGTCGCTTTTCGACTCACAGCACCAGTGATTTACGACCAGAATCGGTAGAAACTTTTTTGAGTCAAGCGATTGAGCTAACCCGTTATTTAGAGGAAGATCCGGCTCGAAGTCTGCCTGATCCCAGTGGCTATGAAGGTCGTTCCACAGTTGATTTGGAACTTTTTGATCCAAATTATGAGCAAGTCAGCGGAGAAATGAGACGAGCAGAAGTTGCTGAGCTTGAAGCATTAGCTCGGCAGGCAAGTAGCCATCTAGGCGATAAGGTGATTTCAGTAAGTAGCACGGTCGGCGATCAGTTTTCGGAAGGCGCTCGTGTTCATACCAATGGTTTTGAAGGCGCTCGCCAAGGCACAACTTTTGGCGCAAGCGTCAGTATTAACCTTAAAGAAGATGACGGCAAGCGTCCGGTAGGTGGTGGCTATTCATATCGTCGTCATCGTTCGGACCTACGTTCTTTTGAGGATATTGTTGCTGAAGCAGTAGAAAGCGCCGAAGGTAAATTAGGCGCTCAAAAAGTGAAAACTGGTAGCTACACTGTGATTGTGAAAAACAAGTCCATCTCTAGACTACTCGGTGCCTTATTAGGGCCCTTGTCGGGAGCCGCCTTACACAATAAACGTAGTCTATGGGAGGGCAAGCTCAATACTCAAATTGTAAGCCCTTTACTCAGTCTTCATGATCTTCCTCATGTTCCTCGTGGTCTTGGGTCGGCCAAATGGGATGGTGATGGCTATGTCACTCACGATCGGCCCATCATCGAAAATGGTGTATTAAAAACCTATTTAATCGGTGACTATTATGCCAAAAAGATGAGTCAAGAACGCGGTATGCAAATCCAACGAAGCGGTTCCGGACTGCATAATTTCCAATGGAGTTATGGAGAACAAGACCTTAAAGCCTTAATCGCCGACATTGGTGAGGGCGTACTCATTGACCGCTTTTTAGGTGGAAACAGTAATGGAACAACCGGTAAATTAAGCTTTGGTTGTGGTGGACATATGATTAGAGGTGGTCAGCTTGCTGAACCGTTAACTGAAGTCAATATGAGCGGAGATATCGCTGGTTTGTGGTCAAATCTAGTGGCCATTGGTAATGATGCCTATCCCGAGGGCTCGGCACACAGCCCAAGCTGCGTGTTCAAGCAAGTTCAGCTGAGCGGGGTTTAATCCCATAGAGCAACGAAAGTTCGATTTATGCGAAAGTATCTGATTTATTACATATTGATCGCAAACTGTGCTTTAGCTTTATCAGCTTGTGATCGTCAGTCTGCATCCACAACAAGTGAGCCGGTCGGTCAAGAAGCGGGTCAAGAAGCGGGTCAAGAAGCGGGTCAAGAAGCGGGTCAAGAAGCGGGTCAAGAGTTTGTATTTACAGACTTGAATGCTGACCCCATAAATCGAGGTCCGGCTCATGTCGGCTATATGAGCGAGGATATCACTTATCCTCCGGACTTTGAGGCCCAAGACCGTCAAATACGACTTGCCCTATGGTATCCAGCCCAAGAAGGCTCCGGCGAGGGAGAAGCGCGTTATCCGCTTTTTACTCCGGATCAAGCGGAGTTCAATGCTCTTCCCAATCTTAACCAACCAGCGCCATTGTTGGTGTATTCTCATGGTGCCAAGGTTTGGCCCGAAATGGGCGCTTTTATGGCCGAATATTTTGCTTCGCATGGCTGGGTCGTACTTGCGGTCGCCCACACCGGGGATAGCTTGGATAATGTCGCCGGTGATCGCCCAGATCAGATTTATGCTTGGCGTCCGCTTGATTTAAGTGCGGCTCTTGATCACTTGGAGAACTTGCCCCAAGCACATTTATTACAAGGGGTAATCAACACCC
This sequence comes from uncultured Myxococcales bacterium, assembly GCA_937146725.1. GTDB lineage: Bacteria > Myxococcota_A > Bradymonadia > UBA7976 > VGTA01 > CAKZRU01. The sequence continues at coordinate 18,114 of CAKZRU010000184.1, forward strand.
AAAAGGTTTTGGTCAGCGGACATAGCTTTGGTGGCTATACCACCTTTGTCAGTGCAGGTGCACAATTTGATCTAGAATATCTACAAACAACTCACTGCCAAGAACGAGGCGGAAGCTTGTGCGATTCTTTAGCAGGTTCGCTTGGGACTCGTTTGGACAATGGCTTTTTCGATTCTCGCTTTGCGGCTACCATTCCACAGTCGGCTGGGAATTATGACTTTTTGCGTTTTGGAACAGGCTTGGTTCAAATCCCGACTTTAATGATTACGGCCACTCGTGATCAATCTTGTACCGAAGAGGGCAGTAATCAACCTTTTTGGGAAGCTTTAACCCAAAGAGATGCGCCATTGCGCGATCAACACCGCAGACTCAGCTTTTTGGAAGCGGGTCATGCCACCTTTACTGTTGCCTGTCAGCATCTACCCGCCTTGGAACAAGATGACGGCTGTGGCCCTGACTTTACCCCTGTTTTAGAAGCTCAAAAACTGATGCTTGCCTACAGTCTTATCTTTGCTAGGGCGTATATTCTTGGCGACGAAAGCGCCTTACAAGCGATCACTATGGATGAGGGCTTACCCGCTAGACCCGAATGGGTAGAATGGCTTAAGTCCGATTCTTTATGAAGTTATAAATCTTTCTCATAATGATTTTTTACCGAGGTTCACATGAGCTCATCATCCCCAAGTAAAACTGACCGTATTGTTGAAGCCCGCTTAAAGTTGATGCGTCGCTTTCATGAAAGCATCAAAAACTCTCCGGCTCAAAGCGATCCCAAGCCACTAGGTACCGGACCAATCAACCGACATGGAATGCCCCAGCTTCCCGTGGGACAAATATATACCAAAAAATGGCCGGTTTTAGACTTAGGAATCCACCCTCAAATTGCGCAAGAAGATTGGTCTTTAGTCATTGACGGTGCGGTAGACAATCCTGTTTCTTTGAATTGGAGCGACTATATGGCTCAAGAGCAGGTCGAAGACTGCTCGGATTTTCACTGTGTCACCACTTGGTCCAAGGTAGATATGAACTGGCAGGGTGTGCGTTTATCTCAACTCTTAGCTATGGCTGAGCCGTTGGCTGAGGCCACACATGTGATGTGTTATGGATATGATGGCTATACGACCAATGTTGCCTTGGAAGAATGCCTTAAAGATGATGTCCTTTTAGTCCACAGTTATGAGGGCAAGCCGTTAAGCATTGAGCATGGTGGTCCGGTCCGTATGATCACGCCTCAACTTTATGCTTGGAAAGGTGCCAAGTGGATTAAGCGTATTGAAGTTTTAACCGCAGACCGACCTGGCTTTTGGGAACAGCGTGGCTACAGCGATACAGCACATCCTTGGCGTAATGATCGCTATCAGTAAGTGATCAATATAAAAATCTTAATGAAAATAGCTCTATCGCTAAACTCATGGGATCAAATAGACATAAGCGTGATATTGCTTAGATATTTTGCTTATGGCAAGCTGTCTTTCTCAACAAACCTTTTGAGTTAGGAAGCCATCTTGAGTACTCCAAAAAAGAAAAATACTCCAATCCCCACAGAAAAAAAGAAAGCCGAAACAGCTTACTTAAACAGATCTTGTCAGGTTCTCATCCATAACATTGGGCATCATGATCTGTATTTTGATTTGTATACACTTGATGGTGAACCTTTGGGGTGGCATAAGCCTAATTCTTCTGGTTTTCTCAAGCTAGGTAATACCATTTTAGAGGCGACAAAGAAGAATCCCGATTTATTTCAACTTGTGACAGAATACCAAGGGAAAAAAGTAGGTGGTTACTATGAATTAGTCCAAGGAGTCGAGATTCAAAATAATAAAATTACTGAAGATCGCACTATGGGGATGTGGGAGTGGGCCGAAGCGGCTGGTCGAGATGAACAGAAGCATTGCTCGCCCCTTTTGAAACTAGAGCCAAAAGAGATAAAGTTTTTGGTCATTAAGAGGATAATGATGCCACTGATTGATGGCGCTTTAAGAAAATTCGAAAATGATGAATATCGTAAGTTTCAAAAGCTTAATTTATTTCTAGTAAGTTCCGGTGATATAAATGACCAAAGCTCTACCCATCAATTAACTAAATTATTGGTTAAACTGACTCAACTTAGGTTTGCTACATATCAACAAGATCATAAGCAGTTTTTGGTTCATCATCGTCCCATTAAACACTCACCTCACTATATACAAGCGACTCATTTGTTAGAATTAGAAACAGATATTCGTAAATGTGCCCTTGAGCTTGCTAACGAAATAGAAAGCGCTCATGGTAACCGCGAAGATTGGGCTAAGCAGCTTGCGGTTCACCTTTCGGCTAACACTGGTACGCCAAGCATGATTGCAGCTTTAACCTTATCTTTAGCTGAATGGTCACCCATGGTTCATATGATTGGGGCTGCCCGAAAAAGTTTACAGAGCACACCAGAGAATCCGGCTGATGTTTATAATGCAAAGCTTTATCAGGCTGAATCCGTCAGTGAATGGATTGAAGTAGATGCACAGAACCAAGGTCTGATACTGCCGAATGGATTGAGCATACTGTACGAGAACTTGTACGCAGAGCAAACCGAGCAAGGCTTGGAGCATAGCTATAAAACACGCAGAGGTCGCACTAGAATATACGGCGGTAAGGTAATAGAAAACGTGTGCCAAGCGATAGCCCGTTGCATCATAGGCGAACAGATGCTAAGAATTAGTAAGAAATA
>CAKZRU010000185.1 GCA_937146725.1 uncultured Myxococcales bacterium
CCACCCTTAATCATTGATCAGCAGTCAATAATGGCCAGCAATCCTAAAAAGGATCATTGTAGGCATTAAAGCTGAAAGAAGCGCTTCATTCGTTTTAGTAATTGAGCGCTGGCCTCTTGCTCTGCTGTTTCTAAGGCCAACCGTTCTTCGGCTTCAGCAACAGCGCTTTTTCTTATGAATTCTCGGTGGGCCACAGTCCGAGCGATCGCCTCTGGTAGTGAAGGATATGCTTCAAATAAAGGCTCAAGAGAGTCTTTTTTGATTTCATAAACCAAAGCATCGGTTCGCGTAATAATGGTCGCACTTCTTGGAGTACCTGTAATTAAGGACATTTCACCAAAATAGTCACCCGGACTCATGGTGGCGACTCTTACATCATCAGTGCTTACTTCTATGTCTAAAAAGACCTCTAGTAAGCCTTCAACAATGATAAACATAGAGGCACCTGCTTCACCCACTTTAACCACCTTTTCCCCCTGCACAAAACGATGAGGAAGCAAGGCTTGTGAAAGCTGGGTTAGCCCTTCTTTGGGCAGTGATTTAAATAGGCTCACTCTTGATAGTAAGGCTTCGGTATTATTCGTAAAATCTACCTGTCTTTCCGGCATTGGGGCAAAATAAATATCGTTGCGCTCATAGGCGAGAGAAATGCCCGCAAAACGTAGATGCTTGAGTACAGCGCTATTGACACCATCTCTGGCTCGGAGAGGCGAGCCTAATCTTGGGTCAATCCAATACCGAATAATATAGTGAACGCCTTTATCATTGACTCGATCCACTCGGACTTTGGGAGTCGGTTTGGGTAATACGGTAGGTGCAGAAAGAACGGCCGCATTAAGGATCTGACACACCCGTTCGGAATCAGAAGCAAAATCGATGCAATAACTCAGTTCAAAGCGACTTTCGGCCTGTGGCAAAGAAAAGTTGGTGAGTACCATCATCGAAAATAAGTTATTAGGAATCACAACCAAAGTACCATCGGTCTTTGCTAAGCGAGTGGTACGCCAATTAATCGACACGACTTTCCCAATCAGTTCTTCATCACCCAAGCGTCGATTATTGAGCATGATAAAGTCACCAATATGAAAGGGACGATCAATATTAATGGCTAAACCACTAAAAAAGTCAGCGATCATATTTTGCAGGGCAATACCAATAATCAAACTCATCCCACCACCCACAGCCAACACACCGGTGAGCGATCGATCAAAGATTAAGGTGAAGACAAAGGTAGCGCAGACAAAAAGTAATAAAATGCTAGAAATGGTCTTAAGTAGAGCCGGCACAGGACGACCACTGCGTTTTTGAACGACTCCATCCCAAAAAAATCGATTGGTCAGCTTATTGATGATGGAATAGCTAAAAAAGCACAGTAAAATCAATAAAGTACGACTGATCGATATATCGCTTAGGCTCGATGACTTAATCGCAAATAGCTCTCGACTGTAAGGCCAAAAGTAATAAGCCACTAACGTAAAAATAAGTCCTATAAAAGGTCGAAGCAAAGCGATTGGCATTATTTAACCCTTGGTGTTCAACTCTATACTGACTTACTCAGACGGTGGGTCAGCTTTTTATAGATTAAAGCAAGTCTCTGAGCGATATACACTTCAGTTTATTTATTTTCTGTGTCGAAAAGCTCAGCAGGGAGATTCAAAAAGTCACGCATATGCTGTTCATACATATCTTGATGCTTGGGATCACCAAGATCTAACCTCAGCTCATTGATAACCTTGATACTCATTTCCATCCAAGCATCCCAACTTTCTTGACTCACGTTTGCCATAATAAAGGCACCGATTTGATCATCAAAGGGATCAAAGGTCATTTTATGACCAATACGCCCACTACGAATACAGCGAACTTCATCATCATTTGGCTCGCGTTGCGCATCTTCAGCAGATTCTTCGGGCTCATCATCATCAAAGCTGAGTAATTCAACAATTTCAGAACTGAGAGGGGCTCCTTTAGCCTCTAAAAGTGTACGTGCCTCTTGGGCATTCATCAAAGTTCCTTGCTTATTGGAGGCATGATAACCAAGTTGCCAAGCCTCAATGGCTCCATCCTCATCTTCATCCGCTTCCAAAGCCTTACCTAATAAAATATAGGCTTTGGTATACTTGGGATTAATGCGGATAACATGTCTGAGTACAGGAACTGCTTCTGCGGGTCGATTGGCATTTAAAAGCGCTTGACCAAGAGCAAATTGAGAAAGGTCATCATCAGGGTTTTCTTTAGCGATTTCACGATATTGTTCGATCAGTGAGTTATTCATAGTTATTCTCATTAAGTCTATATATTTATTTGGTATTTTGTAACTTTGTTTCAAGGGCGATCAAACGATCATGCAGGCTAAGCGGTGCGCCTTCAGGTAAAACTTCGATTTTGCCATCAGGATGATAAAGTACATAGGCCGGAATACCGGTGCGATCAAAACTTTTTAAAAAGTTCCAATGTGGACTATCGGGTGAGGTCAAGTCCACTTGTAAAGGAAGGATGTTCAAGCGTTCAAAATCTTCTGCGGTATAAGGTCTATTTAGGTAGATCCCTTCAAAGGTTTTACAGCTAATACACCAGTCGGCAGTAAAATCGACAAAAGCTGGCTTTCCTTGGGCTAAATGTGCCTCAAGCTTGCTTTTTTCAAAGGGCACCCAAGCTAAGTGATGAACAGGTGCTTGACTCGCCCAGTATATAGAGCCTCCTAAAGCAAGGGTAGCAAGTAGATTAAAAAGCAGAGCCTTGGCCGGAGTGCTCTTTTGCCAAACCTTAGATAAAACCAATAACATACCGAAAATGCATAAGGCATATAAGGCTCTTGGCGCCTGATCTTTGGGCACAAAGTCTTGGTAAAAAGCATAGGAAACAGCAATCAATATACCCAAGCCACTGAGTAGGAGCCGAGACTTAAAAAGGCTTTTATCTTGACGGGCTTGGCGAAATAATAAAAGTGCGGCGACAACTGCAGCACCATAAAGAGGGAGTGAGCTTAGTTGACTAGAGATTAGTTGAGTATAAATGGTGTATAACCAAACGCTAGCGCCAATGAGCGTCCATCCTACAAAATACTTGAATTGCTCGGTCCAAGCACCGGCTCTAGGTACAAAGTGGCTGGCTTTAGGGAAAAAACTAATCGCTAAAATCGGCAAGCAAAGCCCAAAGGCAATCGACCAAAATAAGAGCAGGGTTTCCCACCAAGCGCTTTCATTGGCCAAAGCCACTGTGACTGCACCACCAAGAATCGGAGCAGAACAGGGCGTAGAAATCAAAGTAATAAAGATGCCGTCAACAAAGGACTTTAAGCGAGGCCCATATTTACTGTTGTTATAATTAACTCCAAGATTCACTTCAAAAAGATCAAAGCAAGATAGGGCAAATAAAAAGGTCATTACAAGTAGAATACCCACAAAGTAAGGGTTTTGCATTTGCATCCCCCAACCAAGACTTTGTCCGGATGCACGCAAAATAATAATGACCAAGGCATATACACTAAAGGTACTTAAACTCCCCAATAGATAGGCAAGTCCGTCAGCTCGTTGGCTTTGTACATCCTGACCGCTTTGCAGCTGCATGAGTACACTGCGAGCCTTCATAAAAAGCCCGGGTAAAACACAAGGCATAATATTTAGGATTAAACCGCCGACTACCCCAGCCCCCAAGGTCAGTAAGAATGAGATTAAGGCTTCGCCCATAATCAGTCCCCTTTTAATTGATCAAATAGATTATTCTTTGCTTTTAAGCATGCTCATTAAGCGCTGTGGATCAAAACCTCTCATCAAGGCACCTCCCACATCAATAACCGGTACGCCACCCATAGGAACTCGGGCTCTTTCACACTTTTCTTGCAGTTCCTTGGCGGCCGAGCGGTCCTTTTCAATATCTTTTTCGACAAAGGCTAAGCCTTCGGCTTTCATAAAAGCTCGGGCTTTTTTGCAAACACCACACCAAGAAGTAGAATACATAATAATATCAGGTTGCTCGGGTAAAGCTTGCGCACTAGCTAAGGCTTTTTCAAGTAAGCTACGCTCTATGACCCGTCCGGGAAAAGTTCCATCCACATTGGCTTTTCGTACATCAAAGAGTTGTACAAACTGTCTTGATTTACGCTCGTTTGGAGAGAGCTTAAGATTCACCACCTGAACTTTTTGGCGAAACTCATTGGGGATATCTTTAATGCTCATCACTCTTTGTTCCTGACCTTCGGCATCTTGATACAAGAATAAGAGCTCTGTAGTATCTGCCTTGACCTCAATGAGTTTTGGCTTTGAGTTTTTTGCGATGATCTCAGCGTTCTTTGCATTTTTAGATTGGGGGTCTGTATTACAAGCCGAAGTCAAACATATACCCATTAGAACAAAGATAAATACGCTTAATTTTTGATGAATCAAAGCATGGTAAAACTTCATAGTCTCTCCAATTATAAAAAGAACCAATAAAAGGGATAGAGTCCAAGTGATGTGATGATCTACAACATCTAAGAGAACGTTTAGTAAGCGAACAGTTCAAGATCATAGATAATGCCATGACCAAGTAGATATGTCCAAACGGCACCTAACATGATCGTAAATGTCAAAAAACCTAGGCCGATTAACATGCGCAGCCAAAGGACTTCAACAATAGAACTGATGTAAAAGCGATCAAATAGGTGGGTTAAAAAAAGATGACAGGCCAATAAAATGAATAAGTGCTCAACTCTGAACAAGAGGGCGACCCCCGAAATCATAGTGTTGCCCTTTCTTAATGATCCGAGTGCTTAAGCTCGGCGAGTGCGTGTAAATTAAAGTAATTAATCGTAAAATGAGCGATAAAGGGTGCGGTAATTGAGGCTCTCCATTCATATAAACCACCAAAAACAAAGCCCATCAGCAAGGCGCTTAGAGTCCAAGGCCAATGCGACTTTTTTGGGGGAATATGCAGCAAACCAAAAATGATGCTTGTCCAAATCAGTCCAAAGTAATCTTGTAGCCAAGCCCTAAAGATGACTTCTTCACAAAGAGCACTGGTGATGGCAAGGCCACTGAGGTGAAGACTTGAAAAACCTCTAAAATAAACCGAAAACTCTTGGTTTAGTTTTTGGGCCCAAACAGCATATTTAGAAAGCGTGCGAGAGCATTGGACAAAGGCCAAACCAATTATAATTCCGATAAAAATATCTTGTTCAAGTAGGTAGTCCGGCTGAAACTGATCTACAGAAGGATAGTTTTCCTTAAGCCATAATGTGGCAAGTGACTCTCCCAAGTAGAGATGATGAACCGAAATGAGTGCCAAAAGCATAAAAAGGTATAAACCCATGGCCTTACTCTTGTGCAAGCCATTCTAGATAGCTCATTAATTCTTCATCACGCCAGGGCTGAACGCTGATAAATCTAAGTCTTAAGCGTCCTTGCTTATCAATGACATAGGTTTCCGGTAGCTTTTCAGTTCCATAGCGGAGATGTTGCTTATCTTTTAAAGAGGGATCTCGATAGATTTCCATAGTGAGTGCTTGCTGACCCATGACTCTTTGAATAGCTGTCCAATCATCATCGGCGCTGAGTGCAATGAGCTTAAAAGGTAAGCCTTTCATATCTTGGGCCAAGCCTTCTAAATCGGGCATTTCTTTAATACAAGGTGGGCACCAAGAAGCCCAAAAGTTAAGTAAAACAACTTGGCCACGATAAGAAGATAAAGCCTTGATTGATCCACTTGGATCTTCAAGATTTAAGTCTAGAGCGCCACCTTTTACTTGCTCATAGGCCGATAGCTCACTGACCTGAGCTTGATAACGACGCGCAACTCTTGCTTCGGGACTATCGCTCACCGTTGGACGATGAGCATGCGCTAAAGCAATAAGGCAGACTAATAGAGCCGCAAGAATTAAGCGTTGGCCAAGAGCGTGTTTTGATGAACTCATTAAGAACGTCCCTTCTTGGTCTTTTTCTTTTTACGTTGGTGCTTGGCTTTCATACTAGCGAGATGCCCCGTTGTTGCTTCTCGTTTGAGGGTGCGGTACATATCCATTTCCGGACTGTCCTCAGCAAAACCCATTTGTAAAACCGGTTTGAGCAGTTCATTGGCTTCTAAATAGCGTTCTTCCCCCAAAGCCACTTGCGCACGTAAAAGCCATCCTTGTGGCAGATGTGGACATTGAATAGTGAGTTCTTCAAGAAGCATTAACGCACCTTTGACATCATCTTGGCCAATTCTTAGTTCAGCCCAATGCAGATAAGCTTCCGGTCGCTTCCGGTCTACTTGGCTAGCACGCTCTAAGATGCCTTCGGCTTCGGGGCGTCTATCTTGAGCTTCATAGCGTAAGGCCAAGTGAAGCATCAAATCATACTCTAGGCGTCGTTCCTCATCGCTGAGTTCACTGGTGACTTCCCGATTTAAACTCTGCTCTAACTGCTCGATACTTTGGCTTGGTGCATTGACCTTACGCGCATTGATCCATACTGGGTGAAGCTTGAGAATAGGATCAAAGTAGTCGATTTCCTCTCGAGAGACTTCTTCTAAGCCGGCAAGCTGATGCAAGATGGCAACTTCTTCTTCCTCATAAACATGGATTCCCAAGGTGTCATGATCTTCGGGATGATGCTTGGGGCCAACCCAAAATTGGTAGCGAATGACACCGCCGGTCTCTAAAATACGCCCTAACTCACTAAAATAAGCTTGAACAACATCAGGCGGTAAATGAGGAAGAACTGAATATGAGCAAACAACCCTAAAGCTTTCATCTTGTAGCGCACTTAGGTCAGCGCCGGAATTCACTATAAACTCAAGATTAGAAATCTCCTTATGCAGAGCTTGGGCCTGCTCAATCATCACCGGAGATACGTCAACACCAACTGTGCGATCAAAATGCTCAGCTAAGGGAGCGGTCATTCTGCCAATTCCACAGCCCAAATCTAAAAGAGCACCACCACTTTGCTCACCTAATGCTGTTTTTAAACCGGCCATAAAGTGGGCACAGTCCTTTTCGGCTGAGGCATGGTAACTGTCTAGATCAGCTTCTTGGGTAGCCGCTACCCAATAATAGGGATCAGCTTCTGCGCGTCGATCCCAATCTCGTTTCATTTTCTCTTGGATTTTCATCTTGAGCCTAACTGCTGTGTAAGTTCTATTTACCTTAAAGTGTAATCAAAGCGCTGAAGGTATACGTGGTTCGACTGCGATTGTCAGTTTCAAAATCAAAAAGGGGTAAAGTAATTCTTGTTCCATCGGCAGAATATAAACGATCGTTAGTTGTCATCGAGAACGATAAAGACAAACGATTTAAGAAGCTATCTGCATCTTCTTGATCTCCACCCAAAGACTTATTGAGCGCTTCTTGGGCTGCAGAAGCAGTGCGATTAAAGCCATAAATCAAGAAATAACTGGTGCCATGAATTAAGGCACCTACCTGCTTACCAGATTGAGCATATTCTGAGGCAAATTGATCATCGGCCGCCTCCGGAAAACTAACTGCAAGCAAGGACCCAAACATTCGATAGGTAAGCCCTGCTCGTAAGCCGCCCAAAATAGGGTATTGCACATTAATAGCACCGCCCCAATACATGAGATCATTGGGACTACCAAGATCTTCCCCACTAATTTGGCAGGCTTGAGGGGCTACCGAACAGTCGATTTGCTGAGTGGGATTCTCAAGTAAATTATAACCCACAAAACCGGTGCTTTGGATGACTAACTTAAAGGGCGTAGCATAGATCAATGATAAAAATGAGGAGAGATAGCTTTTCACCCCTAATGCTCGTGACTGTGCACTAAAGGGAACAGAGGCATTGAGCCCAATATTTGCATTAAGACGCGGGATAAGTTGACTGAGTTTGGGTATACTCCAGCCCATGCTTAAGCTCATATCTTGGACATAAAAACGCTTGGCCTGCGTGCTTGCGCTAGGAATGACTCCTGCTCGGTTAAAGCCTTCTGATAGGGCTCTTGAAAAACCAATACCGCCCGAGAAAAACAAAGGAGGTAGTTTAGGAGAAAACTGCCAAGTATAGCTCAAACCATTGTTGATATTGAGCAAGGACCAACCAAAGCCATCTGAAGGGCCAAGGTTATACTGTTGAGCAAGTTCGCTTTGTTCAACATTAACAAAATTGCTGTGGTTCCAAGTAATACTAGAACTCACCGAACCCACAATCGGATAGCTTTCGATCTCTTTAGGCGATTTGGCAAGGCTTATTGCTGGTAGGCTGATCAAGATGAAAACTAAGAAAAGCGCAAACTTTATAGATTGTTGCTGTTGTGTAAGTGCTTGTTTCATCGTGAGTACCACCGTGCATAGTCTCCAATACGAATCGCATTGAAGGCTCGATTGTTTTTGGAGGACTTTAAAGCATCATAACGAACGGTTGCTTGTACAATACTCTTTATCAATTCGCCCTGCTCATTATAAACTTGTTTGACTTTGGAGATTTGCAAAATACCAACTGGCGTCTTAATTCGCTGTGGTTTAAGCGGGGGTAATTGACAGCGATGATCGGAGCAAACTAAGCTTGAAACATGACAAATTGAGTGATCACAGCATCTTTGTTCAAAATCACCACAAGTGAGATTTTCTTTATGAATCTCTGCCTTTATACATTTATTGGAAACACAGACAAGGCTTGGCTTGCAGTATGCCTCTTGTTCAATTTCACAGCATGCTTGATCGGCACCACCACAAAAACTGCCCACATCAACTTTACCCTGCTGCAATTCCTCACTACCTAATTCATCATCATCATCTCCTGTTTCCAAGAGTGAAGCGACCTGTTTGGGCGCTTGGCTTTTAGCAACGGGTAGACCTCGAAAGGCTAAATCATCAATTTTTTGATTTCTTTGAGTCAGTTTTTGTTCTCTGTACTGTCTCAATTTTTGTTCAAAGTCTTCACGAAGTGCTTCTTGGTCTTGGTTAGGCATGGGAGGACCTAAACGAAAAACCTTGAGGATTTGCCCTTCCCAAGGTATGGTTTCAGCTTGAGTTTTATAGCGATTTCTGCGTTGTCTACGCTTTAAGGCTCTCTTTTCAGCGCGGCTTAAGGCTCTTGCTTCTTGAGCGGTTGCCGGCCGAGAGGATTCTAAATATATATTGCGTGGTGTGTTAAGAAGTTTACCTTGCCTAGTAAAGGGTCGTTCAATATCCACAACATGGAACTCTAAGGCTTTAATTTCATAGCTTGTTGCATGAGATGCCTGCGCAATCGGTTGAGCAACTACGGATTGACTTGAATTCAGTAGGAAGCAGAAACTAAAAACAGAGCTAATAAAAACTTTAAATAAATACTGTTTGTTTGTAGTGAACATTAATTGACCTATTGGACTATCATCTCTAAAAATATATTTGAAGCGTTTGAACGCTGTTCGCCTCTTGTGCATCATGTCTACTTGTTTTACTCTCAAAACCGACTCAAGCAATAATAAACTTCTAGATTGAAGATTTGAGGCTTAAGTCTTTGTCTAGTTATGATAGTCATTATCATTCAGATCAACTCATTTATCTATAGACATCTTGCGTTGGATACTAGTTTCTCTAGATACAAAAATGAAGATGATAATATTTTACAAGCAGAGATTTTCAGCTGGCGACCCAATGAATCAAACTCTATCAAGACTCTGTTATAACTCTAACCTTCCTTTAAATCTACCTTTGAGTATGTCGATGAAGCAGCATTTAGCAATTAGATTTCAACTTAAACAGCTATCCCTTATGGTACTGTTTTGCGTTTCCTTCATACTACAACAGCATGCTTATGGACAGGACTCTAGTATTGAGACTAAGCAAGCTGAAGACACTCAAGCTGAAGACACTCAAGCTGAAGACACTCAAGCTGAAGACATTCAAGCTGAAGACATTCAAGCTGAAGACACTCAAAGTGTGAGTGAACTTGAAGTTGACCAAAAGGCTATACAAAATACTGCGGATGCAGCACTCAACTGGCAAAAAGTATTTCAAAGTCTAGTCAATGATCTTGTTTACTATGACGAAAATAAAACAAAGAGTCGCTTAAGACCGGACATACAAAATGGCTTAATTCGTGTGGCGGTACTCACAACTCAAGGGAATGGCGCTGATGAAGCGACTCGGCAAGCCATTGCCCAACACCTTGCCTTATTGATGACAGATATTCCTAATGTGCATATTTTAGAGCCAAGCCGAGAACAGGTCGTACTTAAGCGATTTTCACAGAATACCGGAGGCCTTAAGTTGACCGTTGAGCGCAGTATCTCACTTGGACAGCATTTAGGCGTGCGCTATCTTTTGCTGAGCGAAATCAGTTCTGAGACCAAAGAAAGCTTAAAGCTAAAAATCCAGCTAGTCAGTATCAAAGGGCGAGGTGAAATCACCAATTTAACTCAAGATTTAGCAGTTAAAGAGCTCAATCAATTCAAGACTCAACATGTTTTCTATGAGAAAAAGCTAGGGGCAACTTGGCGATCAGCTTTATTGCCTGGTTTAGGTCAATGGTATCAAGGTGAGCAGGCAGCGGCTGTGGCCTATATGACGTTGAGTGCCGGCCTGCTCATGGGTGGAATTTGGGCAACGCAACAAGGGAATGCGGCGGCAAATGAGTATCAAAAAAATACTTCAGATAAGATTTATTATCGCCAAATCGCTAATAATCACTATGCACGGGCTCAATTATTATGGGGAGCCTTAGGCGCAACTTGGTTGTCAGCTACGCTTTCAGCTTACCTTCAAGGAGAAGATAAGGCTCATCTTAAGTTTGATATCAATCCCGCACAGGGCAGTCTTGGGCTTTCAGGAGTATTTTGAAATATGTATAGGCTCCCATTTATGAATAATTTAAATATGTTAAGATCAATCAAACATCTAACTTTTCTTTTTTGGGTGACAACGTCGATTTTTAGTGCCTGTGAGCCACCGATTGAAGCGACTAATCCGTTTGATCCAGAATCAAGCCTTGAAGTTCAAGAAAGCGCAGAAGTTGTAGGGCAGGTTAAACTACCCGAGTTTTCACGCGAAGATGCTTATGCCCGAATTGCGGTCTCCCTCAAAAAACAGCGAGAACTTGATGTTCCATTTTTAGAGGCCAATTTAGACGAAAGCGGTCGCTTTAGTTTTCCTGACCTACGTGAAGGTCTATATCAAGTTCAGATCTCCTTAAGTGGCTTTAATCCAGAGCGAATCTCCTTAAATATTGGGATTGGAGAGTTTATTGACTTGGGCACAATTGAGTTGAATCCCTTAGTGTCTGCCGAAACAGGTGAAGTGTCGGTAGGGGTCATGGGAACTGTCAAGCGCGCTCTTAGTCCGGATGATGATCAAGGTGGGATTCTCATTGAGGCACTTGATACACCCTTTGCGACTGTGAGCGCCAGCGATGGTCGTTTTTACTTAGCCTTACCTCCTCGTGAACATACCCTACGATTTAGCTCTCCAAACTATCAAAGCGCTCGTTTATTTTCAGTCACGGTTGAAAGTGATCGGATCACACAACTAGAAGATATTGTGACCTTGCAAGCGAATGCCAGTCAGTTAAGAGGAAGCGTCAGTTTAGACGGACAAACCTTAAATGTGCCACTTGCTAGTGTTGTTGTGCGCTTGTATGACCGCGAAGATGCACCTAGTTCAGAGGCCTTACAAACCGTAACCTTAGATGAATACGGGCGTTTTATCTTAGATAATGTTCCCGTGCAGCAAGTATGGGTGAGTGTGACCTGTGAGTCTTATTATCCTCAACTAAGACCAACTGTAGTAGCAGTTGGCCAGGTCGCCGAAGCAGGACATTTTGATCTAAGGTCAACGCCTCGTCCAGAGCCACCAACCTCGGCGGCCTTACGTGGTAGAGCGCTTTTTGAAGATAAAGAAAGCCATGAGGGCTTATTGGTAGAGGTTCGTAGAGCCGGTGTTTTAATCGCATCGGTGGGTACGGAGGCAAGCGGTGAGTATGCCCTTAATCTTGATACCGAAGACTATGACCTATCTTTTTCGGCCCCCTTTTATGTATCACAAAGTTTAGAGGTGGTTTGGGATGAAGAAGACTTACGTTTTGAGGTTGAGGGCTCACCTTTAAGTGGAAGAGATCCTATCATTCTTGAGCCAGAGTTATCAGCGAGTTTACAGGGCTCACTTTACAGCCCGCTTCCTTTGATTGAGCGCGGTCCTTGGCCTGATGTAAGTACAATTCGTTTGATTGGTGAGCGAGGCGTGATTACTCAAAGTGCCAATGAAGATGGAGAGTTTAGCTTTGAAGATCTGCATCCAGGCTTGTATGGCCTAGAAGTAGAAGTGCTAGGCCATCTGCCCTTGACACGAGTGTTTGATCTTGTTGCAGGCGGTTTAGTTTTGGAAGCGCCCCTACCGTTGATTGCTTTGCCACCGGAAGTACCTGCGGCTTTGCGAGGCCGAGCCTTTTTAGCAAGAGGCCTAGCCGAAGATGGACAGATCAGCGGTGAACATGATGACATTGTAGTCATTGCCCGTGAAATAGATGACGAACAGAGCATCGCGGTGGATGTGGCTGGTTCAGCTGTGACCAACACGGCGGGTGAATATCGAATTTCGGTGAATCGTAATAATTATCGCTTAACCTTTAGTAAGGCAGGCTATGTACCTAGATCTCTTAATGTTTTCTGGAGCCAAGAGAATCTTCGCTTTGAAGTTGAATTGATTCCAGAAGGGGCAAGTGAGCCTGAGCGTATTCCTTTGGATAGCTACAATGTTCTTTTGGGCCAAAACCTTGGTGCTGAAGGAGATGTGGACTTGGATGGTGTGGCAAATGGAGTTGACAACTGTCCAAATCTATTTAATCCACCACCCTATTTTGGTGGGCCACAAGATGACTTAGATGGTGACGGAGAAGGGGACTTGTGCGATATTGATCAAGATGGTGATGGTTTGTCCGATTCTGAAGAAAGAGGTTTTCGTCTTAACCCACGTTCGGCAGATACCGATGGTGATGGCCTAAGTGATGGTTTAGAGGTACGTTTTTTGGGAACAGATGGCACCCAAGTCGATACAGATCAAGATCAACGCTCTGATTTAGTTGAGTTGGCCGAGTCTACACCTGAAACAGAGGGCACATTTAATTTTGAAAGCTATGATCTTAACGACGATGGCGTCATTAGTTTAAGTGAAGCCAACACCGGTCTACTAAGTCCGGCAGACTATGATGGTGATGGGGTCATTGATGCACTTGAAAGCCTAAATATCGATAGTGATGGTGACCGAGCAGTCGATCAAATCGATGGTCCAGGACCTAATGGTGACATTGATGGTGATGGCTTCCGAAATGGTTTACGTGATCAAGATGGAGTCTGCTTGGATCCCTTAGGCTGTGATCCGTGTCTAACAACAGCAGATGCCTTAGATCCCCAGCGTTCAACACCGGGTAACCCTGTACCTTTAGATACTGATGCGGATGGCTATGGTGATGCCTGTGATTTGGATGATGATAATGATGGTGAGCTTGATGAGCAGGATGTATGTCGTGCGGTTGCCGATCCTGAACAGCTTGATACAGACCTAGATGGGCGTGGTGATGCCTGTGATTTAGATGATGATAATGATGGCTTAGATGACAGCGTAGAAATCGCTTTGGGGAGTTCCACGATTGCGGTCGACAGTGATGGTGATGGCATCAATGATGGTGATGGTCTAAATCCCTTGGATAACTGTATTTTGATTCCCAATTCTAATCAGCTTGACCGTGATCAAGATCAAAGTGGTGATCTGTGTGACAATGATGACGACAATGACGGTATCTTGGATGTTAATGATAATTGCCCGCTTTATGTAAATGCGGATCAGTTAAATACAGATCAAGACGGATTTGGCGATGTTTGTGACTTAGATGATGATAATGACGGGGTACTTGACAGAAACGATAACTGCCCATTAACACCTAATCCAGATCAAGGAGACAATGATCTTGATGGTTTAGGCAATCGCTGTGACATAGATGATGATAATGATGGTGTTTTGGATGATGAGGATAACTGTATCTTTATCTTTAATCCCGATCAGCGTAGCACTCAAGGCGGTACCTTGGGTGATGCATGCTCACTAGATATTGATGGTGATGGCATTGTAGATGGTCAAGATAACTGTCTTGAAGTCGCAAACCCAAGTCAAAGCGATATGGACTTGGATGGCTTTGGTGATGTTTGTGATCAAGACCCAGATGGTGATTTGTTGATTGATGGTGATGATAACTGTCCATTTGTTTTTAATCCGCCTTTACCGCTTGCGGAGCCAGCTGATGATGGCTCTTTAGTTGGTCAAGCGGACAATGATGGTGATGGCATTGGTGATGTCTGTGATGATGATGATGACAACGATGGAGTCACCGATGACTTAGATACCTGTCCTGATGACATTAACTTAAACAGTGATCAAGACCGCGATGGGATCGATGATGCCTGTGATGTATGTATTGACAGTTATGATCCCTTACAAAGAGACAGCGATGGTGATGGTGATGGTGATCTTTGTGATGAAGATATGGATAATGACGGCATCATTGATTCACTTGATAATTGCTTGACTCGTTATAACCCGGATCAACTTGATTTAAATTCTGATGGGGTGGGTGATGCCTGTGAAAAGCGCTTCACCAATGTTTTAAGTGATCGAGATGTGACAGACTTAGCTGTTTTTGGAAATGAAATATGGGTTGCCTCTGAGAGCGGTGGTTTCACTCAATGGTTGTGGGACCCAAGCCAAAATGAAGGCCAAGGTGCTTATTTGAGTCGTCGCCTAACCACTAGCGAGGGAGCGCCAAGCAATCGGGTCACCAACCTTGCAATCAACGGTACCGGTGACTTAATGGCTATTACCGATCAAGGTCTAGCCACGCATTATGCCGCGAGTGACACTTGGGATTTAGTGGCATTTGATGAGGCTCCAGAAGCCTGTCGAGGTAGACAGCCGGTGATTCCATGGGCCGCCGCTGTAGATATTGATATCTATCGTGATGATAATACCATGTATGTTGCCTTTGCCGATCGAGTGATTCGTTATCGTGGTGGTCAATATACCTGTTGGGTACGCGGTGAAGACTTGCCAGATTTCTCAATTACCGGTGTGGATGTAAATCCTTATAATGGTGATATTTGGGTCAGTACAAATGGTGGTGCATATCGTTATAATCAGCAATTCGGTTGGCGGGGCTTTACTCGTCCGGTTCTTAGAAGTGACTTTGTTTCTCAGGTGGGCTTTAGTGACGATGGACAGGTGTGGATTTTATCTCGAGGCACTAGCCAAAGTCATGTTGTGCTCCAAAATGAACAAGGAAGCTTGTATGAGCAACATTCAGGCTGGCCAGCAGTCCATGTGATGGCCGATATTACCGAGTCGGTATATGGTGTACATACCGCCATCAATACAGTATGGGCCTTTGATGTACAAAGACCCGGTTTGGCCAGCTATAATAGTACCGGTGCCGAGATTGGTGATGATGTCAACTTCCATCCAAGTCCTTTAAACAATCGTGGTGGTCCAATTTTAACCGGACCTCAAGGTCAGATGGTTCATCAAGGTCTGCAATTAGGCGTACTTCCTTTTGGGGAAGATGCCGAGCCCGAGCCGATTAATTTAGGTGAAGAAACTTTGTCTGTGGTTGGGGGGCTTCGCTTTGGCCAATATGTAGGCCCTAACTCTGATGGAACTCGTTCTGATTATAAGGCGGGCTTGGGTATGTGGTCAGCGCATGCCTATGGACTTAAGTTAAATGACACCCTGTATACAACCGAAAATGGCTTACCCAATCATCGAGTTCGTGGTGTGGCCATCGATGCTCAGGATCAAGTATGGGTCGCTACTGCTGATGGGGTAGCGCATAGACGATCAGGACGCTTTTATAACTATTATCCGGGAAGTAGCGTAGAAGAAGCTGCTGCCGGTGGGCGTCCTTTCCGTCCCCTAGCTAACCAAGTGTATGCAACAGTGGTTGATCGTGAAAACCGAGGCTGGTTTGGTACAGAAGACGGTGTCTTTTACTTTGATGGCGTGATTGTGCGTGAAGTCATGATTAAAAACGCTGGGAAGATGCCGGCGACCTATGCGCTGTATATTGATGAGTTTGGGGTTTTGTGGGCCGGTACTGCTAACGGTCTTTACCGTCGTCAAGCCCGTACTCGCCAAGAGCTTGTATCGGGTGAAGCACCTATGGACTTTATCCATGAGTCTATGATTCCCAATCACGAACCTACACTGACTCAACTCAGTGGAAGCTTTGATGGACGTTTATTTGCTGCTTCTCCTCAAGGTTTATTTGTTCGTAGTGCTGATGGCATCACAAGACAATATACCAAGTATGATGGCTTACCAGCAACCCGAGTACATGATGTCTTTGTGATAAATACCCGACCCGATGCGATTGTGTGGGTCTCAACAGATGCGGGCCTAAGTCAGTATGTTGCGCCTTTAAGAGAGCTTTCTTTGGAAACCCAACCAGCGCTCATCTCTAATCCTTATCCAAGCTTACGAGTAGATGAGCATGGGATTACTTGGATCTCAATGGAAGGTGGGTATTTTGAGGCTGCTCCAAGCGATCCAAGCAGTCAAGGTATCTTCTTATTCCCCTTTGAGCTTTCTCAAACCGAGATTTCACAGGCACAGTGGGCCTCACTGATGGGAAATGGGGCTGTTAATAGCGAGCTTCCTCAGATCTTTGCCACAGCTCAGGGGCTAGTAAGCGACTTAGAGACGATTAATAATGTCTTGAGCTTACAACTAGATGTGCCTACTCAAGCCGAATGGGAACTCAGCGCTTTAGGTGATCGCTTACAGCATCATGCTGTTTATCCCTGGGTTGAAAGTTTTCCCTTTTATGAGGGCGTGAGCTTTTTAGATGAAGACGGCTTACGTTGTGAAAGAGCGCTGAGTGCAGAATGTGCTTTGGGCTTGCAAAATGTTGGCTATGCGCCACTGGGGCAAAGTACCCAAACCATTTATGATTTAGGTGGACATGTTGCAGAATGGGTACTTGACTCCGATAGCTATCGTCTTGTTGGCGGAAGTGCCTTAGCGAGCTCTGATTTGTTGCGTTTGTCGGCGTGGATAGAAGAAAGCTCAAGTCAAATTGATACCCTATCACCAGCGGCCGGACGTGGGGCTAGATTAGTAGTGCGCAGTCGCTAAACTTTAGCTTTCGTTCGCGTTCATTGAGCGAATTCTTGCTAAAAGACAAAGACTGTTTTATTCAGTGGTTTGTCATTATTTTACTCTGAGCCAAAGTATGTTGGTGAATTGAATGATCATCGGCTAGGGCTTGGCTCTTTTTTATAGATTGTATGATTAAAGCAATGGAGGTCGTATGACCGCAGTTGACCAAGCAAGCAATAACTCTGTTTTATCACAGAGCCCCGAGGCCTTAGCCAGATCCTTGAGAGCACAGGGCATTAAGCGATTTTATGTGATCACTGATCCTCAGACCAAAGCGGTTAAAGTTTCGCATCCGCAATTAAAAGAATTAGCCGCTGTTTTAAGTGCTGATCAACGGGACTTTGATCAACATGAGGGGATTTTTTGTGAAGTCAGTGCGGTTGCCGATATGATTCATGGGGCCTTTGTGCACAGAACTTGTCGAGGTCAAGCCCAAGGTGGAACTCGCTTTTGGACCTATCCTACCTTTATGGACTTTTTAAGTGATGGGATCCGCTTAAGCCGAGGTATGACGCATAAAAATGCCCTTGCCGGACTATGGTGGGGCGGAGGTAAAGGCGTGATGTCTCGCCCAAGTGATCTTGATCTGCAGAACTTAACGCTACGCCAAGAAATCTTCCAAGAATATGGTCGCTTTATCAGTTCATTGCAGGGGTGCTACATCACCGCTGAAGATGTCGGAACCAAAACCGAAGATATGGCAGCCATCTTTTCCGCAACACGCTTTATTACCTGTATTCCTCACCATATGGGGGGCAGTGGTAATCCTTCGGCCATGACCGCTTTGGGGGTGATTAGAGGTATGGAAGCGGCGATTGACTTTCAAAGCGGTCTAAACCGCCATGAGCAAGAGCCAAGTTTTAAAGAAAGTCCATTAAAGGGCAAGCATGTGGTGGTGCAAGGGGCCGGTCATGTCGGTGAGGTGATTATTGATTTGGCGCTTAAGTCAGGAGCAAAAGTCACGGCTACCGACATCAATGCAGTCCGCTTGGATAAACTCCGTGATCAGTGGCATGGCCAAGCGGTAGAATTGCTGTGCACTGCACCTAGTGACATGAGTCCTTTGGCGATTGACTGTGATATTTTGTGCCCAGCAGCAACCGGAGGAGCACTCAATCCCAATACCATTCCAACCATTAAGGCTTCAATCGTTTGTGGAGCGGCCAATAATCAGCTTGAAGACCCTCAGCGAGATGGTCAAGCGTTGAGCGAGCGGGGCATTTTATATTTACCTGACTTTTTGGTAAATCGCATGGGGATTGTGAACTGTGCCAATGAGCAATATGGCTATGTTGATCAAGATCCGATTTTGGCTCAGCATCTTAGCTTCTCTTGGGAATTTTCTGTCTATCAAACCGCCCAAAGAGTGCTTAAACGAGCCTCAGCGGGTGAAACACCTCATCAAGCAGCGGTTGTTTTGGCCGAGGAGCTTTCCAAGGAATTACATCCGATTTGGGGCCATCGTGGGCAAGCAACAATCACTAGCTTGACCAAAGCGCAAGAAACCTCAGAAGCGGGCGCTTGGGTTTCGCATAAATAAAGCGTAAGAATCGATAAAAATCAGTTTGGGCTTTTTTATCCTTGTATAAATCAGTAAGAGTATGTGCGATCACGCCTTTGATCACGTATTTAGATGATATAAACTATAAAAGCCAAGGCAGATAGACATGACAGCAACCCCGCCCGATCATGAACGACAAGGGACTCGACAAGGGACTCGACAATGGACGACCAAAGACTTTGATTTTGAGCTTCCCGAGGATTTAATTGCGCAACGTCCAAGCGAACAACGTGGGGGCAGTCGCTTAATGTGTCTTAAGCCCGATCATGAAGCCGAGTTTATGCCCTTTGCCAAGATCATTGACGCCTTTCAAGGGAATGAAGTTTTGGTTTTGAATGATACTCGTGTTGTGCCGGCTCGTTTATATGGTCAAAAAGCAACCGGTGGTCGAGTTGAGGTTTTCTTTTTGGAGACTTTGGCCAATGGTCAAATCTTAGCGATGACTCGCGGTAAGCTTAAGCCTGGTCATCAAGTAAACTTGGCTTTTGATGCACAGGCAACCCTAATCAGCCGTGATGAGCATGGCCGAGGGATCTTTGACTTAAAACTCAGTACAAGATTTACTGAAAACTATACCCAAGATCAGGCTTTATGGGCTTGGCTTGAAGAAGCGGGCAAGCTTCCTTTACCTCCCTATATTGAGCGGGAAGCTGATGCGCTTGACAGTGAGCGCTATCAAACCGTTTTTGCCCGAGAGCCCGGAGCGGTGGCCGCCCCCACTGCCGGCCTACACTTTACCCAAAAGCTTTTGGCAGCACTGCAAGACAAGGGCGTGAGCGTTGCATATGTGACCTTGCATGTGGGTCCAGGCACATTTTTGCCAGTAAAAACCGATAGCATTGAAGAACATGTTATGCATAGCGAGCGTTATAGTGTGCCTTTGGCAACACAAGAGCTTTTAAAGAGTCAGCGCCCGGTTGTTGCTGTGGGTACAACCTGTGTCAGAGCGATCGAAAGCTTTATGGCTTTGTGCGAGCAAGACCCCAACACTTGGGGCAACGAGGCACTGCATGCCACAGATATTTTTATTAAGCCCGGCTATCAATGGCGAAGCGTAGATGGTTTATTAACCAACTTTCATCTTCCTCAAAGTACGCTTTTAATGTTGGTTTCGGCCTTTGCCGGCTATGAGCAAACCCACCAAGCTTATCAGCGAGCGATCGAAGAAAAACTAAAGTTTTACAGCTATGGTGATGCCTCTCTTTTTTGGCGTCCACAGGGGCGTTGGCAGACAGATAATCGTTAAAATTCAAGCAAAGATAGATCAAAACTAAATAGAACATAGATAGAGAATCAATAGAGAGTAAATAGATATGGATGTAAAATACCGATTAGAAGCCAAATGTCCTAAAACTCATGCCCGATTGGGTCGATTCACCACAACGCGGGGCGAAGTAGAAACACCTATTTTTATGCCGGTGGGCACTTTGGCTTCGGTAAAGGGTGTTGGCCCTGACGAACTTGAAGATTTGGGGGCGCAAATCATTTTAGGCAACACCTATCACTTAGCACTTAGGCCTGGTGTAGAGGTTTTAAATGCTTTGGGGGGTATGCATGAAATGGCAAGTTGGCGTCGCTCTATTTTAACGGATAGTGGTGGATTTCAAGTTTTATCCTTGTCTAAGTTTCGTAAGGTTACCGAAGAAGGCGTGACCTTTAGAAGCCATATCGATGGCTCAAAGCTTTATTTAACGCCAGAAGAATCCATGCGCATCCAAGAAGCGATCGGCTCGGATATTATGATGTGCTTAGACCACTTAGAGCCCTCCACTGCTCCTAAAAAAGTGCATGAACAAGCCCTAGCACGCACAACTCGTTGGTCAATTCGGGCCTTGGAAGCTCGTAAATATCCAGATAAACAAGCGCTATTTGGCATTTTACAAGGTGGTTTAGACTTTGAGTTAAGAGCACGACACATTGAAGAAATGTGTGCACATCCCTTTGATGGCTTTGCAGTAGGTGGTCTTAGCGTGGGTGAATCCATTCCACAAATGTATGAGGTTTTAGAAGCATCAGCCCCTCATTTACCTGAGGATAAACCCCGTTATCTGATGGGCGTGGGTACTCCTCAAGACTTGGTGGCCGGTGTAATGCGAGGCATTGATATGTTTGACTGTGTCATGCCTACGCGCAATGCCCGCAAAGGCACATTGTTTGTCAACGGTGGAAGAAGTAAGCTCAATTTAAGAAATGCCAAGTTTGCCAAGCAAAAAGCGCCCTTGGATGAAAGCTGTGGCTGTTCTACCTGTGCTCGTTATAGCGCCGGCTATTTACGCCACTTACTCAAATGCAATGAGCTATTAGTTTATCGCTTACTTTCAGTGCATAATCTTTTTGTTTACTTAGAGCTCATGCGCGAGATTCGCCGTCAATTAAGAGCGGGTACCTTTGCTGAGTTTGCCAGCGCCTTTCTGAGAGACTGTGATGCCGAGTATGCTATTTTATAAGCTTTAATATAGGAAGCCTAAATGAGTTGGCTGCTCATTTCGGGCTATGGATAGCAAACATGCGCTTTAATTTCTTTCTTTGTTGTTTTCTTTGTTGCTGCCAAATCTTTTATTTATCTCTCAGCTTCGCCCAAGAGCGAAGCATCACGATTACCGATCGAGATGAGCGGCAATTACAAACGGGGATCACTCACATCACCTTGCGTACAGCTTCGCCGGCTTGTGATGTACAGGTGCTACTCATTGACTTGTGTACAGAAGATTTACACTTAGTAGCTACCGAACAGCCAACCCGTTTAAAAACAGCAGCCGAATGGGGACGGGCCAATGATGCTCAGATTGTAATCAATGCTGATTTCTTTAAAACAGGTCCATTGCGGGTATATGGTGATGCCATTGGTGCTATGGGGCCTTGGCCACTGATTAATACCGGTCGACATTCTGATTATGCGAACTCTTGGTATTTTGGTAGGTATGGGTTTCTGACGGCTCAACCGGGTGGCATTGACTTTAGTCATACCGGGCATGTTAAGCGGGAGTTTGCAAGCGGTTTACTCTCATTGACAAGCCTAAATGGAATCAGTCCAGATAGGGCTAATCCTGAAAGCCCTTTTGATAGCTATGCCTTGGTTAGTGGCTTTCCTGAATTAGTCACAGAGGGCATCCTTTATGAATGTGCGGATATGCAAGCGTCTTCTTGCTTTCCAGATCGCAGTGACATGAGAGAACGAAACCCTCGGTCAGCAATGGGAATTAGTCAGGACCGGCGAACACTGATTTTGATGACGGTGGATGGGCGTTCCTCACGCTCACAAGGCGTTTATGGCGCAGAATTAGCTTGGCTCATGGCGGAAATGGGCGCTTGGCAAGCTTTTAACTTGGATGGTGGTGGTTCTTCTCAGCTATGGCATGCCGAAGAAGGGTATTTAAACGCTGCTGCAAGCAATGCGGGTGGAAATGTAAGAGCTGTGGCCAACCATTTAGGAGTGGTTTTTAAAAGTAATGAAGGTGCACCTCACTGTCCAAACAGTGATTTTTTTGCACCATTGACCTGCCCTGCTTTGGCCCAAGAAGGTGGAGAAATCAGTGAAGAGAGTGGGTGCACTAAGCTTTTTGGTGAAACACAGTATTGGCGCGAATTGAGTAGCGGTCAGGGCGGACATTCGTATTGGACAAATGCTTGGAATCATTGGGCACCGGGAAATTGGGTAGAATGGTCAATTAACACCGTTTCTGCGGGTCTTTATGAGCTTGAGGTTTATATGGAAGGCGAGCCCAGAAATCCAAATGTACGCTATCAGTTAAGACATGCAGGTAGACTAAGTGAAATGAGAATTGATCAAGGGCAATTTTCTGAGGGACGTTGGGTATTATTAGGAACCTATGAGTTTGCATTAGGTGGCGGGCAGTGGCTAAGAATGTTTGATAATTATGATGGTGATCAACCAGAGCCTCGAAGACAGTATCTTGATAGTATTAGACTCAGACGCTTGGACCTTCCCGTAACCGGTGGAAATGAAGCTGAATCAGAAGCAGGAGAACCAATCGATACATCTGGAACGATGAGTGAGGAGTTGGCCGGAGTAGAATCGGGTACAGAACAGGCCTATGATATGGAAATCGTTATGGAGATTGCAGGACAAGTCGGGGAGACAGATTTTGATCAAGATCTGTCTGTAAATACACAAGAACCGACTTTTGACATGAATATGTCAGATTTCCCCGCATCAATTGAGCAAGAAGAAAATCAGATGTATCAAGGAAATCCTTCTTGCCAAATGCAAAGTGATCAAAGCAATACTAAGTCTTGGATACTATTTGTTTTTACTTTTATTCTTCTTCGCTTAAAGCAAGGGAGTTTTCATTAGGAGTTATATGATGAAATATAAACTCAGCTCATATAAATCATCGTGGTTTAGCTTGACTATTTTATGTGCAATTCACTTAAGCTGTACGGATAATACGGCAAGTCCAAACAATACTGATCCATTGTCGAGGGATCAAGGGACTGAGCTCTCTAATGCAGGTACTGATATTCCTATTGCTGGAACAGAAGCGGGTAGTGAAGCAGGAAATATGGCTGGAATGAGTGCTGGCACAGCAGGTGCAGAAGCGGGCACAGAAGCGGGCACAGAAGCAGGCACAGAAGCGGGCACAGAAGCGGGCACAGAAGCGGGCACAGAAGCGGGCACAGAAGCGGGCATAGAAGCGGGCACAGAAGCGGGCACAGAAGCGGGCACAGAAGCGGGCACAGAAGCGGGCACAGAAGCCGGTATGATGGGTGGACATGATTTCTCGTGGCTGAGTGAGCCACCGGCCATGGATATTGGTCGCTTTGATGCCTCATGTCCTGAACCTCAAATGATATTTTCCGATGAACAAGAACTCCTACTTGAAAGCAATATGAGCCATGTTGAAGTGACGCTTGGCCAAGGTAGCATTGCGCTGATTGCAAGAGCAGAACCATTGATTGATCAAACATCAGGTGCGGTGCGAGATCAGGAGATTGTGGTTTATCCCGGCACGATTCAAGCTAATGACCTAGTGAACCTTGCACCTTCATTTAGGGTAAATGATGTTGTGGAGACAGGCGGTTTAGTGAGTGATTTAGCTGTTTCAAGAATTATTGGTGATGATCGTTTGGTACTTGTGGCTCGCGTAGGTTCTGTACTTAAGATTATTTATATTTCACTGATAGAACGGGATTGGATTAGCTATGATTTGGAACTTAATACTGAGCAAGTCTATGATCTTAAAGTCAAACTTGGTTCTCGTATACATATCTCAGCAAGAGTGAATAATAGAATCAAGCTATGGCGTATTCATCCACAAACCGGTGCTCAAGAAAGAGAATTGATCATTGGCACTCAAGTGAATCATCTAAAGACAGCACTCAATGGAGATCAATTAGGTATTTTATATCAAGAAGGTATGACTTGGGAGTGGTGCGTCGTCTCTATGGTGAGCTATAACGAGTGTATGGAGTTACCTAGTTTGCCTTTCATTACTGAAAGCGATCTAGCAAGTGGTATAAATCTTGTTGAAGCTAAGATTGATCCAAGAACATGGTTAATTGCCTTAGCAGGTGGTGGCATGTTAAGAGGTGTCACTATTGATCAGAATGCTGTTTTGTTAAATACGGGTACAATGACTTTATCAGAGCCTTATTTAGCAGCGGAGCCGGAGCTTAAGTTAGAGCGCTTAGTTGGTGGAGGCTTTTTGGCAAGCACAAGTGGGCAAGATACCCCTTTGCAGGTATTTACAATGGTCCCTAATGTTTATCCGATAGGCTATTTAGGCCAATGGGATTTTGGAGCAAATCTTGATATTGGCCGTTCCAATGCAATGCTCAGTGACGGAAACACCAGTCGTTGGTCTGCAATGGGGGCGCTTGATAGAACGCTTGGACAATATCGCATCAGAATTGCCGAGTTAAGATGTCAGTAATGATAAATCCGTTTTAAATATCCTATTAGGCCCAAAACCATGATTAATCCCAAACAACTAACAGCTCAGCAGATTAAAGAGTGCATGATTGAGCATCTGCAACAGCATACACCGGATGCAATCGAGCATGTGCCATTGATTAAAATGCTGAATGAACTTAGTCCTTTGGGCTTTCCCTTGTTAGTTCAAGCAGTGAGCGAGATTTTGACTGATATTGGCGATCAAGAGTACATCAGTGATCCTGTGCGAAGTGCTTTTGAGCGAGTGTGTTCGACTGTGCCGGGCAAGCAAGAGCCACTTAAGCCGAGATTTGAAAAGCTTGATTAATAGTGATTGAAGTCCAAAAGATTATTTCAAATAAAGCGCC
>CAKZRU010000186.1 GCA_937146725.1 uncultured Myxococcales bacterium
AGAGTTGTCCTGCATCTAGTTTTTGTGACTCAATCACTCGGCGCTGTACACTCATTGAATGCCAAATAAACAGTGATTGTGAGCTTGGTCTCACCTGTGTTGACCGGCGTTGTATTGTAGATCTTGAAGCCGATCAAGATCGAGATGGGATTCCCGATCAAACCGATAATTGCCCTTCGGTGATTAATAGTGATCAGACCAACACCGACTTACTCAGTGAAGGCTTACCGGGTGGCCCATTATTGGGTGATGACTTAGGAGATGCCTGCGATGATGATATAGACAACGATGGTGTTTTAAATGAGATCGATAATTGCCTTAAGGTCTATAATCCTGATCAACAAGATAGTGATAATGCTGGCATGGGTGACGGGGTGGGTGACCGTTGTGAACCTACTCTACAAGGCGTATGCGGTGAATGTCCGGTGGATCGTGTAGAGGAAGATACTCTATATTGTGATGCTAGCTGTGGTCAAGCAGCCCGTTGTGTACCGGGCAGTGCCCGTTGCAATAACAATGTACGAGAAAGCTGTGATCAAACCGGTGCATGGGAGGAAATCAACTGTAGCGGTGATGAAAACTGTGAAGAAGTAAGCCCAACTATGACTCGCTGTATTCCTCGTCTTTGTGTCCCTAGCTTAACCAGCTGTGATGAAGAGGCAAGTGCGGTCACGCAGTGTGATGAACTTGGCCGTTCATGGGAAGTTCGAGAGCGCTGTGAAGAAGGGAGTCGCTGTATTGAAAGTACTGATAGCACCCATGAATGTACACCATTGATTTGTGTTTCAGGAGATAGTCGCTGTGATGGTGCGACTCTACAACGCTGTGTGCAAGGCGTTCGTTGGCGTGATGAAACCTGCCCCGAACGCTTTATCTGTGGCTTTAGTGAGGGGAATGCAAGTTGTGTACAGACCGAATGCGGTAATGGCGTTTTAGAAGCAGGTGAGGACTGTGATGATGGTGGCACAATCACTGAGCTATGTCGCTATGGAGATCCAGCCTGCGTTGTTTGTGATGCGAACTGTCAACTGGTTGAAGGCTCTGCTCGTTACTGTGGCGATGGCTTGCTCAATGATGAATCAGAAGCCTGTGATGAGGGTCAGGAGTCTTCTAGTTTATCAGAGTACTGTCCTTATGAAATGAGTGCTTGCGAGGTCTGTGATGCAGACTGCCAACTTCGTCCAGGTTTAACGATGAATTGTGGAGATGGAGTCGTGAATACTCCATTTGAAACCTGTGACGACGGCAATGCTGAAACTGAAATCTGCCCTTATGGTCTAAGTAACTATTCGTGCTTAATTTGTGATGCGGACTGCCAAGAAATAGAAGTCATTGCCCCATTTTGTGGGGATCGAGTGGTGCAAGCTGAGTTTGGTGAAGTCTGTGACTCAGGTTTAAGCCCTAATTTACGCTGTACCTATGGCCAAAATGAATGCTTGGTTTGTAATGAAGAGTGTCAAGAGGTCGCCGGAATCCCTTCGATATGTGGTGATGGAATTATTGATGAATCCCGTGAAGGTTGCGATGATGGGAATGTTGAGGCCCAGGACGGGTGCTCGGGCCTATGCAAGGTCGAGTGCGGTTATACCTGCAGCGGGGGCTCCCCCTTGTCGCCTGACACCTGTTCGACGACGTGTGGCGATGCCGTAGTGACTGGAGGTGAGGTGTGTGATGATGGCAACACCAAGGACGGCGATGGGTGTAGCGCAGACTGCTCTACTGTGGAGGATGGATACTCGTGCTCAGTGTCAGGCGACTGCTCTTCTTCCGTGTGTCAAACCGTTT
>CAKZRU010000187.1 GCA_937146725.1 uncultured Myxococcales bacterium
GTTTTACCATCGGCTTGCTCCGGACTCATATAAGCAGGTGTACCCATAGTTTGACCATCGGTGGTATGCAAGGATTGGCCCTGTTGACCTCGCTCGTCCTTACTCAAACCAAAGTCGGTGAGTTTTAGCTGAAAGTCATCACTAATTAAGGCATTATCGGGCTTAAGATCACGATGCGCAACGCCCTTGGCATGCAGTGCTTCTAGTCCGGATAATAGTTGCAAGGTCAGCAAAAGCTTTTGCTCTGTATCTAAGCCTTGTCGCATAAGATCAGCCAAGGTCAAGCCACTAAAGTTGGGCATTGCGATCCAAAAGCGTGGCGGTGGTGGATCTTCCAAAACACCCGCACCATAAAAATCGATGATGTTTGGATGCGATACAGCTTCTAGAGCTCGGACCTCTCGTCTAAAACGTCCCAAGTCATGCAAGTCACCTACTTTAAGCGCGCAAGAGCGTTTAACTGCACCCTGCTCATCAAGCTCTTGAGCTAAAAAGACATTGGCAAAGGCCCCCGCCCCCAAAAAACCTTTAAGCTCAAAACCCGGAATCTGTGGCCAAGTAGATGGGTGCGGTACTCGTGTGTACTGATTGCTGTGAGCAGGTAGCATCATCGATGAGGCTACCGCTGCGCCTAAAACACGTTGTTGGGCGCTTAAAGGTCGTGGATTAAAGCCCTGTCCGCCCAAAAGATTTAAGTTGACGGTTTGCCGTAAGCGATCGGGATTGGGAGCGGCTTGTAAAGTAGATAAGATGCCTCGTCCGGCTCGTCCGGCTTCGGTGCCACCACCACGCTCAAGCTCATCAATCAACGCCTCTTTTTCGCTGTCACTTAGACTTTGTGCTGCTTGGATAAGGGCTTCGCGATCACTGGGCTTGCTTGAAAGAAACACATCATGGAAGTCCTGAGCGACATCCATGGCAAACTGGGCAGACCCAGCAATGGGTAGCACATTTTTAACAGCGTTAATCACTAAGCGCTTGGTAAACTCTTTTACCTGCGCTTTGCGGTCTACTTGACTCATGTAATGGTTCCTAATCTTTTAAACCACTCTATTCAAAGCGGATAAATAAGCAAAACTTCCTTGAATTAAGCAAGGATCTTTGGAAATCCAAGCAAAGTAAACACTCACAGAACTGACAATTCAATCATTTGTCTTAATATATAAGCTTGCTCTGTATATAAAACACTTGTTATAAGAAATGCCTAACCTTTTTTACACGCTAAGCGCCCCCATTCGCTTGGGCTCATCTTAGATCTCATCAGCAAGGTAGCAAAGTGCTTTATGCCCTTAAACAATCAAGTTCAAATGTTATTTTTACAGCGATTACCATTAACCTGCTGTAGCTTACTTAGCTTAACTCTGCTCACTTTGGTGGCCTGTGATGATGCATCAAGTACCGGCGAGCCAATCCGTGCTGATGCCGAAGTTTTGGATCAAGCGCTTTTAGATCAAGATCTATCCGATGCTCACCTTGGCGATATGGCAATCACTGATTTAGGTCGAGATGATTTAGGTCTAAATGATGCTGAAATGCCTGTGCCCCAAGACCCCTGTGGTTCACTAGAGGCCTGCCCGCTTGGCTATGACTGTCTTTGTACCCAAGATGAGGCCTGCGAATGTGTAGCTCCGATGAGTCGAGGTGGCTGTGATACCGATTTACAATGTCGAGCCGGTGAAGAATGTCGTGAGGTTATGAGTCCTAGCGGTGGTACAACACAGCATATTTGCTGGCTAGAAGCAGACTTGCTGACAGCTCGCTTTGGTCACTCCCAAACCGAAGGTGAAAGCCTGTGGGTGGGGGCCTCATCACAAAGTATTACGCCTTTGGGCTTTGAAACAGCCACGCCAGAGGGCCTTGACGGTGTGCAAATGAACTTTTCACCACCGATTTCGGCCGGTGATCCTCGTTGGAACGACTGTGGCTATGATGGGGTATGCCCAGATGATGTAGGTTATACAGGCCCCGATGAAGGTGAGGGAGATGGTGAACTGCAGGGAGCTTTTATTGCCGGCTTTAATCATGGTCGACCCGCGCAGTATTGTCCGGAAGAACTCTTAAACTGTGATCGGCCAGAATGCTGTTTTTCTAAATTAGCTCATGATGACCTTAAGGCTCAAGCCATGGTCATCAGACGAGGCGAGCTCACCCTTGCTTGGGTGGCCTTGGATATTTTGGGGGTATTCCATAGTGATATTGAGCAGATCAGACGTGAGGTAAACCAAGCCCTAAGTCAGCGTCCGGAACTTGGACAGATTGATCATATTATTGTGGGCTCATCACATAATCATGAAGGGCCAGATTCAATCGGTCAATATGGGGCGGGTACAGCCATTCCTTTACGCACCGGCCGAGATCGTCGTTGGATGGCTTATTTACGAGCCCAAGTGGTTAAGGGCATCATCCAAAGCTTGGAAACCCTAGAACCCGCTCAAGCCGAATATTATCAAAGTGATGAAAGTATTACCGGTTTAGGGATTGGCGACAGCCGCCCACCTTATATATTTGACAATAATATTCCAAGCTTACGCTTTAGTTCGGTAGACAGTGGTCAGACGATTGCAAGCATGCTCAGTGTGGCCAATCATGCCGAGTTTTTATGGTCGGGTAATCCCTATCTTAGCGCTGACTATTTCCACTTTACCCGTAAATATATCCAAGAGGGTCTTGAGGCTGTTTTGGATGAATCCGGCAATGAAATTAAGCCTGCCTTAGCAGGTTGGGGGGGAGTCACCTTAATGTTTGCTGGTGCTGTTGGTGGTTTAATGAATCCAGGTTCGGCGACAGCCATCGACTATGCCGGAGAGCGTTTTAACGATAAGGGCTTTGCGATGGCGGATGCGGCTGGTCAGCAAATTGCCTCACGCTTGTTGTCAGCATATAGTCAAGGACGCTTTCAAAATGTTGACCCAAGCCAAGCAAGTTCCACAGATGAAAGTCCAAGACAAGCCTCAACCGCTTCTCTTAAGTTTGCAAGCCAAGAGTTTTTTACCAGCATTGCCAACATGAACTTTTTATTGGCGGGCTTTACGCTTAAATTATTCCAAAGAGATATTTATAATGCCCAGCATCAAGGCGGAATCTCCTTTGTGCCTGACCTACCGCAAGTGATTAGCGAAGTCACAGCAGTTTCATTGGGAGCTGTCACTTTCTTTACCGCACCCGGTGAGGTTTTTCCCGAGCTATTAACCGGTGGCTATCCTGATCGAGGGCAAGTACAAACGCCTGTGATTGGTGTTCAAGATCCCGAAAGCTTGGCTTGGGAATGTGATGAGCGAGGCTTACCGGCCGGTATTGAAGGTAGCCTAGGCGGTGACCTACCCTGTATTGTAAAGAGCAATCAAAGTAATCCCCCACCTTGGACCGAAGCACCTTTTGGTCCTTTTATTTACGAGCGAGTACTCCAAGCCGAATCTACTGCCCAAATGCCCTTTTTTATCGGCTTAGGGGGCGACTTTTTGGGGTATATTATTCCAGAATATGACTTTGAGCTAGGCGCAAGTGCCGGTGAACACTATGAAGAAACCAACAGCGCCAGCCAAGGACTTACTCAAGATTGGCAAGAGGCGCTGCAGTTGGTACTTGGGCGCTTGCAAGCACAGGATTAACTGATACAGAACTTAGCTCTTGTGGATTTTGCTCTTGTGGACTTTGCTCTGGTGCGCTTGCTTCATTGGCTGAAACCGCTTTCCCAATGCCACCCAAGTCAATGCCCACCACAGCAAAGTTCTTATTTAAAGCAACATTCAGCCATGTTAAGGGCATTTTAGAGCCGCCGACTTGCATCGAAGACGGGGCCGAAGCCTTGTGATGCCATTCCAAAGTTCTTTTGCCAATCCCCGAAAGGTTCACAGCCTTTTTGACAAACTTATTACCCTCAACCTTTTCTAATTTACCCTCGGCATTTACTTTGAGCGCGCCTCCGACAATCTTTAAATTAGGATTAACGCCCGCTCGGGCATACAAGCACATATCAAGTTCTTTTTGTAGCCCTGCTCCCGCTCCTGCAAAAAGGTGAATCTTAAGTGGTCGCTTTACCTTAGCACCGGCGTTCCAAGTCATCGCTGCCTTAGCTTCACCATTGGCTTTGGGCTCACCCTTACGATTAAAGCGGGCCGGCATTTTACCGACAGACATCGCCCAATTACCGGCTGCGGCAATCCATGGTGATGAAATAAATAAGCGAGCACCCACAGTATTCTTGGCCACCCCATGACTCATGGCCTTTCCACCCAAACCATCCGCCTTAATCTCGGTCCACAAACCAATGCGCCAAGCTTCATCGGTCACTTTTATAGCAATGCGATCGATCGGATAGTCGGGTAGACCCCATTCAAGCTTGGCTAAAGTGCCCAAAGGTTTGAGGATATTCTTACGAATCAGCGGATAGCCCTCATCACTGATCATCTTGAGACTCTTTTTAACAAACTTAATCAGCTTATTTTTAGGAATTAGGCCACGAAGCTCTTTGGGAATCTGCTTTTTAATGGCCTTTCGTAGTGACTTTTCAGCGCCATCACCCAGCTTTAAAGAAGCCTTATTAAACTGATCAGCCCTAACTTGTAACCTCAGTTTTTTAGCTTTTTTATCCATTTGTAAAGGTGACTTACCCTTAAGCGTTAGGCTAAGGATCTCCATTCTTTTCATCATGGCGCTGACTTTAACTTTTAAAATGCCTTGATCACCATCAACTACCCATTGAAAATCACTGAGTTCAAACTTAATCGAAGGTAAGCTAAAGTTAGGAATAGGCGATTTGAGCTTAAGCTTGGACTTGGCATAATTCTTTTTATCTTTACCTGCACTCAACTTCTTATGAATCTCTTTAGTTTGGACCTCTAGCATCCAATGTGGACCCGCCTTGGTTTTCTTGGGCACTGCCTTGGCAGCATCCCAGGCCTTTTGGGCTTTAGGACAGCCTCCACAGGCGGTTAAAGAGGCGAATAAAAAAGTGGTCAAGAGCAGACAACTTGTTCTAAGTAGCTTTGAGGATTTCGCTTTAGGCCAAGCTCTAGACCTAGTCACAAACGTATTTATGGTTCCCATACTCATAAGGGTCTCCTATTAAAAAGATTAAACCTTTTGGTCTTAGATTGAAGTCTAAGTTCATATTTACAATGTTAAATACTGATCATTTAGGATCTTACTCTATAAACAGAGTCAATAGAAATAAGGCATAAGTGATGCAGCGCGACCTACTATCGAACTAAGCTCAAAAAGATTCAAGTCTAACAAGTAAACAGTCTTGACCTTAACTCAAAAATCACGCAATAAGCACAGGCAAACTGATAGATCAAAAGCATGAGATCAAAAGTATAAGATCACAGTACAAGTCTTGACAGCCGTTAAGCATTTATGATCTAAAGCAGACCTTAATTCTTTATTATAACCTTAACTGAGGACATAGAGTACAGTTATGAGCAGCGGACCAAGCACGATCCTCCACTATCTCTTTCCCCAAGTCGAAAAGCTAGACCACAGCATTACCGAACAATTTGGTGCTGGTCTTTTAATGGGCACCGAAAGCCATGGCTCAGCCCATATTATTATGGCGCTTTTAGTGACTATTTTTACTCTATTTATGGCTTTACGCTACCGCTCACATCGAGCCAAAGCAGATGACCTTGCCTTTCCGGAGACTTCTTTTAATGCAAGAAGCTTCATCGAAATCTTGTGCGAGTCTACTTTGGGCATGATGGAAGGCGTAATGGGCAAAGAAGCAGCTCGCTATTTCTTCCCACTCATTGGGACTATGGCTTTCTTTATCCTTTTCTCAAATCTAGCAGGTTTGATTCCAGGATTAACCCCACCCACTGATGTGATTTCAACCAATGTTGTCATGGCTTTAATCGTTTTCTTTGCGACTCATATTTATGGACTCAAAAAGAACGGCATGGAGCACATCAAGCACATGTGTGGCCCAATCCTCGTTTTGGCACCGCTCATTCTTATCATTGAAATCATTGGTCACGTAGCTCGTCCTTTGAGCCTTACTTTGCGCCTATTTGGTAACATGGTGGGTGACCACAAGGTTCTCAGTATCTTCTTGGGCTTTGGCATCTTCTTTGTGCCCTTACCAGTGATGATTCTAGGTACAATCGTATGTATTGTACAAACTCTTGTATTCTGCCTACTCAGCGTTGTTTACATCGGTATGGCCATCGAGGATCTACATCACGATCACTAGTGAATACTAAGTAATGATCTTTACTGAGCTCAACATAGTTTGAGCTTTGATCCTTTATAAAAGCAAGCTTCGGTTTGCTTTTTAAATTTGTGGCAAAAATGATGCATAAACTCTTATGTATAATGATGAGTATCTTCCCCAGAGGTCAAAAAATAATAATTCATAAATATGATTTCAGATTTAATTCTTAACCGACTCGTTTTTTGGGCAAATAATACTTGCGTTGACCCTTAACTTAAGCTAATACGCCCTCATTCACTTATGTGAATTACTTCTCAATTTACCTTGTCTTGAGCCTTTGGCGAACTGTGGTCGGTAGAGAGAGAGAGGTGTTGTCGCATCTCAAGACATTTACATTAAGGCAACTTTGCCAGGAGTTTTATTATGAAGATCACCAAGATCATTCCTTTCCTTTCAGTTCTTTTCTTTGCTCTTCCTGCATTCGCAGAGGGCGGCGCTGCTAGCCCAATCAGCCACCTAGCTGCTGCAATCGCAATCAGCGTTGCTGCTTTTGGTGGTGCGATCGCTCAGGGCCGTGCTGCTGCAGCTGCTCTTGAGGGTATCGCTCGTAACCCAAGCGCTCGTGGTGACATCTTCACTCCACTCATTCTTTCTCTAGCTCTTATCGAGTCACTTGTTATCTACGCGCTTCTTATCGCGTTCCAACTTGCTGGCTAATTATTCAAGACTCAACTTTGAGTTAACTTGAATACTGAAGTCGATTGGCTTCAGAGCGAGAAAACAAAGGGGCCTCAGAGGTAGAGCCAACAGGATCATAAAAATATCCTGCACAGGCAAAGCTCTCTAAGGCCTTTTGTGTATTTTGGGCCAAGTTTTTAGCGCTGTTTTGTGCTTGAGTCTCAAGTAAGTGCCTAGCTAAAAGCCCACGTGCACGCTTGGCATAAAAGCTGATCACCTTGTATTTGCCATTCTTTTCATCCTTAAAGACCGGCGTAATCACTTGGGCATCCAAGCTTTTCCATTGGACAACCTTGCTATATTCCTGTGAAGCTAGATTAATCACTGTGGCTTGCTGATCGGGCTGATCTAAACTATGTTGCAAAGCCTTTTGTAGCTGCTTCGTCACTTGCTCGCCCCAAAATTGATAAAGGTTTTTAGCCTTTTTTGTAGCCAGCTTAGTCCCCATTTCCAAGCGATGCGCCTCGATATGAGTGAGCGGGCTCAGTGTGCCGTATAAACCGGATAAGATTCGCAAAGATTTTTCGGCCTCAGCCACCAAGGCTTCATCCATCGTTTCCGCCTGTAAACCTTGGTATACATCGCCTTTAAAAGTAAATAGTGCCGGTCGCTGACCTTGTCCGGTCCATGCTTGATAGCGTTCTACATTAAGCTTAGAGAGTTTATCGCTTAGACCCATTAATTTGGCAAGTTCTGCCTCACTGTAATTTTTTAAGGTTTTAATAAGTTCTTGACTGCCCTTTAACAAACTAGGGTCTTGAGTTGAACTAGCAAAACTCGGTATAGCACTTTCAAAGTCCAAAGTTTTTGCCGGAGAAAGCAATATAAGCATGGTTTAATCCTGTAAAAAGTTGTGATGTCCTTAGTGAAATCACAAAAACTTAGATTCCACAAAAGCCCAAAAGGTCGTTCAATGACTTATTTTATAGACTCTTATGGATAAAAAGCTAACACACAAGCCCCAAGTTTTGCTATCTCAGCCTCCAAGAACATAAATATATCTTTTTACTTTATTTAATCCTTATTGACTCAAAGCGTTTAATGCTGAGGGAGAATCAAAAAATGCAAGGTATACAACTGATAAAAAGCACAGCCCTGTGGAGCATTTTATTGCTATGCACCGGCTCTGTCTTAATTGCCTGTGATGACGAAGAAGGTGGACAAGAACAACCGGTGATTCGGGTAGGGGGCGAAGAAGCCGGTGAAACCGCAGGAAATGAAGGCGGTACCGAGGCGGGCACTATGGCGGGTACTATGGCGGGCACTATGGCGGGTGCTATGGCAGGCACTATGGCGGGTATGGAAATGCCCTTGGTCAGAACCATTACCAACTGTGAAGAACTGTGTGGAGTGTATGATAGCTGTTCCGCACCTGATGCCCACCCTTGGGGTGAATGTTTAGCTGGCTGTATGGAAGAAAGCTGGGATGATCAAAGCTTTATGAGCTATGTATCATGTTTAAAGCTTGAAGCCTGTGACACGATTGATGCCTGTCGGATTCCACCTCCTCCTTTACCAAGCTGTGAAGAAGCCTGTGCTCAACTAGATGTTTGCGGATTAGAATATCGTTTTCCACAGGACTTGATCCAAAATACCGAATGTAGCACCGCTTGCTCTGATATGCAGTGGGCTCGTCAAATCAGTAGCTGCGTTCAAGCCAATGAGCGCCGTCTTTGTGATGAAACCAGCTTCTTTGATCGCTGTATTCTTGATGAGCGTGGCGGACAGTGCTTAGAGATCTGTGAAGCACAAGCAAACTGTGATGAAGACCTTGATGTTGTTGATTGTACAATATCCTGCCTTACCGAAGCCCCTTTAGGTGATGCTTTGGCAACCTATCGCCAAGAGCAAACTCAAATGTGTGTTCTTAGCGCCAATGACTGTACCGAACTTGGTGCTTGCTTAGCACCGGCAGCAGAGCCTGCCAATGAATTGGCAAGTCAAGTATGTACAGCGGCCACTGAGTGTTCTGTATTTGCCGAAAATGCCTGTCCTGAGCTTGCAGACAGAGCCTTACGTGAACTCAGTAGCGAGGGTCTAAGCTGTTTGATTGACAGCCTCAGTAATGACTGTAATGCTGAACTCACTAGCTGTTTTAATCAAACCGAAGCGGCCAATGATAGCGCTTGTACAGACTATTGCTTTATTGCCAACCTTTGTGACAGCTTACCCGCAGACCAAAGCGAATTTGACTGTGTTGAAGAATGTCAAATGCTTGCTGCCAGTGGTGACCCTACTGCCTTTGCACCCTACCAAGCCCAAATCGCCTGTGCGGACCAAAACTCATGCCAAGCCTTTAGCGACTGTCGCAGTGGTTCAGGTACCGGTGATGCTTGTGCAGATTTATGTGCTCAGCAAGCCACTTGCGGTCTTGAAGAAGAAGAAGCCTGCCTAAGCCGTTGTAATAGTCTATATGCCACTGAGCGTAGCCGTCGTGAGCGTACTTGTGGTGCCTTACTTAGCTGTGAGTCAAGCGAACTATGCCAAATCCCAGCAGCGCCTAATTGCCAAGACTTTTGCGCTCCCCTCTCAGCCTGTGGCTTGGCCAATGATGATTGTATTACGCAATGTGATAACGCTGAATTATATCAGCCAGAGTCACACTTACCCCGCCTAACCTGCGTGAACGCGAGCGAGCGCTGTGACTATGTAGAGACTTGCTTGGATGACAGTAGCAATGCTCAAGCTTGCCTTACATTCTGTGCCTATCAAAATGGCTGTGAAACCGGTGATATGCTGGGCGTAGCAAGCGAAGAATGTGCCCTAGCTTGTGCCCGTGCAGAATTATCGGCAGAAGAAGCAAACCTTTTTGTACCGGCGGCGAACTGTCTTGCTGAACTTGATCCAAGCACTGCCAGCTGTGCGGATGCCTCAAGTTGCTTTGAGAATGCGCCTTCACTATGCGTTGAACTGTGTGGCTTAGCCAACGGTTGTGGTTTACCCCTTACCGGTGAGCTTGCAAATGACTGTGTTGCGGCTTGTGAAAATGGCGAGGTACCAAGTTCTGCTCAACTCTGTGCGGTTGCTGCAGAGCAAAGAGAAGAAGGCTGTGGTGCTGTTGCCGAATGCTTAGGCTTCCCGATTCCTGAGCCAACACCTGCCTGTGCGGAATACTGCGATGCACTTAAAACCTGTGACCCAAGCGTTGACCTTTATACCTGCCATTCTAATTGCATTGCAGATTCGGCCGGTGATGATGTCAGAGCCGTGTGTACCTCTTTGGTCAGCTGTGAAAATATTGCCGTTTGCCAAGATGAAGCCGCCGAAGCCTCGGTTGATTGCTTGCGTGCCTGCCAAGATCTAGAAGACCAATGTGTGATTACCGGTGATGATGAAATCTTTAGTGATCTTAACGCCTGTGCTGATCAGTGCGGAGGCTTAGCATTAGCTTTAGGTCAAGAAAGCACCGAAACCTTGGTCGAGTGTAGCACTAGCGCTGAATGTGATAATGAAGCGCTATCAGCCTGCTTTAGCGGCGACTTTGGGGCAGACTCTCGTGAAATCTGTGAGCGTAGTTGGAATGCACTTGATCAGTGTGGTTTCTTAGGCTTTGTTATGGTAGACGAGGCTCAATTCTACGTGGATTGTGCTAATGAATATCAAGCAGACCCTGCAGCAACTATTGCCAAGGTTGAATGCTTGGAAACCGCATATCAAAGCGATCCTACTTGCTTCTCTGCGATCTTAGATCCCGCTTGTGGCTTGTTCTAAGATAGATGTAAGTACTTGCCGAACTTTACTTGCCCTAAGCCAACTCAAGGGCTGGGGTGGGCAAACTATTTTGCGCTTGAGTTTAGCGCATTTGAGTTCAGATCTAACCTTTCTAAAAGATTTAGGTCTTTCTCCGCGTCTTAGTCGCCCGTTAAATACTCAAGAGCAACACAAATATACCGAGATTCTTGCCGATTGTCTTATACCACAATCGGCTTGGGATTGGGCCGAGCAACAGCTTAAGCAACACGCTGAAATAGGTGCTACTGTTTTAGGCTTTTATGACGAAGCCTATCCCCTGATTTTGCGCCTTATCCCTAATCCGCCTCCTTTTTTATTTGTTTTAGGTGAGATTCAGACCTTGAATCATCCGGCAATTGCAGTGGTAGGCACACGCACACCAAGTATGCAAGGTACGCAACGCGCTCAAGCCTGTAGTCGCTTAATTGCGCAAAACGGATTTAGTATTGTATCTGGCCTTGCCTTGGGGATTGATACTTTAGCACACCAAAGCGCACTCAGTGAGCACTTAAATCAACCAAATGACCTAGCCCCAACCTTGGCGATCTTGGCTCATGGTCTAGACTCGATTTATCCACCAAAAAATTATGCTTTAAGCCAGCAAATCCTTAGACAACAAGGGGCGTTAATCAGCGAGTCCCCTTTTGGTGCTTCAGTCAATGCGAGCCGATTAGTGAGTAGAGATCGTCTTCAAGCCGGATTATCCGTGACTACTTTTATTGTGGAAAGTAGCGCCAAAGGAGGCGCTATGCATGCCGGTCGAGCCTGTCTTGCACAGGATCGTAGCCTATGGCTACCTCGATCTTTGAGAAGTCAGCTTAGTGAGTTTGAGCAATCGCATGATCTAGCTTCAAGTCAAGAAAAAGTGGGTCAAGAAAAAGTGGGTCAAGAAAAAGCGAGCGCTTATGTTCACTATTTAGCGAGTGAAGATCATTTAAGGCAAAGCTTGGATCAAGCTCGGCAAGATTATGCTCGACTGCATCAGCAAGGCGCACGACTTTGGCAAGAAATCCAAAGATTAAACACTCAATCCAAGCGCGAGCAATTAAGTCTTTTCTAAGTTGCTTTGACCGATCGGCTTAAGTCATTTCACTCGCAAGAATCAGTTGGGCAATATAATATAAAGGTAAACCCCATAAACGGACATAAAAGCCTGAAAGTCTAAGTTGATCAGCTTGAAACTGTTGCTTTGCCACTGCTAAATCAGAAAGCCAAAAAGCAAAGGCACCGCTAGCGACCAAAACACAGCTCAAGCTTAGACTATGCATAAAAGCAATGCTCATCATTAAACCAATAACCGTTGTATACGCCATAGCCGGATAAAGCAGGCTGTAAGGAATATATGGTTTAAAATAGCGAAAGGCCAATACACTAATCCCACCCACCAATAAGGTTAAACTCACATTAGGCAAAGTCAAAAGCTCAAACTCTCCCTGCCAAAGTGGGTACACAAAGGCAAAGGCATAAGCTAAATGCGCCATAAAAAAGGCGATTAAGCCTAACAAAAAAAAGATTTCTTTTTTACCCACCAATAAGACATCACCCACAGCCGAAGCGACTAAAGCCACGCCTAAAGCTAAGCTTGGTACTTGATGCACAGCGCTATTCTCAATCAATGCTTGCTGATCAAGTTGATCATAAAAATAAGCTAAAAAGCCAAGCGAAGCCAGCGCCTTAAAAAGACCGGCCCAATAATCAAGCGCACTCATTTGGCTTGGGTCAGAGGCTTCAACTGTACTTTGCGTGACTGCTTTATATTCACAAAATAGGCTTGCGCCCACCATCAGCATCACCACAGTGATCCATAGATAAGCCTGATTCATAATTAGCGATCATTCCAAAGGTGATTTTTGCGGACTACCTTGGACTGCTTAATGACCATACCAAGCGCTAACCACAAGAGTAATAAGGCTAGAGTGATACGTGTATTTGCTTGACCTGCCGAGCCTTGACAGCCATTTGCTGAGGGCGAGCCTGATGCATCTTCTTCATCCATCACTTCACCGACTAATACTTCTTCTTCGTTCTCGTCTTCAGCCACAATCACCGTAATCTCATCATTAGAAGAATCAATACCGGCTTGCTCTGCGCCGGCTTCACTATTTCCAGCGCTCATTTCGGTACCAGCGTTCATTTCACCGGCAGAGGTAGGACAGCCTTCATCTGTATCACCATCGCAATCGTCATCTAATCCATTACAGCTTTCATCCGGAACTTCACCACATTCTCCACAAGTATTGAGTTGATTTTCATCGATTTTACCATCGCAGTCATCATCAAGACCATTGCAGCTTTCTGTTGGAATCTCACCGCATTCACCACAAGCATTAAGTAAGCCTTCATCAAGCTCTCCATCACAGTCATCATCCTCACCATTACAGCTTTCAGTAGGTAGCTCTCCGCAAAGGCCACAGGCATTTAATAAGCCTTCATCAAAGCGACCATCACAATCATCATCTAGGCCGTTACAGCTTTCGGTTGGGGCTTCTCCACAGGCACCACAGGCATTTAACACACCCTCATCACTTTGCCCATCACAGTCATCATCAAGACCATTACAGCTTTCTGTTGGGATCTCACCACATTGACCACAGGCATTGAGCGTGCCTTCATCACTGCGACCATCACAGTCATCATCTTCACCATTGCAGAGCTCAACGGGGACTTCGCCACAAGTCCCGCAGGCATTTAAAACATTTTCATCAACCTGGCCGTCAAGATCATTATCTTGACCATCGCAGCGATCAATTTCTCGAGTTGTTACACTAAAGGTATAGTTGAGCTCTCCACCATAATATTGAGTATCAGGCCTTAGCAAAAGCCAATAGTCTCCGCTGATAGTCGCTTCAAAGTTGAGCATATAGCTTTCTTGATTGCCCACTACCTCGTTGCGCAACACTTGTCGGCCAAAATCACGACTGACGATCATTTCTACACCGCGATCAAACGCTTGATCGTCCACTGTGA
Organism: uncultured Myxococcales bacterium; assembly: GCA_937146725.1. Lineage (GTDB taxonomy): Bacteria > Myxococcota_A > Bradymonadia > UBA7976 > VGTA01 > CAKZRU01. Next base: position 13,586 of record CAKZRU010000187.1, read on the forward strand.
GTTGAGCATCAAACCATTGTCCGGCTTCAAGGGTGAACTTACGCCAATCCTCATCACATAAAGTCCCATTCTCCTGCTCTATGGCCTCATTCAGATCCAAGATTCTTGCTTCGAGGGGATGATCGTCATGCTCATAAATATCGCTAGAACAGGCCTCTCGAACCAAAAGCTTATAAGGGCGTTCGGGACCTATCCTTTGGTTGTACTGACTCACTAAAAGTCGATAGGTATTGGTTAAAGGTGCGACAAACCCTTCAATTAAACTCCCATATTGATTATTTGCTCGATCATCATTTTCAGCAAGAACCTCTTCACCGGATGAGTATAGTCCAATGATTGTATCAGAGGCTCTTTCAATATAGGTTTCTACATCAATGACTTGCCCTTCATTAAGGTTAAAACGATAATAATCTTGGGCATCAAGGCAGTGATTTAATTCGGTAATATACCCCAAACCAAAGCCTTGGGCCTCAGTAAAACTATCATTATCTTCATACAGATCAGCTTCACAGCTTAAGCAGTTTGCTAAGCCCTCGTCAATTACGCCATCTTGATCATTATCAATATCATCGCAGAGCTCGGCAAAGCGAATAGTCAGTTGATAAGGTCGAGTTCCACTATACACTTGCTCATACGCATGTACCCGAACCCAATAGCGACCTGCACTATTTTCATCTAGATCCAAAGTAATTAAACTCGATCGTAAATTATTACTTTGGTCATCATTTTCAGCGATTAATTCACCATTGGGCCCATATAAAGTCAAGATCGTATCAGCACGGTTATCTGGCTCATTACTCACTTGGGTTTGTAGAACTAAACTGGGTGCATTGACGAGTGAATCTGCCATAATTTCAAAGCTGACCCAATCGTCATCACAAAGGGTACGCGCTTGGTTAAGGGGTAAAGTATAAACAGTATTTTCATTTAGTAGTCGCTCTGGCAAAGGGCGATCATCTTGAAGCTGTGAGCGAGAATCGGCTTCATTAAGAAAGCTATCCAAAACCTCATACTCATCTTCTTCACATCCTTGTCTGAGCATCAATCGATACTCTAAGTCCTCGCCAATGGAACTCCCATAACTGCGAACTCGGGCACTATATGTAGCACTTGCTGGGGCTGTCCATCCTAAAATCCGACTTGCTCGTCCTGAACCACCATCATCATCTTCAGCCAAAATCATGCCGGTATTATCATGAATTGTTAACACTGTATCGGTTTCATTGCTTGAGGTGATTCCTGTTGGGCTTAGGCTATACGTTTCAAGGTCGATCACCTCTCCTTCATTAAGCTCAAAATTAACCCAATCATAAGCATCATCACAGAAATTGTGCAGACTAAAGCTATCAATCGCTCTTAAGCTTGCTTGAGCTTGTAAATCATCTTCTTCAAACTCATCTTGGCAGGAGATTTCCATACCACCGTTATCACCCGCCATGTCACCCGCCATATCACCCGCCATATCACCCGCCATATCACCCCCACCATTGTCACCACTCCCACTTCCGCTCCCACCGCAGGCTAATGCATCAGGTCTGAGCGGGCATAAGGCGTTTAGAGCAAGACTTACATAGGTACCGGTTTCAGCACCTTGGCCATCCAGTGGCTGACCTGTATTATCGACTTCAATTTGGTTCACTCGGCGACAGTTTGCACTTGAGTCAAAGATATAATCGGTGCGCCCTTGTACCAAGATCCCAACAATGTCACCATTTTCACTATATAAGGCTGAGCCGGAATTACCTCCAAAGGCATCAATACTTACCCCAAAAGTGATTCGATTCGCATTCCCAGCATTGGTCACTTGCCCCTCTTTATCGGTTTTAATAGGTATACCATTAGGACCGCCAATCATAGTAATCGGTAAGCCTAAGGGAAGCGCATCTGTGCTATTTGACACCGGCGCTGGTGCCAAACCACCGGTCACCGCTCGATCAAGGCGAATGACCGCATAATCACCCCCTCCATCATTGCGTCGGGTGATGATCTCGGCACAAGAGTATAAATCTTGGGTGGTGGTGGGATAAAGTTCATTAGGAGCTGTATATAATGATCTAAAAATGATCCTAGTGTTATTACAATCATTGGCATCATCTACACAGTGGCCCGCGGTTAAAAAGAGATCGCTATCAATCAAAGTACCAGAGCAGTGGCCCGGCTCAGGTTGATTATAAAAACGCTCATCCACGCAAAGATTTTGTCTTTCTCCTAAGGTTCTTTGATCTAAGATCACTCGCTGCCCTTGAATATTAATTAAGGACGGTCGCACTAAGAGTCCGGTTGAGTTCATTGCTCTTTGCTTCATGATATCGGCGTTAGCCAATTCATAAAAATCTAAGCGTGAATCCCGTCCATAAATCACTTCATTTTGAGTACTGTTCAATAAAACAGCTAAAGAATCTTGCTTATTGCTTACGGGCTTTAATTCAGCTTGTTCAGAGCTTAAATCGCTCTCCATACACCCCTGAAAGACAAGACAATAAAAAAGGCAATAAGCACATAACAGGAGCCATGAGTAAGCACTGAACTTAAGCCGAGAAGCTTGTTTAGACTCTTGTTTTAACTGGTCATACATATCAACACCCTTATCAGACCATGATTGATCGTTTTTATCACGATCCTCTAAATCATAAGGATTGGTCAAGGCTGAAGATGTAATTTAACTTTTAGTGCACCGATTTATTGATCAGCAAAGCGTCCTGATAACGAGTAAACAACAGCAAAATATGGAATTGCTCGATTCATTTCTTGGCCATTACGATACGCATGATCAAGATGCCACTGGGATAATACAATCAGTGCATGGCGTTTTTTGGCCTCTAGCCCTTGCTCTGTAAGAGGTGCTTTAAACTTCCATGCAAAGAGTAAACCCAATCTTTGGATATCATAAATCTGCTTGGAGATTTCTGCGTCCAAGTCTTGGGCAAAGCTTTTCGCAAAGGTATAGCGTCCACCCAAAACCCAAGCTTGATTGCTCTTGGTATACAAAAGATCGGTGTCATTTTGATAAACAAGCCCCTGAAGTGGAGTCACTAGGTCCAAAGTTTGATCATAAAATAGATCTTTTTGGGTGCTTCCTTCATCTCCGCTTAAGTCAAAATAGCGAAAAAGGTTTGTCGTTCTAATTGCGATTGGGCCAACTTTGGCTTGTAACCGTGCTTGCAAACTCGACTGCCACCCTTGAGTGATAATATGCCCGGTTGTGGCACGATCATTAATTGTCGACTTAACCGCAGCTTGTGTACCCGCTGTATAATAGCCTGGTAGGTCGGCTGCAGTGGTGAGCGACTGAACTCTCGAAAACATACCTTGCAGTTCTAATACGGCAATCGGTGAGGTTTTAAAAAAGAGTCCTGCCATAGCAAACTGTGGACTCGCTCGGGTAATTAAACCGGCCCACCAATAGCTTTTTCCAAAAAGAAGATTATCTTCTGGCTTGTTATAAAGCTTTTGCTTGTAGCCCATAAAAAGCTCATTTTGTAGACCCAATGGATTGTATCTAAGCGCAAGCATGTTGCTATATGCCCACTGACTCTTAGGCATCTTGGCTACGGGCTCAGCATAACTTGTGCTAGATAGCAAAAAAGCCGGACTCATTATGAACAGGCCCATCAATAAGATGTGCCCTAATACGCGTTTTGGGTCATTTAAGGATTTAGAATAAGAATTAAACATGTGTCTACTCTCAGCTTATCAATCGCTTCATCATAAGTTTATGGTTATTATTAAACATCAAGAATATCAATAAGCTAAGTTGATACGAGATACAAACATTTACAAAGAATAACAATAAAAACTTGTTAATCACTAAAACTTAAAGAGTTTTGAATACTCATGAGATACAGCTGATCTCAAATTAAGCTTGGTGACTATGGAGCAAGGCATCAGGTTACAAAAGACTTTGCACGACTCTTACTTAAAAAACGAACGACTATGAATTGAACATGAATGCTCAAATCATCAAACTATTTTTATACTTGAGCTAATGCCTAAGCATAGTATGGCGACTTCATCTTATATATGTTACTTTTTTAATGGGTGATCTTATAATTTCGGTAATTTATAAGTTTTGATAAAGCCTTCGTTTTCGCCTATCCAATACAAGTGAACTACTATGTATCTAACATCAAAATATCTTTTGGTAACTCTATCAGTGCTGACACTATTATTCAGTGGCGGTAATCTACTCTCCACTCATAAACCTTGTCATGCACTACCAAGTAGTCCACAAAGTCAATTTTTTAGAGGAGCCCGATGGGCTTTTGACATGGGAAGTCGGGTACAGCTAAACACTGACTCATCTCCATCATCAATGAGCTTCTTAGGGCTAGACTTTTATTCTGACTTACACTTTGCCGGAAAACACCGTGGAGATATCGTTGCTCAAGTATATACATTTGACATGCGAAACTTAAGCTCGGATCAGTTTATATCCTCTGCTAGGTTTGACTATGCACCATGTATCATTGCACCCAACCTAATTTTACTTCCTCAAGGTAAGCTTAATCTAAAGTTTGGCCATATTTGGCATCCTTATGGACTGAGAAATCAAATTAATACCACACAAACTCTACGCCAATTGATTAGTGTAGATAGTATGGGCTTAATGCTAGATTGGGGTGCAGAACTTCATGGAGAATTGAATATCTTTAGCTACAACTTAAGCCTTGGTAGTGGAAGTGGAAAGTGGTTTAGTCGAAATAATGATACCTATATGGGGGTAATGCGCTTAGGTATCCACGGGGACCACCCTACTTTTTCCTATCTGCCTTTTAAAATAGGTTTATCAACTCTAAAAGCTAGAATACAAAGTGCTCAAGGTATAATCGAACGTTGGCGAGCTGGTTTAGATGTTCAATATTCAGGACCCATCGGCTTTTTATTTGAGGGGTCTCTAGGTGAAGATTTTAATGCGATGGGTAGCAAATATCCACGAGATGCTTTAACGGCGATTGCTGAACTCAATTGGCGATCTATGAATGAACGCTGGATGCTATATTTTCAACAACGTTATGTTTCCTATGATCTACAAACTGAAGCAGGCGTTATGCAAAGCAGCCTAAACGATATGACACAAGCACAGTCCAACTCACCAAGTGTATCTACTTTAGACCTTCCTCAAAAACACAGTAGCACTTTGGGGCTACTCTACTCACCCTTGAATTCACTTTTTCTAGCCGCAGAACTTGTGGCAGATTATGAAAAAAGCAATATGACGCCCCGTATACAAGCGAGATACCGATGGTAATCAATCAAATTAAGTTAACCAAGTACATACGATCCGCCCCTAAGCTTAAAAGTAAACTGTATCTAGGCTTACCTATGCTCATCGTTTTAGGTCTGCTATGTATACCTAGCTTAAACTCTGAAGTCCATGCTCAGGCTTTTTGTGCTTTACGCCAACCCCATCGTGCACAACAGCGCTTATTTCCAGAGTCTGACTCTTTGGAAACCTATACTAACGAAGTCACTGATGAACATAGAGCTCAAGTTAAAAAAGAATTGAGCTTTACCATACACTCAGCAGAGTTAGGGTTACATACCCTATATGCAGTATTTAAGGGAGAAGGAGACCAAAAAAAACATATTGGTTACATACATGTACGTTCAGAAGAAGGCGAATGGGGCTTAATTGAAATCACATGGGCTTTAAGCCCAGACTTACAAGTCAGAGATTTTACTTTTCAGCGTTGTCGTGATGCAGGACGCCAAGAAGTACAACAAGATCACTTTAAGTCTTTTTTAAGAAATAAATCATCAAAAGAACTGAGAGCTGTCCTTACACCGGAGGGAAATGCTCTGAAAATACCAATTAAAGAATTATCGGATGATGCTCAAGCTCTCGCTTATCTCTTGATTCGCTCAGCTTTAAAAACGATCGCAGTCACCCGAGCTGTTTGGCACCCGGTTATCCCTACACCATAATCATCCATGATCGCCTTTTTCTTCTTTTACTACTGCAAAACGACTTTTCTTTCAGTTTCTTTACTTACAACAGAGGAAACATGCGTCTAAGAACTTATTTAATTTTACTGATTATTGTGGTCGCTTTGGGTGCTTTTACCCTAGTGGGTGGACTCAATTATGCTTTTCAAAATCTTGAAAGAGAAAGGGAGCATCAAATCCAAAGCAGTAAAGCTGTAGATCGCTTAGCCTATGTTAAAGAAGACATTGGACGCTTAACCGTTCTAGGAGATCTGATCTTTGGATCAAATCAAGGACTCAATTCCTATCTTGCCCAGCCGGCTCTTTCTCAGCTTTTACAAATCAAAGACAAGCTCAATGAACTCAGTCAATATATCACATTAAATGCAGAACAAATTGAAGAGTTTAATCAGGATATAGAAAACCTCCAGAGTTTATTTAGCTCTATCCACAAGGGAAAAGCCCCTGAAGATGCTTATGACCAATACGATCAACGATCTTTTAAAGTAATCAGTTCCTTTAGGTCTTTGTTTAAATCTTCTCAAGCCTTAGCTTCACGGGACTCTCGTAATTTAGAAAAACAAAAAAATAATCTAAATACTTTAGCTTGGATCCTCTCCTTAGCATATTTATCGCTCATCATATTATTAACTTGGTGGAGTAATCGGTCCATTTCTAAACCGGTGGTCAGTTTATCTCAATCGGCGACCAAAGCTCTAGATGATACCACTCCCTTTCCCTTGAATACTTCCGGCCCCGTTGAGTTTAAATCTCTTGCGGCCATTCTTTATCGCTTAATCAACCAGCTTGAGACAGAAGTTAGTAAAAAGACTATTGATTTAGAGCAGGAGAACAAAGAACGTCGTGCGGCTGAAACACAATTAAGAATTCTAAACGAAAGACAAAAAGCACTGGTAGAAGCTTCTGTACGTTTTGTACCACGTCCATTCCTAGAGTTTCTAGGTCGCTCTGACCTAACCTTAGTTGAGCGAGGAGACTCTATTCGTCAACATTTGGGCATATTATTTAGCGACTTACGTGGCTTCACCTCTTTGGCTGAAACACGTGAAGCACAAGAGATTTTCGATCTACTCAACCGCTATCTTGATACAGTTGTGCCGGCGATTCACAACAATTATGGTTTTGTTGATAAATACATTGGCGATGCCATCATGGCTTTATTTCCTAATCAAGCAGAGCGAGCAGTACAAGCCGGTATAGATATGTTTCATGAACTTTATGCCTTTGTCGAAAAAACAAAAGTGCCATTAAAAATGGGGATTGGTATTCATTGGGGTGAAGTGGTGCTCGGTACTTTGGGGTCAAAAGAGCGTTGGGAAAGTACTGTTATAGGAGATACAGTAAACTTGGCAGCTCGTCTTGAAGGCATGACTAAGGCTTATGATTGCCCATTGATTATCAGTGAGGCTTTGGTAAATGCCCTTCCAGAAACTCATACCTTTGACTTACGTCCTTTAGACTTAGTACGTGTAAAAGGTCGTAGTACACCGGTGACCATTTATGAAGTCATCAATGCACATCCGGTTGAAGAACAAAGTGGTCGCATCAGTTCTTTAGAACTCAGTTTGAACGGTTTTGAATGTTATCGTCGAGGTGAGTTCACCGAAGCAATTAAGATTTTTAGCACTATGAAAAAGCAAAATGCTTATGACCCACTCCCAAATATCTTTCTAAAACGTTGTAAAGAACTTGCACAGAGTCGCCTCGATCCTGAATGGAGCGGAGTATACAATCATACTAGTAAGTAATTTAACGCAATCACTGCACCCACTCAGGAAAAGCTAATAAAATTAAATCCTTGCATTGCATATAAGGCAAATATCTCTCAGTAAGAAGAAAGCGATTACTCAAAAAGAAGCTACTCTTAAAATGGAGTTAAATGCTCACAGCGCTTGAGTAGATCTTGATAGGTCAGCTTAAGACAAAACGGTGGTAAACTGGGATTTGCAGTGCCACCTGTTTCTAACCAGTGAAGAGTTAAACTACGCGCCTCACTTGATAAAGGCAGATTCATTAAAGACTTGGCCCAAGCTAAGGCTAAATCTTCATTACGATGGCTCAAGGTATCATGAATTAACTGGATTAAGCGCTCATTTGTTTCAGTCTCTAGCCCTTTGGGTACGGTGACTAAACGATAAATCTGACCCCCAAAAGGACTGACTTGTATACCGAGTTTAAGAAGCTCATCATGCTTAGCTAAAACATCTTTTTCTTCTTGAGAACTTAAAGATAACTGTACAGCTTGAGATAAATGATGTGCTTGGCTTTGTTCACTGAGTACATGCACTCTTGCAGTTGGTAAATGTACCATAAGAAGCCCATCGGCTGCTTCTTGTATCCACCATTCATCAGCACGGCCTACCGACCTTAATGCCTGTCGAGCGTTTGAGTCATGCAACTCATGTAGACTTGGTAACTTGGGTCTAAACTCAGGCTCGCTCGCTAGCTGTTGTGGAAAGGCCATCCCAGAAATGGACTGAACTTGGTGCTGCTCTGAGGCCCCTAAACTTGGCAGACTGATCTGACTTGAGTCCGTTAAATGATCTTGGCTCGCTAAATGGTCTTGCATAGTGTCAGCATCTATCGGCGTAGCTCTTTCAGCATCACTGACTTGTATATCTTCGCTTGCTTTAGCTTTAGCACCTTCTTTCCAAGCCTCTAAGTCAGCTTGACTCACCCGTTCTACATCATGTCGTCCGCTTGCTGGTTCAGCTTGGGCCTTAGTTTTTTTACTCTGTTTAAAAGCATCTTTGGTCTGATGTGTATCCTGTTTAGGCTCTAGTCTCTGATCGGGCTCTAAGCTCAAATCTTCACCATGTAAGTGCTGTCGTAAGCGGGCCTGTATCCTTGCTCGATGCGCTTCAAGCGCTTCATTTATCTGTGGGCTGACTGGAGAGCTTTCTTGTGCTTGTATCTGTGAGCTTGCTTGAGGGCTTGAATCTATCGAGGATGTAGATCCTTGATGATCAACAAGCCTTTGTTCGCTAAGATCAAGTGCCGTTTGATCAACAACCTGTTCTCGCCAAGAGCTTGCTCGCTCTTCAAAGACCATGTTATTCATCGTAGCTTTAACCGCTTTGGTAAGCACATCGAGTAGAGCTTCTTCATTGACAAAGCGCACTTGGGTTTTGGCCGGATGCACATTCACATCAACCAATGAAGGATGAATATCCAAGTTAAGTAGGTAAAAGGGATAGCGACCTCGAGATAATTTTTGGCCAAAGGCTCGTTGAATTGCGCCCAAGAATAAACGATCTTTCACAAAGCGACCATTGATAAAAGTATAGGCATGTCGATGAGCACTAAAATTAAGGCTTGGATGCGAAACAAAGCCACTTAATCGGATAGGACCGCTCCAAGCCACCGGACAAAGATGATCGGCCACCCGAGCACCAAATAAGACTCTAATTCGATCAAGCAATGAGGCATGTGTGGGTAAGTCAAAGCTCACATGGCCATCCTTAATAAACCTAAAAGCGACATGAGGATAAGCAAGGGCCTGTCTTTGTACACCCTCGTGAATGATGCCAGATTCGGTTTGGGGACTTTTCAAAAACTTACGTCTTGCCGGTACATTAAAGAACAGATCTTCTACACGGACTTCGGTACCCACTCGACCAGCGCTTTCTGATATTTGTGGATTTTGACCACCCTCCACCTTAATCAAGGTCGCCGTTTGGTTCTCTTGATTACGTGTTAATAGATGAAAACGGCTCACCGAGGCAATCGAAGGTAAGGCCTCACCTCTAAAGCCTAAGGTACTGATTTCATTTAAGTCATCAACCTCATGGATTTTACTGGTCGCATGTCTTTCTAAGGCAAGCAAAGCATCACTTTTACTCATCCCATGACCATTATCACTCACTCGCATTAAGCTTCGCCCCCCCTCGCGAATCTCAATGGTCAGTTCTGTACTGCCTGCGTCCAAGGCATTTTCTAAAAGTTCTTTAATGGCGCTCGCAGGTCGCTCAACCACTTCACCTGCTGCAATCTGATTGGCTAAAATAGGATCAAGAATCCTTACCGGACGAGCTTGACGTGAAGAATGTGAAGGATGATCTTGCGTTGAATTAGACATTGAATAAGCCATCATTGAGTTAAAGGAGAAAACGTAGGTGTAACCGTAGCTTTACTTATTGAAATCAAAGCGGTTTTACTACGTATCGGACGCTGAGGATGAATGAGTACTTCCATGTATAAAGGTGCAAAGCCTTTGGCGATAAACTTAAGGCGATGCTCACCTTTGGGGAGTAAAATCATATTTCGAGGATAATCTGAGTAGCGACCAATATAACGATCATTTAAATAGATCCGAGTTGACTGAGGACCCTGAGGAAGTTCTAAAAAACCTTGATGAGGGGGAGCGGGTGGCGGTTCATTGCCCTGTCCGTCAATCCGCTGAACGACACCTCCTCCACAGGCAAAAGTACTGAGTAGACTTGCTAGGCATAAACCAAAGACCATGAATCGGGTTTTGAGTTTATTCGTTTGTCCTGCACACCTCATGGTTGAACCCATATCCATAGCTCAAGCTCGTGACCGGCATCGATCAGTTTTTTTAGCTTTGCTTGTTCAAAAGGACTCAATAACTCTAGTTTTTCTCCCTGTTGACTACAGCGAGCCATACCTAAATCATGAGCGAAGTTAGTTCTAGAATATAAAGCTTTATAAGACAGATTAGGCTGCTTCCAAAACCAGCGTACAGCTATCCATTGAGCTGATAAATCTTGCTTTGATTGAGTAGTTCTTAAGGTGGGAAAGGGCGTTAAACACCTTACATCAAAAGCTTTTGTGCTTGGGCTTAAGCTTAGCTTGACGATTTGCCTTGAACCCTGTTGTAGCTTTTTTTCTAATCCACGAAGCCAGGCACCCGCGTGTTGGGTTAATTCAATTTGGAATTCGGCAAGAATCTGCTCATCTTTGAGTCGTTGGTTGGTATATTTGGACTTTACTTCATTCAACCCCGCAATAGAGCAGGCTTCATATACCTCAAAGCGGATTGTCGAAGAAAGATGTATGCTCCCATCACTCATCCAATGAGGACTTTGGCTTTGAAACAGTTGAGAACGCTTAGTCCAATGACAACGACTAAGTTCCAAATGATCCTTATATAGTTCAGTGCTTAAGCGCTCTAGTTTTTGCCCGGCTCTCTTAATAGCAAGACTTTCTAAATCATGCTCACCCCAGCCTCCTGTGGGCGAGAGAATCGCATGGGTACCAACCGCTAAAGTATTTATAGTACGACGACTGAAATTCACCTGCCCTAACTCATAACCTACTTCAATTTGGGCATCTGAATCACTCCCAATTAAGTGTTCAATTTCATAAAGACTATATCCCGCTTTAGCATACTCTTTTTGCTTTTGGGCAAAGGCCTTGATGCTAGCGGTTTGTATAAACAATAAACAGACTAATAACTTAAACAAAGCAACTAGACCAAATACTAAACAGCTAGATCAAATACTAAACGGCGCATAAACTAGAAAGATGCATCAAAAACAAAGCTAGTCTTCATCACTAAAGGGAGGAAGTAGCTGCATAGAGTGCTGAGTAGACGGAACTTTTTGAGGGACTTCTCTATTTGTAGAGGCCTTCTCTAAAGTTGTGCTGTTTGAAGATACATCAACTTCTTCGGGATTGATCATTGTTATCCTTGGATCAACTACATCAGTCATAACGACTTCTAAGGTGTTTGGTTTATCAATTGCCTCTTCATCAACCTTTACACTAGAAGCCTGAGAATCATCAGCAAAAATATTGTTTCGTCCCGCCTCTTTGACCGCATACAAGCGACGGTCAGCGACTTTAAAAACATCCTCTATCGTTTCACCTGCCTCAGGATAGCAGGCCACACCTGCACTAAAGGTTGATTGGAAGCGCTCCCCATGTTCGCCATCAAAATAAAAACGTACAAACTCTTTGCGAGCACGTTCTAAGATCGCCTTAGCGCTTTCTGCGCTTTCATCACTAAAAGCGACCACAAACTCTTCGCCCCCCCAACGTCCACGTAGGTCTTCAACACGAAATGATGATGATAAAAGGCGTCCTAAAGCACTTAACACTCGATCGCCGGCTATGTGTCCGTAGGTATCATTAATAGATTTAAAGTGGTCAAGATCAATCAAGCATACGGCTACAGTAGAACCACGACGACGAGCAAGTGCCATTTGAGACATCAAGGCATCATTAAAGGCACGGCGTATTAATAAACCGGTTAAACCGTCACGATCGGCACGTTCTTGTACAGTGCGACTTCTTTCTAGACGTGCTTCAACACAAGCCTTAATCATGCCTTCTTCAGAAGAAGAGCTGACATAATCATCCGCTCCGGAGCGATAGGCGGCCATTTTAATCTCATCGCTGTAGTTTTCACCAACCAAAATAATGGGCAGAGTTTGCCATTCTGGCATGGCGCGTAAGGTACGGCAAAGCTCAAAGCCGCCAAGACCTTTCATTTCAGCATGAATAACCAATACATCGGTTCTAATTTCAGCCAATAGCTCTAAAACTCTGAGCGGTGAGGTTAAGCAAGAGACTTGAAACTTGCCTCGCTTAAGTTCTTCGGTGACTAAGTCAGCCATTAACGCATCATCATCATCGATCACTAAAATCTTAGAAACACCGTGGGTACCTAAGTTTTGGAGATGTCTTAAGGCCTGAGTAATCGCATCAAAGCCCGAGGTCTCATTGAGATAAAGTGAAACACCAGCATGTACACCTTCTAAACGATCACTTACCTGTTGAGCGACTCCAATATAAGCAACAGGCAAGCTTTCTCCTACCTCTCGCCTAAGACTTCTCACCAATGATAAACCAGCCATATCACTTAAGTCGGAATGAACAAAGCAGGCTTCAAAACGGGCTCTACGCGTTTCACGCAAGGCATGTTGAGCGCTATCAACACAGACTAAATGCTGATGCATACTTTGGCAGGCACGTTGTATTTCATTGACCAAAGGATGATCTTCTGGACCCGCCCAAAGTACCAATTGGCCTTCTTCTTGTTCCTCTTTTTTTTCTAACGATACACTTGTGGGTGTCTGCTGTTTTTTTATTGTCAGTGCCAGTTTTTCCAAAGCTGGAATTAAGTTTGGTCGATGTGGGCGAGGATAAAGTAAGTAACCTGTTGATTCTACAACAGCATTTACCTGAGCAATTTGAGCAATTAAGGTATTCCAATCCTCTTTGTTTAAGCAGCAATGTTCAGGAAGCTGTTCTGCATTATGATTAGGCTTTTCGCCATAAAGCGCTACCAAGCAGTCACAAGCGCTTTTTAATGACTGTACAAAGGCCATGTAGCTGAGTTGATGATCCATAAAGCTAGAGTTTTCATCGTGGATCGCTAACTTAAACTTTCCGGCGACAATCAGATCAAAATGCTGATCTTTGATTCTCTGTTCAGCACTACTGACACTATTAACTTCATACACTCGTAGTCTTTTTTGGCTTTTAAGGCCTTGGACAATCAGAGCTCTTACGGCAATATCTTCATCAAATACTAAAACTCTAGGCGCTGGCTTTGATGAGTAGTTTGTTGAGTGATCTTTGTGCATTCGAACCTATTCTAACTTGACATGAATCGCCAATCATAAGAGTAGCTATTCTAATGATATGTGAGAAGATAGCAAGGACACAGGCATTTAAACAATAGAATATAATAAAGGTGACTCACTCTTGTCTAAAAATCGAGAAAAAAACCGCAAGCAAGTGATCATTGTCACACAAGTCTTTTATCCAGATACCCAGGCAACCAGCCAATTATTAAGTGCACTTGCGACCGCTTTGGCCAGTGAACCCCCCGAAACTATTGAGCAAAAACTTGCTGTCAAAGTTTTGGCAAGTTATCCATCACAAGCAAGAGGTCAAGCAAGTTCAAGTCACCGCGAAGAACAGTGGGGACAGGTTCTGATTAAGAGGGGGGGCTTCAAAATAGACAGTAAGAAGTCACTTTTTCATAGAGCGCTTGCATATTTTAGTTATCTACTGTGGTTGTTTTTCATCCTATTGTTTAAAGTCCAAAAACATGAACAAGTCCTAGTCGTTACCAATCCTCCCTTTGCCCCATTAGTGGTCTATTTTGCTCATCGCTTACGCTCATTGACTCGATCAACTTTTTCTTATTTTGTGCTCTTACATGACATTTATCCGGATGGCCTATTAGCCTTGGGTAAAATCAAAACAGAATATTGGTGGGTTAGGCTTTGGAAAGGTATAAATCGTAAAGCCTTAGGATCTGCCCAAAAAGTGATTACCCTTGGGCGAGATATGTCGATGCACTGTCAGCGGGTCTATCAACTTGCTCCGAATGACTTACAGGTGATCACGAATTGGAGTCCAGTAGATTTTGATCAAGCCCCCAAGTATTCAGCTGAACAAAGCGACTTGTGGAAACTGCTTCCTTCTCAGGCTCAACACCCCCAAACTTTACTTGTTCAATACTCTGGCAACATGGGTCTTTGGCATAATATTGAGGGCATTGTAGAAACGGCTTCCTACCTTACTGAATCCCCGATTCATTTTCTAATGATCGGTGATGGACGACGAAAACAAAGTGCCCAAGATTATGCTCAAAGCTTGGGTCTTAACAATATGACTTGGCTTCCCTTTCAAGACCTTGATAAATTAACAGACAGCTTACAATGTACTCATCTAAGCTTAGTTTCTCAAAGACCGGAAGTGTTAGGCATTATGGTACCAAGTAAATATTATGGGATCTTGGCCTCCGGTCGAGCGGTCATTGCTCAAGCTCCGGCACTCTCTGAAATCGCACTGAGCATCGAGGAACATCAATGTGGGATTGTTTTAAGTGACCCGAATCCACAGAAATTAGCTGAGCAACTACGCGAACTCTGTGCCGATCGGGAACGGGTTGATCAAATGGGAGTACAAGCCTATCATGCTTATCAGAAGTCATATTCATTTTCACAGGCGGTCGGTCTTTTTAGAGCGCTATTTCACAAAACTTAATCATGGGTCATGACAATGTTTAATCCTCCCCAAAGAAGTTTTTGGCACTTTAGTCGACTAATCTTTTTTTTGATTGATGTTGCAGTGTTTTTTACCTGCGTGATCATGGCCTTTCGCTTGTCACCAAGTAATCCATATGAATGGTCGATGACAGATTCAAGCTCTCCTTTATATCTACAAGCGATCTTTTTACCGCTATGCCTAGCACTTGGTTTGCAGCTGAGTAATATACAAAAACTGCAAGCCAAGTTTAAGCGCACAGAAACCATGGTGCGTATCATGTGGGGGAGCGGCTTAGGTGCTTTAGCTTTTATTATATTTCATGCCCTTATCCACTTTCAGCTCGTTGGCCGATATATCATCTTGATTACATGGTCTTTAGGGATTTTATCAGCCTTTGTGACTCGTATGCTCCTCTGGAGAATGGCTCAAATGAAACCAAGAGCGATTCTTTTTTGGGGTTCTGAAGCTTCCGCTAGATCTTGTACAGAAGCCTTATTTCAAGCCAATCTCCCCATTTATTTAGTCGCCCGATATGAAGCAAATGACCTGTACCCTAGTCAGGGCTTAAGCGCCTTATTTGATGAAAAGCTCCCCTCAAAACTTTCGATTAACTTTCAAACCTTAGAAACACCACTTCCAGAGGCCATTTTATTTGCTGAGGCTCATCAAGTTCCAATTAGTAATCTTCCTAAACACTGCTATCGTCTACAAGTTGAAAGTATTATTATTGCTGATCAACATCAGTTGTCAGATATAGATAAACGAGAGCTTACCCAATTGGCCTCTCGTGGCATTAGAGTGAACACTTTAAATTATTTTTATGAGCAAGAGTTTGAAAGAGTTCATGTTCCAAGTATGAATGAGTCATGGCTTTGGAATCATGAAGGCGCGTCAACCTCACCCTACTATAAAGGTTTAAAAAGATTGATCGATATTGTACTGAGCTTGATGGCTTTGCTCATCCTCAGTCCGATCTTTCCGATCATTGCTTTTTTGATTTGGAAACAAGACAAAGGACCCGTTTTTTATAGCCAAAAGCGCATTGGCTTATATGGTCAAAGTTTTAAGATTTATAAGTTCAGAACCATGCGAGTGAACGCCGAAGCTGAGGGAGCTCAATGGGCTCAAAAAAATGACAGCCGAGCAACAAACTTGGGAAAGTGGCTGAGAAAGAGCCGCTTAGATGAAACACCACAGTTTTTTAATATTTTAATGGGTAATATGTCCTTTGTTGGGCCCCGCCCAGAGCGAGAAGAACTCGCTCAAAAGATAGAACAGGAGCTACCTCACTTTAGGTTTAGAAACTTGACCAAGCCAGGTCTTTCCGGTTGGGCTCAGGTCAATTATGGATATGGTGCAACGATAGATGATGCCCGTATTAAGCTATCTTATGATCTATTTTACTTAAAGCATGCTTCATTGGCTCTTGATTTGCTGATTGTTCTTAGAACCTTTGGAGCTATGATGCGTGGAGCACGTTAATTCAAGTAAAAGTGACCCACAGAGTTTTAATTAAGAACAGTTTTTAATACAGCGAGAGAGTCTTGGACTCGCGCTGTTTTGAGCTCATCAAGGTCAACGATTTCAGGTTCATAGTCTGGTTTCACCTTAAATAAAGGCTGACCCTTTTTGATGATCACGCCTTCACCATCAACTAAGGCTTCTGTAATGGTACCTGAGAAAGGAGCATACACCTTGTTAAACATCTTCATCACTTCGATAATATACAGAGCTTGGCCTTCTTCAAAGTGATCTCCAACCTCGATCAATTTTGGCTGATCTGGTGCTTCTCTTGGATAGAACATTCCACCACTGACAGCCACAAGCTCACCCGCTCTGGCCACAGGTGGTGGCGCAAGTTTTTGTGTATAATAAGCCTGTTGTTCAGCATCTATAAACTGTTGCGGAACGGTAATTTGACCTTCAGGAGTCATTTCCATCAGAGAAAAAGCAGAGTTTATTCCCAATTGCTCTAAAACGAGAAGTAGTTCTAAGCCAAGTTGATGACCACAATGGCTATTGCGACAGGCTTGCCATAAATTAGAATCAAACCCTTCTGGAACTATTTCATGACTCAACATTTCACAAAGAGCTGTCCAAGTCAGTTCTTGCTGTGATGCCAACTTTTGAGCTAATTGCTCATAAAACTGCAGTCCTTGAGTCAATAACTCATGATCATGTGACCAAATTTGCTGTAAGGCCGGTCGGTCTTCTCGGTATTCTAGGTTCAAGAAGTGATAAAGTGCAGCCAAAGCCTCTAAAGGATTCTTTTTCCAAACTAGATGACCTTGTTGATCGCGTTCAATATATGACCTTTGAATACTGAGCCAACCTGCAAATAAATGAGGCGAATTAAGCAAAATCTTGATTGGCCTTAAAATCAAGGTTGAGCGTGCATCAAACAGCGGCTGCGCCAATTGAGCATTGCTTCCTTCACTCGTTAAACGCTTCATTTCTTGCTTTTGTAGTTGAGTCCAAATTAGGCCTATATCGATTTTGGCACTTTCTTCGGCCAAAGCCCCCACGGCCGCTAAATATTGAGCGACAAACTTAGTATTAGCACGTCCATAGACGTCGCGAGTCATAAACCAATGAATTAAGCCATAGTGGAAGTGAAGGTTTGTGCAAAGTAAGTCACCTTCAAGTTTGGTAAGTCTAAAAACTTCTGCTAATTGCGCATAACTATCGGTACGTCCTTGGCCCACAGTTAAAAGCAAGGCAATATTTGAATCATATGCACCGGCTAAATGATAGCGCATAAATGCACCGGTATCAGGATTGTGCGAAGAAATCCCTTGGTCATCTCTGATTTCGCCCTTAATGGGTGCCGACCAGTCCAAAATCACTCCACCTGCATGTGGCTTTAAAGCATCATTTGTCGCATTCATACGCGCTTCTACCGAAGCCAAGTGACGTAGATGTCGGCTTGGTTTGGGTAGAGCCTTTTTATGACGAGCAATCAGCACCATCAGTTCAACCAGTGAATCTACCTCAAAATAATCATCAGCATTTTCTGGATTAGTAAAGCGAAGCTTATAACAAAGCTCGGTCACTCGGTGCTCAACTTGAATACGAGTATTCATCTCCATAAAGTAATGCTCATCACCCGAAACAATACATTCAAAAGTGGAAACAGAGTCTAAGCCTACCGCTTGGCCAAAGCGACTTGCTTCTGCTTCCATCTTTCTGAGCGTATTAAGGGCAGTACTTAGACCTAGATAACGAGGATGATCAGGTGAAAGTAAGCTAAGTTGCTCCACCAATTCTTCATCAATCACCGAAACCTCAAGAAGTTTCTGCTCATGCATTTGTAGGGAGCAATCTCGTCCGCCCATGGTAATGCACCATTCTCCATTACCCACAACCTGAATCTCTTGGTGAGAAGTTTCCTCCACATTGAGTTCTGCAACAACATTTTTATTGTCACCTACACCAAGACATTTCACCTCAGCTAATACCTCGCGAACAAGTCCACTTAAGGGACTTAAAGCGGCCTCGATTTGCTCGCTTAAAGAACTATATTCAGTATAACTTTGTGGTGCTTTTAAGATTCTTTGTCCCTTACCGCCACCACCGGAAATTGCTTTGAGTCGCACTCGAGCATGTGGGCGCTCTGTGAACATGGTGCGAATACCATCATTCAATGCAGCAATGACTTCTTCCAAGGTATAAATATCGATGCCTTTTTCATAGGCACTTTCCAAAACAAGACCCACGACTTCTGCTGGAGTCATTGTGGTCGTTTGAGTCCAATCCACAAGAAGTTCGTGTTGTTCTGCTAAAGCTCGTAAAGCCTCTATTGTGCCTGCTTTTTTAAGCACTGCTTGAGTGGTGGCATCATCAACACCTGGAGTCACAGACACAGAAACGTGTGTTGCTGTTCTTTTGGCCTCATCTTTTAGTCCAGCCGCTGATTGAACATGAGACCCCGGTCCCATAAAGCATAAACCTGCATCTTCCATGGCTGACACCATGTCAGCATCCTCTGACATAAAGCCATAGCCTGCATAAATACTATTGTAGCCATATTGATGAGCAATGGAGATCATTTCAGCGATGCGAGCTTGTCGTTCTTCTTTGGTTGCTCCGCTATAATCTTGAACTCGATGCACTCGAGTTGGGTCGGTTAATGAGCGTAACTCTGGAGCTAAGGCTTGAGAATAGGTCACCGAATCTTTTTCTGAGAGTAAAATCCCAAACCGATCAATCCCCATTTCATTGAAAACATCCATGGCTTCTTTGCGAATAGGACCACGACAAATCACCAAGGGTTTTAAATCTTGGCAATCAAATTGACGAACCCAGGCTGAAGAACTTTGTCCTAAACGTCGATCATGACTTACTAAAGGATTTGGAGAAGTACTCATAAGATTTATTAACCGCTCTCTAGCAATAAGTGGAATGGTAAGACCTAAATACCCAATGGGCTAGCCGATTTAAAAGCAATAATTAATGGAATTCTCTCTGAGGTCCGGCAAGCGGCTCGGCTTGATAATGCCTTAAGTGGAAAGCCAAGCTATCAGCGAGTACAGTTCGAACTTCATGAGGCATCACAATCTGTGAAATCGATCCCAAACTTAAAGCTTCATCCGGATTCATTAACTCTCGCTCATATCGCAAAGCAAGTTCTGCTTCTTGAGCAAGTCGCCAAGCTTCTACCTGTGCCTCTGCCTCTCTTTGCGCTTGCTCAGAGGGTAAGCCCTGTTGTTGAAGTTCTTGGCTTAATTGCTGAGTCTTAGACTTGACTGATGAGCGGATGGATTTGAGCTCTTTTTTATACACAAACTCAACACCCGCTGGCCCCATCACTGCAACCCGTGTGGTGGGGAGGGCAATCACTAAATCAGCACCGGTTGGATAATTATTGAAGGAGGCATAGGCACCTCCAAAAGCATTGCGTAAAATCAATAAAAAGCGAGGCGTTCTTAAGTCAATAATTGAATCAAGCATTGCTCGTCCCGCTTGTACAATCCCTCGTTCTTCTTGATCTCGGCCGGGTAAAAATCCGGTTGTATCTTCAATGAATAAAACCGGAATATTGTACAGATTACAAAAACGAATGAAGCGTGCATTTTTATAGGCTGCATCAATATCAATTTGTCCTGAAGCCACTGCCGAATTATTGGCTACAAAGCCAATGACTTGTCCACCAAGTCGACCAAAAGCAGTAATCGTGTTTCGAGCTCGAGTCGCCTGTACTTCAAGCATATCGCCATGATCACAGATCTGTTGAATAATAATGCTCACATCGACCGGAGTGTTAAAACCAGTTGGTGACTCAAAGGCACGTTTAAGAAGAATATTAATCCCCTCGGTTTCTCTTTGACTTGGGTCTGAGCTCTGTCTTGCCTTGGGGGCTTCTCCACTCCAATTAGGTAGATAGCGAAGGATTTCTTTGACTTTGAAAAGGGCGGCAACTTCATCCTCAACCACAAAGTCAGTCACACCACTTTGGGAGTGTACTAAAGGCCCACCTAATTCATCTGGAGTCACATCTTCACCAAGCACTGACTTAACCACACCGGCTCCGGTCAAACCAAAGAAAGTTTCCTTGGGCTGAATGATAAAGCTTCCTTGGCGAGGTAGGTATGAGCCTCCACCTGCATTAAAACCAAACATACACATAATAGATGGGACAACCCCACTGATTTTGCGTAATGCTGTAAAGGCTTCAGCATAGCCTTCCAAGCCACCAACACCGGCTGGTACAAAGGCACCCGCCGAGTCATTTAAGCCTACTAAGGGGATCCTTCGATGACCGGCAAGCTCAATTAAACGCGCTAATTTTTTACCATTGGTCGCATCCATAGAGCCGGCTCTTACCGTAAAGTCATGTCCATATACAGCAACATCACGACCTTCAACCTTAATGATTGCTGTCACTAAAGAGGCGCCATCAAGGTTGGGTCCCCAATTTTGGAATAACACCATTGGTGCTTCATCAGCCAAGAGCTGAATGCGTTCCCAAACCGTCATCCGACCTTTGGAATGCTGTCGACGTGCTCCACGTTCTCCGCCAGCCACCAAAGGTTTTTTTCTTAGTTCTTTTCCATGCTCAAGAGCCTGTTCATAAAGACTAGGAGAGGTTTGTTGTTCAGCATTCTCACTTGAAGAAGCAAAGGGATTCTGTAAGCTCGGGGTGATACTCATCTATACTCCATGCACGCGCAGAAACTTATCTTTTAACCATGAGATAACATACATTAGCGACCAAGGCTATACTTCCGCTCTTAAGAGCGAATAATACATGATCTAAAGTATATTATTTAGATATATAAATATAGCGTAGATCTAAGTTAAACCAGCTACTTAGTGTGCTTTTATGATTCGGAATCCAGTCAGTAGTGAATTATTTAGGTATACCTTACCTTGACGCTCATAATTAGTGATTTGCTGTCCAATTAACTGATAAGACCCACCACGAAGTGTACGTTGATAGCATAAGATACCATCGATTGCAGGATTACACTCAAAGTCATGTGCTGAACCATCGGTCGGCGCATTTGCATACCCATCAACATAACGATCCTCTACCCATTCGGTGAGATTTCCGTTCATATCACAGAGTCCCTGCAAGGTTTCACCTGTAACAGGGCCAACTGTCGAACGAGAACATACTGGCAACGATGCTTGGGTACCACATCCAATGGTAGTAATATCAGCTGAGTTCTCTTTAAACACTGATAAATTACACGTTGGGAAGTCATTACCCCATGCATAATCATGCACCTCACCCATCGAGGTTGCCGCATACTCCCATTCGGCTTCCGAAGGTAGACGAGCACCCACCCAAGTCGCAAAGGTACGCGCGTGATCCCAATGGATATCATTCATTGGATAGTCCTCTGCACTTGCACGATTGGGATCTTCATTCGCTAATTGATAGTTCGACTTCTTATTTTGATCTACTTTTTCAACCGGAGCTGCACATACGCCTGCATCAATACAGGCACGATACTGACCAACGGTGACCTCTGTACGAGTAATGTCGTAGTTATAGTTAATCGTCACTTGATGTCTTGGGGATGCAAATGAGCGATTATCATCACCCATATCAAAGCTACCCGCAGTCATTGTACGATAATCAAAGGTGGGGCAAGAGTTTGTCTCAAAGCAAGGTGCCTCAAAAACACACTGGTCACTACAGCCATCACCGTTATCAGTATTACCATCATCACAGGTTTCTAATAAGCTTGGGTCATCACTCACTGTGCGAAGAACACCATCTCCGCAGCTTGCAATCGTACAGCTTTGACCAGGTCCATCTAAGCAACCATCATCATTTTGGCCATTCCCATCATCACAGTTTTCACCTGCTTGAATAATCCCATTGCCACAGACTTCAAGTCGACAATCGCTGTCACAGCCATCACCATTGACGGTATTGCCATCGTCACATTCTTCATTGTTACTTGGATCTGCACTATTCGTTCTAAGGAAACCATCACCACAAGTTGCAATTTGACAGCCACCATTTGGTCCATCAGTACAGTCGTCGCTATTATCATTGTTACCTTCATCACATTGCTCACCAGCGACTGCATTCACATGCGTGTCGCCACATACCACAAAGGTACAGTCTATATCACAGTTTGGTGCATCAAATGGCCCACTATCGCATTCTTCTCCAATGCCGTCAGCGGTACCATCACCGCAGTCACATAGATTACCTTCACCATCGCTATCACGATCAGCTTGATCGACATTTGAAATGCTTGAGCAGTTATCTTCAGCCTCGCATATACCGTCTCCATCACTGTCTTGTGGCACAGATCCGGCGTTTTTGGGATCACTACCACAGCGAATCTCATCAGCATCGCTTTCACCATCATTATCATCATCAAGGTCACCTTGATCACATTGCCCATCACCATCGGTATCATCACCTAAGCCGTCATTATTGAGGTCAGGTCCATCAGTAGCAGTATTAAAGGTACCCGAACTACAATCATCACAGGTATCAGCATCCAAATCAGAACAAGCAAACTTATTGGTTGGCGCTTGGTCATCTGCATCAATCACACCATCATTGTCATCATCATTATCGACACCATTGTCACAGAGCCCATCTCCATCTGTATCCAAAGGTCGATTTGCAGCTGAGGTGGTTGAAGTACCACAAGTGGTTTCATCCGCATCGCTAAAGCCATCATTGTCATCATCGGTATCGGAGGGATCACAAATCCCATCATTATCGTTATCCGGTCCGTCATTATTTGGTTGTGGTGAGGCACTTTGTGAACAGTCATCACAGCCATCATTATCGGCATCCTTACAAATGATTGGATTACTAGAGTCAGCATCTTGGTTATCGTTCACACCATCATTGTCATCATCTGGATCACAAGCATCGCCTAAACTATCAGCAGTAATACGAGTTTCGCCATCGTCAACTAGATCTTCATCTGTATTATCTTGGTTCCGGTTCACTACCAAAGGACAATTATCGGTGTTATCGTTAACGCCATCTCCATCGGTATCAACCAATACAGGATTAGTACCGATTTGATTTTCTTGAGCGTCGGTCAAGCCATCATTATCATCATCACTATCGCAGGCGTTCCCCTGTCCATCATTATCACTATCAAGTTGGTTATTGGAAACAGTCGGACAATTATCGGCACCATCGATATGCCCATCATTATCGGTATCTGGATTCTTTAGGTCTGTACTTTCACTGACCACATCAAATGAGCCATTCCCATTAGTATCTTCAACAGTGTTCAGTAGGCCATCATTATCAATGTCATCATCACAGGCATCACCAAGTTGGTCACCATTCACTAAAGGATTAGGCTGATTAGATAAGGCTAAGTCAGTATTGGTCTGATTTGGATTGACTACCCGCTTACAGTTATCATTATTATCCTTAATGCCATCTCCATCGGTATCGTCATTACGAGCATCACTGGCATCACCGGCAGTAAAGCCTGGGACTCCATCGGTGTCCTCTTGATTGTCTGTAAGACCATCGTTGTCATCATCTGTATCAACACCGTTGTCACAGAAACCATCACCGTCGGTGTCAGTTGGTCTTGAGGTGTTATCATCTGGTAAAGAGCCACAGATAATTTCGTCATTATTACTGAATCCATCATTATCTACGTCATTATCACCAGTATCACACAGGCCGTCACCATCAGCATCAAAGCCATCGTTATTCACATTGGGTGAGTTTTCGATCGCACAATCATCACATTGATCATTATCCTGATCGGCACAAACCGCTGAATTCAAAGGATTGCTGTCATTATCATCAAGGACAGTATCGTTGTCATCATCATCATCGCAAGCATTGCCTAGTCCATCACTATCAGTATCGGTTTGAACATTATTAACCACGGTTGGACAATTATCTGCAAAGTCATCAAAATTATCACCATCGGTATTGGCATTTAAAGGATTTGTACCATTTTGGACCTCGTCCACATCTGTGATGCCATCATTGTCATCATCAGCATCACAGGCATCACCACCGTCTAGACCTTGCGCTTCATCATTATCACTTTGGTCAGGATTGACGGTCAACGGACAGTTATCAACGCCATCGATAATATTGTCATCATCGGTATCTGGATCTAATTGGCGAGTCTCACCAGCATCTTGAAGACCGTTGTTGTTCACATCTTCTTCGCTGTCTTTAAGACCATCATTATCATCATCATCATCACAGGCATCTCCCAAAGAGTCACCTACTACTAAAGAGTTTGGTTGCTGCTCTAGGTTAGCGTCGGTATTGAGCTGATTTCCGTTATCCACTCGAGGACAGTTATCATTGTCATCTCGCACTCCATCACCATCGGTATCAGGATCTAAAGGGTTTGTCTCCCCAGGATCTAAAACGCCAAAGTTATTAGGATCTTCCTGTAAATCAGGTAGGGTATCATTATCATCGTCATCATCGATACCATTGTCACACAGACCATCCCCATCGGTGTCGGTGGGGCGCTCATTGGCTAACAGTGGATTACTGCCACAAACGATTTCGTGTTGATCAATAAAGCTATCACCATCATCATCATTGTCACCCAAGTTACAAATACCATCACCATCTGTATCTAGACCATCATTGTTGACGTTGGGCTGATCAAGCACAGAGCAATCATCACAGCCATCGGCATCATTATCTTGGCATTTGGATTCATCAAAGGGATGACTATCAATATTATCTGACACTGTATCATTGTCATCATCATCGTCACAGGCATCACCAGCACCATCACCATCGTTATCACTTTGAACGAAATTATTGACTGTTGGACAGTTATCTACATCGTCTAAGTGTCCATCATTATCGGTATCTGGATTATCTGTGAGAGTGCCAATCGCAAACTCTTGGGCATCGGTAAGACCATCGTTATCATCATCGTCATCACAGGCGTCACCAGTAGCATCTCCAGTCACTCCAGAATTGGGGTCTTGCGCCAGTTGAGCATCCGCATTGGCTTGGTCTGCATTACTTACGAATGGGCAGTTATCAACGCCATCGATTACCCCATCATCATCGGTATCAGGATCTTTAGCATTGGTTTCACCAACATTATGTACCCCATTATTATTGGTATCTTCTTGAATGTCTGTCAGACCATCATTGTCATCATTATCATCACAGGCATCTCCCAAAGAGTCACCTTGAACGAGTGCATTCTGCTGAAGTGCAAGGTTTGCATCTGTATTTAATTGGTCGGCATTGTGATTGACCGGACAGTTATCTACATCATCACGTACACCATCGCTGTCGGTATCAGCTAACTTGGAGTTAGTTTCTCCTAAGTCCACACCATCACCATCAGGATCTTCAACTACGTCCAACAAGGTGTCATTATCATCGTCATCGTCAACACCATTGTCGCAAAGTCCATCACCATCTGTGTCTAATGGTACACTGAAGCGATTACGTGGATCTGTTCCGCAAATCCCCTCATCGGTATCACTGTATTGATCTCCATCATCATCTGGATCTGATGGATCACAGAGGCTATCATTATCCAAGTCTTCGCCATCATTAAGAATATTAGGCTGTGCTTCCACAGAACAGTCATCGCAGCCATCACCTTCTGCGTCGGTACAAATAAATGGATTCGTACTATTTGTATCATCGATATCTATAACAGTGTCATTATCGTCATCATCATCACAGGCATCACCAAGAGCATCACCTGTCACCGGTGGATTAGCTAATTGTGAAAGATTCAAGTCGGTATTTAACTGGTCATTGTTAGCCACAAGTGGGCAGTTGTCTCCACCATCAATCACTCGGTCACCATCTGTATCTGGATTACGAGTATCGGTGACACCTACTTCTTGAACGTCTGTTAAGCCATCATTGTCATCATCCTCATCACAAGCGTTACCAAGTGCGTCCCCCTGAATCAAGGTTTCACCTGCATCAACCAACTCTTGATCTGTATTTTCTTGGTCTACATTAACAACTCTTGGACAGTTATCGACCCCATCAACAACAAAGTCACCATCGGTATCTGGATCTTTTAGATCAGTGAGATCACCCGCATCAAAAATACCGTTCCCATTGGTATCTTCTTCGATATCCAATAGAGGGTCGTTATCATCATTGTCATCACAGGCATCACCAAGCGAATCACCCACAACCAGTGCATTTGGATCATTGGCCCGATCGGCATCGGTGTTTAGTTGGTTTGGATTAGGGGTGATGGGACAGTTATCCTCATTATCATTAGTTCCATCACCATCGGTATCGGCATTTCTAGGATCTGTGCCCAAAGCGCCCTCATCTGCATCCAAGATGGTATCGTTATCATCATCAGGGTCGATACCCTCATCGCAGAAGCCATCACCATCGGTATCTAAAGGAACATCGGCAATATTCTTGGGATTAGTACCGCACACACCTTCATCAACATCGGTGTATCCATCATTATCATCGTCTGGGTCTCCGGTATCGCACAAAAGGTCACTATCGTGATTAGGCCCATCATTAAGGATATTAGGCTGCGCTTCCACTGAACAGTCATCACAACCATCTCCATCGGAGTCTAAACAACGGAATGGGTTCACATCATTGACATCATCAATATCAGCAACGGTATCATTATCGTCATCTGTATCGCAGGCATCACCTAGGTCATCCGGAGGAACAGGCACGCCTGCATTGGCTAAATCTCGGTCTGTATTTGTTTGGTCATTAAAGACCAATTTACAGTTATCGATGCTGTCAATAACACCATCATCATCATGATCGGGATCTAAAGGGTTTGTTTGGAAAGTTGATAACTCTGCAGCATCGGTGAGCCCGTCATTGTCATCATCGGTATCACAGGCATCACCTTGCCCATCACCCACGATAAGACGCTCTCCCGAGTTGAACAATTCTTGGTCTGTATTTTGTTGGTCAGCATTACTCACCAAAATACAGTTATCTGCACCATCTAAAACGCCATCATCATCGCTGTCAGGATTTCTTGGATCCGGCTCTGCTCCATCATCAAAGATTAAGTTATTATTAAAGTCTTCTTCTTGATCAGTGAGTAAGTCATTGTCGTCATTATCATCACAAGCATCGCCAAGTGCATCGCCAACCACTAAACTGCCTGCCCGACTGGCCAAGTCTGCATCTGTATTACGCTGATTACTGTTAGGCGTAAGCGGACAATTATCATTGTCATCTCGCACATTATCACCATCGGTATCTGCTAATAAGGGGTCGGTACCATTCTGTATTTCGGTATTATCAGAAAGTGTATCTCCATCATCATCATCATCTACACCATTATTACATAGACCGTCTCCATCGGTATCTAAAGGTGCTTCAGCGGTATTTTTAGGGTTTGTACCACATGTTTGCTCATCAAGATCTGAGAATCCATCGTTATCATCATCAGGATCACCGGCGTCACATAAATTATCACTGTCAAAGTTATCCCCATCATTGAGAATGTTGGGTCTAAAGTCACGAGAACAGTCATCACAGGTATCGCCATCAACATCTTGGCAACGAGTCGGGTTTAAACTATCACTATCATCAATATCATTGACTGTATCATTGTCATCATCAAGGTCACATATATCACCTAGATTATCGCCTTGAATAGGTACGCCTCGATCACTGAGTTCCTTGTCAGTATTTTGCTGATCGGGATTACTATTAATTGGACAGTTGTCAGTGTCATCACGATGTCCATCACCATCGGTATCGGGATCCAAAGAGTTAGTAAAGGTTATGCCGGCCTCTGCATTGTCGCTAAGACCATCATTATCATCATCTGCATCACAGGCATCGCCAAGGCCATCTGCAGTAATCAAAGTATTACCATTGGCCACAAGTTCAGCGTCTGTATTTTGCTGATCTCCATTATTAGCCAACGGACAATTATCAGCTCCATCTAAGATGCCGTCTGTGTCTGTATCAGGACTCTTGGGATCGGGCTCACTTCCATTATCATGGATTAAGTTACCGTTTGTATCTTCTTCCGCATCAGTTAACAGATCGTTATCATCATTATCATCACAAGCATCACCAAGTTCATCACCAACAATTAATGCCCCTGGCTGAGCTGCCAATGTTTTGTCTGTGTTAAGCTGATTCGTATTAATGGTCAGTGGACAGTTATCCACATCATCTTGAATGGTATCATTATCAGTATCTTTATCGAGTGGATCAGTGCCAATGGCTAATTCTTCAGCATCTGATAAATTATCATCATCATCATCGGTATCCACACCATTGTCACACAGGCCATCACCATCGGTGTCAAGAGGTGTACTTGTATCGAGTAAAGGGTTTGACTGACAAGTTTGCTCATCCGCATCCGAGAAGGTGTCGTTGTCATCATCTGTATCACCAGCATCACATAATTGGTCGCCATCTGTATCTAAACCATCATTGAAGCTATTCTGCTGGGCAGTGACCGCACAGTCATCACAAGTGTCTAAGTCGATATCTGTACATCTAAACGGATCAAACTCATCTACATCATCAATATTGAGTACATTATCATTGTCTATGTCATCATCGCAGACATCGCCCAAGCTATCACCAACGGTAATGCCATTTTGTCCGGCTAATACAACATCTGTATTGATTTGATTTGCATTGGCGTTAAGTGGGCAATTGTCACTGTCATCTCGTGCTCCATCACTATCATGATCCGGATTGAATGGATTGGTTTGAGTTTGTCCAATTTCCACATCATCGCTGAGGCCATCATTGTCATCATCATCATCACAGGCATCACCCAAAGCGTCTGCTGTAATTAAAGTGTTTCCATTGGCCACTAGGTCTGCATCTGTGTTTTGCTGGTCTCCATTATTGGTTAAGATACAGTTATCAACGCTATCTAAAACCCCATCAGAGTCAGTATCGGGAACAAGCGGATCAGTTTCGACTCCTACATCATAAATATTATTATTGTTGCTATCTTCCTCAGCGTCTGTCCACCCGTCATTATCATCATCATCATCACAGGCATCACCAAGCAAGTCACCGACAATCAAAGCACCACCTTGATCGGCTAAGGTTTTATCGGTATTTACTTGGTTAGTATTGGCGGTTAAAGGACAGTTATCAACATCATCTTGAATGGTGTCATCATCACTGTCTTTATCAAGTGGATCAGTGCCTATCGCTAACTCTTGCGCATCTGAGAGATTATCATCATCATCATCGGTATCCACTCCGTTATCACATAGGCCATCAGAGTCAGTGTCAATGGGTACACTTGTATCAAGTAAAGGGTTGGTTTGGCAGGTTTGCTCATCGGCATCCGAGAAGGTATCATTGTCATCATCAGGGTCACCGGTATTACATAGTTGATCTAGGTCTGTGTCTAGACCATCATTTAAACTATTTTGCTTGGCTTCGATGGCACAGTCATCACAGGTATCAGAGTCAATATCTGTACACCTAAATGGATCAAACTCATCTACATCATCAATATTTAAGACATTATCATTATCGATATCATCGTCACAGACATCACCAAGCAAGTCACCCACTGTGACTCCGTTTTGCTGCTCTAATCGCTGATCGGTATTGACTTGGTTAGGGTTAGCGTTAATTACGCAGTTATCACAAAGGTCACCTACACCATCAGCATCGGTATCATCTTGATCGGGATTGGGTACACCTAAGCAATTATCGATTGCATCATCTACTTGATCTTGATCAACGTCCAAGAAGCAAGTGGAAGGTTCACCTAAGCAAGTATGGTTGACTTCGATACGACAGCCTGAACTGCAGCCATCATTATCTGTATCATTTTGGTCATCGCAGTGCTCAAAGCCGGGGTCACCATCTACAACATCTATGTTTCTGATGATCCCATCACCACAGAAGGCAACTTGACAACCATTAGCGCAGCCATCTTTATTTTCGTTGTTTTCATCATCACATGATTCAAATCCTAGATTTCCGGGAAGGATATCTGTTCGACGTACTCCATCACCACAAATCGCGACTTCGCAATTATTTAAGCAGGCATTGGTATCGATTCCATCTCCATCATCGCAGCCTTCACCGGCATCTTGAACGCCATCGCCACACCCAGGAGGGTTACAGTTAAGGCGACAGGCATCAGGGGCAACATTACTGTTATCTACACCATCATCACACACTTCATCACTGTCGATGACTCCATCACCACAAGTTGCTGGAATACAGTTTGAACGACAAGCGTCAGCTGCAACATCGCTGTTGGCATCGGCATCATCACAAAGCTCACCATCATCAATGACTCCATCACCACAGGACGGAAACTCGCAAGTGGTACGACAGGCATTAGGATCTACATCACTATTATCGAGGCCATTGTCACAGGCTTCGCCATCATCAACAACACCATCACCACAGCTGGGTAGGCGACAGCCCACACGACAGGTATTTGCCAAGGTATCGCTATTCCCATCGCCTTCATCACACTCCTCGCCAAACTCTGGTTGTAGCAGTCCGTCACCGCAGGCATCAATTGTACAATTTGCTAAGCAAGCCCGACCATCAACCGGTCTTAAATCGCAGTATTCAAAGAGAGGATCATTAGGGTCTGGTATACCGTCGCCATCGAAATCCTTATTAACAATGCCATTTCCACAACCGGTGACTGTGCAGTTGGAGTCACAGCCATCACTGTTGATGAGATTCCCATCATCACATTCTTCAAAGTCTGGGTGCTGTGGATCGGGTATGCCATCCCCATCAAAATCTTGGTTTAATACATTATTACCACACAAAGTAGATTTGGCTAAACGAATCCCTGTGTCTGGCGTTTGAGTTAAATAGATACGTGCATAGCGATCAGTGACTCGAAACTGAATTGGATTAGAGAACCACGCCCCTCCACGAAGAACACGATAAAACTTAAGTCTACGGTCTGTGGTTATATAAGGAATACCGGTTGGAGAGGCATCCCGATAATTTAAGGAATAGTTATCCTCTACCCACTCAGCAACATTACCTACAAGGTCACAAATAGGAAAGCGCTGATTGCTGAGTTGTGAATCTCGTGGCGCATCTACAGAGTTACAAACTGGTTGAGCGAGTAGAGTACATTCCTTAAGGACCATAAACTCACAACTTGGCGCATCTTCACCCCAAGGATAGGTTCTTCCATCACCACTTGAGGCCACATATTCCCATTCGGCTTCAGTGGGTAGACGTAAGCCTACAAAGTTGGCAAACTCGTTCGCCTGTCTCCAGTTAACACAGTTGATAGGTAGATCGTCACTGTCCGGAGTTCCCCATACACAGCCATTGCCCGTGGCGGGTGTTGAACAATCTCCGGCATCAACACAGGCTTTATATTGCTTGTGAGTCACCTCTGTTTTGGAAAACAAAAAATTATCTTGAAGTTTAACCTCGTGTTCGGGCGCTTCATCTTTTTCGCCGCGGTTTGTTCCCATTAGGAAGGCCCCGCCCGGAATTGATAACAGCTGAATGTCTAGTCCCTGTACACAACTGTTGTTACATGTGTCATACCCAATGCTATTCCCATCATCGCATTCTTCACCAACATCAACGACGCCATCACCACAAAAGGCGAGTTGAGCTTGAGCCGGTGTGGCATAAGCGAAAGTAAAGAAAATAACTAGACTACTGAAAACCAAGCTGATGTTGAACTTACTATACAATACTTGGTATTTTTTACTCGAATTGAGCTTGGTTTCATGATCATTAAATAATCCTAAAACCGGACTAACTTCGCATGAGTGGGCAGAATGATTGCGCATGAAATGTCCTTAGATGAGTGAACGTAGCTAACAATAAAGGTATTTTTACAAATACAATATGCTTTAAACTCATCGGAAAGGCAATCAAACACTTAAGGATTTTTGAACAAATCCTCTAAAAAGTAAAGCGAGCAATAGCGCCTCGAAGTAGCTCATCAAAGGTGAGTTTTTTAGCTTCTTCCTTCATCTCTTCTATGTACCCATTGACTTGTGCAGTTGGGTAATTCAAATTGAGTAATGCGCTTTTGAGGTCTTCTAGCACCGGACTCGCATCAGCAATCGCCTCGTTGAGTGGATATGCTTTTTCAAATTTTGGACGTAAATCCAATATGATACGCTCTGCGGTTCTTTTGCCAATACCTGGTACTGATGATAAGCGTTTAGCTTCCCCATTAACAATAGCACCAACCAGTTCTTTTTCAATGATGCCACTCAAGCAAGCAAGCGCCAAACGTGGTCCAACGCCTGATACAGAGGTTAGATATTCAAAGAGCTTACGTTGATCAAGACTCGAAAAACCGAAAAGAGTAATTTGATCTTCCCTCACATGAGTTTTTACAAAAACTTCAGCGGGCTCGCCCGATTCAGGTAATTTCTCAACTGTGGTCAAGGGGCAGCATAACTCATACCCAACTCCATTTACATCCAAAATAATCAAATCCGCTTTTCGTACAGCAACTTGTCCTTTAAGATAGCCAATCATCGTCTCAAACTCCAAAATTCATCATAATTATCTGTATTTAAACTTAATAAAGTGGTCCTAAAACCTGTCGAGGGTCCGGATATGTATTTAAGGCAGTATCATACTCAGACTCACTCACTACACCGGGTAGGTCGCACTCTGTCGGTGCCTTCACAGTGAGTTGAAAATGTAGGTGTGGTGTCCAACCACCATTATCAGACTCATTGCCAATATAGGCGATCACTGCACCCTTGGGAATATAGGTATTTATAGGATGTAAGGCCAAGGACTCTGCTCCCAAATGACCATATAAAGCCCAATATAAATCACCCTTGTTCACAACGGTATGCTGCGCTTGCAATGGCTCGTCTTGCGTCCAACGGTATTCTAAAATCATGCAGTAGCCATAATCTCCTAAATCAGATCGGTATGCTTGTTGTACAAGCTTAGCATCATCAAATGTATAGATAGGAGTGCCAACCGGTGCACCTATATCAATGCCCATATGAATGTTTCGAGCTTCTCGATCTTGGTGGAATAAGTCTTGCTCATACACATTCATACGCTTTTCATTGTATTTCCCTACCGAATAAATCTGTGAACTCGCTTGATAGGGACCATCACTTAAATCTAGGATATCATACCTGTCCGGCAGCTTGATGACAGGGGCAAATGGATGTCTTTGTTGGTTTATGTGCATACTGTTTACTGCTTGATTGTTTAATCACTTCCTATTAGAAGACGAATGATCATATACTTTTGTGACAGAAATTTATTAGGCTTCGAGTACTGATCGCAGTTTTACTAACAAATAGAGAGTAAATTATGTCAGATACAAAAATGAGTGCGCTACATTTAATTTCAGGTATTATTAATGCACCACGCTTTCATAGAGAAATAAAGCAATCTCCCACGGAACTCACCGAACGCTGTGTGCACTTATTGACCAACCTTGGCCAAAGTCGAGAGTTTGCCATCAAGGCTAACTATGAGATGTTTGAGTTCATGTCTCAATGCATCCTCCCCTTTGATGACGCTGGATACATGAGAGTTTCTAGACATTTTGTCAGAGAATTACTCTCGGTGGTTGGTCCTCAACATAAGATGTGGGGCGCAGTATCATATGTCATGCTCAGTACTGCAAAAAGTGTGGAAGCCCCCGGTGAGTTTGAGGTTTGGCATCGTCTAAATGCACGCTTTTTTGAAGTCCTTCTTGACTCCGGTGTCATTTCTCAAGAGGACGAAAAACGTCTTAAATCCAAATCTCAAGATCATGCTTCACTTGATACGAGCTCAAGCCCGCTTGATTTGTTGGCTGCAACAAGCTCAAATACTTCTATGGCAATGAATGCCTCGTCAGAATCAGTCCCTAATATTGTAAAAGAAAATACTTAAATCGTATTTCTGGCATATGGCTACTAATGGATGAGCTTCATGACAAAAAAGACTCAAACTCAACCACGCTATTGTGAACCCTTTTTATATTTAACCTTGTGTTTATCAGTCTTTCGATCGTTCTTTTTAAACACCCCTGATGTTCATGCTCATGCTTGGCAAGGCCAAGAAATCGTTCTGTTTGTGAGCTATGATTTAAGTGGTGAAGACCTCAAGGCTACTTTGGGTCTACCTTTGGATTTAGTTCAAACAAAGCACATGCCCAAAGCTCAAAGGGTAAATCTAGACTTAAATGACCTGTCAGAGCAAATCCTTAGTGATCAGCAACTTAAGCTTTTGCTTATTAAGCTTCAAGAGAACTTACCTATTTCAGTCAATCAAGAAAGCTATCAACCTCAAGTCCAAAAAATTGACTTAGTGATTAACTATCCCAATCAAGCTCAAGATCAAAACCAACGGTTTATACGCCAATGGCAATCTAAAGTTGGGAAATCTAAAGCTGGGAACTCTACCGAGATTGAAAGCCATTCAGGAACACAAGATGCCCTAGTTATTTCTCTTATCTACCCATTAAAAAAGCCTGCTAACCTGTCTGAAATACACTTTTTTTGGAAAAGCCAAGACTGGTTCATTAAATCTAAATCTAAGCGCAAGCAAAATAGCCGGCATCAATTGGGAAAGCTTAAAAACCTAAGTACAAAAGAAGCCTTAGGATTAATCATTGATCCTCAACAGATTACTCCATTGAGTTTTACACCCCAAGAACCCGAAGTGATTTGGCGTCGTGCTTTTACCAAGCAACATTTGACAACATTGTCCAAATATAAATCCCAGCGTACTACGCTTAACTCAAGGCCGTCTTGGTGGCAAAGACTTAAAGCTTATGTAAGTGGTACACAAACCCAAAACTCTGTGCCCCAAGATCTAACTCTCCTTTTTCAAAAGACTCACCGTGCCATCTATCAAGCCTTTGACCATGAGGTAGATGAAGAAATCTATCAGGCTTTAAGTCAAGCTCTACATGGCTCGGTCTTAGATCAAGTCTTTCAGGCGACTTATGATGCATTGGTTTTAAAGGATGAAGGTGGCGCTCGGGCAAAGGTCAGCCATGTTATTCCACTGAAGATCGAGCAGTTGGAAATTGCTGACTTATCATCACGTTTTTTTAAAAAAATATCAGATCTACAGCTGACGCAAGTATATGTTTTTAAATATCAATGGCGGATTTCGGGTCTTGTCGAACATTGGGGACATAGCCATCGACGAGTCAATGATTACCATGCATTATATGCCCTTGCTCAAGTTAAAGAGCAGCTTACTCAGCAAGATCAGAAGCAACAAGCACAGTACAAGTGGAAAATAGTGGCCTTGGAACCCTTATCTCAAAGACGACGCCCCGAGCTTGAAGGTGGCTTGTGATTAAGCTGATTCAACTTAAGCATCGTTGGCAAGATGAGAGCCCTTGGATTTTAGATATTCCTTATCTTGAGATAGCGCTTGGAGAAAGTTTAGCACTGGTTGGGGTCAGTGGCTGTGGCAAGTCTACCTTATTATCAATCCTTGCCGGATGGACTGTACCGACTCAAGGTGAAGTTTGGGTGGGTGATGTGGGCTTACATTTGCTAAATGACCAAGAACGTAGTGAATGGCGCTTGAATAATGTGGCTTGGCAAGCAAAGCATGTGCAGTTTTTTGACTCGCTATCGCTTACCGAAAACCTTGCCTCTTTTTACTATCTAAGCTCAAAGTCTAGGTCTGCTCACGACTTTGTTCTCGCTCAAAGTCATGCTCAAAGGATGTTTACCAAACTCAATTTAAGTAAAGAGCTGCTTCAACAGTTCCCCTCTGACTTATCATTGGGAGAATTACAAAGGTTTCAGCTACTTAAAATCTT
>CAKZRU010000188.1 GCA_937146725.1 uncultured Myxococcales bacterium
GGCGGGGAAGTCACTGGTGGTGAAGTCACTGGCGGGGAAATTAATCCTGAAGGTCCTGTAGAGTCTTTGAAGCCTGCCTTAAAGCGAAAGGATTACCGACAATTTAGTGCAGACCTGAGTAGTGCCTTAGAACTAGAGAGTGACGAGCTTTGTAATGAGTTGGGTTCATTCCCCTGTCTTGAGTTCGTACACCGCTTAGCCTTGGGAGGAATTGCGCCTGAAACTCAAAGTATTTACTCTCCAACTCAGTTAAGTTCGGTCACTGCACCAATCGCACTTGAGCGTGTGGTTTATGCTGCCTGTGGACTAAGGATCAATAAAGACTTTCAAAACCCTGCAAATGCCAAGATATTTAAGCTAACTCTCGATCAAAATAATAACTTGAGTAATCCCACTGACCCCGAAGTTCAAGAAGTCGTCAATACGCTGTTTCGAAGAGCATTTCTAAGAGAAGCGAATGAGGCTGAATTACAAGGTTTACAGGAGCTTTACAATGAGATTGCGGCTGCACCAAATGCTCAATTATCCGGCCCTGCTTGGGCTTGGGGATCTTGTTTAGCCATATTCACTAGCGCCGAATTTATCTTTTACTGAGGGAGTAGAAAATGAAAACTAAAACAAAGCAAGTAAATCGTCGTCGGGTACTCTCTTGGCTTGCAGGAGCAGGCTTAAGCCTTGGGCTTAACCCAACACAGTCGATGATGAAATTGAGTTTTGCTCAAACTGGAGAGTTGCCTAAGTTTCTGATCGTCATTGGTTGCGCTGGCGGGGCGAGTATTATCGATAGCGTCTTGGCCCAAAGATCAAGTGAGGTCGGACGAAATGATCTAAATAGCTTTCCGGATGCTGACGTTTACTCCCCTTATGGTAGTCCATTTCGAGCAACCAGAGTAGAAGTGGACAGCTTGGGCAGTATTCCCTATCGAGGTGTTTTTGATCAAAAAAACTTTCTTGATCAGTACCACCAAGATATGGCCGTTCTGACATATACAGGCACGAGTGTTAATCATGCTATCGCACAAAAAAGAGCGCTTACCGGTAATGAAGCATGGGGCGGAAGAACGATCCAAGAGGCCTTTGCTAGTCAATTTGGGGCACAGTCCCCATTAGCGAATGTAAATATGGCAGTAGATGGCTATGCTGAGGCTGGTCATGATCCTAGCCTGCCGAGCTATGCATCAGCGGAGCTTATTTCTTCACCCTTACTATGGCCTTTGGGCTTACATGGTCATGTTGGTTTAAGCTCACAAGATGAAATCGCTTTACCAAGTTCAGTGATCGCTAAAGCCAGGGCTTGGCGTAACGGACAACTCGATCAAAACTCAAAGTTTGTAAAGACTTTTGCCGAAGATCCCGGTCTTAAACGCTGGCTTCAGCATCGCAATGAATTAATGCCCGAGTTTGAAGAGCAAGATTTAATCAATCGCTTAAACTTCATTTCAGATTCACCGCTTACTCCGTTGGGAAATTACGGCTTAAATAATGCAGAAGATACAGCATTAATTCGAGAAGCTTTTCCCAATACTCTGAGAGACCCATTAGAGGCTCAGGCGGCTTTGGCTTATTTGCTGATCACTCAGGGAATTTCGGTCACTGTTACGATTAGCCCTGATTTTTCTCCTTTGGTTGGTATGAATGTTAGCCAAGCTGTTGATAGCCCACCCTTAGCTTTTGACTTTTCACACCAAGCTCACCGATCAGGACAAGCTTTAATGTGGTCACGTTTGTATTCAATTTCAGATAAGTTAATAAGACTGCTTAAAGGGCGTGAACTCATGAATGGTACCAGTTATTGGGATCGCTCTATGATTTACTTTGCAACCGAGTTTGGCCGAACTCGTAACCGACCAGCAAATGCTGATGATTTTGGCAGTGGTCATCATCTGAATAATGGAGCTTTACTCATCTCTCCAATGATTAATGGCGGTCGAGTATATGGTGGAGTAGATCCAAGTACGACTCTAACCTATGGTTTTGATCCAATGAGTGGTGAGCCGGAGCCCGGTCGAGAAATGACCGAACCCGAAATGTTTAGTGCCATTGCCCATGCATTAAACTTAGATGTTTCGGGTACAGGTTTACCAACGATCACAGCGTTACGTCGGTAGAGTTGAGTTCAGCAATAATCTGTTTTTCAAATAAGAAAGTAGCTTTGTCACAATCATTTTGATGATTGATTATTTCGCTTCCGCTTTGATCACAATGCATCTGCTGTCTACTATTCAATAGCTTATGCATCAACATCATAGCTGATAGGCTTTGCTCTAATTCAGAACTTTTCATCATACTATTACATGAGTGTCTCAAAAACATAACGATCGTTATATTTATATAGACTTACTCTCTAAAACTAAGTATTGGACGCCTAAATAAATAGTAAGTCTAATTACTTAGAAAGTATCGCATAATGAAAACAACTTATATGATCTGCTTATCAGCTTTAGTGATCACTTTTGCTTGTGATGATTCGACAAGCACTCTTTCTCCTGTAACTGCTGGCTATGAGGGTGGTATGCAATCGTTATCTGGAGGTACAGATTCTCTCGCTGGTGAAACGATGATGCCTGCTAGTTCTAGTGAACTTAGTGGTGGTGAAAGTCTCGCTGGAATGAATATGGTGACTGCAGGAACTGTCGGTGGAGCAGAAATCACAGAATGTATCCCCGAAACTTGTGATGCTCTCGATAATGATTGTGATGGTCAAGTGGATGAAGGCATCGTGTGTCAATGTACTGAGGACAACTCTTGTTATGCCGGTTCAGCGACTACTCGTGGAATAGGAGAATGTCGTGATGGAAGACGTGAATGTGATCGCAATGGTGAACAATGGCAGGAGTGCATAGGTTCTGTCGGTCCTACTCCTGAATTATGTGATCAACTAGACAATGACTGCGACGGAAGAGTTGATGAAGATACAGATCCATCATGTGGTTGTGAAACCGTGAGTAACGAAACATGTGATGGGGTCGATAATGATTGTGATGGCCGGATTGATGAAGAGATCGTTAGACCTTGTTTATGCGATCCGAATGTTGAAAGAATGCAGGTCTGTAGTAATGGAGAATGGATAGGGTGCGAAGATAACTCAGGTATGACTATGCAGTTAGGCACAACCATAATTAACTTACCCGCCCTTACCCCAAGTTGCCCTTTTGGTGTTGAAGATAATTTAGAGGCAACCGGAGCAGTAGTAAGCGCTCGTGTAGAACAAACAGCTGTACTAGACATCCCTCAGGGAGGAAAACTCTGTGGCTTTTCATTGAGCGCTTCAAATGAAGATTTCTACTTTGATGATGAGCTAATGCTCTTACTTAACGATATTCCACTGATAGGCAGTGTTAACTTTGCTAGTCATTTTGAGTCGGTGGATGGCTTACCAAGATATGATTGGTCGAGAATCCGTGGGCTCAGTACAACAGATCTTGGTGAAGCCACCTGTATTGAAGGAGCGACCGACTGTCTTATTCCTGGCACTCAAAGTAATGGAAGATTAAGTATCGCTTTTGATAATCTCACAAATAATCGTTTGTCCACTACCGGAACAGATGGTCAACACATCTTTAAAATAGTAGTGGTTGGAGATAATGACCATGACTTAGACTGTGCTCACTCCGGGCTAGATCTTGAGGTTAATTTTTCTTATTTGGCTCGCTAGTAGAAGAATGATTTAGTCAACGCAACAAGCTAAGATATAAAACAACTAAGAGATCAACTGTTAATGGCTCAAGTTTCTCTGAGCTTGATGATCAGGAACTTAACAAACTTAGCCCTAAGGTAAAGCCTTTAAATCCTTAGTGCTCATCCATCCTTCTCTGCCGTCGGAGAGCTTGACTCTGCGCCATGCTTCACGCTCGCCTTGAAGCTCGAGTTTAACACCTCCGGCGACATTGACCTCTACCTCATATTGCTCACCTGGACCACGGTAAAGGGCTGCTCGATTAGCGATCACAATCCCTTGGGTTAAGGACTCGTTTTCGACCTTGGCCCACCATGATAAAGCGGATAAAGCTGAAATAACAACTAAGATGACGGTAAGCACTCTTAAACTGGCCAAGCGTTTGATGCTTTTGGCATCGCTTCTTAGTGTTTCATCTTTTTGTCGTCTAATCAGTAATAAAACTAAGCAGGCTAAGGAAAAGCATACTAGGCTTAGGGCTTCGCTGGCACTGGCGGTAAACAAGGCTAAGATCCCGCCGCTACTAGTGATTTCATCAGGAAGCACCAAGCGTCTTTGACCGGGTCGCCGTACACCATCTTCGCTAATGGCTTGATTAACTAATTCGATTTGTTCAGCGATTAAATCATGATTGGGAGCAAGAAGCTCAGCGCGATGCAAGGCATATGAGGCTTGGCCAAATTGCCCGCCAAAGGCGTAGGCTGTGCCTAAGTTATACCAAAGTTGGGCTGAGGCAGGCTCTTGCTTAAGTTGGTTTTGATAGGCTTTTACCGAAGATTGATAATCACCCGACCAAAAGAAATGATCACCCGTGTTTTGGCTTGCTGATGGACTAGCCTTTTGCTTCTTAGCTTGGCTTGCTGACTGCTGGGCCTGTGCAGGACTGGCTAAAAGTATTGAGCTAAGTCCAATACTTAAACATAAACCTAGCAGTAAGGAAACTTGACTAACCTTAGTATCTATTACCTTAGAGTTCTCTTTGAGTTGTTTTTCGGCAAGCTGAATCCAGATTTTAGCCAAACGCTGTGCTTCTTGACCTTGATTTTGACCTGCACCTGGCGCAAATCTGGCAAAATCAATGACCTCTACTAGCTCAGTATATCCCGAAATAAGTTCTTGGGATAAGCCCTCTTTATGTAGGTGTTCACTCGCTTGCTCACGGGTTAAACCTTGGAAGGGTGTTTGAAATCTTGCTTCTAAATACAGGCCAATAGCATCGTCTAAAGCTGCAAAGTCAAAGGGCTCAAGTGAAATGGCTTCAATGGCTTTAATGGCAGCTTTACCGGCTCGACCTTGCGCTCGACTTGAGGCGGTACGCTCATTGCGTAACTTTAATGAACCTTTGATTTCACTTAAAACTAAGGCCAAGGGTCCAAACAGACCGATAAGCCACCAAAACCAACGAGGAATAGCCTGTTCTTGGAGGCTGACTGCTTCGGTCATAATTGACTTGAGATGCACTCCAAGCTGCTCGGCGGCATTGGGCTGAGCAGTTTTACCTTGCAATCTTTGCTTTGAACCGGCCGTTTTCGCAGCAGATGTATTACCTTGATTTCCTTTTAATGATGGCGCTCCTGTTGCCTGTGCCTGCGCCTTGGGCTCCCCTATGACAGTAAATCTCAAGGGTCTTGACTTAGCAAAGTCATATTCACCTCGGCGTGGGTCAAAATAGGGAAAGGAAATCTTGGGAATCGTAAACTGCCCAGAACGCTCCGGCTTAATCAGCCATGTTTGAGTGCGCACTGAGCGAATTTTGCCACCAAAGTTTTGCGTATTGGTACGCTCGGTGGGCGGGAAGATACGTAAACCCTCAACATATGGGAGTTCAATCGCAGGTGTATTCGCAAGAAGACCTGTTGTAGTGGTTTTAATATTTAATTGCACACCTTCATCAGCACGTACTCGGGTGCGATCAAGAGTGGCTTGTACCTGAACTTGTCCGACGGTGGGTCCACGAAAGCCCTTGGGTGGATTGGGCGGTAAAGCCTTTACCTTAATCTTTAGAGGAGGCACGGTTTGTGGCACCTCTTGAGTCTCGGTAAAAAAGCTATGGGTACCCACCACTAAGTTCACATCAAAGCTTGGTAACGAAAGCTCACCGGCCTTAAGTGGCGTCAATAAGTCTCGTTTGATCACTTTTTGACTGTAGGTATTGCCCTGTAATGACACGAAAGGACTACGTCGAGGCGGATCAGCTTCTTCGGCCCAAAAACCTTGCAGATTAATATCAGGTACACTCAAATCAGTAAGGCGAAGTTTATTGCGTACATACACAACTAACGAAGCATCGATCCGCTCCCCAAGCCATACTTCTTCTTTGTCAACATTCCACTTAATTTGGGCATATTGATTATTTTGGCGTTTTTCGGCTTGGCTTCTTGGTGGTGCCTTGTCCGATACTTTGATGTTTAAAACATTTGATACTAAGCCACGAGCGGTACCGGATCCCTTAAAAGGTCCAATCAGCAAATCACCCATGCGCGTGGGTCTGAGTTGATAGGTATACGTGACTTCAAGTGAGGTTGAGCCATTGATAATTTGCATTTGCGTCATATGAGAACGACCCAACACCTGCCAACCTTGCTCACTCCAAGACGGCTCAATCAAACGAGCTTGGCTGGTGGTACCGGCGATTTCGGCAACCACATTGACACTGACGGTTTGCTTGGCCGAGATATGATCTCGATTGACCGTCGCTGTAATCCTAGAATCAGCGGCGGAAGCTGTAGGTGTATATGCTAG
The DNA here is from genome assembly GCA_937146725.1 of uncultured Myxococcales bacterium. Lineage (GTDB taxonomy): Bacteria > Myxococcota_A > Bradymonadia > UBA7976 > VGTA01 > CAKZRU01. The sequence goes on from CAKZRU010000188.1 coordinate 6,419, forward strand.
CAATGAGAATAATAGACCAAAGGAGAGCATTCCAATCGACTTGCTAAGGCAATGCATTAATAATCCTCCATTTGTGGTAAGGCGGGAGCAAGTTTCAGTGCCTTTTCAAGTTGAGGGTTATGCTCATGCTCGTCAAGAGAGTCAATCAACTGCTGTAAGTCAACCTGCTGTTGGTTTTGCTGTTGCTGTTCTTGCTGTTGCTGTTCTTGCTGTTGCTGTTCTTGCTGTTGCTGTTCTTGCTTTTGCTGTTCTTGCTGATCTTGCTGATCTTGCTGTTCTTGCTGATCTTGCTGATCTTGCTGATCTTGCTGATCTTGCTGATCTTGCTGATCTTTATTTTCATCTTTTCCACTCTCTTGCGGTGGGCTCATCTTGATCGCATAGCGGTTACCCAAAGCCACAGTTTGATTTGGATTAGCGGTCGCAGTCACTCTCACAATGTAAGGCGTCGGTGGTCCCTTCTTTTCCTCTTCTTTTGCTTCATCTTGATTGCCGTCCGACTTTCCTGCATTTGGATCAGTGGCACTGGGCTGAACTGTGCTTGGCACTGTGCTTGGCACTGTGCTTGGCATAATTGGAGCCGGCATAACTTGCTGAGGCATTGGCATTGTTGGCTGAGCTTGCTGAGGCACTTGATTTGGTGTAGCGGGTACCGGAGCGGGCAATAATGGACTCGGTTGATTTGGAGGTGCTAAAGGAGGAGTGATTTGTGGATCAACCTGTGGGTTAGTGGGTGCTTGAGGTGCTTGTGGCATCTCAAACTTTTCGGCCACACCAGTTTCAGGTAAACGAATTTTCATCACGCCTTTTTCATGCTCACTGCTGTTTAAGGCCTTAACCACTTGCCCCTTGGTGTCAAAAACGATCACCGAGAAAGGATCACGCTTGTTATCAAATGAAACTTCAAGCGTTCGATATTCTCCTTCGGGTACACCAACAATATGCCAATCATCATTACCCGGACAGATCTTTAGGTTTCCCTTTTCTTCACCTTGTAATGGCTTTGCTGATTGAACATCATCATTGGGCTCTAGGTCATCTTCGCCTTGCGGACAAGGAATGTCAATTTCGGGAACGATTGAGTATTCTATTTCGCCTCGGCCAATGCCTTCGAGCCACATGACCCATCGACCGGCTTCGTTGACTTGCTCGAGATTCAATTTAAGGCTACCGCTTGCGGGCAAGCTTCCCTCCGCTTCACTCGGTGCTAAATCAAGACTGACCTCTTTGACAGCTTGATCAAGTCCGGTTGTATTGGGGCGATAAAGCTTAAGCTTGACCTGTCGGCCGGCTTCCTCATCTTGGTCATCTAAAAGCTTGGCCTCAACTTTGGCAGTAAAAATCGCTCCTTGGGGAAGCTCGATCGAATAAGCATCGGTAGCACCCGGACACAGTAAGCGTTTTTCGGCTTTTTCTTTAACCCATTCAGGTGCATCTTGCAAAGTGTCGTCCGGCTCATGGTCGTCCTCGCGTAAAGCACAGGCCGGATTAGACTTATGCCAAGCAAGTTCATAATTCCACCGAGCATCCTCATCATTTGGATGCGCCTTGAGCACCTTGAGCCACTCGACTTGGGCATCTTCCCAACGTTCTTCACCCAAAGCAACCCAACCTCGACCTTCGGCGAGGCGTAGCATTAGGGTTTCTAGGCGTTTGAGTTCCATTTTGTCGCCACCCGCTTGGGCATCAGCAAGCAAGCGATCAACTTGATCAAGCGAGGTTGTGGCCTCTTTGAACTCTTTAAGCTGATAATGGGCCAATGCACGAGCTAAGTGTATTTCGGGTGCATCAAGTTCTTCTTGCTGTAAAACTTGCTTAGCCCCCTCTCCATCGAGCTGACGTAATTTTTCACGCGCATCTTCTAAGGCCCCATTCTCACAGAGCATGGGGTTAAAACCAAAACCGGTAATCGCAGCAAGTAAAATCCAACGTAGGGGATGCTGAGTATTCATACGGCCTCCTCTTGATTTGTGCTTGTTGTCGTTGTGTTTGTTGTTGAAGACACACTGAGTTTTTTACGATCAGAAATTAAAAGTTCTAAAAGCAAAAGTAAAAGGGCAGGAATTAAGGCATACGCATATTTTTCGCCATAACGATGGCGTACCGAGCTTTCTAGCTTACTTTTTTGGAGCTGATTAAAAGCTTCGGCTAATTCAAAAGACAGTGGACGAGAACCATCGAGTTGAAAAACCTTTTTACGATCCTTACCTTCCGGATCTACCAAGCGGGTCATTTCCTCAAGCAAGGGCATATTTAACTTACTGTAAATCGGCTTACCACTTCGGTCTCTTTGATATCCGGCGTGAGTACCATCCTTATTTAAAATGGGAATGGGCTCACCCGAACGCGTACCCACCGCAACCGCATATAATAAAATACCGGCATCTTTGGCCTCTTGGGCTGCTTCCTTAACATCTGCACCAGCTTCTGCCGATAAATCTTCTCCATCGGTAATCAACAATAAAACTCGACTTCGACTTGCCCGGTCACCCTTGTCCGCACTCCCACTAAGACGCTTCACGCCTTCCCTAATCGCCATGGCTAAGTTGGTCCCACCAATGGGCATTTGCTGTGGATTTAAGCCTCTTAAAAAGAGCCTAAAGGCGCTTTTGTCTGCAGTTAATGGCGATTGGGTAAAGGCAATACCGGCAAAGGGAATAAGCGCTAAGCGGTGTCCGGAAAGTTGATTGATTAATTGGGTCATCAAGGCACGAGCGGCATCCAAGCGTGAGGGCTGAACATCACGGGCTAGCATTGACTTACTAATATCAAAGGCGACCGCCACATCAATACCACTTTGCTGCTGTACTTCTGAGCGTCGACCAAACTGGGGACGCATCCCTGCCAAAGCCAAAGTTCCCAAGGCAATGATCACAATAATGATTTTAAGCAGGCGTTTTTCCAAAGATAAGGATTCGGTCAATAACTCAATTAAATGGGCCTCTCCCAAGGCCTTTGAAATTTGATTACGACGCCAACTTGCATATAAAAAAAGGGCAATCGCAAGCGCTGGTGCTAAACCTAGCCACCAAAGTTCCATATAGGCGATACGCATTAGGGGTACCTCCTAAGCACAAGAGTACTTAATAAAAGTTCCAACATAATCGTGAGTAAAGCCGCCCAAATAAAATATGGGAACAGCTCGGTTCGCTCAGCAACGGCATAATCAACCAAGCGTGATTTCTCAAAGCTATCTAAGATATCTTGGAAGTCATGAGACAGTGATTCGGAGTCGGTGGCTCGGTAGTATTGCCCACCTGTTGTTTTAGCGATTTCTTTAAGAAGTTGAGGGTTTACCTGATTTTCTACCGCCTGATAGCTGCGCTGTCCGGTATAAATATCCACCATGTTTGACGGTTGCCAAGATTGGGCCTCGCTTCCGACCAAGATGGGGAATACCGGAATGCCTTTTTCTTTGGATAACTCAGCGACTTGACGAGGCGCAACATTACTTCCGCGATCTTCACCATCGGTAAGTAAAATCACTAAGCGCGACTTGGCTTCACTTTCTTGTAAGCGCGCCAAAGACATTGCCAAAGCATTACCAATGGCTGTTCCTTCACCATTTACATCTCCCAATTCCATTTGATCTAAGATCTTGAGCATAACCCCATAATCTAAAGTCAAAGGAAACTGTAAAAAGGCCTCTTTGCCAAAGACCACTAAGCTCACGCGGTCGTATTGGCGCGATTGAATAAAGTCTTTGATGACCTTTACCGCTACCTGAAAGCGATTGTCTGGAGTTAAGCCCTTGTTTTGCTGTTCGATGAGTGCTTCTTCGCTAATGTCAATAGAACTCATCGAGCCTGATACGTCCATGGCGACCACAATGTCAATGCCTTCTACTTCGGCCGTTTCATCTTGAGGAACTTGTGGTCGAGCCAAGGCCATAAAGATAAAAACAAAGCTTAATAAGCGTAGAACCAAGGGGAAATGAGCGACTTTGGCACGCCAACCAAGCTTAATCCCATAGCCATGCAAACGTTGACTTGGAAAAACTAGGCCCGCGCGATGATTACGCTTAAACCATGCTCTTAACCAGAGGAGTAAGCACAGAATAGAACCGGCGAGCCAAAACCATAGATAACGTGCTTCATAATCAAAATAAATCATACTGCACTCTCCTTGGACTCTGAGCTTTTCTCAGAGTTCAGTTTAGAACTTTCCTCAGTGCTTTCTTCGTCAAGTTCTTCAGCCTTGGTCATATCGATCAAGCGATACACACGACTACGGCTTTCTTCTAAGGCAGAGGCCGAGGTACTCAAATCCGCAAACTTAATCAAGTCAGTATCACTTAAAAAGTCTTCTAAAACCAAATAAGCTTCCGGCGTTAACTCAAGAGTACTTAAAGACTCTCTCAGTTCATCTGAGGTCATTTCTAAGCCATTAAAGTCATAGCGCTTACCAAAATATGCGCGGACGATCTCCGAAAGTCTTTGGGAGTAAATCTTAAAGGCACCATCTTCGATAAGGCGTGCTGAAGCAAGCTTATCAAGGGCTTCAAAGGCAATCACATGGGCTGGTCGAGGGTCGACATAGGGCGCTCGATTACGGGCACGGGCTTCAGCCCACATACGAATCACCCAACCTAAAAAGATCCCCATAGCCGAAACCGCCAACATCGAAAGAATCACAATTAAGGTCCAATTTGGTTCTAATAATGAAGGCGGAGCGTGTCTTTGCCAAAACCCTTGTTGAGCCTTGACTAAATCAGCTTCATTAGCTCCCAAGTCACTTTTTTGACCGCTTGGATTAGCAAAATCTTTGGCAAGTGGTGCGCTTACTCCCATAAGGGTTGAGCGAATTGGAATCTTTTGATTGGGGAGTTTGACTACGCCCTCATGGCCACCCACAGCACTCCATGACACTTGAACATTTTTAACCCGCAAAGGCTTGTTCAGCTCAAGCTGTCTAATCGTAAACAGTCTTTTAGTGATTAACTGTCCGTCGGTCGTGGGCTCCGGTAAGGCGGCTTGACCACTCTCGGCACTTGGGGGCGCGTTTACCTTGACCGTCATGCTTTCAGGATGGGTAATAGTGACTACGCAGGTTAAAGGTGCAGCGACCGGAATGGGCTTAGGCGAGCATTCCATCGTTGCTTGTGGAGGTGCCGGTGGAGGCCCTTGAGGTTGAGGACTGGGCTCTACTTGGTCTTGAGAAGCGGAAGAACTAGAGTCAACTTGGGCTTCTTTTGACTTAGCTGATACTGTCTTTGGTACTGTCTTTGACGACTGATCAGCCGGTACTTGAGCTTGTGGACTTGGATTTAGGTCTTGGGCCCAGAGTTCACTCGTTATCATGATTGATAAAAGCGAAAGATAAAGGGCACTTTGCAGATGCTTTCTGTAACTCATCAATGCTTATCCTAATTCATATCTCTGAGGTATGGTTCTTTAAGAGATGGGTGGACCTAAACGATTAACCTCGTTTTGAGCGAATCTTAAAGTAATTGATTAGCGGGGCGGCATAGTCTTGGTCATCGGTTTTGACTTTGATATGACTTACACCCGCTCGCTTAAATAAGTCTTGTAAGACCTCATCCCGGCGAGCTTGAGCTTGGGCATATTGCGCTACACCTTGCGCACCAAAATCAAAGAAGCTGAGTTCCCCACTCGCTGCGTCTTGTACGCTGACTAAACCTATTTTAGCCATCGCTTCTTCAGCAGGATCGGTCAAAACCAAAGGAATTAAATCATGACGGCGAGCCGAGACATTAAGCGCATGATCAAAGGCCGGTGATAAAAAGTCAGAAATCAAAAAGGCCACCACTTTACGGCGATTCACCTTATTTAAAAACTGCAGTGCTTTTTCTAGATCAGCACTTTCGCCCTGTCCTTCTTGAGTCAAGATTTCGTCGATCAGACGCAAAACATGAGTTCGGCCCTTTTTAGGAGGTACGTAGCGATGCACATCGCCTCCAAAGGTGATCAAGCCGACTCTGTCTCCGCTTTTAATGGCCGAAAAAGCCATCATAGCCGCTAAACGGGCAGCGACCCGTCGTTTTTGGGCACCACGAGTTCCAAAACCCATATTACCACTCACGTCCATTAAGATTACGACCGAAAGTTCACGTTCTTCGGTATAGACCTTAACATGGGGCTCACCGGTACGAGCGGTCACATTCCAATCAATGGTACGTGGGTCATCACCGACACTATATAGACGCACCTCATCAAAAGACATTCCTCGGCCTTTAAAAACCGATTGGTAATGTCCGGCCATCTGCTGGTTTACCAAGCGACGGGTAAAGATTTCAATGCGACGGATCTCGGCAAGGATCTCCTGAGAATGCGGGGTCATTAGGGGACCTCCACCGCTTCAAGAATACGTTGGATTAAGTCATCGCTGTTTAGGTCTCGGGCTTCGGCCTCATAGGTGGGAATCACACGGTGACGTAAAATATCAGGAGCAAGCGCCTTGATATCCTCTGGGATGACATAGCCACGGCGCTTCATAAAGGCATGAGTTCGAGCCGCTTTTGCCATCCAAATACTTGCACGTGGACTAGCACCATATTGGATAAAGCTACTATAATCAGCGAGTCCCTTTACCTCACTTGGATTACGGGTCGCAAAGATGATCTTAAGAATATACTCCTTCACCTTTTCATCAAGATAAACCTCATTGATGGTTTTTTGAGCATTAGAAATGATCTCGGGGGTGATGATCTCTTTAACCGGAGAATCGCTTGGATTGAGTTGACGATCCATGATGATGCGCTCTTCTTCGATAGTTGGATAACCAACCTTAACCAACATCATAAAGCGGTCAACCTGTGCTTCCGGTAAGGGATAGGTACCTTCTTGATCGATTGGGTTTTGAGTTGCCATTACAAAGAAAGGCTTGTCCAAAGGATAGGTGGTATCACCGATGGTGATTTGTCTTTCTTGCATGGCCTCTAACAAGGCACTTTGTACCTTAGCAGGCGCACGGTTAATTTCATCTGCAAGCACAATTTGTGAAAAGATCGGGCCCTTTTTAGGCACAAACTCTCCGGTCTTTTGATCATAGATCAAAGTACCCACTAAGTCCGCCGGAAGTAAGTCAGGCGTAAACTGAATACGCTGAAACTGTGCTTTAATGGTTTGAGCAAGAGTATTCACCGTTAAGGTTTTGGCCAATCCTGGGACACCCTCTAATAAGATATGTCCTCCGGTAAGCATACCCAGTAGAGTACGCTCTACCATGACTCTTTGGCCCACAATCACCTTATCTACCTCATTGAATACATCATCGAGGAAGGCACTTTCTTGTCGAACTAATTCATTGATTACACGTACATCTTGTTGCATAGCAAAAGACTCCAAATGCTTTGGTCGTGATGAGTAAAAAACATGGCTCATCAAGCGACACAGGTTTAGGGGAGACAAAAATCATTTGGGATGACCTTGGTCACCAAGACTAACCCTGTCAAGCCTTCTGCTCATTCCTTTGACAATAAAAAACACACATTAGAAACATAAAGACCTGTAATCTAATATCTTTTCAATCTTGACTTACTTCTAATTACTTGAAGAATCAAAAAAAGCGCCCCAAACATAATGAGCAAGTTCTTGGAAGTCTTTGAGTGACTCGCACAGGAGTTAGAGGCCTCAAAAACAACTTCACTCGCCCATTCTAACCTAGATTGATTGTCCGGATTACAGATACTCAACGAGGCTTCTCCGCTAATACAAGCAGAGCGTTCTCCACCAGCAATCACCCCACAGCTTGAGTTTACACAGGTAATGCGACGTTCTTCACCATACTCACAGCGGACTAAGGTGCTTGGGTCAATGCAAAGACCTTTTGAGCCTACATTTGGACAATCGACTTCGGATTTGGCGACACAGTCAAAACGCTGATCTTGTGAATCAAAAGCACATACTTGCTCTGTGGCACAGTCCACACTGACCGCTTCGCCCTCTAAACATAAATGCAGTGTATTGCCCCGACATTGAAAGTCTTTACTAATCCCCCAACAGTTTTCGGAATAAAGAGTATTGGGCACACTAAAGGCATTGCCATAGGTGATCAGCTCATTGGCGACTAGATCAACTCGCGTGAGTTGGTCCAAACCTACACAACATTCATCTCCATTGGTTACCACACCCAAAATCGTCACTTCTCCGTTGACGCCGCTTGCGAGTAAGGGGCCACCACTGTCACCATTGCAGATCCCCTGCTCATTTTGGCCATTTGTCACAATATAAGTGGGGGTAATCAGCTCTAATTTGACCGAAGCAAAATACCGCCCATCTTCGTTGTCATGCAAGGTATCACCATACCCTGCAACATCCACTAAAGAGCCGGTTAGATTCTGCTTTAAACTCCCCTCTAATGGATAAGCATTGATCGGTAAAGCCTGTAATCCAGCTCGGTTAAATGGCTGTCCCACAAAGCGGATCATAGCAATATCTAAATTAGCCAAGGGCATCACATCGGCAAAGCGAAAAGAAAACTCAGCCTCTGCAATAAAGGGCTCTCTTAAGGGATCTTGACTTTGATTTTCGACGCTTTGATCATCTAGAATTGCAAAACTAAAGTTTGAGTTTCTGGGTGGAGCCTGATCACCATAGAAGCAATGCTTGGCGGTTAAAACCGCTCGGTCTGAAATCACTGTTGCCGTACAAAAGCGACCGGCTGAGGTCTTTAACCAACCAATGGCCTTGGTTTGCTCATAGCTCAAGCGGGTGTTGCTTGCATAAAGATTACCATTGCGAATGGCTTGCCGTTTAATTTCAAGCTGAGGTTGTGCCCTACTTACATTGATCCAAGCGCTGTGCACTTGCCATGGATGATTTGGCTCTAGTTCAAGACTTAAGAATGAGCTTAGAACTAAGCAAATTAATGTGATTAGATAGAAATAGATTTTAGGCATAGTTTCTACTCAGCTCAGATATTAACCTACTCAACATGAGTGTACATCGGATCCGGATCATATCCAACAATAAGTATACTGTCACTCAGCCTTTTACACCACCCGAGGTAAGCCCACCTACCAAATGTTTCTGTAAAACAAAAAATAAAAGCATTACCGGAGCACTAACCAAGATCGCCCCAGCAGCAAAATGTCCCCATTCAGTGCTATATTCACCTACATACTGTTGTAAGCGTACCGGATAGGTATAGGCTCGCTCATCATTCATAAAGGTCGCCGCTAAAATATATTCGTTCCATGCGGTCATAAAACTAAATAACGCTGTCACAGCCAAGGCCGGACGACTTAAAGGGATAATAATCTTCCAAAATAAAGTAAAAGGCCCAGCCCCATCAATCAGAGCACTTTCTTCAATTTCTTTGGGAATGGTGTCAAAGTACCCTTTGAGATTCCAAACACAAAAGGGAATGGCGGTGGTGCTATAGACCAAAACCAGACCCGCCACCTGATCCAATAAACCTAAAAAGTCGATGACTTGATAAAGTGGAATCATCATTAAGGTACCCGGAAACATTTGAGTGACCAAAAAGGCCTTAAGGCCAAGTTGTCGACCCGGAAAGCGATAACGGCTCAAGGCATAGGCGGCTGTACAGGAAAAGAACACACCGATTAAGGTAGTGAGTGCTGATACCCAAATCGAATTAAAAATCTGCACTGTAAATAAGGGCTCGCTCATCACTTCAATAAAATTATTTAGGCTAAACTCACTAGGCAATGGGTTGATGGATAAATCAAAGGATTGACTCGGTCTCAGCGCCATTTTTAAAACCCAAAGCGCGGGAATCAGAATGACCATGGTGAGTGGAAGTAAAATCAAATGTGGCCAATGCTGATTTAACTGATTCACCGACTGTGTTTGCGAAGTACTCATGAATAGACCTCCTCAGCCGCTTGGGTCATTCTTTGGGTCAAACGTGCATAACCCAACAGAATAAAGAAAATAATCAAAGAATAAGCGGCGGCATAGCCATAACGATCTTGTTCAAAGGCCCAACGATACGCTTCTGTGATTAAAATATCGCTTGCGCCTCCGGGCTGTCCACCACTGACCAAATAGATGATATTAAACATATTAAATGTCCAAACAGAGCCCAAGATGACCGCAGGTAACAAGGCCGGTTTTAATAGGGGTAGGGTAATCGACTTAAAGCTTTGCCATTTACTTGCGCCAGCCAAATGAGCGGCTTCATAAAGATCTTGCGGAATACTTTGCAAGGCCCCCAAAGTCACCACCATCATAAAGGGAAAACCAAGCCAAGTATTGGTACTGATATTAGCGGCCATTGCCCCCCAAAAACTGCCCATCCATGACACGGGTTCTATACCTAATATGGCTAAAAACTTATTGATTAAGCCATATTGCTGATTGAACATTCCCTTCCAAATCAAAGCGGTTATATAGTTTGGAATCGCCCACGGGATAATCAGCAATGCTCGATAAATCCCCTTGAGTTTTAATCCCTTACGATTGAGTAAAAGCGCTAAGCTTAAACCAATACTTGTATGTAGCACCACATTACTTGCCGTCCAAAAAAGAGTGACTGCCAAAGTGAAATAAAAGTTCAGCGGATGGGTCAGCGGATAATCACTTGCTGATAAAATGTCTATGAAATGACTTAAGCCGACCCAAGTAAACTCACCTTGATGATGTCTCATAAAGGAAAGGCCCACGCCTAATGAAAAGGGCACAAAAACCAATATTCCTACACTTAAAAGTGTGGGCATCATGTAGGTATAGGCCACACGATATGACGAACTTTTTCCGGCTGTTTTATATTGGCTTAATCCCAAAATAAGCATGGGGATCAAAGCAAGGCTCGCCACTAATGGCCCCTCGGCCACCTTAATGCCTGTGTCTTGTTCACGACTCATTATTTCCAAGCAAGAAAGGATCACCAAGGGACTTGCGCTGATTGTGGTAAGCAATGGTAAAGACCAAGATGAATGTTTGGCTTTCTTTTGCTGAGTTGAGTCTTGAGTTGAGTCATGAGTTGAGCCAAAATAAAAGCAGGCCCACATGGCTATCATGAATGTGACTAGACCACAGAGAACGAACCACAACCAAGGCAATCTTGGTGGCTGTGTGGCTGATAATTTAGCAAGAAGTTGAAAGTCGGTGGGTAAGCCTGTTTGTTGAGCCTTGAGCGTCAAAGTACGCTTTCCCCACAAATGACCTTGGGCATCAAACCACTCTGACTTATCTTTCCAATATGCATCAAACCAAGCCTTATCTTCAGGTTGATCGAGTTTTAAACCACTTTTCGTCTCTTGCAATGAACTCAGAGCCGCATATTCATGTTGATCGCTGGAAGCATCTGTTTGTTGTGGAACGAAAGAGACTTCTCTAAGCTTTAAGTGTCCTAAATATTCTTGATCATAATCAGGGATGATTTGGGCAGTAAGAGTTTCTTGTATTAAAGCTTTTCGTGCTTGTCTTTGGTGGATCTTTAAGCTTTGTAGCAGGCCTAAACCGCTTAGCAGACAGGCACAGATGACCGCGAAGATGACTCCCAAATATCCTCGACTTTTAAACGCGCTGATCCATTGCCCCACTATATTTTTTTGATGAGCTAGGCTCGGCTGATTCGGCTTAGTCATGCTGAGCCCCCTTGCCCTGTCCACTTTGCTTAAATACAGCTTTTTCAGCCTCGGTAAAGCTTTCTTTGATGTCGGCACCATATAAAATGCTTTGTCCTAATGCTCTTTTCATCGGAGTCCATAAACCCTTCATTTGGGGATCATTACTCAAGGGAATGGCGGACTGGATTTGTTCTTGAAACACTGATTGCCAAGCGGGAAACTCATGATCTTGAGTCGCTTGATATGGAGCTAAGCTTTGCTTTTTGTAGGCGATCAACTCACCTCTTTTTTGCCGATGATTCGCCAACTCAGGTGATGCTAAAAATTGAGCAAGCTGCCATGCCTTATCCATTTGCTTGCTATATGCCGACAGCATAACCCCTTCAACGCTGAGATAAGGTCGTAATAATTGCTTGTTGCTTTGTTTATTATGTTGTTCGCTTGGTTGCCTCTCATCTAACCCCTCATCTAAAGCTGGCAAGGGAGCAACCGCCCAACGACTTGCATCAAAGTCAGTGAGTTCAGCGATAAACCAAGGCCCATTGATTAAAAATGCGAGTTTACCTTGGCGAAAAAGTTCAGAAGCTAAAGCGCCATCTATTTCCGGAGGAATTAGGCCTTGATCTCTAAGTTTCTTCACCAAAGCTACGCTTTTATGCATTGCTTCATGGTTAATGTTTACTTGGCCTTGGTCTAGAACTGTAGCGCCAAAAGCATGAAGCCAAGGCGCATGAAAATACAAACTATCTAGTTCTGGATAAGCAAGACCCCATACTTGCTCTCCACTTTGAGAGGCTTGGCTTTGCCTTTGAAAACGCTTGGCTACATCAACAAGTTCAGTCAGCGTTTGGGGGGCTTTAGTCACAAGTTGAGGATTATAAAATAAGGCGAGGGCTTTGCATGAGAGAGGTAGACCATACAGTTGTTTTTTGTAGGTAAAAGCTTCTAATGGCGAACTCATAAAACGTTGGTATTCTTTAGGGCTGACCCAATAGCTAACCGCTTCGATATGCCCGGCTTCAGCCCAATCTCCCACTCGATCATGAGGCCCAATAAATATATCGGGACCATTGCCTCTAGGAATTGATACTTGTAGCTTATTTGCAAAGGCTTGATGAGGAAGTTGTAAAGCCTTGACAAGCAAGCCTGTTTGCTTCTGAAACTGAGCCAAATCTGCTTTGAGATGATCATGATCAGCGCCTCGTAAGGCATGCCACAGAATAAGTGATGCAGGCTCTGTACTGACTTGATTAGGATTCTCAGAAGTTAAATCTTCATGACAAGCAAAGCTCAGACTCATCACCCAGATGGTAAAAATGCAGTGTCTGATCAAAGTCATGATAAGCGAACACCCTCTTCATCAGCGTTAAACAGGTGAATATGCTCCTCTTTGAAGCTCAGTAGATATATTTGCCCACGTTCTACCTTACGATCGGCATCAAGCTTGACCACTAAGCGTTGCTCAGACGACTCTTGATCGTCTGCTGTCACTATAGGTCGACAATAACAAATCGTTTCGCTTCCCAAAGGTTCTATCGCCTCTAAGCTCACCTTAATACCATTTGCCAAAGTTGCTGTCTGTTCTTGGGCTTGCTCACTTTGCTCATCTAGCTTACTTTGCTCGTCTAAAGCGACCAAAGTCATTTGATGTGGCCTAATCCCCAAGTCTATGGGCATGCCCGACTTAATCCCTTGGGCTTGTATGTGTTCTAAGCGCTTGGTAGACAAACTCAAGTGAACACCACAGACCTGTAAACCATCAAGCTTTAATTCGGTGCGAAGCATATTCATTGTGGGGCTACCGATAAAGGTCGCCACAAAGCGATTGGCTGGTTGGTCATGAAGCTCTAAGGGTGCCCCTATTTGCTGGACCACACCGCTCTTTAGTAAGACCACTCGATCAGCCAAGGTCATAGCCTCTACTTGATCATGAGTGACATAAAAGCTGGTGGTTTTGAGCTCATTTTGTAGCTTGGTAATCTCTACTCGCATTTCAGCTCGAAGTTGAGCATCCAAGTTAGACAGCGGTTCATCAAAAAGAAATATTTTGGGTTGACGCGCGATCGCTCTTGCCATGGCTACTCTTTGCCTTTGACCTCCGGACATTTCTTTGGGTTTTCGATCGAGTAAGGGAAAGATCTGTAGTTTTTTAGCAACCGCCTCAACTCTTTGATCAATCTCAACTTGAGGCATTTTCTGTAATTTAAGCGCAAACGCAATATTCTCTCGCACGCTCATATGTGGATAAAGCGCATAGCTTTGAAACACCATAGCAACCCCACGGTCTTTGGGCGCTTTTTCATTGGCTCGCTCATCATCAATCAGCAATTCTCCTGAACTGATGTCCTCAAGCCCTGCGATCATACGTAGGGTCGTGCTTTTCCCACAGCCCGATGGACCAACAAGGGCGATAAACTCACCGCTTTGCACTTCTAAATCTAGATTCTGTACAGCTTCAAATCCATTTGGGTAGCGCTTACCTATCCCGATAAGTCTTACACTCGTCATGACACTTCTCCGATCCTCTCTTTACAATAGAGAGTTACACAACTAATGATCAGCAGAGATCATGTTTACACGCGATTCAATATCGTTTTAGAACATTTAAAGGATAATTTCGATAATCAAGAGGCGAAATTTAAGATATAGTTTATCAAGACCTTAGACTTAGCTTTCAGCTTTGACTTTTGGTTTGTGGATCATATGTCATTATGTTTATCTTAATTCGCTCAATACTAGGGACAGTTCGCGTATATGGTTAAGTCAAATGTTAATCGTTTTTTACACATACACAGGACTTTTACTGCCTGCTTCCCAGATGACTCCCCAAATTGTTATTCTTGGTTGAGCTTTGGATGTATAAATCTGCTCGCTTTTGTCCAGCTACTGACCATGAGTTTTCTGCCACTGAATGCCTTGGCTCAAGAGGCCTGCGATGAAAGTTTATTCTTTTGTCAGGTTGAACAAGCGATCGATAGAGGCCTGCAAGACCTAAGAAATCGTGAATCCGGCAATGGTTATTTTAGTGAAACCGATAGTGTCAATAATCCCAAACACAACTTTTTAGCGGTATTGAGCTTTTTAGAAAAACGTGTGGGGAATGGCTGGGATGGACAAACCATTGGTTACGATGGGCTACCTCCCACCGATCAGCTTTTAGTACAACGCTTAGTTCGCTCTATTATTGAGGGTGAAGCGGCCATGCGTAGTTCAACTGCGATTCCATTCACCTATGTTGTGGGTGGTAACCTTATGGCCTTATCAGCCTATTTATCATCAGAAGGTCCCGATGAGCTTGGTTCCACAGTGACAGTGAGCCAAGCTTTGGCGAACGCAGTGGTCGCTTTGCAAGCTGTACAAGCCAATCGTACTCCCGACAATGAGGGTGGCTGGAACTATCGCCAAGCTGAAGGTCGAGGAGATCTATCCACCACACAATTTGCTGTTGCCGGTTTAAGTGCAGCTTCCAATTTAATCGAAGGAGCTGCTGATCCCTTACAAGATGTCATTCCTTTTTTACAGCGTAGTCAACGCGGTAATGATGGCGGTATGGGCTATCGGCCAAATGGCACCCCCTCATCCTCAATGACCGCTACTGGTTTATGGTGTTATCGCTTGGCGGAAGTACCGACCGAGTCAGCTGATGTGCAATCGACACTCTCATGGATGATGAATAACTACACTTATGATTCTATGGTTGGCCCTTTCAATACCTCAAGCGTC
The DNA here is from genome assembly GCA_937146725.1 of uncultured Myxococcales bacterium. Lineage (GTDB taxonomy): Bacteria > Myxococcota_A > Bradymonadia > UBA7976 > VGTA01 > CAKZRU01. Next base: position 21,642 of record CAKZRU010000188.1, read on the forward strand.
TATTACTATCTTTGGGCCGCTGAAAAAGCGCTTACTGTCTCAGGAGAAGACTCCTTGGTGAATGGCTCAGGACAATCTCTATTGACCGCCGAAGATTTTGGACGGCTTAATCCACCATTTGTTGGTTATCCCGAGGAAGAAGCAAGTCATTATTTTGATTTTGCCTATCAGCTTTTACAGTGGCAAGATGTGAATGGTCGCTGGGGAACTCGTTATAATGGCAGTATTAGTGGATGGAGCCCTTTATCGAGCCACACCTTTGCCTTGCTCACCTTAGAGCGCTCTTTAGGAGGAGTCTGCTTAGATAGTGATGATGATGACTTATGTGGCCTAGAAGATAATTGCCCCGAAATCCCCAATCCTGATCAAATGGATGAAGATCAAGATGGCATCGGTGATGCCTGCGATAACTGCCCTAAGGTCATCAACCGCAATCAAGAGGATGCCGATCAAGATGGTCGTGGTGATGCCTGTGACCGTTATTATTGCATACCGGATGGCTATGCTGAGGTCTGCGATGGGATTGATAATGATTGTGATGGTTTAATTGACTTAAGTGCTGATGGACAACCGGTTGTTGACCCTAGTCCATGCGCAACCGGGCTTAGTGGTCAGTGTGCGGAGGGGCGCTACACCTGCTCTAATCGAGGGACAGTTGTGTGCAGTCCTCTTAATAGTATTGCCGATGAAAGGTGCGACGGCCTAGACAATGATTGCGATGGACAAATTGATGAGCTGGTCAGAAATGCTTGTGGGCGCTGTGGCGTTTTACCCAATGAAGTCTGTGATGGTGCTGATAATGATTGTGATGGGCAAGTTGATGAACAAGGCGCTGATGACTTGTGTGAGTCTGAACAAACCTGCACCAGACTATTTGGTGTTTGTGCTGATGCCTGTGATCAGAATCAACCTTGTGCCGAAGGTCTTGTTTGTGCATCAGGGTTTTGTGTTTCCCCCTGCGAAGGCCTAAGTTGTAGTCAAGATGAATACTGTGATGGTGGTCAATGTATTTCTCGCTGCTCCGGCATCACCTGTGCCGATGATGAAGTCTGTGCCCAAGGTCGCTGTGGTCCAGCAGTTTGTCCTCATCTACCCTGCGAACTTGGTGAACGTTGTTTAGACCAACGATGCGAGCCGGATCCCTGCTTTGATGTCAGATGTACCGAGGGGAGTTTCTGTCGTGAAGGTCAATGTGTTCTCTCCTGCGCCGAACTCAGTTGCTTATTTGGTGAAGCTTGCATTGATGGCCAATGTACCGATATTTCTTGTCGAGGCGAGGTTTGTGGTGCTGAGCAAATCTGTGATGAAGAGCGCTGTGTCGCTGATCCTTGCCAAGATGACACCTGTGCCGATAACGAAATCTGCATTGCTGGCGCTTGTACGCTAGATCCCTGCTTAGGTATTCGCTGTGCTGAAATTGAACGCTGTGAAGTTCGGCAAGGACAGGCGCAATGTGTAGCAAGCTGGTATGAGACATCAGATGCGGGCGAAATGATGAATCCGGAAGCGGGCGAAATGATGAATCCGGAAGCGGGCGAAATGATGAATCCGGAAGCGGGCGAAATGATGAATCCGGAAGCCGGGGAAATGATAAATCCGGAAGCCGGGGAAGCTACACCCAGCAAAAATGGTGCTGAGGGTTGCCAAGCTCAACATCAAGCGAGTGACTTACTTGTCTTATGTATATTTTTTGTGATTTGTGCTCGTTTTCGCCTAAGAGCACTTGACGCTTAATTTTTAGTCCTTTAAACTTAAAGTTATCCCGTTCATGAGGGTCATCATTCGTCCTTATTGACTTAACCGGGAACCGCCGCTCATCATGAAGTAGAGGAGCCTAGTGCTCGATCGCAGCAGTGATGATTGTGGTACCCACCTACAGAGGTAAAGGGTTGAGTGAATACACCCAAGATTTGAACGGGATTGTTTATTTTTTGGCTTTTTAAGCCTGTGGTATTTAGCGTATTAAATCCATTATTTAGGGCTTGTTCTATTGAATAATGTGTTCCCTGCTTGAACCTTGAGCTAAAAAGCTCTAAAAGTGTCACAGATATGTTCAGCACTTCAACTCAAATAGAGAACGGTACTTGCTTGCCTCTTTATTTTTGCCTCTTTATTTTTGGACCAAGCCTTCTCAAAGCCTTGGTATTCTTAGGAAAAGCGCATGGCTAAAGTTATTCCGGTTGTCAATCAAAAGGGTGGTGTGGGTAAAACCACTACAACAGTTAATCTGAGTGCTAGTCTTGCCTTGCAAGGCTTTAAGGTATTGGTCATCGATCTAGACCCTCAAGGAAACTGCAGTAGCTCGTTTGGAGTGGATAAGGAAACCCTGGGTGCGCATGCATATCATTTGCTTCTTGGTCATGCACAACTTAGTGAAGTGATTTACCAAAGTGAAATTGACAACCTACATATTGTGCCGACAAATATGAACTTGGCTGGTGCCGAAGTAGAATTAGTGACGGAAATGGGCCGTGAAAGTCGCTTATCTCATGCCTTACATGGACATGTCGATGCGTATGATCTTGTCTTTATTGATTGCCCGCCTTCACTTGGCTTGGTGACTTTGAATGCGCTCACTAGTGCGGATAGTCTTTTAGTTCCCTTGCAATGTGAATATTTCTCTCTAGAGGGTGTATCGCAGCTTTTAAGAACCCTTGAATTAGTGCAATCTCGCATTAATCCTAAGGTAAAGCTTGATGGGGTTGTTCTCACCATGTTTGATCGCCGCAATAAACTGAGCTTTCAAGTCCAAGAAGAAGTTCAAAACTATTTTGGTGAATTACTTTTTGAAACTTCAATCCCAAGAAATGTTCGTCTAAGTGAAAGCCCATCGCATGGTAAGCCTATTGCTCTGTACGACAAGCGCTCTAGCGGTGCTTTGGCCTATGAAGCCTTGGCTAAAGAGTTTATTAAACGTCTTGGTCTTAAAAAAAGCAAAAAGACTAAGAAGTCTAAAAAGGCAAGCAAGTAATAGTATTAAGCTCAAATAAGTCGAACAGACAATGAGCGTGGATTAAGATCGGGTGAAGTTTATGGCGAAAAGGCAAAGCGTGACTAAGGACTCAAGCAAAAGTACAGGAAAAGGTCTAGCTAAGGGCTTAGGTTCTAGGGCTCTTGGGGCAAGTCCTTTAGCCGGTTCTCCCTTAAGTGGGGGAGGGCTTGGTGGCGGTCAAGGTATCGGTGCTCTAATTCCTGGTGGCAGTGCGATTGGCCGTTTACTTGAAGTTTCTTTGGATCATGTTCGCCCTGACCCTCAGCAACCTCGTAAGCGTTTTCAACAAGAAGCTTTACAAGAGCTTGCTGACTCGATCAAAGCCAATGGTATTTTACAACCTCTGATCGTGTCACCTTCCGGCGGTGGTTTTTATCAAATTATTGCGGGTGAACGACGTTGGCGAGCAGCTAAGCTAGCAGGTTTAGTTAAAGTACCGGTCGTAAGCCGCGAAGTGGGTGAGCAAGAAGCCTTTGAGTTAGCTTTGCTTGAAAATATTCAAAGAGTGGATTTAACGCCACTTGAAGAGTCGCTATCCTATAAGCGACTTGCTGAGGAGTTTAATTTATCACATGAGCAGATCGCCGAACGCACCGGTAAAAAAAGAGCAACGATTACCAATGCACTACGCTTGCTTAAACTCCCAAATGATGTTCTTAGCATGATTGATTCAGAACAGCTCAGTGCCGGACATGGTCGAACGCTACTCGGTCTTAAAGAGGAACATTTAATGAGTTCCTTTGCTCAACAAAGTATCGCGGGCGAATGGAGTGTTAGAGAGCTTGAACGACAGATCAAAAACTATCTTGCTGCCGATGATGACAATCAGGAGAATACCGTCAGAACTGCTGCTTGGGTTGGAGGTTTTGAACAATCGATCAGTAAGGTTTTGGCTCAGCATGGTTTGCAAGTCAAAGTAAAAGCTCAACGTTCAGGAGCGGCTCAATTACAGGTATTGGTTAATGATGAAAGCATGGCAACTAAATTGCTGACTTTATTGCAAAGTTAAGGGTTTCAGCCAAGCGAAGACAAAGGGTTAATCACGGTATCGGCTAAACATTTACCGGATAACGAGGGATATGCCCTGCAATACGGGCCACAATCTCATAATTGATGGTATCAGCCCAAGTCCCTAATTCATCTGCGGAAATACAGTCCGAGCCATCTTCTCCAAGCAAAGTAGCAATATCACCTGCTTGGCACATGGGAATATCTGTGATGTCGACCATACAGATATTCATACAGACTCGGCCTAAAACCTGAGCACGTTGCCCCTTGATCAAAACTTGTCCTCGATTGCTTAAGCTTCGATCATACCCTTCATAATAGCCCACAGGTATAATCGCCAAACGGGTTGGTCTTGTTGTGATATAAGTACAGCCATAGCCAATGGGTTCACCTCTGGGTACATTCTTTACTTGAGCAATACGAGCTCGCCAACTCAAGGCTGTTTGCAATGTGGGCTCTAGTTGGTCAGCAACCAAGGTTTGGCATAGTTTTGAGGGCCATAAGCCATAGGCCGAAATCCCTACTCTAGCGATATCTAGGGCTCGATTAGGCCAAAGCAAAGTAGCGGCACTATTGGCGATATGCTTCAGTAAGGGCTGGCCCCATAAGGACTCAATCGCTTCTCCAGCCTCTATCAATCGGCTCATCTGTAGTTCTGCATACCCTTGATTCACTGTATCTTCGACATTGGCAAAATGTGAACTAACCCCGCTTAAGCAAAGCTGTCCATTCTCTTTAAGAACCCTTGTAAAATCAAGAGCTTGCTCTAAGCTTAAGCCTTGCCGATGATTGCCTGTTTCAATCTTTAAGTGAAGCTTAAGATCTTGAATTGACTCAGCTTGCTGTGATGCTAAATACCGTAAGCGCTCAAGATGACTGTCTTGATATAGCACCAAATGTAAACCTAGCTGAGCCGCCAACTCTAAGTCCTGTACCATGCTTGGGCCAAAGCAGTAAATCGGACAGCTTATACCCGCTTCTCTCAGTTGCTTAGCTTCCGCAATTGTATGCACGCACAGCCAATCAGCTCCACCTTTTAGAAAAGCCTGTGCACTTGCTTCTATACCATGACCATAAGCATTGGATTTAACCGCCGGCGCAAGCAATGTTTTGGCATTAAGATGCCTGCGAAGCGCTCTCATATTTTGCTCAAGTCGCAAAACATTCACTTCACACCAAGTTAAATCATCCCGAGTTAAATCATCCCGAGTTAAATCATCCCCACACACGAACTTAACCTCGCATCATAATCGCAATAGGCTTGAGTCCTTCGACATGCGAACAAATGACCTTGATTGATACCATAATGGGAATGGCTAAGATCATGCCAATTGGTCCCCAAATGAGTCCCCATAATAACATTGATAGGAAGACCACCAACGGAGAGAGCTTAACCTTTTGACCGACATAGTTTGGCTCGACCACACTTCCAATAAAGGCATTGATTAACGCTAAACCTATGGTTACCCCAACCGCTGTACTTAAACTTAGATTTGGATCGAGCAAGGCGACGGTAATGGGTGGTAAGGAAGCAGCGATTGCGCCTACGGTTGGGATAAAGTTAAGCGGAAAAGTTAACATGGCCCAGAAAAAGGCAAAATCGACCTCAGCAATCTTGAGAACAGCAAAAACGCAAACCGAGGTCAATAAGCTCGTTAAGGTTTTGGCCACGACATAAGCACGAACATCCAAGCCGATATCTGCTAATGACATCAGCAAAGCATGGTCTTTACCAAAGGCCTCAGACATTTTGCTTTTTAAGGCGGCACTTTCCATAAAGATAAAGATACTAAGCAGTAAAGTTAAAAAGAAATTACCCAAGATAGTAGTTGTGGTGCTCAAACCGCTTTGAGTGAGCTTAACACCCTGATCAATCGCCTTGGGTAATACGCTTTCACCAATCTCTTTTTTGAGCGCTTCTTTGGCTTTGGGATTGTTTAATTTACCACTGACCCATTCAACACCATGAGTCATTTCAGAAACCATAGCATCTCGATATTTGGGCAAGGATCGACTTAATGGCCCAACTGTGGCTGTAAATGCAAAGAGAATGGCTGATAAAGCAACCAAAGAAAAAAGATGTGCCACTAATGTGGAGATGCCAAAGGGTAAGCCCCAACTAGTCATGCGATTGATCGAGGGAGAAAGTAAAAAGGCAAATAGAATAGAAAGCACTAAAGGGATTAGTAAAGACTTGAGATAAATTAATAAAAATCCGATCAGCAAAACCGCTAACAAGCGCATGGTTAAGCGTTGAGCAATACGATAAGACTCATCCGACCTAAAGGCCCTTAATTGCCTTGTCGACATTGGGTCTGGCATTACTTGGCTTGTTGGAGAGGTCTCTGGTGAGTTTAAGTTCTTGGTCTCGTTTTCAGAGTCTTCATCTTTAGAGTTTGCGTCTAACAGATCTTGATCAGAATCAAGCACTTGGCTTGCTGCTGCTTCAGAGACAGTTTCTTTGGAGTGATTATTTGCTTGAGATTTCTTTTTTGATTTACCCATAAGTGTTTCCATTAAGTGAAAGGCTAACCATAGCTAGAATGAGAATTGACAATTAATTTAACTACTTTAATCACCACGGCTTCACAAGTCTGCTTAAGAGTTTAAGTAAGATTTACCAAAGCTGATTTGCTAAATCGACCTTAATATCCGGCCTAATACTCGACCTAATATCAGCCCAATACTTCAATCTACACTCATACCTTGTGATTCATATATCGCGACAACCTTGTTAAGAAGCATAAATTGGTGGATAATGTTTTCTATTCCACTCAATTACTCAGCTTTTGGAGATCACGATGGAAATATCCAAACTCCCCTATCCTCAACTAAAACACTTGATGGCTTTTAGTAGCGTTCACTCGCTTATCCTTTTGATTGGTTTTGCTTTATTAAGCATCGCCTGTGAAATGGAAAATGAGATCGATGAAAGCCAGAATATCCTACCTATGATAGCCGGACAAATGGCTGGAACCGAAACGGCTGGAACCGCAACGGCAGGAAACGAGCAAGGCGGTGAAACCGAGGGTGGTGATCGTAATGAGAATCAATGTACGGACTGTGCTCAAGTAGGCACTTGGTATCGCTTCACCTCATTAGGGTTAGAAGCCATTGATAATGGACCACATCCGGTGATTGCAGTATTGAACTCGCTTTGGTCTGCTGATGTCAACTCGCACTCATTGAATGTACTGTTTGAGATTCGAGCAGTAGATGGTGACCAAATCACTATGGGGGCTATGAATGCCGCATGGGTGAGTGAAGCTGAAGATGATTATTGTGTCATGCCCGAAACGGCCATTGAGTTCATCTTTACCCAAAACGCTTGTAATATGAGCAATACTGTTCCAGCCGGTATAAATATCTATGCTGGTAGTCAAGAAATCCCCAAAAATTGTTCTCCACAGGGTGAGGCGACCAATGCGATTCCGGTTCGAGATGTATTACTTTCGGCTGACTTTGCCCCCGACTGTGGTTCAATCGTCAATGGTACGGTGAGAAGTGCGGCGATTAAGCGTAGCGCCTTAGAAAATACCTGTTCTTGCCTAAGTCCTGTGTTGAGCAGTTGCCAAGGGATTGATCCAAACTTTGAAGGCAATAACTTTGGAGAATGTGGTGGCTGTAACCAACGCTATTCTAGTCTTTCTCGCCAACTCAATAGCATTCAAGAGCTCACCTGGGAATGTGAGGTAGATGGTGAACAATCCGTATGTATCGAAGCCAGCTTTGAGGCGAGTCGCTTAAGCTTTACTCCACCTCAATGTCCTTGATATATCGCCTAATCCCCTTAATCCTCTTCTAAGCCTATGATTCAAGTGAAAGATCTAAGTGTAGGATCTAAGTGCAGGATCATTGCAATCTGCTTCAATTTAACCTAGATAAGCTCACCATACCTCATCGACAATCGACATAGATAAGTGAGTTTAAATTATGAAAGCAGGCATCGTTGGCCTTCCCAATGTAGGCAAATCAACACTTTTTAATGCGCTTACCGCAGCCGGTGCCGAAAGCGCAAACTATCCTTTCTGCACCATTGATCCTAATATCGGCATTGTTAAAGTGCCTGATACAAGACTGCAGCGCATTCAAACCCATATTCCAACCGACTCTGTCATTCCGGCGACTGTAGAAATTGTTGATATTGCCGGTTTGGTACGTGGCGCAAGCAAGGGTGAAGGCTTAGGCAACAAGTTTTTAGGTCACATTCGTAATGTTGATGCGATCTTGCATGTCGTTCGTTGCTTTGAAGAAGAAAACGTGGTTCACGTTGAAGGCCGAGTTGATCCTTTGGATGATATTTCGGTGATTGATACCGAGCTGATTCTTGCTGACTTAGAGTCGGTCGAAAGACAGATTCCTAAGCTTGAGAAAAAAGTACGTGGTGGTGATAAAGAGGCCGCTGAACAATTGAAGCTTTTGACAGCAGCGAATGAGCTTTTACAAGAAGGTAAGCCCGTTCGTTCAGGCGATTGGAATGAGGAGCAAGTTAAGGGTCTCAGAATGTCTGGCCTTATTACCTACAAGCCTGTTCTTTACGTCTGCAATGTAGATGAGGAAGGCGCAGCTGAAGGCAATCACTTTAGTGCCAAGGTTGAGGCCTTAGCAGTCGAAGAAAATAGCCACTGTATTTTGATTTCGGCTCAATTTGAGGCAGAAGTTTCCGAGCTTGAAGATGCCGAAGAACGCCAAGAAATGCTTGGTGCTTTGGGTGTTGAAGAAACCGGTCTTGACCGCTTAGCCCGAGCAGCCTATGGCCTACTTGGCTTACAAACTTACTTTACTGCCGGACAAAAAGAGATTCGCGCTTGGACCTTCCCCAAAGGCGCTACAGCTCCGCAAGCCGCCGGTGTGATTCACAGCGACTTTGAGCGCGGTTTCATTAGGGCTCAAATCTATTCTTTAACCGACCTAGAGGAATACAAAACCGAGGTTGCTCTTAAAGGCGCGGGTAAGATCCGAGCAGAAGGCAAAGAGTACATCATGAAAGATGGTGATATTTGCCACTTCCTCTTTAATGTCTAAGCGTTGAGCTTATTCTATTAGTGTGGGTCTCTGTCTGATTACAGGTTGTACATAGAGTCTTTTCAAAAGTCTATTTGTTGGCCAAATCAAGGCAGATTATGATTGAAAAGGCGCTGATTATGGGAATGATTGGACATGGATACGGGAGTGAATGGCATCTTTTACGTTGGCTTGGACGACATAGAAACGAATTAAATCATAAGATTATGGCTCAAATGAGCTATACAAATGTCGATATCGAATGGCTTGACTTTCTTCATCACTCAAAGCCTCAAGCACGCCAAAGAGATCTTGAATACACTGGGATTAGCTTTCTTCAGCCTAGTCAGTCTCTAAAAGATAAGTGGGAAGCCTTTTGGCCTGCTTCAGGCAATCAGCAAAATTGGGATGCCATTGGCTACATACAGAATGATAATGATACAGAGTGGCTTTTGATTGAAGCAAAGGCACATATTGGTGAGATTAAATCGAGTTGTGGAGCCAAGTCTCCGCATAGTCTTGGTAAGATTAATACAAGTTTTTTAGAGGTGAAAACTAAGCTTGGTATTCACGTCTCCCAAACAACACCAAATTGGCTTTCGCCATATTATCAATACGCCAATCGTTTAGCGATATTACACTTTTTAAGACAAAATGGCGTCAAAGCTCATTTAGTTTTCATCTATTTTTGTGGGGATACCAACCCATCTGGTATCTGTCCAATAAGTCAAACTGAATGGCTTAATCATGCTCTACAAGAGCAAGACCAACATCTACAGCTTAATCAACAACACTGTTACAGTTCCTTTATTCACAAGGTCTTTTTGCAGGTTTAATTGATCAGCAAGATCGTTTTATTTGAGCTTAGATTTGATCCTAAAGCACTTTTCATCATTAAAAGTTAGTTTGTCCATTGATCTTGACAAGGATGCCTTTGTAAGCGGCCTGAATAATCTTATCTGGCGTGAGTTTGTGACGATTGGACTTAAAAACATCATAGCGATGTCTGCTAGGCATATGTTCCCAAATCTTATTTATATAATTAATCATGGCATGATCGGCCCCACTTGGAATGTGAGGTTGATATGTATGACGAACTATACATAGGCCGCAGTCTATAATCTTATTAAATAATTACGGGAGTTCACAAGCTCCTTCATAACCGGGGGGAAATCGAGAAGGGATGATGCTTCCTCGCCATCCGGCGGCATAATCACAACGACATCCCTGCATGACACTATCTCCGATTGTATTTTCCGGACATGAGATTTGAGCACATTCTGTATTGCTGCCCAAAGGATCATCTCCTGCCGATCTTGTGGTACCCGCAGGACAAAATACACATTGACCGGACTCAACTTTTTGATTCTCACCACAAACGCTTTGTTGACAAAGTTCTCCAGCACAACGGATTTCAACTTCGATACCACCTGTGGGTAAAGATTGGATCACTTCAATTTCAACATTAGGCAGAAATGGGGAGGTAAAAACTTCACCCACATTTAAAAAAAGCGTCCGCAAAACGGCCAGGATTACCCGGCCATTTGATCCCACGACCAGCATTATAGTCTGTACCTGGATGAGTATCGATATCCCAGGTTGTGTCACTTTGGTCATATTCAATATCAAGAAAGAGATGTAATCCTACACGATCAATCATAGTGAGTGAGGTATAACGGCGCAAAAAAGAGCCTTGATCAGGTGCATTTGGGCCATCTAATCGAAGCAAATATGAGTCAAGTCCGATTGGTGCACGATGCTCTAAGTGGAGTCGATCAAGACGTAAACCAGCAACTTCAACCGGATTTGGGAGACGAATTGATGCCCCTACATATTCACCCTGAGCAGGCAGTATTTCTAGTGGTGATAGAATAAAACGAGTACTCTCAAAAGTGCTCGTAATCTCTACTAAATTGATATGGTCAAGATCGATCCAATCCATTGCTTGCTTCATTACAAAGTTAGGATGAGTTGCATAAGCTCGTTCACCCATCACCGAAAAAACACCCCCATAAGCTTTATTTTCACACTGATTACCTAAAGGTTGGGCAATCCCATCTTGCTCGCACCATAAACTGTTTGCATGACCTGCAACCCCGAAAGTATGTAATAGTTCATGAGGCCAAGAAGCAGTAGGTCGTAATAAACCATCTGAATAAGCATCACCGTGGATATAAAATGGACTATTAATCATATAGTCAAAACCAACGTTCATAAAGTGTCCTTGTTGAATCATCAGTGAGTTCTGCATGGTCCAACCAATGTTAGTTCCACTTCCGGTCACTAAGCCATTGAGGACAAAGATGTCGTACACTGAGCAATCAACAAATTGGCAGGCGATTTCAAAGTATTGAGCGCGCTCAGTCATCATCTCAATCCCGCTCATTTCAGTTTGAGGCGTATGGATCCAACCCACGACCTCTCCATAAAGATCTACACGCCCGTATGATGCTTCATGAATAAACTGACGAACTCCCGTAGGATCGTTAAAATAAACATCTCCAAGTTCTTGAGCTGTATAAAATTCCTGATTTCCAGAGAGATCAGGCTCGGTTCGCTCTGGAATATCACCGATCGTATTCACCATAGCAATCAGTACTCGATAGTTTTGATCTGCCATATTATTTGGCTCTAAGGGATAAGTTAGAACATCAACCAAGGGTGAACACTGTGCTTCACCATTGACATCCTCACAGCGAAAATACTCTGCATCGCCACAGCCCCCGTTATGTTCTAAGCATACCGAATCTGTAAACGCCATATCCTCAAGCGCCATATCTTCAAGTGCCATGTCCTCAAGCGCCATATCTTCAAGCGCCATATCTTCAAGCGCCATATCTTCAAGCGCCATATCTTCAAGCGCCATATCCTCAAGCTTCATGTCCGAAACTGTTTGATCATTAAAACTTACATCAGAGAGCTCTGCATCATCCTCACTCATGACTTGATCTTGATCAAGATGACTAGAGTTTATCGGTTGTTTTTCATCACAGGCAAAAAGCCAAAGTACAAAAAAGCTCAGAAGATAAATGAATCGAGTCTGCATCTTAAATTCCCATCATCGATATAAACAAGGGTAGCTAGATAGGAAATACTATGACTTAAATTGATCAAAGATCCTTATATATTTTAGTTTCTTATGTCTTAATCTCATATCTTTCAATTAAGACTAAACTACTCAAACACTCATAATAAAAAAATAGAACAATGACCAAAGAACAACTCAGCCATGAGATTAAGACTGCATTTAATGGTGTGAAACTTGAGGATGGTATTGGTTTATGGGAAGCCCAAGGCCATGATGCTCGCTTATCTGCACAAGGGTGTGCTCAATTACGTAGAAAAGACGAAAAAAACGATTGGTCAAAGATTCCGGTTGACGACTTATTTGATGCCGAAAGCTCTTTCTCTTTTTTTGATGCTAAAGGGCTACGCTTTCATCTACCTCAGTTTATGTTACATCATCCGACGATCGCTGATCGATTGATTACTAAGCAAGCAAAAATCGCTCGAAAGGGGAAAGACTACGAAAAACTGATCAAACATACCGAAGAACAGCTTTCAGCCTTAAATCAAGCTCAAACCCAAGTGGTCATACATTTCTTAGAATTTGAAAAAGAGAACATCAAACAACGCTATCAAGAAGAGTGGAAAGCATATGGTATGTATCCTGATGCAGTTGAGCATGATAAGGATTATCAAGAACTCAATTGGGCTCTTAAGTATTGGCATGCCAAACTTGCGGAGACCCAATAAAACTAAGTGTTAAGCTAAAGTATGTTTTTTTACTTTTCAGTGCTTTATTCGCTTAGTTCGGTTGAAGCTAAAAAATCGTTTTTAACCAACGACTTCTTTACCTCAGTGAAAGTGATTAAGCATAAATGCTTAGTCAATACACCTTAGTCAACACACATTTCCTCACCAATAGCGTGCGGACAGTGAGTTGTTGCGTTAGTCATCATCTCTTCAGGCGTCTCACCAGCACCAGCAGCCGCTAGGTGATAGTTGTAGCAAGCTTGGTTTGCACCCATGGTTGCGCCTTCTTCACCTGCAGGTGCTGCGTCAAACCAATCAGTACAAGCAGTCTCGCCGGCCCAATCACCACAAACAGTTGTGTAAGTATCGCAGAATGCAGTTGCCTCAGCACTTGGAGCAGCTGCATCTACACACATTGCCGCCTCACCAACAACATGTGGACAGTGAGTTGTAGCATTAGCCATCATCTCTTCTTCAGTCTCACCAGCACCAGCAGCCGCTAGGTGATACTCATAACATGCTTGAGAAGCACCTTCGGTTGCACCAGCTTCGCCTGCTGCAGCTGCATCATACCACTCTGTACAAGCTGTCTCAGCAGTCCATTCGCCACAAGTCTCGCTGTAACGTTGGCAGAAGCTTGCACCACCGCCAGCACAAAGTGCAGCAAAGCCCTCACGTGCACCAGAAGCGAATTCGATTTTCTCTGCGCAAGTCTCATACATTGCGTAAATAGAAGCAAGGGCTGGAGTCTCATTACAAAGAGCCATACAACCATCAAAAAGTGCTGTACGATCGGTGTCAGTCTCGTAGCCAGCACATTCGCTAAGCGCACAGTCAGCAAAGTCACCACATTGCATTTCACAAGTGATTTCAGTCATCATCATGCCGGCCTCAGCACCAGCCTCAGTACCTGCCTCAGTACCTGCCTCAGTGCCTGCCTCAGTACCTGCCTCAGTGCCTGCCTCAGTACCTGCCTCAGTGCCAGCCTCAGTGCCC
>CAKZRU010000189.1 GCA_937146725.1 uncultured Myxococcales bacterium
TGAAGATAACAATGTTAAGGAATTCTCGATCGAATATTTCTTTGATGATGGTGAACCTTTGGTGGTAAGCCCAGAAGGAGGCGCGATTACTTTAGGCTTCACAGAATTACGACAAGGCAATGGAGACTTTGTTGGTTTTTGGACAATTCCTTTCTTAGTTGACGCCAACGTTGACTTATTAAGCTTAGCTGAAGCCAAACTCACCGTGACCGATGAAGATGGTAATGTTAGTCCTGAAACCACTGTCGCCTTGTTAAATACACCAACTATGGATGATGGCGAAGAATGTGACTTAAACCGAGGTCTATCACGCTGTGGTGAGGAATCCCTGTGTGAAACAGCCGCTGGCGGTCGAACGACCTGTGGACCGGCTGTACCGGAATGCCCCGATTACTACAATGCTATCGACCTAAATACAGAGGGTGGTCGCTATGAAGGTGATACAACAGGACAACCCACTTATGGTGTAGGTAGTTGCGGGGGCGGAAGCGCTTCACAAGTCTTTAATTTTACAGCAGATAGTGCCGGTACCTATGCTTTTCAAGCTGAGGCCACAGGTGTATCCCCAGGCTTTATGGGACAACCAGACCCCTTAATGTGGATTCGTAGTCACTGTCGCTTTTCTGATTGGGTCGCCGAGTTGGCATGCAATGATGATGTGAATGTACAGGCAGGTGATTTAAGCAGCTTGATTACTTTAGATCTTGAAGCCGGACAAAGTGTATACATCTTTATCGACGGTTATTCTCGTGATGGAGAAATCGGCTGGACTGGCCCCTTTGTTTTTTCTGTTGAAGCAAGGTAATTACACTTACCTAACTCCTAAGCATCTTTGAAAAATCAACCTGATGATCAGGACCATATATAATGCCTCAAGACAATATTATCATGAGTGTCAATCAGCTTTGTGAGCAAGTTAATCAGTGGTGTAATCAGCTTGAACTCAAACCTCAATGGAAGCAGTTGTGGCAAAGTTCACAGCAAGCACAAGCCTTTCGTTTAGATTTATCAAGCTGTAGCTTTAAAACCCACCAAGCCCTTGATGAATTTCAACAAAAAAGAGCTCATTCAGCCCCTCATTTAGGAATACATTCAGATCTTCAGGCTCATTCTAATGGGAACGCCCAGTCTAAAAGGCAAAAAAAAAACGCGGTCCAACTTGCTGCCCAATGGACAGAAAAGCAATTTAAGTCCATTATAAAACAAGACAAGTCCGAGAAGCAGACAGTTCAGTCCACAACTTGGCACTTTGCTGATCGCCCACAAGCCCAAGCTATTTTGCTCAATATTGAGCAAAGCTTTCAAGCTCTTTGTCAAAGTGAAAATGAGATCCGAAAAGCTTTACTCGCCTTACCCAAGAATGAATATCAGCTTGAACAAGTAAAAGATGAGATTGACCGATTAAATCAAACCCTGGTGCAAAATAATCGAGACACGCACCTCTCTGACTATGAAGAAACAAGACGTGCTTTTGAGTTGGTACATCAAAGTCGTTTTTTAAAAAGACTGTGTGCACATATCGAAGGAATGACCGGTACTTACCAAGCTGACTTGATTAGTGAAACCTTTAGTATGAGTGAGGTACAATGGTATCAAACGGCACTTCAAAAAGCGGAGCTTGACCAAGACTATGAGCAGGTTTACACAGAGAGTTTAGAGCGTGAAGTCAGTTCCTTTGAAGAAGCTGTGCAAGAGTTTATTAATGATAACTCAGAGTCAAATACAAATCATGTAGAACAGCTACCTAAGCTTTGGCGCTGCCTATTATGGGGAGGGGAGCTAGAGGTCACAATTCATGTTTCGCCTATCACTGAAAGCGAAGCTTTGGTCCAGCGCTGTGCAAAAGCTCGAAAAAACCTTCGGGCTGTGATTGAAAGCAATGTTGCTCATCTAGATAATCAGGCCTTTATCAATCACTTTACCGAGCTTAGCTGGGACTTGCTTTATTACGCAAGTGATCTCATGAGCGAAATGGATCACACCTCTCTAAAGTGTAGTATTTTTAGACTTTCTTGTGTGGTGCGAGATCTAGATTGGTATCTATCTTGGGACAAGGTAAAACAGGCTCAGACCCAAGCGGATCAAAACTTTAGTTCAAGCATTGACCGCTTACAAAAACAGCTTCATCGAGTCAAAGTTGAACTCCAAGAAAAAAAACTTCAAGAACGCTTGGAGTCGATCTTTGGACAAAAGTTTATTACCCGCTTTGAGCAAATACTCTTTGGGCTCATCTTTGTGGTTCTCGCCCTGCTTTTTTATGAGTTTATTTGGGTAGAGCACGATGACAAGGCAACACGCAAAGTATTGGCATTAATTGATACAGGCATTTGTGCAGTATTTCTGGCCGAGTTTTTTCTCAAAATCTCCTTGGTCAAGCAAAAATGGTTCTACTTTAAACGACGTTGGTTCATTGATCTTTTACCCTCCATTCCCTTTGTCTATTTTACAGACTACTTATACATCGAATATATGATGGCTGGGCGGTCCGCAAAATTGGTGCGTCTATCTCGTTTTGCCCGTTATATTAGAGTGATTCGGCCTTTTATACGCGTGATTCGCTTGGTCTCTTTTACCTTGAGAGGTATGGATCGTTTAATTCGGCGTTATTCACAGTGGCTTAACCATAATCTAGTGTTCTTTGAACCTTCTCAAAGCATATATCATCGACCTGAACCAAACTATTTTGAGCAGGCGAATGTTGTTTATGCTCGCTCCTTGTCATTAACTCGCCAACTCACCGCTCAATTGAGCACCACAGAACTTGCTCCAATGCTGCCCTTTTATCTCACAAGTTTAAAAGAGCATTTAAGTGGTGAACATGCCCCACTTTCACAGCAACAACTCAATGGAGAAATGAGCATACAAAGACTAAAAGAGGTGCCGGTCGAACATGCGATTCACACCTTAATAAATCTACAAGGCGCAGAGCTTGAAGCCCATTTAGGATATAATTTCCCTAAGCGCCTGTATACAGTGGTTGGACTTTTTGATTTACCAATCCTCAATCGTCTACCGCTTTTACAAACGGTTTTACTTAAACGTCGTCATAGTACAGCCTCCGAGTTTTCTGCTTGGTGGATCAGAGGCTTTGGTAAGCTTTTAGAGACTTTATTATCTTTAGGCTATTGGTTTGCTGACCTTTATGGAGTAGTGACCGGCCCTAAATTGATCGACCGGGTGGGGAGTACCTTGGTCCGTTCTTTTGAACGACCAGCCAAGCGTTTAATGATCTTTGGTGGTCTTTTGATCACGCTTAAGCTCTTAGTGACTGGCTTGGGCGTAAATATGCTAAGTAATTTGGTGAATGCCCTACAACGCTTTGTTGGATTACCCATGATCATCATTGGAACGATTTGCTTAGTTCCGTTGGTCTTAGGTAAGTGGATGAAGCGTATCGCAGATCAAGCCGAAGAGCTATATCGCCTAACTTCCGAAGCTCAATTTATCAATCTGCTTAAGGATCTTAAAGAGCGCAATGCCGAAGAAGATTTAACTCAGATTTATAACCGAGTGGTATATGCCGAAGAACAGCTTTGGGGTTTAGCTACGGCCGAAACCAAAAATGAACGCTGTAAAACTTTTGTACAAGTGAGCGCAAGTGAGCTTAAAAAGCCTCTTTTGGTCAATCAAGAAATGCATGACTCTGAAGAGCCTCAGCAAGCAACAGAAAACAGTGCTGAGCAAAGTGCCTTTCTCCAACTCTGTGATGCAATGGGTTCCCCAAGCCATGACTTATATTGGTTGGATAAGCGCTTGGACTTATTATATCGAGATTATCTTGATGGAGCCATTTTACATCATTCCGATATCAAGACCACAGAACAATTATTGGGTAATTTATCTTTAAGAAATCTTTTCGAATATAAACTATCCATGACTGCACAAGAAAAATCAGCGATTGAGCGTTTAGATCTAGGGACACATCGTTCACTGATTGGCCCCTTTATGTGGTTTAGCTTAATTACCCAAAGTGTGAGCCAAGCGGCTGCTCAGTTAGTCATTGATTATAACCGGTATATCATCCCTAAAAACCAAATCGATTTGGCACCGCCACAAAATATTGCGCTTTTTGAAGCATGGATGAAACATAAAAATGGTGAAGGCTTAAGCTATCCTGAACTTGAAAAACAGAAACGAGAACTTCAGCTTTCTCCCTTTAATACCACTGACATTACTGTACTTCAGGTTTTGGCCTCTCCTAGTAACCATGAACAAGAAATTAAGGCCCGTTTTGGCGAGCCTGTACTAGGCATTCTTAATCAAGATCAAAAACGACTCATTCGAGGTGTTTTTAGTAGCTATCCACTTCATCAATTGCCTAAGCCTATGCGTACCTTAAATCCCTACTTACTTTACAATGAGTATATACAAGGGGGTAAGGTATTTATATTACCTTTTAGAATCATTGGTTTAGTTTTTAAGGCCATTGGTTTGGCCTTAAGTTGGACCAAAGAAAAGATTGATGAAATTCGTTTTCCCGAAAAGATTCGGACAGAGATCATTCCGCAAAAAGACTTTGTGGTCGCTGAACGCAAAATCGATCGTATGCGCAAGCCGATCTTTATGAAGCTACTGCAACTGCGAGCTCAAATCGACTTTGCCTATTTGGGTTTACATGTGGAAGGTTTAGAACCGCTAAATGAGCTTGATGAAGAACCATGTGTTTTACAAGATCTTGAATTCATCAATGCAATAGAGGTAGAGCGTTTACCCATTCAAGAACAGATTGAATCAACCCAGTCATCATTGAGAGAGTTTTACGAATACCTAACGGTCTGTGGATATAGCGGTCAAGAGTTAGAGGCCAAATTAGAAAAGGACTACAATGCCTTAAGCAAACGTGCCCCTGAAGTTTTAAGAGCACTGATTACCGCCTATCTATCAGACTTCAAAAGACTTCAAAGCTACTTACAAACAAAAATTAAGCTTGGTGAACTATTTAACGATAGTCTCAATGGCCTGCCTAATTTACCCTTTAAACTCCATAAACGTGTTTTGCTTTCGGCTGGCCGAGCCACCAATAGAATTGTCCACCGAGGTCAAGACAGAGAAATGATGGGCTTTAAACTTTTTTGGGACAAACTCGGATTTTCAGAGCATAGTGAAGCCGAATTTAAGGTTTGCTGGGAACGCTATTTACAAGAAGCTCGAGATCTCAAAGATCTGTTGATTCATTTTGCTGAGGTCGGTTTGCCATCCGAACGTAGTATTTTTGATGAGGTGATTCGTAATACCTCCATGTGGACCGATGAGCTTGTCACCTTGCGAAGTGTTCAAAGCTTCTCTCTCATGGATGTTGAGAATTATCGAAGATATATTTGGTCTGTGGGAAGTTATGCCAAGGACCTTGTTGCTAATTCTGCCGATACTACCGAAACAGTAAGCACTGATCCCGCAAAAAAAATCATCCATAAAGGTGGATTCTAAGCATGTGTAAATCCCAACAAAGCCAAATCCATGAGGATAAACTGACCGAATATATCAAGCAAAGTTCACGGAAAAAAATGAGCGTACACCATTTCTGCATAGGCCTTTGCCTTTGGTTATGTATCGGATTAATTGGCTGTGGCACCACACCTAAAACCGGTATAACCCATCCACAAAAAAACTCATTGTCCTCAACTGAGAAGCAGAGAAATCATAAAAAACAGCAATCTGATCACAAGTTAAATCATATATCCCAACATGAAGCTAAACTAGAGTTCCAAGAACCCTTGCCGGCAGATTTAAGTCAAAGTTGTGTGCAAGCTCAAACCAAACTGTATCAAAAGGCGATGAAGTCTACTCAAGAGTACACTCAGGTCTTTATGCATGAGATCGGTAAACTAAAGCTACACTTTCAAGGGTTTCAGTTGAGTACAAGACGTTCCCAAATGATGATCTTTTTTGGCAATGGCTTAATCAAACGCCTAAGTATGATTGAAACCATTTCTGATTGCTTGCCTCTATACACACAATACCTAAAAGATCGTGAGCAGATCTTCCAAACTGTAGAAAAGTCGATTAAAGCTCAGAATCACTAGCTGCTTTGTTTAGCTTGGCTTGTTTTTCTGTATTTTCTTGTTTTTCTGTATTTTCTTGAACATCAGACTCAGTTTCTGACTCAGTTTCCGTTTGCGCTAAATTAACGTTTATTTCTTGAGCTTTCTCATCGTCAATAGGTTCATCTACAATCTCGTTGGGATCACTACGAAGCTCTGGTGGAATATACATAAGCCGTGATTCATTATTAGGGTCGCGGGTTGCCGATCCTAAAATGCCCATAAAGAGAAGAATACTTATAATCATGGCCGCAATGGCTTGAGGATCAAACCACCATACACCTCGAATATCAAAAAGATAAATGGGTGCATTTGGTGAAATCCCCATATAGTTCCGATAGGCTACATAATGAGGGCGAGCAAAGCTTGAAAGTTCACTCACCAAGCCAACATTCTTGGTTAAAGGTTCTGTGAACTGGCTCTTACTCACCACCAATACTTGTCCCTTAAACTCTTGGAGTGGAATTAAATAAGGGGCTTCTTCCGGCTCTAGATTTTCACTAAAAACCCAACGATAAGGATTTTCTTCGGTTTGTGGAGTACCACTAATTCTATATAATCCTCGATCGATAGGCTTTAATGCTTTGATCTCATCTAGAGTTAATTCATTGATCGTTCGACTCTGTCTATGATTGAAAAAATACACGCTGGCCATTATGAGTAAAAAGCTTATACCAAGGACTTGTTTTTTTTGCTGTGGTAACCAAAGAGCTCGTAAACGACTACGATGATCAGTCGGAGGGATAGGGTTAAGCAAATGCAGGTTATAAAAACTCATGCCTACTGCAAGTGAAAGAGGATAGAGCTCTGCTGGTGAGAGATGCTGTCCCCACTGACTTGCTAAATCCTGTACCAATAAGGCACTTCCCATCCCAAGGCCTGCTCTTAACCACCCCATTTCCCTGAAGCCACGCTTATGAGTTTGAGCGTCCTGTGTTTGTGATGATTGGGCAGAGGCAGTCATAAGTGATCACCAAGATTTCTTTTGATAGGTCTGGTGGCCGGCCAAGAAATCACCCTCAATAAATTGATCTGGGCTCAGCTCTCTAATCGTTCCCTTATCGATTTCAATGATACGATCAGCAACTGCGCTCACCATTTGACGGTCATGCGTAATAAAGATGCAAGTGCCTTCATATTGCTCAAGGGCCTCAGTTAAAGAACGGATGGACTCAAGATCTAAGTGATTTGTAGGCTCATCCAAAAGTAATACATTGGGTTTGAGGAGCATTAATCTTGCTAACAATAAGCGTACAGTTTCACCACCGGAAAGAACTTTGGTTTTCTTAAAGGGCTGTTCTTTGGTGAACAGTAAGCGACCAAAAAGGCTACGAACTTGCTCTTCACCAATTTCATCATTCCATTTCCATAACCAAGAGTGAGCTGTATCTTCAGTATCACCGATCAGTTCCGCGTGATCTTGGGGCATATATCCCATTTGTGCTTCATATCCTGGTTCAAGAGTTCCCTCATCTGGGCTAAGTTCACCAAGCATCATTCGCATTAAGGTTGTTTTACCCGCGCCATTGGGACCTACGATGGCTACCTTATCTCCTCTAAAAAGCGACATATGAAACTTACTAAAGAGGGTTTTTCCATCAAAGCCTTTTTCAATGCCCTTCATATCAATCACTTGCTTGCCACTCGGACGTGCTTGCTCAAAGCGAATAAAAGGGCGCGCTATATTGGAACGCTTAAGATTATTTAAAGCCTCTTTTTCGCGAACAAGTTGCTTTTCACGAGACTTTACCTGTGAAGCGCGTGAACCGGCTCGGAAGCGTTGTACAAAGTCTTGTAGCTGTGAAATACGCTGTTGCTTGGCAGAGTTGGCTAATTCTAAAGCAGAGCGGGAATCGGCTTTGACTTCAACCATATCATCATAATTACCGGGATAGACGATAATGGTTTCATAATCGATATCAGCGATCTTGGTTGCCACATTATTGAGGAATAGACGATCGTGACTAATGACGATCAAAGCGCCACGATACTCTTTCAAAAAGCCCTCAAGCCATCTAATCGAACCAATATCCAAGGCATTGGTAGGCTCGTCCAAAAGTAAGCCTTCGGGTTGACCAAATAAGGCCTGAGCAAGTAGAACACGAACCTTATCACCACCGGTTAAAACCGAAAGAGGTTCACGGTGGAACTCTAAAGGAATACCAAGACCCTCTAATAGTTCTTCAGCTTCAGCTTCAGCCATATAACCGTCTTCTTCAGCAACCACCATTTCAAGTTCACCCAGTCGCATCCCCTCATCATCGGAAAGATTATCAATCTTTTCCATCAAAGCCTCACGCTCGCTCAAAGCTTTCCACAAGCGATCATTACCCATCATCACAACATCTAAGATTTTTACTTCATCAAAGCCATAGTGATCCTGTCTGAGGATGCCGAGTTTTTTAGGACGACTGACATGACCTCTCAAAGGCTCTAAGTCACCTGCTAATATCTTCATAAAAGTTGACTTGCCACAGCCATTGGGCCCAGTCAGACCATAACGTTCACCCTCATTAAAGGTCACGTTAACATTTTCGAATAATACTTGTGGCCCATAATTCATTGAAACTTCAGAAACTGTAATCATTTAAGTCACTCCTTTGGTGGTGTTGGCTAAGTCCTTACATGAAAAATGCGCTGAACATAACAGAGCAAGGAAAGTGTCGCAAGTCATCACTGATGCAAGTACAAATTAATTGTAAATGGATCATATCTTGAAATTACCAACTAATTATAAAGCCTTAGCGATCAAAACTTAGTTTTGCACTAGTGATTTGACAGATAAATCTAAGATTCTTTGCGACAAGTTCTTGACGCTTGGAACAGAATCAAGCGAGACTTATTAAACAGAACATGCTTGCTCTCGGAATTTTGAAAAAAAACCGAGAACCATAATTAAACATTGAGAGAGATGCAAAGCATCAGGGAGACTCGCTGTGAGCAAAGTCAGAAAGTTACGAAATACTGTACAAGAGTTCTCGTTGCCGCTCATATTTGGGGTCATCGTTGGCTTGATTATCGCCAATATTGATGAACACCTTTACCATGAGCTAGTTCACTTTACGCCCTTAGGTGAGGGCGCTGAACTTTTGGGACATAAAATTACCTTACATTTCCTTATTAACGACATCTTCATGGTGCTGTTCTTTGGGATTGCAGCCAAAGAAATTACTGAGTCAGTCTTGCCAGGTGGTGCACTTAATCCCCCTTCTAAGGCAATCAATCCCTTGTTAGGAACTTTAGGCGGGGTACTTGGACCCATCGCTTTTTTCTTCATTTTTGCAAGTATGTTCCTCAGCGATGGGATTGACAATGTTTCAGGTGCCATTACCACCGCAATTACACCCGGTACAGTCGTAGACTACTCGTCTCCAGAAATCGTGTTCAGAGGTTGGGGGATTCCTACTGCAACCGATATTGCTTTAGCTTGGCTTGTGGCTAAAATCGTTTTTGGGGCAACTCACCCGGCCGTAAACTTCTTACTGTTGTTAGCGGTTGCTGATGATGCGATTGGTCTTGGGATTATTGCGATTTTCTATCCAGACCCCAACCATCCAGCAGCTCCTGCTTGGTTAGGTTTGGTCGCCTTAGGTATGATTGTCGCGTATGCTTTCCGACGCATGAATGTCCAAAAATGGACGCCATATATCTTTGTGGGTGGCTTTTTAAGTTGGCTTGGTCTTCTTGAAGCGCACTTACACCCTGCTTTAGCACTTGTGCCTATCGTGCCCTTTTTACCAGGGCCGGAGCGAGATCTTGGTTTGTATGCTGAAGCAGAGGAAGACGAAGATGATCACGGGCATGGTCATGGACACAGTCACTCACCACTTGAGGAGTTTGAGCATCAGCTTAAGACCTTTGTTGACTTTGGCTTATTCTTCTTTGCCTTTGCCAATGCCGGTGTAAAACTCGATAGCGTTGGAATGATTACTTGGGTGATTCTTGCTGCTTTACTTGTTGGTAAAACCGTAGGAATCTTCATTTTTGCTTGGGGTGGTTCACTCATTGGCTTCCCATTACCGGAAGGCATGAAAGTTAAACATCTCATCGTTGCCGGTGTAGTCGCAGGCTTGGGCTTAACTGTAGCACTCTTTGTTACCGGTGAGGCCTATCCAGGCCAAGGACTTGCAGCAGAATTACAAGGTCCGGCCAAAATGGGCGCCGTCTTTAGCGCAGGGGCCGGGTTGCTTGCCATTATAATGGGTAAGATTCTTAAAGTTCATCAAAAGGATGATGCCTAAAGCTTAAAAACTCGTTAAACTCAAACAAGTATAAACTTTGATCGGAGGAAAAATGCGATCATTTAATCACTTGTTGAGTTCAATGTTTTGGGTATTTGTTTCTTGTACCTTGTGTGGTGCCTTGTGTGCTTGTGAAGAACAGTCGCCACAAGAAACTGGTATGGATGAGCTTGTTTCTAATCCCTTTTCTACGGATATGGATATGAATCAACTCAATAGCATGCAGAACGAATCTAGTGACTTTGAGCTCGATCAAACAATAGATGACGCACTTACTCAAGACCAAACCGTTGACACTATTGATCAAGGTATGGAAGCAAACTATCCACCACCACCAAATGGTTATCCTTTATTTGCCCTGCCTATTATGCCTGAAGATATTGATTTCATTGATCACCGAGTCGTTTTTGGGGTTGACCACGACCCTAGCGAAGGTCAAAGAATTCGTTGTGAAGATTATGCAGGTCGAATCTTTCCTTATTGCTATGATGGACATTTAGGCAGTGACTTTATACTTTTAGGTGCTTTTGAAACAATGGATCAAGGGTCTGCACGAGTTCAAAGTGCCTTGGCAGGTACAGTCATAGACCTAGATGATGGAAATTATGATCGTTGCCATGCTGATGCTCTCACCGCTGATGTAAGCTGTGATGGTTATCCGATGCAAGCGAATTATGTGACCATTGAACATGATAACGGCTGGCGAACAGATTATTTACATTTAAAACGGAACTCAGTTGCGGTGACTATTGGTGATCGAGTGAGCTGTGGAACTGTCTTGGGATTGGTGGGTTCTAGCGGATATTCATCGGCACCACACTTACATTTTGAAGTGACCGATCCCTATGGAGTTATTTGGGATCCCTTTGCCGGGCCCTCTTCCCAGCCCTTTTCTTTGTGGCTTAATCAACCTCCTTCAGGCAGTTCAGACAGTTTGCCAAGCACATCCTGTTCATCCCCTTGAAGGTTCAAGATTAAATCAGCACTTTTTTTGGCGCTACACCATTGATATAAGCCGACTTCCATAGCCTCTCCCTCACCTTTAACCACACCAAACTTTGCTGAACAGGTGCAGGGCGCATTAGGTGCATGGCCCTCAGAGCGAGGTAAATGCTCCCAACTGCCGGGATTAAGCCATTTGACCTCACCATCTCTTTCTAAAACCGGTTTATGCGTATGACCTAAAACAACCAAAGGTACATCGGTGATTTCTCCAATTTTATGGGCAACTTCTGACATATAGGGATGAGGATCTTGCATGGGACGTAGTCTTGCCAACCCCACCCAAGTTAAGCTGAGAAAAACAGCTCCAATCGCAAGAGACAGATAAAGCATCCAACCGGCTAACACTGTGGTTAAAACCAATAAGCCAATCCCAGAAAGAATTACGATCAAAATCTTATCCATATGAGCCGCTAAGGCAAAACGGCCTAAACTAGCACCCACATGTGCTTCCCTGAGTTGATCAAGCTCCCGTACTCTACTCAATTTAATTTGTGCTTTTTTAGCAAAACGTGCCAAGCGACGACCGCGCCGTTTAATGCGTGGAGACTGTCCTTTTCCCGACCCTTGACCTTGCTGAGAATTATGTAAGCGGGCTTCAGCAGTATCTTTAAGATAGCGCCACAAAAAGTTAATATAAAAAGCCACTAAGCTGACTAACCCTACGCCCGCTTTGGTCCAAGCCCAGCGAATAAAGTCGCCGGCTCCCCAATGTTCAAGATCATGGATGGGTAGAGTTGGGACAGGATTACAGAAATAACGCAGGCCCCAATGACCAAAGGTCGGCTTAAGTTCTCCGGTTTCTGAATCAACCGGACTTAAGGGATCAGGAAAGGTAGAATAGGCATCAAAGCGATGCCCATGTTCGATATACACGCGGCCTTCTTCGTAGTAAAACCAAGGCGCAAAGTGAATTGCTCTTTTTGCTGCTTTGGGTCGACTTGTATGACGAGCAAGTAAGGAACGTAGATCTCTTCGAACTTTTTCAAACCAAAGATCAGCATCATGATTACCCACCACAAAAACAATTTGATTGCCCGCCTCAATAAAATGTGCCAATGCCTTAAAAGCACGATGATGATATTTAGAAATCTCCTGTAGCTTCCAACGTGAGCGTCGTCGTACAAAGGAGAGCCCATACATAGCTTCTTCTGCTTCTAGTTGGATGTGCTCCGCTACGGTTAAGCCCATATGTAAAAAGTCGATGGTGTCTCCGTTAAAGACAAGTGTCCAAGGAAGCTTATCGCCTTCTTCAGTCATCGCTGGATTTGATAAGTGATACCTCAAAAACTGCTCTAATTCAGCATCGAGTTTATCGATCATTTGATATGAGCGTTCAGTCATAGGTGGCCTTAAGGCTGAACCTAAGTGTAAGTCGGATACGACAAGCAGTGATGAACGCGGGGCCCCTGACATAAAGCTTCTCCTCTAGGTCAGTAGTCAAAATCTAAGTCAGTAGTCAAAGTCTAAATCGACAATAATGATAAAGATAGGTCAAAGATAAAGTGGATTAAGAAATGAGTGATTAATATTTGGGCTTTTCTTAAGTCAAAGCTATGATGATGTGGTCAATCCTCTCAAAGGTATTAATAATATGCTACATCAACTTTTCTCGTTTTCCAAAGAACACCGACACCCGAATCAAAGTATTTACCATACAGCGTTGCTCATAGTTGTATGCATAATGCTAAGTGCCTGTGATGATGCGAATACACCCTCAAATATCCCAACCGATCCTTCCTCTGACCAGACCCTTGGTGACATGGACACGAACTCTGAGCTTGATCAATCAAGTATGGTCGATGCTATGACTGATGGAATGATCAACGAAGAACAAACCTGTGTTTATCATGATGACTGTGAAGCTTTGGAGCAGTGTTTAAATGGTGTATGCAGTTCTACCAGCAAAACCTGTCAGTTTAGTCAAAGCTGTGACTTGGGAGAAGTGTGCTATGAAGGTCGCTGTGTTGAGCCTTGTTTATCGGATTTAAGTTGCCCTGATGAAGGACACTGCATCAATGGTTCATGCTTACCCTTCCCTACTGAATTACGCCCAAGTAGAGCAGTGGAAATGCTTGGTTCAGCCGAGCAAATCTATGTAGGTGTTGGTACTGCTGATTTAACATATCCCATTGGGGTCTCTGCCGCTGGATATGGGGGACGTCCCGGTCCTAGAACGCCCTACAATAAGAGTTTAGGAGGCAGTGATAGCGTGATTGAACGACAGGATGTGCGAGTCATCGTTTTGGATAATGGTGAGACCTTAAGCATACTCACTCGTATGCCCTTGTCTTGGTCTACTGACTATTTGCGCACTTTAATCGCACAAGAAGTGGGCCGACTGAGTGCTACAGATGAACAAGATCAAGGCGTTGATATTCTAGATCACTTAATTATTTTTGCCACTCACTCACATAGTCAACCCGGACGCTTTTGGAACTTGGTTTCGGCCCTTCCCTTTGGGACTTTCGGTTTTGGTAGCTTTTCTAAATCCATTACCGAAGGATATGCAAAAGCTGCGGCTTTGGCCATTATGGAAGCGCTTAATAGTCGTGAGAGGGGACGAGTGGGGTGGTCGATGCTAGATGAAAGTGACCCACGTAGGATCATTCATAGTAATCGCCGAGGACTTGCCAATGATATTTTTGATGATCGACTCCTTGCTCTTAGAATTGATGATATGGAAGGTCAAGCTAAGGCCGCTTTAATTGGTTTTGGCATTCATGGGACACATTTGATGACGCCTTTGCTTACTGGCGATTCGGCAGCCGGGATTGAGCAGGTTCTAAGTGAAGAGTTATCAGCCAAATATGGTCGCTTTATACCGGTACTCTTTGCGAATGGTAATGCGGGTAATATCTCACCTCGTGGAGACTTTTTAAGCAATCAGAAGTTGGGTCACTTACAAACGATTGGTGCGCTTTTATGGCAAGTCTATGAGCCCTTATTTGACTCAATGACGACCGTTTCTGACCCAAGTCTTAACTTGCAAATTCAACGCGTTGAACTCGGGTATGAGCAGATTGGTTATAATCAAAGTGAGGAGACCTTTGAGGGGCGTGATGGGATATATCACTATGGTGCTTTTCAATGTGTTCAAAATGAAAAAGCTCCCGAAGAAAATGCCTATACCTTGGCGGAAGCTAATTGTTTAATGGATTTGCAGCGGATTGTGCATGAGCCGGTTGTTCAGTTCCAAAAAACAGTCGTTACAGTCATGCAACTCGGAGAATTATTTATCACAACCCTGCCCGGAGAACCGGCTTCAAGCCTTGGTCTTAATTTAGCACAAGCCATTGAGCAAAGTGCTCAAGACAACGGCTATGCCCAAGCGCGATCATTTAATTTTGGTTATGCACAAGATCATCAGTTTTATCTCTTATCACCCGATGATTGGTTTAGGGGTGGTTATGAGGCCTCAATGAGTACTTGGGGGCCTTATATTGGCCGCTATCTCAGCGAGTCTGTATACAATGTTGCCCAAGCCATGATTCAGGGTGAGCAAATTGAGCAACCTAACTTAAAACCCACTTGGTGGCCTGCTTTAGAGGATGATACTCGTTTGGCACCTGAGGAGGCTTCAAGCGTGGCAAGTATCGTACAACAACCAAGTCCACAGCTCTATCGAGGACAAGTCGTAAATATGATTTGGCAGGGTGGCGATCCGGCGGTTGACTTACCCAAGCTCAGTCTTAAGCATGCGGATGACCAATCTCAGGTTTTACATCCACGCAGTGGACTAGCCTTTGATGACTCTGGCTTTGAAAGTGTAATCAAATATCTTGGAGACTATGCCACTGATCAACGTTGGAGCAGTCAATGGGATTTACCTTACCAACTACCTACCGGTCTGTATTACATACAAATTGATGGTCATATTGGACCAAATGCCGAGCCATACAGTTTACAAAGTGAACACTTTGAGCTCAATGGAGAACAGGGCTTACTCATTCATCATAGTGAAATCAACGATAGAGTTTTGAGCGTAAAGCTAAGTTATCAACATACGCCAAGTAATGATGATGGAGAAAGTCCCTTTAGTGAGTTACAGCCTCAAGGTACACTGCTACATATACGGTTTGCCAACTTAGACCTAAGCGAATTAAATACGCAACATAAGGACTTTCGATTTATTATGGGCCCACCACTGAGTCAAGAACTCAATGTACAAATCTGGAATGGTGAGTCACCCACTGAAACAGGCCGAGAGGCAGATCAAAGAATCACTGTCTTACCACAACCAGCAAGCTGTGATATGCAAATCACCACTGGTCGTTCTGAACAAGGAGAAGAAACGCAAACGATCCTCACCGAGGCACCTTGCACCGAATATCAAATCGATCTCAGTTCAGCTGCTCTGATGGAGGCAAACCATGTTTTAATGAGCGACCAATTCGGTAATATGAGTGATCTTATTGATATAAGAAACTTAAGTAATCCTTAGGTAAATAAAGATAAGAGCTTGACGTTAAAACTTTTTATCTTGAGTAAATTTAATAACTTGTTATTCATCTATTTGTTTTATTAAAGGCAAAACTTATCCATTAAGGAGATTATAATTTAATGTTTAACCCCTCTAAGAATATGATCTTCATGAGCATGATTCTACTGTTGGCAACCGCCTGTGGTAATGAAGTAAATGAAGAAATTGCAGGTATCAAGCTGACTCCAGAAGAACTTTTTTTTGAAGCACCAGATGATGGTGCATCATCCAAAGTTCTTGAAGTCAGTGTATCCAATGATGGTGCGGCAACATTGGTGGTGAGTAGTGTTACCGTCGCTGAAAATGATGACAGTCCAGAAGTCACCATTGCCAATAGCGAGTCATGGAGTGACAGTGTTTCAATTCCTTCTGAAAGCAGTGTCATTCTGCGTGTAGAATGGACACCAAGCAACAATATCGTTGATCGTGGTCAAGTTGTTTTTGATACAAATATTGGTGAAAGAACCATCAATTTTACCACCGCCCCCTTAGCGAGTACACCTGTCAATGAGCTTTGTGGTGATGGTGAACTTCAAAGTAATGAAGAATGTGATGATGGCAACCGTGAGACAGAAGTCTGTCCCTATGGTGAGGAAGAATGTGAAGTTTGTGCTGAAAACTGTACTTTACAGCCCGGTGCTACAAGTTTTTGTGGTGATGGAGAACTACAAGAAGATGAAGCCTGCGATGATGGTAATCAAGAAGTCGCTGATGGTTGTAGCGATACTTGTGAACTAGAGGAAGGCTTTACTTGTGATGATCAAGGTCAATGTCAATCGACTTGTGGTGATGGAATCCTAGCAGCAAATGAAGCCTGCGATGATGGAAACACAATGACAGAGTCTTGTGATTACTCTTTGCAGTCATGTGAGGTTTGTGCCGAAGATTGTACTCTAGTTGCAGGTGAAACAAGCTATTGTGGTGATGGTGATCAAAGTCCTGAAGAACAATGTGACGACGGCAACAATACCACTGAGAGCTGTGCTTATGGCCAAAGAGAGTGCCAAGTCTGTGCAGCAAACTGTACCTTAGTGCAAGGTGAAGTTTCTTTTTGTGGTGATAACCTAATCATTGAGGCTGATGGTGAGGCCTGTGATGATGGAAATATCTTAACCGAACGCTGTGCTTACGGTGAAGAAACTTGTGAAGTATGTAATGGGCAATGCCAAATTGTTGCAGGTGAAACAAGCTATTGTGGAGATAGCGTAGTGAGCGAGCGTGATAACGAAGCTTGTGATGATGGTAACCAAGACAATGGTGATGGCTGTAGTTCTACCTGCCAAATTGAGCTAGGCTTTACTTGTAATGATGAGCAAGTTTGTACTTCAAGCTGCGGTGACAATATTGTTGCAAGCAATGAAGCCTGTGATGATGGTAACACCGAGACCGAAAGCTGTGCTTATGGTGAAGAAAGTTGCGACGTTTGTGCCGCGGATTGTACCTTAATTGAAGGTGAAACTTCATACTGTGGTGATGCAGTGCAAAGCGATGCCGATGAGGAAGAATGTGATGATGGCAACCAAGAAAATGGTGATGGTTGTAGTGATACCTGCCAAGTAGAAGAAGGATATACATGTGACGAAGATCAAGTGTGTATCTCGATCTGCGGTGACAGTGTAGTTGCCGGTAATGAAACCTGTGATGATGGTAATACTGAGACCGAAAGCTGTCCCTATGGTGAAGAAAGCTGTACAGTTTGTGACGCAACCTGCCAAGAAGTGCCCGGTGCAACAAGCTTCTGTGGTGACAATGCGGTAAATGGCGCTGAAACCTGTGATGATGGTAACACTGAAACCGAAAGCTGTGTTTACGGTGAAGAAAGTTGTATTGTTTGTGATGCAACCTGCCAAGAAATGCCCGGCGCAACAAGCTTCTGTGGTGACAATGCGGTAACTGGCGCTGAAACCTGTGATGACGGCAACGCCGAAACTGAGGCCTGTGCTTATGGTGAAGAAAGTTGTACCGTTTGTAATGCGAGTTGTCTGGAAGTTGCCGGTGAAACCAGTTTCTGTGGTGATAATATCACGAATGGTTCTGAAACTTGTGATGATGGCAATACTGTCACAGAGAGCTGTGTATATGGTGAAGCGGACTGTAAAGTATGTGATGCCAACTGTACTTTAACAGATGGTGAAATCAGCTTCTGTGGTGACAATGCTGTCAACGGCGCTGAAACCTGTGATGACGGCAACACCGAGACCGAAAGCTGTCTTTACGGTGAAGAAAACTGTACTGTTTGTGACGCAAGCTGCCAAGAGGTCTCCGGTGCAACAAGCTTCTGTGGTGATGGTATTTTACAAGCTGAGCAAGGCGAAGAATGTGATGCGGGTATTGCCAATGGAAATACTGCTGACACCTGCCGAGCTGATTGTACTCTACCTCGTTGTGGGGATGGTGTAGTAGATACTGGCGAGTCATGTGATGATGGTAACGGTAGTAATGCTGATGCCTGTCCTGATGGTCCAACCGGTACTTGTACTCGCGTATCTTGCGCTGATCTTTTAGCTCAAAACCCAAGTGCAACAACCGGTTATTACTACATTGATCCAGATAATGATGGTGCAAACTTAATTTACGCTTACTGTGATATGGTCACAGATGGTGGTGGCTGGACAGCAATCATTAACCCACAAGATTATCAAAAGACTTATCTTGATCAGTTCCCTGCTCAAACCGATACGATTGTTAATTATGGCATATATACTTCTCCCGCAACTGGCGTAAGTTGGGGTGATGTCACAACCCAAGAAAACTATTCACAACAACCACAGCGTATAGAACTTAATCTAAATTATAACGAGATTAAAATTACGTATTCGGGATTCTATGATAATCCGGTTAGTGGACTAGGCTTCTTCTATGTTGGTAACCAAGATGCATATAATAATGCCATTAGTTTTGAAGACCGAAACTCAGATGCCTCCACAGGACATTATTTGACAGTTGGAGGAAGCTCAATTCTTTTCAGAGCTCAACAGGATGTTATTGATCGTACTGATACAATTTCTTTACCCAACAGTACGCTCTTGCATGTAAGTATGAATCCTTACCGAACTTTCTCATATACTGCTCGTTATATCCGAGCTCTATGGATTAGATAAAGCGATCGATATAGCCAAGCAGTGACTAAAAGATAGTGCTGCTAGGCTATATGATTATTGATAAGGCTATTGATTCAGCTCAAGGTCATTGATCTAGCCAAGGCCATAATCTGAAACAACTTTGGCCACTTATCAGCCAATCACTCATGAATCGCCAAGATCGAGCTCTCTGACTTTTTAGGTAGAGCTCTCGACTTAAAAAACTTGTTAAGAAACTAGTTATCTTCTAAGCGTACCCAACGGTCTGGTTGACCATCTCCATCGCTATCAAAACCACGGCGAACAAGTTGACCATTTTTATAGTATTGGAAATAGTCTTTCACTCCATTACCATCTCGGTCGCCTTCAACATAACTGAGTTGACCATTTTTATAGTATTTAAATACTTCGGGCTTTTCATCACCCTGTAAGCTGACTTCTTTGCGGTCAATCACGTTATTTTTATAATAAACAATACGATCATATTTCCCATCAAAGTCCATATCTAGCTCATCCCGAAGGACTTTACCGTCTTCGGTATAAAAACGTTTAAAGTCAACTTTGCGATCAAAGTTTAAGTCGAAAGATTTGGTGGCAAGTCGTTTAACCTTACCGTCTAAAACATATAGACGCCATACATCAGGATGCGCGTCATTATTGGTGTCAAAGGTTTGCTCGGTTTCACTTTTAGAAACAATTTCTTGAGGACCTTGAATCTTGGCTGTTTGTTTAGGACTTGAGCCACAAGCACTTAAAAGTGTCAAAC
Organism: uncultured Myxococcales bacterium; assembly: GCA_937146725.1. GTDB lineage: Bacteria > Myxococcota_A > Bradymonadia > UBA7976 > VGTA01 > CAKZRU01. The sequence goes on from CAKZRU010000189.1 coordinate 19,614, forward strand.
CAAAGGCCACACTTGCCATACTAGAACTGCTCAATAGACTTGATTTAGGGGTGATGATTGACATCATTAAGTCCTCCATAAAACTTAAAGGCTTTAACCATTCCTTAGCGTGTATCACAATTCTTATCCATTACTCAACTTGTCTGTTCATTGATTGGAAGCCTAAAGAATACTTATGCATCAAACAATGGAATAAACAATTATCTGATTTATTGGTCATCAGACTTGAAAATTGATCGATCAACAGTCTATGATCCGCCGCTTAACCTGATTCAGTATCGGTTAGACTCTAGCAAAGATCCCCTATAAAACCTTCTCGCTTCGGGAGTTTTGAAAGATGAATACAGAGCATCACACTTATAATAAACTTAGTGCCCACCCTGATCGTTTTGAACAACGACATATTGGCCCAAGAACCTTAGATATAGAGGCCATGATTGCTCAAACTAAAGCGTCATCGCTTTCAGCTTTAATCGATGAAATTGTACCCGAAGCCATTCGAAGAAGACGAGCTTTAAATCTGCCAGAAGCTAAATCTGAGTTTGAAGTGCTTGAGCAACTCAAAGGCATTGCTTCACAGAACAAAGTGTATAAATCCTTGATTGGACAGGGGTATTTCTCATGTTATACCCCGCCGGTCATTCAAAGAAATATTCTTGAAAATCCCGGTTGGTATACTCAATACACACCTTATCAAGCGGAGATTTCACAGGGTCGCTTAGAGGCCTTGGTGAATTATCAAACAGTCATCACTAACTTAACGGGCTTACCATTGGCTAACTCCTCACTTCTTGATGAAGGTACGGCTGCTGCAGAAGCTATGGGAATGTGTTGGTCACTTGGTCGTCAAAAGGGCACTCGCTTTATCGTTGATTCGGCTTGTCATCCTCAAACCATTGCAGTTCTACAAACTCGTGCCGAGCCTTTGGATATCGAAATTGTTTTAAGCTCAAGAGAAGACATGCTGGCTCAAGCTGAGTTTGCACAAGCAGGAAGCTTTGGAGTCATTCTACAATACCCTGATACTCATGGCATCACCGATGAAAACATGGGAGAGCTCATTGATCAAGCACATGCACACAAGCTTAAAGTTGTGGTTGCAAGCGACCTGCTCGCACTTACCCTGCTGACCCCTCCGGGAGAACTCGGTGAAACGGGAGCCGATATTGTGGTTGGCTCAAGTCAGCGTTTTGGCGTTCCTTTTGGAGCAGGCGGTCCTCATGCGGCCTTCATGTCAACCCATGAAGCCAATAAACGAGTGATGCCAGGCCGTATCATTGGTTTATCGGTAGATAGCAATGGTGAAAAAGCATATCGCCTAGCACTGCAAACCCGTGAACAGCATATTCGGCGTGATAAAGCGACCAGTAATATTTGTACCGCACAAGTACTTTTGGCCGTCATGGCCGGTATGTATGCAGTATATCATGGCGCCGATGGCTTAAAGGCAATCGCTTCTCGTGTTAAACGCCTCACCGCGACTTTAGAGCAAACGCTTGTTCAAGGTGGCACGCAAGTGATTGAAGGACAGCGCTTTGACACTTTGGTAGTCACTCAAGCCGGCAATGGGCAAAACTTAGCAGAGATTTATGAAGCAGCACTGGAAGCCGAGATCAATCTAAGAAAATTACAAGTCAATGGCCAACTCGCATTAGGAATTTCATTGGATGAAACTTGTGGCTTTGACTTGGTCACCAAACTTTCCCAACTATTCTTGGGCCAAAGTAATTTGGTCACTCTTTCTGATTCATTTGACTTTGAAGGTGTGTTAAAGCGCCAATCTACCTACTTAGATCATCCCTCGTTCAAGCTTTATCAGTGCGAGCATGAGCTATTGCGTTATATGCATCGCTTACAAGCAAAAGATTTATCTTTGACCCATTCAATGATTCCTTTGGGCTCTTGCACAATGAAGCTTAATGCGACCGCTGAAATGATTGCAGTGACTTGGCCTGAGTTTGCGCATATTCACCCCTTTGCTCCCTTAAGTCAGCGTCAAGGCTATGCAGAACTTTATAGCCTTCTTGAAGGATGGTTAGAAGAAATTACTGGTTTTTCAGCGGTTTCACTACAGCCTAATGCAGGCTCACAGGGAGAGTATGCAGGTTTATTAGTCATTAGAGCTTATCATTTAAGCCGAGGTGACGCACATCGTAAGGTTTGCTTAATTCCTACCTCTGCCCATGGAACAAACCCTGCAAGTGCAGTGATGGCAGGCTTTAAGGTTGTTCCGGTCAAATGTGATGAGCGTGGGGATATTGATCTGATTGATCTTGAAGAAAAATCAATTAAGCATGCAGACAATTTGGGCGCCTTAATGATTACCTATCCTTCGACCCATGGTGTTTTTGAAGAGGGTGTCGTTCAAGCTTGTGCGATTGTGCATGCGCATGGTGGCCAAGTGTACATGGATGGTGCCAATATGAATGCCCAGGTTGGCCTATGTCGTCCGGGTGATATTGGTGCGGATGTTTGTCACTTAAATCTTCATAAAACCTTCTGTATTCCCCATGGTGGTGGTGGACCGGGTATGGGGCCAATCGGTGTAGTCGCTCACCTAGCGCCTTTCTTACCTACTCACCCCGAAGAAGCAGTGGGCGGAGATATGCACATTGAAGGAGAGCAAAGTCAGGCGATTGGTCCGGTTTCAGCAGCGCCTTTTGGTAGTCCATCTATTTTGCCGATTTCCTTTGCCTATATTTCAATGATGGGTGCTGATGGGCTTAAGAAGGCCACAGAGATTGCAATTCTAAATGCCAACTACATGGCGTCTAAACTCAGTGGTCATTATGATATCCTTTACACTGGTAATAACGGACGAGTCGCTCATGAGTTTATTTTGGATTGTCGTGGCTTTAAAGCCTCTGCCGATATTTCTGTAGATGATATTGCCAAGCGACTCATGGACTATGGATTCCATGCACCAACTATGTCATGGCCTGTCATTGGTACACTGATGGTAGAACCTACCGAAAGTGAGTCCAAAGAAGAACTCGACCGTTTCTGCGAAGCAATGATTGCCATTCGTGAAGAAATTAATGCCATTGAAAGCGGAAAGCTAGATCGCGAAGACAACCCAATGCGCTACGCGCCTCACACCGTAGAAATTATGACCGCTGACGAATGGACTCATAGCTATACAAGAAGCCAAGCTGCCTATCCATTAAAATGGATTAAGAGTAGAAAGTTTTGGCCAAGCGTGGGTAGAGTAGATAATGCTTATGGCGATCGAAATCTTGTGTGTACCTGTCCTCCGATGGAAGACTATGAAGCTTAATTTAAGCTAAATTCCAAAACTTGAGGAAATGGTGCATGTTTTTCTAAGGCTAAAACAATGCTCCAAGAACTACGAACTCTACTGTTTCCTCAAGTTCAAAAACTCTTTAAAACTCTGCAAAGGTTTAAATATAGATGGGAAACACTCATCTTTCTTAGTCTTGGTATCGCCTGTCTTTGGGGCTGTTATCAAGCAGGAAGTTTTGTTTTTAAACAAATGCTTCAGGTCGAGCTTATTGCGGACTTATTGCTTTTAAAGAGTATGGGATTTATTCTTACATTTTTTACCTACATTTTATTTTTCTCGACGCTATTATCCATTTTTGCCAATCACTATTTGGCAGCTGACTTGGCCTTATTGATGAGCTCACCGATTAAGGTGTCTAGCTTGTTTTACAGCCGAACAATGAGTGCTTGGGCACAGAATTCTTGGATGGTTTTTATCTTTGCATGGCCCACTTTAGCGGCGGCAGGAGCCTTGCAGCAAGCGCCTATTAGTTTTTATATTTTATTAACATTTTGTCTCTTTTGCTTAACGCTATGGTGCACTGGTATTGCGGCGATTATTGCCTTGATTCTTGCTCGGTACTTTCCGGCTCGTCGACTACAAGAGTCACTGGTTGTTTTAGTGGTGTGTGCCTTTGTATATTTTTATGTAAAGTTTAACGCTTCCCGACCAGATCGTTTTTTTAAAGCCGATGGATTCAAAGATCTTTTTGAGCTGATCAGTAGTTTAAAAAATGTTGGTCAAGAGTCGGGTGTTGTCGCTTGGTCAGTACAGAGCTTGTTTGCAACTTTACCTACTTCTAGTCATTCGATTGTCGCCCAAGAGATTCCCAAAGTATTGACCTTTCCTTTGCTCGCGCTAAGTAGTTCTGTTTTGGCACTTTGGGCCATGGCGGGCTTAGTAGCCCATAAACTTTATCTCAAAGGGTATTGGCTGTGCCAAGAAGGCTTAGGCAAAGCTGGAGAAAGCAAGTTGGGGCGTGCAAAACCGAGTTATGCCTCTAGTCTTTCACAGGCCTTTAATCAACGGGAATGGCGCTTGTTTTGGAGAACACCTTCACAGTGGACCCAACTGTTACTCATTGGCTCACTGTGTGTGGTATATGTTTATAACTTTAAATATTTTGATGCCTTACACCAAACCGGTTTTTTCAATACAGCAAGCCTCTTTGTCACTCATATCGCTTTGACAGCTATGATTATGGTCACCTTAGCCGCCCGCTTTTTATATCCCAGTATTTGCGCTGAGGGTAAGGCGATTTGGGTGCTACAATCAGCGCCTATTACAGCAAAGGAGCTTTTGTTGGCAAAAGTACGTTGGGCTTTTTGGCCCTTGCTTTTGCTATCTTCTGTGTTAAGTGGACTCTGTGCCTGGCTTACCGAGCTTTCTTCAATTTGGCTCATCGCCGCCCTTTGGAGTGGTTGGTTATTAACCTTAATGGTTTTGGGCCTCAGTGTGGGCATGGGTGCGATTAATCCTAGATTTAATCTTCCGAATCCTCAAGTCGCTGCTGCAGGCATCGGTGGGATTTCCTTTATGCTACTCGCTTTATTGTGCACAGGTATATTGATCGCCATTAGCTTTCCAAGCGCTATGGGCCTAATGTCATTACAGATTCATCTTGATGAAGGACTTTCTTGGCAAGTTGGCATCTTGTCTGCATATGACCAATATGGTTCATGGCCCTTACTCGCTTGGCTTGGTGCTAACAGTTTTGCTGTTGTCGTTTATAAGCTTTCGATTAAACTTAGCGCAAAACATCTTCAACGTGCGCTTAGCCAAGACCTTAAAGTTGAAGGATAATGGTAATTCAACCTCAACTTGAGTCATTACATTAAACACTTTGTTACATATCATGAAACAAGATTAGAGGATCAAATGATGTCAGAGCAAAACAAAAGCACTTTGGGAAGTACAGAAAGCACATTAAATAAACAGGAAAGACCAACTCGGCGTAGTATGATGAATATGATCAGCGCCGGCGTAGGCTTTGTTGTTGGTGCACAAGTCGCTTGTAGTCGAGAAGGCGGTATACAAGTGAAAAGCAGTCCAGCTCCTGTGTCAGCTAATACAACCCCTGATAGTGCTTCAGCAAAGACTACAAATGATGCTAGTGCAGAAATGCAACTCGACCTAGATCTTGATGACTTTATTGTTCATGGGAATACACCTTTAACTTATGAAGCTAAGCGCCATACGATTGGTACAAGTGTGATTACTCATGAAAAGCACCTATATATTCGTAATAATTTGCCTATGCCCAGTCGCAAGATTATGGCCAAACCTGATGAATGGGCTCTAAAGGTTAAAGGTGTAAAAAACAGTCGTAACATTACGGTAGCGGAACTTAAGACCTTGGGATTACATACAGTCACAGCAGTTTTACAATGCTCAGGTAATGGACGCGCCTTTTATACACATGGTCCTTCGGGTTCACAGTGGTCAACCGGTGCAGCCGGCTGTGTCATTTGGAGTGGGGTTAAGCTGAGTGATGTCATTGATCATCTTGGTGGTGTTAAGGGTAAGGCCAAGTATTTGACCAGTACCGGTGGTGATCCATTGCCCGAAGGCGTTGATCCATTAGCGGTGATTGTTGAGCGGTCTATCCCCATCGAAAAGGGTCTCAAAGATGCCATGTTAGCGTGGGAAATGAATGGTGATGAGATTTCGTTAGAGCACGGCGGGCCTTTACGCTTAATTGTGCCCGGTTATTTTGGTTGCAACCAAATCAAATATATCAAGCAAATCGCTTTTACGACCGAACAAACTCAATCCAAAATCCAAAAAGCAGGATACCGCTTCCGTCCTATTGGCGAAAAAGGCAGTCCAAAATATCCATCTATGTGGGCGATGCCGGTTAAATCTTGGCTCACCAACGAAGAGCAAATGTTTGGTAAAAAGCAAGTGCTTCGCGGTGTTGCTATGGGTGGAGAACATTCGGTGACTAAGGTAGAAATCTCACTTGATGGTGGTAAAACTTGGAAGATAGCCCCCTTTGTTGGGCCAGATTTAGGTCCCTTTGCTTGGCGCCTCTTCCAAATGACGGTTGAGCTTCCTAAGGGCGAGCATCAAATCATGACCAAAGCCTATAATGCCAAAGGTGAAGTTCAGCCCGAAAAACGAGCTGAAAACGAGCGAGGCTATGGTCATAACGGATGGCGAGATCATGCCTTAAAGATTAGTGTTTATCCCGAAAATATGCGTGGCAAGGTTGCCAAGAAAGTCACCGCAGTTACGGCTAAGCCTGTGGTCAAGAAAAAAGAAAAAGTTGAGCTCTCGGCACAAGCAAAGCGTGGTAAAGAAGTATATCTCAAGGAAACCATGCCACAATGTGGTGTGTGCCATACCTTGAATGATGCGGGCACTAAAGGAGCTGTTGGTCCAAAACTTGATGATTTAAAACCATCTGTTGACCAAATTAAAAATGCAGTAAGTAAGGGCTTAGGAGCGATGCCGGCTCAAAAGCAACTCAGTGAAGCACAGCTTAATGCCCTTGCCCAATATGTTTTTGAAGCGACTAAATAAGTTTGTGACTAAACTTGCTGACAGATCTACTCTGAATACAACCCCATAAAGACTATGCACACTGTGAGCACCGTAACGCTTTGAAAAACCAATCTCTACCAACTTGTGTACTCCGCTTTGAAACACTTGCAAGATATAGAAGTGTCACCGTCTTAGTCGATATTGATGAGATTGCTCAATTTTGTGAGTCCTCTAAATTATTAAGTGGTTTTACTCGTCAAGAACTAGACTTAGTTAACTCTCGTGCCAAAGGGATACACTCTTTGGCTGCTCGCTATGCCGCTAAGCAAGGAGCTCAAGCCCTGAGTACTCTGAGTTGGACAGAGTTTGAAGTCATTAGACCTACTGATTGTCCACCGGTTTTATGCTTAAAGAACCAAGGATCGGACTCACTAAGTAAGTATTTTACCTTAAGCTTAAGTCACGATGAGCCTTATGCTGTAGCCTATTTGATCGAACTTGAAAAGTATCAAGCTTAGACTTCTGCGTCCATCAAATCGGTCATTACATGATAGCGTGGGTCTTCAACCGAGCTCTCAATATATTTTTCAAATCTTGGATTTGCCTTGATTAAAATCGCTTTACACTCAGGGCTCAGATGCGTCAAGGTCACCATTTTATTTACCTCAAGATAGCGTTCAATCGTACGTTTTAGCGCCTCAATTCCGCTATGGTCACTGACTCTGCTTTCAATAAAGTCAATTTCTACTTGGTCCGGGTCATTTTTGACATCAAACTTGGTGGCAAAGCTTTGAACTGAGCCAAAAAATAATGGCCCCCAAATCTCATAAACCTTTGTACCATCCTCTTTAATACGCTTACGCGCTCGAATACGAACCGCATTTTCCCAAGCAAACTTCAGTGCGCTCATGATCACGCCAACAATGACAGCAATGGCCAAATCTTGCCACACTGTGATGGCACTAACAGCAACTAACACGATGGCATCAGATGTAGGAATTTTACGAATAATTCTAAAGCTTGACCATGCGAAGGTACCGATCACAACCATAAACATAACCCCTACTAAAGCTGCGATCGGAATCTGTTCAATTAAAGATGCACCAAACAAGATAAATGATAATAAGCCAAGCGCCGCAACAACACCTGATAAGCGTCCTCGACCACCTGAGTTGACATTAATAATGCTCTGACCAATCATGGCACAGCCCCCCATGCCCCCAAAAAGACCATTAATTAGGTTAGCGCTCCCTTGTGCAATGCATTCACGATTTCCGGAACCGCGAGTTTCGGTCAAGTCATCAACTAGGTTGAGGGTCATCAAGCTTTCAATTAAGCCCACAGCAGCAAGTAAAACCGCGGTGCTGATCACCTCGCCCCAATGACCTTTAATCGTAGGTAAAACGCTTAACAGATTCCATTGAAATGAAGGTAAGCCACCTTTTAGACCTTCACCACCACCTTCTCGAATAAAGGAGCCTACTGTGGTCACCTCAAGACCCGCTCCAATCACCACGGCTGCGACAACTAAGATGGCGGTTAAAGCTGAAGGAACTGCTTTGGTGAGCTTAGGTAACAGCCACATAATGGCCATGGTAGCAGCGACCAAACTGAGCATCGTGATAAGCTCTGCACCGTGTAGCCACACCTTGTGACCATCTATGACTCTGGTGAACATACCGAGTTGACTTAAGAAAATAACAATCGCTAGACCGTTCACAAAACCCATCATCACCGGATGAGGAATGAGTCGGACAAACTTACCCAACTTAAAAAGACCAGCAAGAATCTGGATACCGCCTACAAAAAGTAAGGTAATAAACAACCAAGATAAGCCTAAGTGCTCCATACCCAATTCGCTACCGACTAGATTCCCTTTTTGAATCAGATGCACCATCACCACCGCCATCGCGCCAGTCGCACCGGAAATCATGCCCGGTCTACCGCCAAAGAGTGAAGTAATTAAGGCCATCATAAAAGCCCCATATAGACCAACCAATGGGTCAATGCCAGCGACAAAGGCAAAGGCGACCGCTTCGGGAACTAAAGCAAGGGCTACCGTAAAGCCGGAGAGAATGTCATTTTTGGGATGACCAACAAAATGATTAAAAAAGTTTTTCATGAAGAGTTATACCGAGCCTCTAAGGTGATAAGGGAACAAAAGACCCCTACTCATAGACTAGGTAAATGGATTGTCAAGCATTGTTACAACAATACAACACCGATTAATTCATATAAGACCCTATGTTAAATCTACCCAATACCAGCGCTGAACTTTTTGCGCTTGTTCCGACCAAGCTTCTTTACTTAGAATGCCACCACAGCGTTCAATGGTTTTCCATGAGCCAATATTTTCAGTGTCACAGGTGATTAAAACCTTAAGGATTCCCTTTTCAGTGCAGAGTTTAAGTGCTTCCTTAAGCATAGCCGTAGCAATCCCTTGTTTTCTTGCAGAAGGTGCTACAGAATACCCAATATGCCCACCAATTTCTTCAAGATATGGCGTCAGATGATGCCTAATATTGATCACGCCTTGTATCCGGTGATGATCTCCCCAAAAACGAGTCATACTACCTACCCAACCAGCAGGTAGCTCTTTATCCTCTGACCAAGCTTCAAGTTGCTCACATACTTTTTGGATCGATAATTGCCGATCACAAAAATAGCCGTTGAGCTCATCTCGACAAGTGTCAAACTCACGTAGAAAGCTCTCAAGCGCTGAAGCATGATTTATGGTGAGCTGAATAAAGTTGGTTTCGATGGATTTACTCATAGATTTCGATCACTTTGCCTTAAAGGTCTATGTAGGCGATAAAAAGTATATAAAGTATTGTAATATAAATATAAGAGCTTATAATTATTGTGATTATCTTAAGTAAATAAGTCCACAAATCAATAGACGGTAATTATGTTTGTCAAAAGTAACTTAGCCTCAATGACCTCACAGAGACATTTGAATAAGTCTCTCATCAAAGAAAGTAAAGCTTCTCAAAGACTAGGCAGTGGCTTAAGAATCAATGGTGCTAGCGATGATGCTGCCGGCTTATCCATAAGTAATCGTATGGAAGCTTCAGTAAGAGGGGCCAGTAAAGCAATTCAATCAAATCTACAAACGATTTCTATGATGCAAACCGCAGAAAGTGCGCTTAATGAGCAGACTAGCCTATTACAGCGTATGCGTGAACTCACGGTACAGTCACTTAATAACACCTACCAAGATGCAGACCGTCAGTCTTTACAAGAAGAAGTGAAACAACTCACCTCACAATTTGATGACATTGCAGAAGTGAGCTTCAATAATAAAAAGATCTTTGACCAAGATGTCGTTTTATATTCAGATGATGAACTTGGGGGAGTTGGGCAACTGTCTAAGTTCTTTAAGTCTAAAAACGCTAACCGAGTCGCTCGACAGTCCATTCATCAAGCTAAAACCGGTGTTAGTCAGGAAGCCTTAGAAGCCGGTGATATTACGATTACCAATCAAGCCGGTGAGACCTTTTCAACTCGTGCGACTCAAGCTGGTGACGACCAAGTATCTACAGCCAATAATAGCGCTTCTGCCATTGCCAAAGCCAAGGTGATTAATGAACTCACCGATAAGTCGGGCTTAGAGGCGATTGTTAATGAAACTCGGTTTACAGGTAATAATTCGGTTGAAGCCGTAAGCTTGGATGCTCAAAACTATTTATCCATTAATGGTCATATGATTTCAGGCTTTGATGTTCAAGATAATGATGGAAATGGTGCCCTTGTTGCAGCGATTAACGAGGCACATGAAGACACCGGAGTCATCGCTCATCTTAATACAGAAGCTAAGCTAGTGCTTGTGGCAAAGGATGGAAGAAATATCGAGGTAGAGGCCATTGGAGATGCAAGCAAATTAGGTTTTGGTGAAAAAACGGTAGTTGGTGGCAGTCTCACTTTGCGTTGTACCAAGTCTTGTCAGTGGTCATACAGCGACTCCTTTGTGGATGCTAAAATTGGTTATTTCTTTAATAATCTTATTGAGCTGAATCCTGGTACGGCTTCAGCGGCACATTCGACAGGAGCCGGTTGGCAGTTTATCTCAGAAAATGCCGGTGCTGATTTTGTCGAACCCGAATGGCAAGGCCATGAAGACGGCAACATTATCTTATCAGGTAACTATAATGGAGATATTGCCAATGCCGCTGATAATCGCTTTCATATTGAAGTCGATACAGGAGCCGGCGGTGTATATTTAGCCGCTTTATCAGCGGAAGATGCCAATGGTGAATCAAAAGCGAACTACTTAGGTTCTATTGCTTTTGATCCATCAGGCTCAGGCACCTATATCTTTGCCTCGACTGATGTGGCTTTACCTCCTGTACCAACCCCTGGTGGCATAGTGGCCAATGCCAATATGGGATCGGGTAATATTTTCATATTCCAGTTTAAAGGCGCCAACCTTGTTGATTCTACAGATGCCGATGGAGATGGAGTTGATGCCTTTCAATTTACAGCTCCGGTTGGAGACTTGGCTCCCTTAGACTTTGTGATTGGCTTAGGTTATGACGAAACAGTGGACTCACTCGACATCAGTTCAGTTGCTAAAGCTAAGCAAGCCTTGTTTACCATCGACCTAGCCTTAGAGGAAATCTCAGCTTCACGAAGCGAATATGGCGCATTGATTAATTATTATGAGTCAGCAGTTCGTTCTTTAGAAAACGAAAAAGTCAACTTAAGCGCATCACAATCTCGCATTCAAGACACCGATTTTGCCCAAGAAACAGTGCAGCTTGCTCAAGCACAAATTAATAAGCAAGCGGGCGTATCTGTTTTAGCACAAGCAAACTCTGCTCCGGCAATGGTTTTACAACTACTCGGCTAATACAAGCGATAGAGGTAAAGGCATAAGTCATTGATTTAATTGATTTTAATTCAGATCTAGACCATCTATTCAAAAAACTAAAAAAGTTTAGATCTAAAGTAAATAGGCTCTCGTATTACACCACGATTGCTCTGAGATCTTGGTTATATTCTAATTTCTTTTAGAATAGGCTCTTTAACATTCTTATATAATTATAGGAAATTAGAGTGAGCGATCACGTGCCTCATACATGCTTGGTTACAAAGCCGATAAACTTTATTAAGAAGGAGAGATATGATGAAAAAATTACTATTATTAATCTTATGTTTAGGGGTTGCTTGGAGTATCACATGCCCTAAGACAAAACTACTTCAACCGAGTGTTGCTAAGCCAACCTTGCAGATTGCGACTTCTAATAAAGATCAGCCCAAAAAAGATCAGCAAGTCGCAAAACCTGAGCATAAAAGCATCATAACTGCCTTTGCTAAACAGGGTATACGCATCTCTACTCAAGAGGCTCAAAAGATTACCGAGTCGGTCAGAGATGCGCTACAAGAAGCCTATCAGCATGGCATTGGCAACAGTAAGGTTGACTTTATCTCTATTGAGATTGCTCAAAAGCTTGGACTAGATACCGGGATTGGGTCACGCACTGTTCAAAACGTAAGCTCAGCAATCAAATATTTGCTTACTCAAGTATCCTTTGAGGCACCCAAGAACCTTGCTTGGGAAAGTTATTATAACAAGACCTTAAGTCTAAACTCCGATCAGAACTTTCTGTCTTTAGTAAGAAAAGAAAAGTTCTCACCGGTAAAGATTTCTTGGGAAGATATTGGCCGTCATCAAGGTAGTTCTTGGGGAGACAGAATCAGTGATGTTGGGATTTGGGTGCGTCAAAATGAAGCTGACTCTCAATCAGCTCAGTTAGCGCTTTCTGTCCGCCGAGATCAAAACTTTAGAGACAAGGTTTTGGTGGTACCTAGTGATCGAATCAAGATCCATAGACAAAGCAATGGGAAAACCCAAGAGCTCACCCTGAGTCAGCGACTTAAGGAGTTAAAACTATTTTCTAAAAAGCGAGATCGCAATGTCATTGTTTCTAATCAATTTGCCGTTTTACCAGTACCGGCTCATGATATGACCGGCGCTTGGAAAAAAGGTGTACCACCTCGAGCCGCATTTAACTTTAGTATTTTTCCTTATGGCTCAACAAACTACGTGATCACCGATGTCATTGAGGGAAGTTCTGAAGCGATTGTTGGACCCGGAAACCACCAATACTTATATTATAATGTCAATGGAAAAAAAGCTCCATTCACTGCCAGTCGAGCCGAAGATCGTCCTGATTTACTCGAGTTAGAAGCCCAGCTTAAAGCCCAGGGTATGGATGTTGATGTACAACGGTATTACTTAATTCAAATCCCATTGGAAAAGGGTAAAAACATCCAACTTTCCAACATGGGTACACCCCCATTGTCTCGTGGTTACGGTGTAGGTAGTGGGGGTATTGCACTCTTGTCTGACGAAGTTGAATATGAGATGCCAAGCCCTCCTACGAAACTCTATAAGAAGGGCAAGAGCCTGAAAAAGAGCCCGAAAAAGAGCCCAAGCAAGTCTAAGAAAAAATACAAGAAACCAAATAAACCTAAAGTAATCAGTGAAACCGCCCCTCCACCGAGTACAGCCGTTGTTAAAGCCAGCTCAAGTGAGAGTCTTATGTTTGGTGAGGTTGAGGCAGATGAGGTTTCCCAAAAAGATGCTGATCAAGAGGCCAAAGAAAGCAAAGATCCAACCGAAGGCCTAACAAAAGTTGCGATTGGTCATGGAGAAACGGAAGGAAGCTATTTTGGTGGCAAGGGCTATGAAGGCACCCGTGATGATGCGCCGATTCGCGTCACTGTTGTCTACTTTGTAACACCAGTAGGAGAAGTCACCAGTAAAGATATGGAAACATTTACAGCCGCCTTCAAAAAGTGGGACTCACAAGCGATTTGGGGCGGTTCTTTCGTGACCAAAGAATCTTGGTGAGAGTTTAATGGATCTTTTAAAAGTCACTTTTGTCTAGATTATTATAAGTTATAAACTGTTTTCAAGCATGCTCATATAATAAATGTATTAGCTTCCCCCTATCAAAAGGTGACCTTCAATGCGTAGAAACTTATTTAAGTTTATGTTTCATCGAAAAACATATTTCGGTGATTTTTGTTTTTCGTTTTTTTGTGGATTTCTTGTCTACATCATAGGATTCCTTTTCATGATCATCAAAGCTACTCAAGGAAGTGGAGTTGGTTATGGTTCTGACAGTTATCGTTATGGACATATGGCTGTACTTTATATTCCAATCGCTCCCTTTGCTCTCGGTTTGGTTTCCCTTATTCTATTTCTCGTACTCGCCTTTCAACGACGTCAACAGCGACAAAAGCTCTCTGTTGACGATCATAATGTCTCAATAAAAGCTGTCTCTGAAGATGTTTCTGAAGATGTCTTTGAAGATGTCTCTGAAGATGTCTCTCCTGAGAATAAGCAAGGTTGGCTGAGTTTATTGGGCTATCTTGTTTTGCTGGCTATCACGCTAAGTCTAGGCAGCAATCCTTTGTATATGATTGTGTTACTAATCATACTCATCGGCTTATTTATCTTTTGGGTGTATCTTAAAAGAGAAAAAGCCAGTGGGCGCAGGGGTGATCGGGACTAGCTTATGATGACTTATCATTAAGCCATTGCGGGGCCTCTAATCGTCTTCTTCCGTCGCTTGATAGGTTTACTAAGGGCTCATCTAGTGTCGCTCGGTCCCATAAGCGACAAGTCACTTGCTTATGTTTGGCATCTAGTGCTTCACAATAATTGGTATAGGCACAGCGCCTAACCTGATCACCTTGGCCTCGCTTGACTTTGAGCCATAAATCGGGATCAGCCAATGAACCTCTGGCAACACCGATAATATCTCCCTGACCGGTTTGTAAGGCGCCCTCGGCTAGGGAAAAAGTATTAATGCCTCCGGCGACCACAATTGGTGTTTGAAACCCATGATCACGCATATAATGTCTCAGCTTTGACATTAAATGGAGATTACGCCCAAAAGGGCCTTTTTGATCACTGTAAACGCTAGGCATACACTCATAGCCACTAGGGCCGGTATATGGGTAAGCCGCTTCACCCACTTTGGGTTGTAAAGCATCTTCAAAGCGTCCGCCTTTGGAGCAACTAATAAAGTCCATGCCCGCTTTAGCAAAGGCCTTTGCATATTGCGCTGATGTTTCCCACCGAGTTCCACCAGCAATCACTTCATCTACTAATAAACGAGCACCCACAACATAGTCACTACCAACAGCGCTTCTTGCCGCCTTATAGACTTCAAGAGGCAAGCGTAAACGACCTTCAAGGGTGCTTCCATAGCCATCTTGACGCATATTGGTGGTACTTAAAAAACTAGCCAAGGTATATGCATGGGCACAGTGTAATTCTACACCATCAAAACCCGCTTTTTTGGCTCGCAAGGCCGCTTGGTGAAATAAGTCAGGGAGTTTTTGAGGCAAGTCCTTAATATGAGATAAATGAGTGTCATTCACTTCTTCTCTTTGCCCAAAGTTTAAGTCTCTGAGCTCTTTGGGGCTGAGTACAGCTTCCCATAAGCTTTGCTCTGAATTAGCTAAATGCTGTCTGAGGACATCCTCACTTACAGTTAACCAAGACTCATCTTGATAATACTCGACTAGTCGCACTCGATGACCTGCATTAAGTGCCAAAAAGTGTTGGAAATATTTTTCTGTAGGTGGACGGCGGCGAATATTTAAAAAGTCGATCAACTGTATAAAAAGCTTGGTTTGCCCTTGGCTCGCTTCATTTACCCGCTCACATAAGCGTTTTAGACCATCAAGATAGCGATCATGACCTATTCTAAGCAAGGGGCCACTAGGGACATCTCTTACTCCGGTTGCTTCAATCACAATGGCACCTGGTTGGCCTTGGGCAAAGCGACCATACCAATTCAGCACATCCTTACTGACTTCACCCTCGGCAGTCGCCCGCCAAGGCACCATAGCAGGTACCCAAGTTCTCTGCTTTAAGTGCATAGCTTGGTATTGAATAGGACTAAAAAGTATGGAT
>CAKZRU010000190.1 GCA_937146725.1 uncultured Myxococcales bacterium
TAGACGGGCTAAGAGCGCTAGCGGTAGCCGGTGCAAAGGTTGGGAAAGACGGAAAGATCGGAGCTGATGACCTTGCTCATCTTGTTGAATTTTTGCAAGATATCGATGTAGTGGTTGCCGGATTTAAAGGCATCGCTGATATCGGACTAGAAGCCAAGGACTTAAAAGAAGATGAAATCATTGAAATCGTGGTTAAAGTTTTTGGAATTATTAAAGAAGTTAAAGAAACGCTTAAGTGAGGCAACTCCAAGCGATACTCTCTGCCCTTCTCGCATTGATGAAGGGCTTTCCTAGGTTATTTGCACCTGTTCTTAGTGCTTTAGGTCCTTTTGGATTAATTGTATCAAATCTTCCAACTTTTATAGATCTCGTTAAAAACATCAGTAAACTTATAAAGGATGCCAATGAAGACATCACCGTACGTCGGAAGATTGAAGAGATTAATAATGCATTCAAAGAAAGTAATGCAGTGGACCGCGCTCGTAAGCTCAATGACGCTTTCCGGTTGTAACGGGATAGAGTTTGATCCTGATTTTCACACGGTGGATGTTCGATCGGGTGGCTTAGTAAATGAAAGAGGTGAAATAGTTTTCTTTCATGAAGAAGCTGCTGAAGACTTCGCCTGTATGCATCAAGACAAAATAATAGAATTAAGCGAAATTCTAACTAGGGCAAGAAGACCTAGGAGCAGCGATTAAGCAGCCTAATTTCGCCAGGGAGCGGCGATTGAAAAAGAAAGCGCGTTTAATGATTGAGTTTAATTTTGATGTTTCCCCAGTGGCGAAAGGGAGACCTAAGCTAACCCGCTTTGGTAAGGCCTACACCCCCAAAAAGACAAAGGTTTTTGAGCAAGATGTAAAGTCTCTCGCTAAAGAGCAGTATGAAGGAAAGCCTTTACTAGGACCGCTAAAAATAAGCATTGTTTTCAGTATAACTCGCCCTAAATCCGTATCCGTTAAAAAAAGAAAATACCCGACAGTCCGTCCCGACCTTGATAACTATATCAAAGCGGTCCTTGATTCCCTTAACGGAGTCCTATTTCATGATGACTCTCAAGTGATTACAATGACTTGCTCAAAGCAATACGCAGAAGAAAGCGGAATCTACGTTAAGTGCGAGACATTAAAATGAAAAAATACAAAGACATCAAGCTAACCGAGCTAAAAGAACCCACGCGGACGAGGCGGGGCAAAGAAGTCACTTGTATGGATTGCAATAAAACCCGAGTGGTAAGAGTCACCTCTACGGCTAAAAGGTGCCTAACTTGCTGGCGTCTTAGAAACAAGACATTAATGCAAACGTATATCGGCAAGCCTAACCGTGGTAATGACGGCAAGTTTACATCTTCGAAATAGCTCTTTCGAGATACCATATAGCCTTTTTTAAGTCTTCGACCGGCTTTTCTTTGTGTTTATGCCTTAGAATATACTTAATGGCGTTGGCAATATGGAAATCTGTGCCTGGTAGGAAGCCCTCAATTATATCGATTACTTCGGTATTCCCTTGGTTGTAATGGCTTGGGCTTTCCACTTGGTTTGTCTTCGACATTTTTATTCCCATCAATAAGGTTTTTGTAGGAGTCATTGAGGCGATCACCGTCTTTGTACTTAACTTTTCTAATCGAACCTTTAAACTCGCCGTCTTCAATAGCTAGAATGAGTTCCGCCCGCCGGTAAATGGCTCCTTTCCAGCATATAATCCAGTGACCGGAACCATTGATGCACCCAGCTTCTTTACCTGTAAGCACCCATCGTGGCGGGCATTTATGCCAAGGTGGGCATCGTTTCCAGAAAAGTTTCCCGGTTCTCTTTTGGTATTTAAATACTTTTTTTAGTTCTTCTTTTAAAGGTCGCATTAGTGAAAAGATACCTCGTCCGTGAGGTCCTTGGCGAAGGCAATCTTCCTTGATTACCTAAAAGTTAACAGGTTATCGTGACTTGAACCATCGCTTGATTCTACAAAAAATCCTACATTTCTTTTTGGGCTTTTCTGTGGTGGTTTTTCTTGGATAGGCTATCGGTTTTGAAGGTGAAGAAGGCTTAGAAATAAGAGGAAGTATAGCGGCCATAGGAATAGCGTAATTTTTAACACCTCTACCGCCTTTAAGTGATCCTGATAAGCCTGCATGGTGGATTCCAATAACTTCTTTTCTTCTTTCGTCGAACACTGGTGAACCACTTGATCCTCCGAGTGTATCTGCACTATGGGCGATCCTTGAGCTTTGAGCTTGCATCACTCCACCGTAAGATACAATCTTTTTAGTCTCACACATTGGGTTTTCATAATAGTCACAATTAAAATGTACAATGAAAACAGAATCATCTTTTTGCATCAGAGTAGGTGACAGCTTAAGACTAGGAATCGACTCAATCTTCTTTTCACACTCTAAAACGCTAAAATCAAACTTAAAAGAAGTCGTTACCAGCTTTTCACACATAAACCAATCGTTGAGCTGCCCCGGCTTATAGGAAAAAGAAACCCTAACACCCCTCGCTTGAGACTCAGTCCGAACACAGTGGTTATTAGTCATTATCTTATTTGTATCAAATTTAAACGCCGTACACCGCGCACCAGTTGCCGGGATACGCATATACGCTACCGATTCCCCAAGATCTGCAACCTCAGTGTCCTCAATGTATAGCCAATCCTTATCATCAATAATTAGCTCAAACATGACACCCGTGGAGAGTGCTGCCCCGAGCGTTGCCGCGCTAAGCTTACCCGCCGTCTTTTTACTAAACTTCATTATCTCGTCCCTTTATGGCCTTTGCATATTTAGGGTCATTTCGGCATTGACCGATTAACGCGCTAACTACGCTTAATTCATGCTTTATCTTTTCTCTTTTAGTCTCAAGGGTAATCACTTGTCGTCGGTAGGCTATAACTTGCGCCCGAGTACTCTCCAACTCTTCTTTAAGCTTTTTACTCTTATCCAATAGGTCTACGACTGCGGTTAAATCCATAATGTATTGTCCATTAAAAAGTACCCGACTAGCAAACTGGGGCGTTATTTGTCTTTTCTCAGCATTGCGTCAACATCATTATATTTATCTGGGTATCTCTTTTTTAGCTTGGCGACGTTTTCACTCTGGCATTCTTCAATGGTCGTCCCAGCAGCGTCACAAAGAAGAGTTATGAACCAAAGACAGTCACCCAATTCTTCTTTAAAGTTTTCAAGGTCAAAGTGTTGGCCGTAAAATATATGCTTTTTAAAGCAATCCGCTAACTCTCCAACCTCACCGGTCAACCCGATAAGTCCGTGACTGATGCGAGTGTTGGTGCCTAGCGATAAGTTATTTGAGGCTCGGTAATAGCTGGGGTTTTCACTTCTAAGCACTTCATCATTTTTCATTTTAATCCTTATCTAAAACCTTTTTTGAAATTAACGACTTTTCCTTAAGCATATTATGGATGTATCGATCTAGCGCCCCAGCGAAAAGGTAGTAATAAAAACAAGTTCCCTTTTGGCCGATGCGATGAATCCTTTTTTCCGCTTGCGCCATTTCGGCTGGAATATAGCTGTAATCATTAAAGATCATGTGATTGCACCGAGTAAGGTTAACCCCCACACTCAGGCTTGGAATAGTAGCAACAATAACGTCCTGCCTACCCTCGTTAAAATCCTTAACTATCCTAGAACGATCAGCGGTCGACTCACCATGAATTGGTTCCACGTGGAACATCCGAGCAATTTCGTTGCATGGTTTTACGTGGTCGGTGAATATGATAACCGGTTTCCCACTTTCCAAAATTGTATTAGCAAGCTCGATTGTATGCCTAACCTTAGCGGTTGCATTTACAAGCTTGGTGCTCGCCATGTTTTTAGTTAGCGAGTTTTCTTTTAAATATAAATCAACTTTAATTTTTAGATCTTTATCAAATCTCTTATCTGCAATGCTTATTTCCCGATAAACTTGATCGGGTAGATCTAGAACATTTTTAGCGAGTGTGCGGGATAAAAAAGGCTTAATAAAAGCTTTTAACTTCTCAGTGTTTCGAAGACCTTCGTACTTAGTGACGTTTCGTCCTTTTATCCTAATATCTCGCCTATGGCTGAAGGTGTTAGCAAACCCCCAGTAATCCAACCCCATCTTATCCCTTAAAAGAATCTTAAATGGAGCCCAAAAATCAGTAACCCTATTCTTTATAGGAGTCCCCGTTAACCCAATCAAAGTTTTAGGCTTGTTGTGAACAACCCATGAGTATAGAGCTAGAGTTCTCTTTGCATCTTTATTTTTTACGTAATGGAATTCATCACAAATACAGGCGTCATAATACCCGACGTCATTTCGCGCTAAAAAATCATACGAGATGACCGTAAACTTCCCGCCCTGGGTCCATTTCGATATTTCATCTCGCCAATTCTGCCTAAGAAAAGCAGGGCAAACGACTAAACAAGTCTCATGCCCCGCAACGGTATGTAGTGCGATAAGGGATTTGCCGGTCCCCATATCAGCACTACAAAGACTAGCTGATTTCGTTCTATGCCAATTAATTAAGTTCGTCTGGTATGGGTAGGGTTTCCCTAAAGGCGTGATCTTCAATTTCTACCTCACTAAAGCACTTACCATGGCAATGAGACCAATATTCGCAAGGCCTAAAATAACTATCGCAATAATTATAATTTTTTAAAGGCTCCTCGCCTGCATGTAACTCCAATGCCCGCTTATGCAACCGCATATGGGTATCAAAAGCCGCTTGAGGTCTCATCAGCTCAATAGGTATCCTAAAATCATGAAAGTTCGCCCTATCGGCCAGACGCAAAACGTATTCATTATATGTCTCATCTCTTTTTTGCTTTAACCGAGGCTTAGTCGTAACCCGGTAAGCACACCCCAGAAATTTATCCATATCCAAGCCATAGACTTTCGCAATCTCGGGAGCGAAATAGGCGTAGAGGGAGAGTTGCCTATCTAACGCCAACTTTTTAACAGTAGTAGGGTAAACAGCCGCACTAGTTTTCAAATCGGCAATCAACCATCGACCATCATCATATTTAGAGATTAAATCGATAAAACCAATTATCTCAGGATGATCAATTTTATACTCACACTTAACAACCGAAAGCCCATCACCTTTAGTTCCTCTCAGGTATTTAAGAACCATTGCGTGAACCAAAGCGACGTCACTATCCTCTAAATCAAAGTCAACCCGCGCCGTACCTAGTAAAGATGAAATACTCTCTGGCTTACGATGCTCACTAACTTCAAGTATCCAGTGAAACGCTTTACCAATGTTAAAAGCTTTGTAGTTTTCTTCAAAATCAATATCCTTAGAAGTAGACATGACTTTGTAATGAGAGTAACGCTGCTCACAACCAAGGAGCAGGTTACTACTAGAGTAGGATAGTTGTACGGACATTACTCTAAGTCATCTAGGCTAGTTTCTTTACTAGGCTTAGCTTCTACTTCCCCCAAAACAGGAGTTGAGGTTAGAGGTTCTCCCGCCTTTAGAAGTTCGATGCTAAACTTATTAACTGGCTTGCCCTTATAAACTCCCGAAGGCATCTCTTCTTTACCTTCAAAGTAAACCCGTACAAGGTCTCCAACATTAATTTGTTCTTTTATTAAATAATCAAGTTGCCCAGCAGCAGGAAGAACAATTATCTCTCTACCTTGGCACTCAAATTTGTGATTAGGTCGATCAGAATTAAACTTATTGGGGTAGTCGCCTCTATAGATTCCCGCAACAAGTACGTCACCCTCTTTAGCCTCTTTATAAGAAGTAAACTTAGGCGTTCCAATCTTTATACCCGTCATTTCTTCGATGTTCATGCTTTCTAGATCCATAATTCATCCTTCATTAGTTCATTAGATTTATAGAAATTCATTTATAACTTTTCAATATCGACTTAGTCAATTTTCAAAATACTTTTTAAACTTTTCATACTCAGCTCCGGCCCTTTCATCGATATAGACGCCCTTTGTGGTGACATCCCTACCCATTTTCGTTTTTGAATTACCTGGTTTCAGGCTCGGCCCCCACAGATCTACGTCACATCTAATTATTGAAGCTTCCTTTTGTTTAAAAAAATGTGTAAAGGCTTCAACCATTTTATCGTGGAAAGTATCTACCCATTCTTCCCAGTTATCAGCAGGACCTTCAACATAAGCTGCATCATGTAGGGGCATAATCACCTGTAAGTTTGCCTCTTGGCATAACTCGATAGCCTTTCGCAGAATGACAGCGCCCATCCCCTGAATCGGCATATTGCCCACCGACCTAAGGTTGGGGTTATCGCCAAACATGTACCAGCCGTCCGCTAACTTTATGCAGTTATGTGTTTCATAGTGTCTTTTAATGCGGTCAGAGAATTTGGCGTAGTCGGAATATACTTTAAAAAATAGATCAATAAGTTTTTCTGCTTGATCTTCGGTGAATTCTTCTCCCATTTGATCTGATAGCTGTTTAGCGAGTCCGACTTTAGTCATGGCGTAAGAGATGCCAAGCGTTACCCACTTAAACATATTCCGCTCTTTAGAGTGACTCTTCTTTGTACCATCTTGGGGTATGACGCCTGCGGCTTTACCTAGATATAAATACGGGTCCCCGGATCGGTAAGCCTCAATCATCTTTTCATCATTGGATAACAGAGCAGAGATGAGAAATTCTTGAGCGCCGTAGTCTATTCCACAAATTAATCTATCCGGTTTGGGCTCAACGACGGAGCGTATCCATGCTGCCCATAGGAAGGGAAAGCTTTTGGCTTTGGGCTGGAACCGGGAGGACTGCGCTCGGTATATGTTGAAGTAAGGCCTTAATCTATGATCACTTCCGATGGAATCAAATACCGTCTCACTGCCCTTCTTACCCTTAACTCCGTTGAATGATTGCCTTAGCTTTAGATAGCGGATCATCTGCGCAAACAAGCTGTCTTTAGGGTAATCATGTCGATATGAAAAGTGCTTAGTGAACGAGTCCAGCTTTAGGGAGATAGCACCCTTTTCGGTCCTTTCCCAGCGGTCTCCGTATTTACTGTTGGCGATGAACTCTTTGATGTTTTTTTGATTCATCTTCATTCGCTGCCAGGTCTTGTCCCATTGAAAGGGGTGAATGTCTGGAAACAACTCATCAATTTCTTTGGCGCATTCATCTAGGATGTTTTGGACTTGAGATGCCAGACGCTTAAGCTTGGGTAAGTTTATAGGTATTCCGATAGCTTCCATACATGCTGACCGGACGGCGTGGGAACCTCTGAGCCTTATTTCATTTGCAATGTTTCCTTTAGAGAATACCCGAGTGGGGAGAGTTTCCGTGTAGGCTTTCCAGATAACATCTTTTAATGAAAACAGCTCGGCGATATCGGATTCACAATAGCGCAGTATTTCATTTTGTTTTTCGGGGCTAAATGATTCGGAGTGAATTATTTCCTGGCGTATTTCATTCTTATACTTAAGGTCACCCTCTATACCCAAGAGGTTATAAGTAGCTGCGACGAGTGATTGCTCGGCGGGCCTGTGATCCATTCCCTCTCTTTTATCACCCCAATAATCCTTAACCGTTGTGACTGAGGGCTTACCATCAAATAGCTGCTTACCATGTCGATACTTTCGGTGGTGATTTGTCAGCATCTTCCACTCACACTGAATATCAACCCAAGTAAACTTTCTGGGGTCCAGACCCAACGATATAAAAGACCGAGCCTCTGCCGTTGCATTGAAGCACACAATAGTTGACCGATCTCTTAAATCCAGAAGAATGCTCTTGAACCGAGCTAATGCTTCTTCGTCCTGGTGGAGCCACATGGATTGCGGTTTCATGTCATCACTATTCATCCAAGCAACACACACCAGTTCCATTTTAAATTCACTAGATTTTCTAAACTCAAAATCAATTGCCGTTAGGATGTTACTCATCTCTTTCTCCTTTAACGGTTCTAAACTATAGGGTTTCTTCTGTCTCAGTAGGTCTAAAGTGATCGGATACCAAAATGTAACTATCCTCAATGGTCCGCGCTCTAAGGTAAGACCCCAGGGAGAGTTTCTCTTTCCCATGGCGGTAATTATTAACGAAATCGGAAAAGTTGGAATGATGTTTGGGGAAGTACCTATCATCTTCCATCGCTTGCTTGACCTCATGCATGTAGATGCAGGAATAAAGCCCGGATATCGCTTTTTCCATGATGACTAAGTAAGCACCCGATAAGTTCTCTTCAAGAG
The DNA here is from genome assembly GCA_937146725.1 of uncultured Myxococcales bacterium. Taxonomy (GTDB): domain Bacteria; phylum Myxococcota_A; class Bradymonadia; order UBA7976; family VGTA01; genus CAKZRU01. The sequence goes on from CAKZRU010000190.1 coordinate 8,160, forward strand.
TTGTATAAAACGTAGTGCCTTTGTAGGGCTTGTGAGGTTTAAAGTTTTCCACAGTAGACTCCTTCAGTAGTTTAAAAAACGATAGTTGCCATTCTTCAGTTTTGATTCTCGATTTAAATTCACTCATCCAATCATCACTAAACCCACGCTTAAATGTTGGGTCAGCGGTAAGATCCACAAAGGACAGGCGTCTTTCATCGAAGGCCAATCCTCTAAAATCCCTAGCACTGTTGGACGATATAATTCCCGAGAAGAAGTTTTGAGTGTTCCTGGTGTCCTGACCCTTCTTCTCAACACTAATAACCTCGTTAGCATCCTTTTTCACTCGGTTAACTGCCTGCTGGGTATCTAGCTGCATTTCATCAAATTCGATTATTCTTCTGTTTTCTTTATAGCCATCAAAATTTGAAATAAGACCATTCTGCGCTGAAGAGAAGAAGTTATCCTGACCCACCATCTCTGAAAGGATCTCAACCAATGTCGTCTTCCCAATCTGCCTAACCCCTAAAAGCACCAAGTAAACAGGCACACGCTGAGTAATTGCATGGTAGGTCCATTGGTAAAAGTATTTAATTGATCCCTGATTATCAAAGCAGCTCTCAATGAATTCTTGATCTCTTTTATCTATTGGATTTGCATCTTCGGTATTTAGATATCGGTAACTGGGATGCTTGCAGGTGTTGAGCCCCACCATTGGAGTGCCGTCTTTTTCAACAGCAAAATATCTATCCTCTTTTACTTCTAAAATTTTGTAGGGATCGTATATCTCAATACCGTACTGGAGTTGATCCCTAAACATCTCCCAGTCACCCTTATTAGGGAACCTTTGGCGGTGGATGCGGTAAAAGACTGAGTGACCAATATCGGCGGTTTCCTTGAACTTATTTCTGATGAGTAAACCTCTGCTCGGGGCATCCTGACCGGTATATCCGTAATCATTGAAAACTCGATAAGAGGAAAGATCGATAGCTGAATCCACCAAGGTAGGAAGCTCATCAAGTATATCTCCGTAATCGGGCCTTAAAGCCTCCAAACGCTCGCCGCTTTCCTTGTTTGCGTTCTCTCTTAAGATATCCAAACACTCTTCGGTAAGCTCTGTATCACGGGTCTCTAAATCTCTTTCCTGGGAACGAGTTAAATCAACTTCTTCAATTATGCGATCAGATACTGCTTTATAAACCCGCTTACTAGAGCCCGTACTAACTTGACCCTCTCTATTCAAACGAACGAGCCCATACTTTACCAACAGACGTGCAACCTCTTTAAGGTGTCCCGACATCTTTTAACCTCCTCAACTTTAACCTCAGATAAAACCCATAAAATGGACTGCTTAAGCGACAACTCAAAACAAGAAGCCTCTTTGCAATATCCTAAAATGACAGACCAAAATGGCATTCCAAAATGGTGATGAGGTGAAAATGTATAGAGAGATAAAAGACAATCGCAAGACTCATTGCGTAGCAACGACAAATGAAAATTCTTGACGCACTACACGCTAATTACGAGTTCTTACTTACCCTATATCTGTCGCACCACAAGTAACACTCGCGGGGAGCACTGTTTTTTGGGCCTTTTTTGAAAAATGGTGGACACAACGCGTTAATGAGTAGATTTCTAACTTGTTGATTTTATAGGAAAATGGGGTTAGTGAGAGGCTGATTGGTCGAGACTTTTGCTCAAAACCATTGAATTCAGAGCCTCTCCCAAGAGTTTGAGTAACTCTCGGGGAAATGGTTAATTTTGGGCTATATTTCCCAACTTTATAACTGCAACGCGTTATTTCTTGGTGATTTCCTGTGTTAAATGTGGTTGGATTTTTTTTATTCAATGTATGATTGTGAATCACACTTGTCATAGCCACATAGGATATTCCCTTGAGGCTTTAATGACTAGAGGTAAAAATATAAAAAGGGACGACCCCGAAGGAAGGCTCTAGCCGCCCCCAGTGTTTACTTAAATGACTTCCATGAATTGGTGTTACGTTGGGAGCCACCTAGGTAATTGTTAAGCTGTTTTGTTTTCTGTTGATATCTGAAGTTGTTAGATGGTGGGTTAACATTGTTCCACCTATTGGAGTCGGGGTTAGCTTTGAGGTGACCTCTAACATAAGTGCCATTACTTCGAGTGTAACCCTTCTGCCATCTGTACCCTGATTGGGTGAATGCTGTTACGGCCATAAGTGCTAATAGTGTTTTCATATTATGATTCCTTTATTGGGGAGACTGCTGAGTAGATAAGTGAGATTCCTAGGACTAAGAAGCAGGAGATGGGTTGGAAGTAGAAGCAGAGTACAACCAGACTGAGGTAAAACAGACACCTGAGTCGTGATTCATCTACTGCTAAGCCCAAAAATAGCTGCGGAAGAAGCCAAAGAATAAGAATGAATAGAATTGCTTGTAACACCATGAGTCAAAAGTAACAGGCTTTAAAAAAATGGGATACTGCGTATAGTCAAAAGTACAGGGTTGTTGATATATTGATTACATGTCGGGCTACAAGAAAAAAACTAATAACCCCCGGATGGGAAGACCGGTTATTGACCTCAATGATTTGTCTTTTACTGCTTGGGATCAATTGGAAGCCTTGATTCCCTGGAATAGTGCTGGGTCGTTGGCCGAGTACTTCGGTGTGAGTGACTCAACTCTTCGGCGAAGGGTGAGTGAGCATTACGGGACAACATTTGAGCAAGTTAAGGCTAAGTGTTTGGAGGAGATCCGTAATAAGCTTAGGCATAAACAGCTAGAGGTCGCCCTAGACGGCAATCCCGCCATGTTGGTCTGGTTAGGAAAGCAGTATTTAGACCAAAAAGATCAGAGTAAAATACAGAACACTCATGAAATTAAAACGATTGAGCAAATAGTTAAGGAAAGGAAAGAGGTAACAAATGAGCAGTTTACAGCAATTGAAAGCTCTGGCAGTGGAAGCGGGATTGGAATTCCCGAAGAATGCTCGGACGAGCAAAATGATCCAAGTCTTGACTGAGGCAGGGATAGAGTTTGAAATGCCTAAGGTTTCTTCTTTCACTGAAGATTTTAGCGCCCTAAAGGATGCCTATAAGTCGGCAAGTACTCCATTATTAGTGAAAAGAGCTGAACAAGCTCGCGGACTTCTCCGTAAAAAGATTAAGGAAGACCCGGAAGCACTTGTTCCATTCCTAAAGTGGGAACGAGCGGTAAAGAAGATCAGTGTTGCCGATGAGTATCTACTGAATTCTTTGGAGAAAGAACTTTATAGCGATCGCTGTCTATGTATTAATCAGATTCTAGCGTCAACACCTGAGCAGGTCGGTGAAGAGTATCCATTTTACAGCTACTTCGATGAGTCTCGTGGAACTGACATGTATGTGGTTTTCACTAACCGAGTTATCCCACCAGAATCTCAGATACCTCCCAAGCTTCAGTGGAAGATTGAAAAAGGTTTCATGCCTGAGGAATCTGATTACCCACCAGAGAAAACAGTGTGGCACCGTCAAGTTTTCACTCAACCGAACTTTGACAGATATTTCCGCATAGATGAATATTGATCAACTGTTTGATTTTGATTTTTATAGCCCCTCATTCCTTAATATCCGAACTAAGCTTGAGGGGCTTCAATCTTTAAAGTTAAGAAAATACCAGTCAGACTTTGTGCGCTTCACTCAAGACATATCGGGTCCTAAACGAATTATTGTACTTAAACCCCGTCAGGCTGGGTTCTCCACACTAGTCAGTGCCATGTTTTGCCATAAGATGTTTACCGAGGAGTTCTTCCAAGGTATCGCTATGGCGGATAAGCATGGTAGGACTCAGTCAATCGCCAATATTTACAGAACTTTTTATGATGAACTCGAAGACGCCTTGAAGCCAAACTGTTCAATCCTAAATTCCGAGCAGCTATTCTTTGACGTGTTCCGGTCAGGTGTTAACTTTGAAACTGCTAATGACCCCAACGCTGGTCGATCGGGCACCCGTAAATTCGCCCACTTATCTGAGGCAGCATTCTACCGATATGCCGGTGAGATTGATGACGGTATCCAGAACTCAATACCGCTGGGGGAAGACACATACATAATTAAAGAGAGTACGGCGAACGGAAAAGCTGGAATCGGGAAACCATTTTTCGAGCTATGGAGCGCCGCCAAGAGAAATGAGTCTATATATAAGCCTTTTTTCGTTTCCTGGTTTGAGGTAGATGATTACCGGATACACCCACCAGATAATTTCAAGCTAGACCGCATAGAGAAAGACCTCATAAAGCAACACCCCGAGATCACACCCGCCAACCTTATGTGGCGAAGGTTAAAGATTAAGGAATACCAGGGAGATGAAGAGAGTCTACTTTCTCCCGATGAGAGGTTTAAGCAAGACTTTCCATCGAATGATGTTGAGGCTTTTCTGTCTACAGGTATGCCGGTCTTCGATCCGCAGGAAATGGAGCACGCCATCCGGAAAGTGACTACCAGAACTAGCTTAAACCTAAAAAACACCCTCAACATTCGATCATCCTTCATTGAGATGTTTAAAAAACAGCTGGTTATCTACTCTCCACCAAGGGGTGGGATCAGATATTTCATCGGAGCTGATGTCGCTGAAGGGTTGGCGGTTGGGGATGCTTCGAGTGTTTGCATTTTAGATCATGAGTACAATCAGGTTTGCTCCTGGCATGGAAAGATTGATCCCGATTTGTTCGGCCACTTACTGATTGACCTGGCAAAGTTCTATAATAATGCTGTGTTATGCCCGGAAGTTAACAACATGGGACACACCACGGTTACCACCATCAGAAACGAGAATTATTCACGTATATATAGAGAGACCGTCGAGGATAAGATCACCAAAGAGAAAACAGTTAAGCTTGGTTGGCGGACAACGGCTAAGAGTAAAGAGACTATGTTAAATGAACTCGGTCGGCTGTTTAGAGAAAAAGCTATAAATTTTAGAGACAAGAATCTAGTGGTGGAAATGTCTCTGTTAACCCGTGAAGAGAACGGCATCGTTAAACTCAATGGACGTGACCGTGTTGTCGCTCTTTGCCTTGCCTGTATGGCGAGAAAAAGTGAAGTGATTAGCGTAAAGCCGGTGACTCGTAAGCTAACTCAAGACCAAACAATTGAAGATTTAATAAAGAGAAGAAGTGATCGGGAGAGTTTCGAGTGATTACGGATATCATAATAATCCTAATTCTCCTCCTTATAATGGCGCAACTTAGCCTCATACTTGACCGACTACAGCCTAAATTAAAGAAAAAGAGTGAAAAGGTGGAGCCGAGTCCTAAAAAGGGGTCAGTCTTTAACCCCTCAAAAGATCTCGACACGGTTATGAAAGGTGATGTGGTGGATCACTTCGATTAATGAAGTCCGTCTATTTCGCCACGTTCCATGGCATCTAATTCCCTATCGCCGAAACCTGCTCCCATATCATGAAGCTTCTTAAGCATTGGAGCGTCCCAATATTTAGTCTTGTTTTCGACCTCTGGCAGCTCATCGTAACCGATTTCAACTAACCCCATTTCTTTGAGTGCTTTCTTGTATTCACCGTAAGTGGAGCAATGACGTCTAATGTTTCTCTGAAATCCAGGGATGAAACCATCTTGAACGGATTTATTTGAGCGGATTACTGCCATCTTTGGGAACCCACAACCTTCACACCGATGACCTCCGGGTGAGTATTGAGTTTCCTCGAAAGCCTCCAAACTTAACCTTCTCAGGAATTCAGAACTACATTTTCGACACTTAAATCTAAAGTTTTGCTGCATTTTTATAATTTAGTACTGACTTAGGGACTAGACAATGTTACGCAATCGCATAAGTTGCTATAAACTCATCGTATGGATGAAAAAAATACGCTAAAACTTGTCAAAAAAGTTAAGTCATCGCTTAAAAACTATCGAGATAACTTCTCTAAGCTCTGGAAAGAGGAAGAAGAGGCGTATTTTGGAAAGATTTGGAAAAGGTCTCGGGGTACAAGGCCTTATGAAAACCATGTCTTTCAAGTTATAGAATCTGAAGTTCCTATTTTGACAGACAGCTTTCCAGCGCCTTCAGTTAGCGTTAAAGAAGAAGCTCTACTCCCTCAAGGTGAGAATTTACAAAAAGCAATCGAGTGGGTCTTAAAAGATCAGAGTTTCCAGCTAAAATTCTCAAGTGTTGTCCGAAATTCTCTTATCTCGGCACCTGGCTTTCTACATACCTTTTATGATGCCAACGCTAATAATGGGGAGGGTGAGATTCGAATAGAAGTCCTTCCGTGGAGAAGTATTTATCTCGCCAGCAACTCCATGTTTATAGAGGACTGTGATAAGGCCCGAATTGAAGTAAACCGGTCGAAAGAATGGCTCCAACTTAACTATTCTAGTTTTAAGAAAGAAATAGAGGCTCTTTCCGCTGAGACTCAAACGGGTAAAACTGAAGAGAACTCACGAGAAAGATTTGATTCGGGAAGTACAGCGTCAAGAGATGTTCCACCAGAATATAAGAGTGAGGACATGCTTACTTTGGTCAAGACTTACGTTCGAGACTACTCGCTTGTCCCTATTCCTGAGGAAGAGACTCTAGAAGATTTGGAAAGAGAGTTAGACTCTTTAATGGAGGGTATGTCTCCCAACATTTCAAAATGGGAAGATCATAAGGCTCACATTGAAGCCCACCAGGTAATGCTTTCAGAGATTTATGCCAAATATGGCGTATCCCTAGAGGATGGGAGAGAAGCATTCGAGCAAGTTATCGAGCAGGTGCTAACCGAGTCACCGGAAAGCGGAGCAGACCAAGACCTATTTCTTGTCCAAATGCTTGAGCGACATATTGAAGAACACGAAATTTTACAAAAAGAAAACCCATCCGGTGGGCGACTTAAGTATCCAAATGGTCTTAGATGTATTGAATCAATCGAAGAAGTTGTCCTATATGATGGTCCAAGCCGAGATGAGCACAATGAGATCCCGCTTATTCCTTTTTATGCATATAGAGACGGAACAATCTACGGGTTTGGTGAGACAAGAAACATTCTAGATTCTCAAAGAATGCAGGCAACTCTCCAGTATAAGGAATATAAGGGACTTCAAAGAGTCGCTAATCCTAAAGTCATCGTTGATCAGGAGACGGGGCTAACTGAAAAAGATATCACCAACGAAGACGGCGCAATATATGTCATCCCTCAAGGGACAAATATAAGAGACGTTGCTCCTAACTCGGTTTCTCCTCAAATTGGATCATTTAATAATGATAGAAAGAGGGCGATTGCTGAAATATCTGGTGTAAATGAAGTGACTCAAGGTCACATGCCGAGCCCGAACGCTGCTGCTGCAACGGTTAAGCGTACACAGAATCAGGCAATCGGTAGAATTAGACTGAAAGACCGACAAAACCAACACTACTCTATCCGACGGTTGGGATCTTTAATTTCAAAACTGATTCTTCAATACTGGACAGACGAAAAAGTACTCGGTTTGGAGTCAAATAATAGCGGATATAGCCAATTAATTTTTAATCCGCTTGAAATGCAAGATTTAGAGTTTAATATAGACATTAGTGAAGGTTCTATGGCCGGAATTGATAAAGAAGCGTTCAGCGCTTTGATGTTACAATTCCTAGGTGCGGGACATATCACATTCGATAACTTCTTAGAGGTTGCCGAAATACCGAAAGCCGCTAGATTGCGAGAAATGTCCAAGGAAAACCAAGACATAGCGCAACAACTAGAAGCAATTCAACAAGAAAACATTATTTTAAAGGGTCAATTGAGCCCTGAATCTCTATCTCCAGAAGAGGCAGAGATTTTTAATCAATACTTATCCGAGCAACAACAGGCACCTCAATAACGAGGCAAGCCTTAACGTAAGGTATATAAATGAGTGATTTGGAAAAATACATGGATGATTCAACCCTGGATGCGTTAACCGGATCCAATGAAGGGCAATCGGAAACTGTAGAAGAATCCAACGACACTTCATCAGAGATTGAAGAAGTAGCAACCTCAAGTGAAGAAGTCCCTGAGTCGGGGGAAACGGCAACACTTGAACAACAGCTGGAAGGGCTAGAGAGTAAGGAAGGAGAGTCATCATCTGTACTAGATCAGATCAATGATCTCGGGGTAATCCGACATGGAACCCCCGTTGAATTTGATTCAATTGATAATGTTAAAGAATTATTATCAAAAGGGTACGACTACACTGCAAAGACACAAGAACTCGCTGATCACCGTAAAGAATTTGAGGGCTTTAAGGCTGAACAAGAGCAAGTGTATGAGCAAAAGATGCAAGAGGTGGAAGCTTTTAAACAAGAACACCAAGAGCGCTTAGTAGAAAATGATGTAATGGGTCAGGTTTTGTCTGAGTTACAGCAAAATGATCCCGATCTCTTCAACACGATCGCCAATGCCTACCAATCCCGAATGGGGCTTATTCAATCTCAGCAAAATAACCCAGTAATAAAAGGGTTTGAGCAAAAAATTAACCAGCTTGAGAGCGCACTCAAAGGCAATCAAGAGCAAAAGGTTAATGAAGAAAACTCTCAAATACTGGAGCAATGGGAATCTGGTATTTCAGAAGTGCAAAAGTCTTTCGGGACCAAACTTAGATCGCTTGGAGTTAAACCCAACTGGGAAAAAGTTAAGCAATCTTGGTCAGCTGATAGCTCTGGAGCGACTTCTGTAAAAGAGGCTTTCTTCGCAATACATGGTGATCAGATCACTAAAGCACTCGAGGCTAAAAGTAAGCTTAATGCTACAAAAGCTAAGAGTCAGACTCGACAGGGACCGGCGAAAACAACTGGCGCACCTCAAAGCGATCAGGCGAATTCGAAAAACGGTCACGGAACTTACTTAAACGACTTAGAGGCGATAGCTAATAGGTATTTATAAAAGGAATAAAAAATGGCTTTAACGTATGACCAGGTCACAGCTATTACGCATGACCTTATCAAAGAAAAATTAACTGCTGGTGTTTTCAGCTCAAATGCATTCTTAATGCGTTTACGTGAAAAACAAGTTCTTGAAGACGGTGGTAACAAGATCCTTTGTCCTTTGATGTCTGTTGACGATACTGGAACTCAAGGTGCTTTCTACTCAAAAGGTGATGCTCTTTCTATCACTGGTTATGATGCAGTAACTGCTTCAGAGCACGAGTACAGACTAGTATATGAGCCAGTTCGTATCGACAAAATCGACATCGCAAAGAACGCCGGCCGATCAGGTGCTCTTAAGCTTATCGACAGCAAAGTAAGACAAGCTGAAAAAGCTATGATGCAAAGAATGGTTAAAGGTGCTGTTTCTGACGGTGGTGGTTCAACTGGTGCTAACGATACAGATCAGTTCGACGGACTTGACCTTGTAATCTCTACTTCTGCAACTTACGGTGGGATCGCAGTAGCTGATCTTGCTACTTGGGTTGGTGTTGTAGATGACAACAGTGGAACAAACCGTGCTCTTACTCAAGCTCTAGTTGACGCTGCATATGACAACGCTTCTGAGCCAGGTATCGGAGCTCCAACTTGTGCAATCATGCGTAAGCAGGTTTTCTCTAAGTTTCGTGGACTTCTCACAGGCGTTCAAAGAACAACTCGTGAAAGCAGCTTGAGCGGTCTTGGTCACTCAGGTCAGTCAATTGTTTATAACGGAATTGATTTCCTAGTTGAAAACAACATGCCTGCTAACACAATGTTCATGGTAGACGAAGAGCACTTCAAGCTTCACGTTCACCGTGACAACAACATGAGAAGAGAGTCAATCGAGAATCTTGAAACTCAAGATGCTCTTCTTGAAAGAATCTTCCTTTACGGAAACGTAATTGCTTCTGAGCGTCGATTCAACGCTCGAATCAATGACATCACAGAGTAATCTGAGATTTAATGCGGGGCTTCGGCTCCGCTTTCTAGTTAAGGGGTAGGTATGTCGAGAAATTGGAACGGGAAAGCTTTAATAGATTTTCTCGGTGCGAGACTTTGGGACGATAGTGCCACTTTTAGGGGCTATATCATCCAATGGGTAAATGAGATCCAGAATGATTTGGCTGGAGAACGCCCTCTCGACACATTCGCTTTTAAAATGAAAAAGCTACTACCCACTAACCAAGAAATAATTAGCCTTTCACCTCAAATCCCAGCGGCTCCAACCTCTGCAATTGCAGCGGGTGGCACTTTAGTGGACGGATCTAGCTATAAAGCATATTCCACTTTTGTTATATGGGACGGGGACCAGAGAAAGTACATTGAGTCAGAGCTTTCAAGCGCATCAGCGGTTTCAACGGCCGATGCCTCTAACGGAACGCTTTCACTTTCTTCTATAGACACTTACTCCGGTAGTACTTCACTTTCTCCATCCACTATTTGGAGAAGAATATATGTTGCAATTAAAGCATCAGGCGAAACCGCATACGGAGAACCATTCTTCTACGCAGATATTGAAGACAACACCACCACCACGTTAAGCGTTACCGCAGAACCAACCTCTACCATTACGCCTCCCAGTTATAGCGAAGTCTCTCAAATATCTTCTGATCACTTGGTATTTAATTCGGGAAATACCTATCTAGCTAAGATTGATTCAAATCTAACTAAAAGATATGACCCAACCCAAACGACTTCCACCAACCCGACGTCTTTTGACTTCATCGGTGCGGACTCGATTAATCTTTTTCCGATGCTAGATGCAAGCGCTACAACGGATCAAAGAACTCTTAGTTATTTCGTTCACCGAAGACCTCACGAGGTTTTTTATGACGTAGACCGAGAGATCGACCTACCAATAGAGTTTAGAAAAGCCCTTATTGAAGGCGTTACGTGGAAAGCGTACGAATTTAGAGACCGATCAGGTAAAGAAAGCGTCGCTAATAATTACGAAGTGTATAAACGACAAGTTCTCGCAAGATATTCTCGGCAAAGAGGCGCTCCATCCTTCATTCGTGATGTTTCAGGAGATACTCAGGGCTGGGAGGTCTAGACATGCCTCAAAGACTTCGCCAAATATTTAAGTTTAAAGATTTTAGCCTACCCGTCAGTTATAGCGACGACGAGAAGGGTAAGATGCGCGAAGCGCTAAACGTCTACACAAATAAGGGAAGACTTGATACCCGCTTTGGTTGTCACAGATTTAACTCAACCGCGCTATCGGGTGACGTTCAAAGTGTAACATTCTTCAAGAAGACGGATGAGACAAGTCATATTCTAGCAAAACACGGTGTAAATTTTAGCTCTGTTTCAGAGTCATCAAGTCACACCTCTCTATCTACAAGTCTATCAACTTCTACTCGTCACCGAGCGGTGACCTTTACGGATCGATCTATAATCGCTCTTGGTTCCGATGGGGTTTATTCATTTAACGGAACAACTTTCACTCAATTGGGACAAGATGCTAGCACTACTGCGGTAAGTGTTGCGGCTAGTGGAGCTGGTAACACACTCCCGGCAAGTGATTACAAGGTTGCTTTTACTTTTTATGCATCTTCAATCGGGTTTGAGTCAAACTTATCGACGGAGAGTGCAACAGTAACAGTGGCTTCCGGCGAGCAGATAGATGTTACGGCAATTCCGACAAGCGCCGACAATGCTTTAGTAGATAAGAAAAGAATCTACATAAAAGATGTAACCGCTGACGGAGAGTGGTTTTTCTGGTCTGAAATAAACTTAGCAGTAAGTACCGAAACAATTGACGGTGAAATCACTAGTACATCGAATCCTCCAACTAAAAACGCTCGACCCATTGGAAGTGGGGCAGAATTTGTTGAAAAGTTTGGGGAGAGGCTTGTTCTGGCAGGAGTTATAGGATTTGAAAGTGATGTCCTGTTCTCCGAGCCGTATTTACCTGACGCGTTTGATGATGGTTCAAGCACGAGACTTGTTTTTAAGGCGGGCGGCGATGGACCTATCACCGGAATTAAGGTCGGCTATTATACAAACGATAATCTTAATCCTTATCTGTGCGTATTTAAAAGAAAGTCCGTAGAGGTCTACTCGGAACTCGGCGGAAATGCCAGCTATTCCACCATATCAACAGTAGTCGGTGCAGTGTCTCAGGACACAATTGTAGAAAAAGACGGTGACGTATATTTCATGAGCGAATCCGGCTGGCATGTTATCAGCTCAGGAAAACTTGTAGAGTCCAAAGGATTAGCCGCTAAATTGGGCGGATCAGACCTAGATTCAATATTCACCGATGACGGGTTTATTCACGAACTAAATCAGGAAGAATCAACAAATTTCTTTTCTGTGTACTATCAAAGACTCGACCAATATATAACTTTTGTCTCTGAAGCCGGATCATCTGTTAAAAATAGAGCCTATAATTATGAATATGGCATTAAAGGGTTTAGACCCTACGAATTCCCTGTAGGGTTTTCGGATGCCTGCATTTTTCAAACAAGTAATGAGGACAGCTTAGTTCTACTGGCTGGAGAAGACGGCTATATCTACAAGCATGGAATCGGAGTCAGCAAATACGATCAAACGGCATCTGATGATAGCGTCATAATCGCTGCATTTGCTCAGCTATATTGGATAAATCACGAAGACTTTGATTCAACTTTAAACTTTGGGCAATTAATCCTTAAATCTCTCAACTCTAGTAATGATCTAACGGTTAAATACTGGCTAAATTACAACCTTAGCAGCGAAACAAACCTCACTTACTCATTCACCGGGTCATCATCTGGGTTTATTCTAGATGAGTCTAAACTTGATGAAGGTATATTCGGAGACGGTAGGGAAGTAGTAAGATCAGTAGGGCGGGGAATATATAAAACCGCTCAATGTGTGCTCGTCGGTTTTTATCAAAGCGTTTTAAATGGTAACATTGCATTAATAAGCGGACAGATTGATGCCAGTAAGAATGGGAATGTAAATTAAAGGTAACATATGAGTGATTCACCAATATCAAGATCTAATTTCTCAGCTAACTCGGTTCTCACTTCAACTGACCTCAATAGTCAGTTAAATACGGTTTACGATCGAGTAAATGACCTAGACGGTGTTTTCTTAAAAGATGACACGGTAACAGCGGCTAAGTTAGTTGATGGAATTTCCATTCCCAGGTCAATCGTGAGTAAGACAACGACTTACACAATAACGTCATCCGATGACATTGTTACTTGTGATGCATCCGGCGGAGCTTTTACAGTAACTCTCCCCGCCGCTGCCTCAAACACTGGTCTAGTTTTATTAATTAAGAAAACAGATAACGGAACTAATGCGGTAACGGTTGACGGAAACGGTTCAGAAACAATTGACGGAAGTACGACAATAGCCCTGCCAGGGCTAAATAACTTTATTGAAGTAGTTAGTGATGGAACAAACTGGGTAATTTCTGCAAAACAAATAGCGGACATTTATCAAATTAAATATTTAAGTGCTGACGTTGTTGGTACGGCATCTGATATTTCAGATTTAAGATTTGCTCTTTCTTCAAATAAAGTTTACGAGGTTAAGCTTCAAATGAGAGCGACCTCAAGGGCGACTAGTGGTCAAGCAACCATGGAAGCTAATTATAACTCATCGCCTTTTGGCCTTCTTAGGCAAGAAACGGAAAGTGATGACTCTTTTGCTTTGCAGGGTACTTTTATACTTGAGACGACTACAGCCTCAAACTTAACAATCGATTTTTCAGAATCAGGCGGTTCTTCGAGTGGTATTCTTCGAGGTGACGGCGGACATGCTGAGACTTGGGTTGAGGTAAGAGACGTAACCGGTAAAGTGATTTCAGGGACGGTGGCATAATGGGTATAGGAACTTTTATTAAAGGTGTAGCTGGCGGAGCAGTCGGCATGATTCCTGGGTTAAAAGATAAGGTCTTTGGGACCCCCGATAGAATTCAAGGTCCTAGCGAATTCATAGACCCAGCATCTAAGGCACTTCGAGAGGCTCAACTAGGTAGAAGACTTCGCCAAATGAAGTTCGCCGATAGGGAATTTCGACGGGCAGGACGTCTAGACCCTAAAGCAATGGCCGAAAAGCAAACAAAGCTTCTTTTAGGTCAAGCCGGGATGGGCGCTCAAGCAGAGAGAGCAGATTCTCAACGAAGAATCCAACAAATGATGGCTCAAAGAGGATTAGGCGGAAGCTCTATCGGCATCGGCGCATCACTTGGAGCGCAAAGAGATATCGATAGAAACGTAAGAAGCCAGAGAGCCCGAGCCCTCGCTGGTCAATTAGGACTTGAAGACCAATTAAGAAAATCCCGAATGGGCGAAATATTAGGAGCCCAACAAGCATTCCTAAACACGGGTCGAGACAGGGTAATTGGACATATACAAGGTCCTCAAAGGATTGCAGGGAAACAGGGAATCGCTGGAATTCTTGGAGCTGCCGCCGGTGGAGTATTAGGTGGACCTCAAGGAGCGATGACTGGATATCAAGTCGGAAGCGGAATCGGGAATGTGTTTGGAGGTAGAGCGTAATGGCTATTATATCAATGCCGGATGATCCAAATATTGCAAGACGTCGACGTGGAGAGGCCATGCTTATGCAAGGTCTTCAGGGCATTGCCAACATGCAACGAAGAGATGAAGAAACCGCAAGGCAGCGAGCACTCCAAAGCTTAAATCTACAAAAAGAGCTGGCAAGTTCTGGTGTTGAAGTCACACCAGAAATAAGCCAACAAGTAGAGCAAGCAGTGTCCTCAGGGAGTTACGGAAACCTGGGAAGTTTATTCACTGGTGCTGCTCAGGCTAAAAGATCAAGAGCTGAAGAACAAAGTCAGTTTGAAAGAGACCTTAAACAACAAGAACTAGAACTTAAGCGCCAACAGGCTGCATCTCAAGCAGCACTAAAACAAGCTCAGGCGGGATATTATCAGCAAAGAGCTAAAGCGGCTCCAGGTCTCAAGATGCAAGAGCAACAAGCTTTCGCTCAGATGCCTGCGGCGTCTAGAGAAAAGTTAGTTCAAGAGCAAGCACTTAAAAAGTTACCATCTGAAGCAAAGAAAGCGGTTGGCGGTATTGCGGCTGGTTTTGACGCTTTAAATAGAATGAAAATGGCTATAGAAAGGGGTGATGACGCGGATTACTTTGATCCGGAAACACCAATTGTCGGAAGCTTCCTAACGGACACCCCATTTTCTGAAGCTCGCCGAGTGATGACCGACGTTGTTGGACGTCTTCAATCTGGTGGTGCAATAAACGCTGATGAAGAGGCAAGATTTGAGGCGATGGGCCCAAGAGCTGGAGACAGTCGAGAACGACAACTTGCCAAATTAGACCAACAAAAAGATTTCCTAGAAAATAAGCTAAGAGCCTACGGTCTAAAATCTGAAGCGCTACCCGCACTAGGGTTTAGAATTTCAGAATATACACCTCTTCAGTTATCTGACCCAAAAGCACCTCAGGTTATGTCTGCAAATGCACCGATTAATTCTGTTAATCCTTTCCCGGCTGCTCAAGCAACGCCAGGTCCTATTGATCTATCCAAAGACCCGGAATACAGCGAGCTAATGATGCTAAGGCAAAGAGCGGGGATGCCATAATGTTAACGGCTCAAGAGAAAGCGAGACTGGAAGAGTTAGAGGCTAAGTTTGCTCCTATTGAGCAAGCCCAGCAAGCAACCGGAAAGCTTTCACCTCAGGAACAGGCTAGATTACAAGAATTGGAAGCTAAGTTTGCTCCTATCGAGGCGCAGCAAGTTCAAGATGCTCCAGTTGATGTTACGAAAGAAGCGTCTTTGGGTTTTGGGCTTAGATCCAAGTTTGCAATTGAGCCATTGAGAAGTAACCGAGTTGCCTTACTACAGCAAGAACTTGGGCAAGAGAATGTAAAAGAAGATTCTCAAGGGAATATATTTGTTAAAGAAGAGGGCTACTTTAGACCCGTAAATATAGAAGGGTTTAGTGCGGCGGACGTGGCTGACATTGCAGGCGCGGCACCCGAAGCAGTTGGTGCTTTAGTTGGCGCACCAGGATCTATTCCAGGCGCAATGGCCGGAGCAGCAGTTGGCTCAGCAGCAAGACAAGGTCTTAGTACTTTGTTGGGAACTCCCCAAGTGGCAACTGGAGCGGAAAGAGCGATTGAAACTGGATTGAGTGCTGGTTTTGGTGGACTTGGCGCGGTAGCAGGTAAAGCTGCTGGAGCGGTAAAAGCTAAATTCTTTCCGGTTGAAAAAATAGATAAAGCGATGACGGAAGCCGCCAAAGATATTGGCGTTAAGCTTTCTAAGGCTCAACAAGTAGGGGGGCGAACGGCTGATCTAGAGAAAGCCTTTGCCGAAACACCCTTTGGCGTTGTTCAGCGAGGAAGGATAAACAAGCAGATATCCCAAATAAAAAATAACCTGGCCAATGAGGTAGGAGAGTTTCGAGATATTGAAATAGATACCCTAAGTATGGGAGATCTTATAAAAGAGCGGGCTCAAAAGTATAACCAAACTATTAAGTCAGAGGCTTCTGCTCTCTTTGACAATTTGGCGTCTGAGGGGCAGGACGTATTGGTCCCAGCGTCTGCAATTAAAAGCTCTTTATCTAAAAATTTAAGTAAATATAACATTATTGATGAGCTGGGGAATCCTAAGCCATTTAATGTGAAAAGCGGTTTGACGCGAGATCAATATAGTAAAGTGCAATCAGTGTTGGGCGATGTTGTTTCCGGTATTGAGGAAACGGCAAAGGTAAGTGATGGCGCTATAAGCGCAACTGAGCTTAATACTTTGAGAAAGCATATTGACAGCAATATTCGAGAGGCGGGGAAGTTAGGTCTTGACGATATTGCATTAAAGAATACTAGAGAAGCTTTTCTTAACGTAACGGAAGAGATGTTGGGTGCTAAGTCTAAAAAGCTTAAGACTGACTTTTCTAAAGCTCGTGAGTTATGGAAAGAGTATTTAGGTAACAATAGGATATTAGAAAAAGATTTAAGACTTGCAGGTGATAAGCAAATTGCTAGTGAAAAGGCTTTGGATAAAGTTTTTCAAACCACCAAAACTCTCCAACAACTCCAGAGGGTATCTGACCCGGAGACAATAAAAAAAGCGGCTGATGAGTACTTGAGAGGGTTACTCAGCAAAAGGCTTGGTTCGTCGGGCCAAGTGTCAGCAATCGGCGCTTTAAACAAAGTAAAAGAAAAAAGTGATGTATTTAAAGCAGCACTTGGACCTAAAGAATTTAGAAGGTTAAAAAACAACCTGACAGTGTTATCGGAAGTCGGGAAATCCTTTAACCCCTCTGGGACGGCGATTACAAGCCTACGGACTGAAGCATTGAAAGGCGGAAGTCTTATGCTTCAACGGTTTCTGGGTAGAGCGGCCAAGCCAGGTCTGGAAGCGGCTCAAAAAAGTGCTGCACCAGTGGCGACAACGATTAGCGATGACGCGCAAAGAAGTTTAAACTCAATACTTATGGGAGAAGAATAATGGCACAAAACAATGACGATATCCGTCCAGGGATGTATTTCAAAAACGTAACACCTCATGATTCTAACCGAATCCAAGATGGTGATTCTAATGATGTCCTGACTCGGGGTATCCTTTTAGGCGTAGCGGGAGATATCGCAATAAAAGATCAGGATGATACAACAGTAGTCATTTCTGGACTCGCGGCTGGCGTTATTCACCCTATCAGCACGTATTTAATTATGAGTACAAGTACAACAGCATCAGACATCTGCGTATTCTGGTAATAAGGAATTAACCCATGGGTTTTGTCATAGCTAACGCCATAACGATGGTGAAAACATTTATTGTTTCAGGTGTAACCAGAGCCGCCATCCTTGCTATGGATGGTCTAATTGCTTTCATTTTTGATGAAACCGAAGGCGTTAGCTCCACTTACGTTGGTGACGCTAAAGGCGATGACCGCACAAGTGGTCGAGCTATTCAGCCAGGGCGTTGTTATGATTTCGACGGCACTGACGATCATATTGTGATAGCAGGAGAGGCGACCTGGCTCGGATCTTTCACGACATTAACTGTAGCCTTAGATGTTGAGCTTGATAGCGTTTCAAACATATCGATAATCAACGGAGTTAATTTTTCCGCATGGACTTCAGGAAGCGCAACCCGAACACATATAAACGGGACAGCTAGAAATACTCAAACAACAGCACTGTCTACAGGTGTTCGCTACCGGATGGTGTTTACCTGGGATGGTACTACGGCAAAAATGTACTTGAACGGTGTCGAGTCGAGCAGATCTGGATCGACAAGCTTATCGGCCAGCAGCTCCAATACGTATATAGGCGCATACACTGATGGATCCTCTAGCTTCGCGCTAGATGCTTGCGTGAGAAATGTACAGTATTGGAAAGACTACGTTTTTGACTCTGACGACATAGCACAAGATCTGGCGACCGGCAGTATCCTTGATGGTGACACATCAGCGACCATTGCAGATTGCAAGTTATGGCTAAAAGCCGAAGAATCAGCAGGCACGACAGCCTTTGACTCCAGTGGAAATTCCAATGATGGGGTTTTGACAAACATAACAGCTTCAACATTTCATGCAGCGGATGTTTTGGTAACAAGATCTTGGGCAAATGATGTTGGTTACAGTGATGGCGGAGCAGGCGTAATTATTCCGAGGGATGAAAGCGACACTGCAAACGACGTTACTGGTTCAGCTTTGGATTACAGCGGTCGAGTTAAATACGACTTTAATTTAGTTGAGTCTAATTGCGCTAACTTCGACGGGACAGACGACTACGCGGACATTGGTGGCAATGTGAATTTCACAGGTCAGTTTGATTTCCGCTGGGGATTTGTGTGTGATTCGTTTGCAGGAACACCTAGTTTCTTCGGTGGATCAGAAGCGGATAACGTCATTGTAAACTCAGGCGGCACACTTCGAATTCGTATTGATAACACTTACTACGATATTTCAGGGATAACGCTCTCAACAGGTGTTGAGTACAGCGCGAGAATTGTTCGAGATGGGAGTGATAACGTAACTTTTTATGTCGACGATGTTGAATACAACACAGCCGCAAGTGCAAGCGGGACTTTCACTTTCCGATACATCGGATCAAGAAACAGTACCTCACAATTCATGGACGGTTGTATGTGGGATCTCCATATGCAAGGCGAGTTCGTTACAACTAGAAAGTACCCTATGAGCGAGGGAAGCGGAACTGTTCTCTATGATATTGGAACCGCAGCGGATCACGCGACTTTAACCAACATAACAGAAGCGAATTTCTGGGGCGAGAGTCAAGACAGCTACCACTACAATATCAACAATGGGTTTACGCAGGTTGCCTACTTTGATGGAGTGGATGACTACATAAGTGCTTCTGTAAACTTGGATTCCGCAAGCTCTTACAGTGTAACTGCATATTTCGCAAGCACCGGAACCTCAGAAGGTTCTATATTTGGAAACCGTGACGGGGGTGTTGATGGGGTTCAGGTCAGATTAAATGGCTCTGGAACTTTAACGATTCAACATAACAGCTCTCTAGCATCTACAGTCTCTACATATAACGACGGCTTAGTTTATAGATTTGTTGCAGATTGGGATGGAGCTGATATCTCTATCACCGTCTACAACTTAGCGGGTACTGAGCTAGAGTCAGTCTCTACCGCTGTTGCAACTTCCCTATCGATATCGAGTGACATATTTATTGCAAGACGGGGATACCTCTCCTTTGGTTTCTTTGCAGGTTTGCTTTCCAACTTATCAGTCGTGAAAAACGGCTCAACTTTACTCACTTTTAAACTTGATGATGGAGTAGGCACTAATATAGAGGACAGCTCTGGTAACGGAAACGATGGGACTGCGACAAGTATAACAGAGTTAGACTTTTGGGCGCTAAAGCTGCCAGCGGATAGCTCAGGCGATGACCCATTAGGACTAACAGCAAGTAATTCAAGTGGAGTCTATCACAACAACTCAGAAACGAAATACGCTGCACCGGAAGCGCCCGCTCTTAGAGTAGCCGATGACGCTAAAACCACAGCACGTTTGTATAGTGGAGCGAATCCTGTTGAGCTTGGTTACTCAGATTTTGAGGATGATTTTGACGATGAGGGGTTTTACTTCTCTGACGTTTCAACAGCGAATGAGTATAAAAACTTGCTGATTTTTGATGAAGAAAAAACAGGGTCAGACTTGAGCGATATACAGGAATTTTTGAATCACTAGGAGCATTTCATGGTTGAAGTAACGATAGCTATTAACAAATTAAACTCTCAACACGCCGATTTTAACGCAACACTCGCAGGATTATGTGAGCAAGCGGTTATATCGGGGGCAACAAACGAGTACCTTGGAAATGGTGAGGTTAAATACCTTATCAGCGTTGAAAACTTTCCAATGACTCTCGGACAAGCGATTGTCAGTTTTGGTTGCACAGTTTATAAAATGCCTTTTTTTATTAAAGTGGCAAGCGAAAGCACCAACGTGCCAGCGGGTATTCCTAACCGATTAGATGGTGATGGAAACGTTTTGACTTGGGTTAACTGGAAAAGAAGCAACTTTGACTTTCACACTGGGACCGACAGCAACATTTACTTAGCCGCCGAAGCCAATACGGGTGACGTTGTTGAACTAAACGACTTTATGAGCGAATCAGCTAACTTGATTGACTCAATGACGTTTACTAGCTTAATGCCAACTGATTAATTGTGAAATATCACTGCGGCGCTGATACCTTTCCTATTTGGTTGAGGCGTCTTCTTTCTTTCCCGTTAAACGATGCGTGTAAAGTGCATGATGAGCATTACGAAAGAAAAAGCGGTAAAATTAAATCAGATTTAATATTTCTTCTTAGCTGCCTTCAAGTTTCCACCCTATCCATCACTAAGGGAGTTTTGGGGCTAGCACTCTCCCCGGTCTATTTCCTTAGCGTGTTATTCTTTGGTAGAAGGCACTACAAATGACTTCCAAAAACTTGTTTATCGAAGAGTTAGAAATACTGACAGATAAACTTGGTGAGGAAAACAAAATACCGCCCCAATACTTAATGGAGCTTCTAGACCTAACAACCGCTGCTTGGTGGTACTGGGATATAAGATCCGGTTACGATTACCTATCTCGCGGGTGGTGTGATCTTATGGGCTATGAATATGGGGAGTTACCCAACCACGTTTCCTCTTGGCTTGAGACAATGCACCCCGAAGATCACACACTAGCCGATGAAGCGATGAAGGCACATTTATTATTTAAAAAGCCGTATTACCTTAAAGCGCGGTATAAAACAAAGACGGGAGAGTATATAACTTCCATTGATATCGGAAAGGTTGTCCATTTTGATTCGGTTACCGGAGAACCTCTAAGCATGGTCGGCTTTCAAAGAAGGGCGGAATGATGGACAATAGTGGTAACTCATGGACCGAGTGGAGCCGATTCGTTTTGGAAGAATTAAAGCGCTTAAATAAAAAGCTAGACTCTATTGAGACCGAGGTCCATAGCGTGAAAGTTGAGCAAAAGAACATAGAGATGGTCAATAAAGAGCTATTAGAGCTTAGAAAAGAACAATCCTCTTTAAAGTTAAAAGTTAACACCATGGAAGTTCGTGCGGCGGTGTACGGATCCATTGCCGGTGTTGCTATTACTCTTTTGGGGCTTCTTATGGGTTATTTAAAACAGGGATAACATGATTCAATTTATGAGGGATCTCGTTATGCCTTACCGAGATCCTTTTCATTTACAAGATTTGGACTACTTAAAGTTTAAGCACGTCCGTGACCGCCTTCTTTTCATCCATCTTAACCCTGTGTGTCTAAAACTTTTAATCGAAATGGCTAATTATACAAAATCAAAAGGTCATGTTTTAACCGTCACCTCAACAGTGTCCTCGTTATCAGAAGATAAAAGGTTGGGGAGAGTGAGCGACACCCACCTAACGCGCCGAGCATTTGACATAAGAACCCGAGATATGAGTGAAAGGGTGTTAGATTCTCTGGTTGAAGAGTTTTCAACTAAGTATTCTTCGATTGGCGCTAAGAATTTAAAGGGTGATTCCAGGCTTATAGTTAACGAGTCCACTCACTTACACGTTCAATTAGACAGGCTCTTTTCCGAACAACCAATTAGTGAGACACTTTGGAACTGGGCAACTAAACAACTAAACAACAGGAGAAATAGTGGAAAAATCTTACGGAATTAAAGAACTAGGTGAAGCACTAGACGGGCTAAGAGCGCTAGCGGTAGCCGGTGCAAAGGTTGGGAAAGACGGAAAGATCGGAGCTGATGACCTTGCT
>CAKZRU010000191.1 GCA_937146725.1 uncultured Myxococcales bacterium
TTCGTGAAGAAATCGCTCGCTTGCAACACCTAATCGACGAGCCCGAAGCACTAAAGACCTTGATTCGTGAAGAATTGACTCTTGTTCGTGATCAATTTGGTGATGTTCGCCGAACTCAAATTGTAGCAGATGCTGCAACCCTTGATATTGAAGACTTAATTCCTCTTGAGGATATGGTGGTGACCGTCACCCATGGTGGTTATATCAAGCGTGTTTTACTTGACGAATACAATACCCAAAACCGTGGTGGTAAGGGTAAGTCTGGGATGAGCACCAAGGATAATGACTATGTAGAGCATCTCTTTGTGTCATCTTCGCATAGCGACATGCTCTTCTTTACCTCACACGGCCGTGTATTCCGTGAAAAGGTCTACAACTTGCCAGCAGGTAGTCGTCAAGCGCGCGGTAAACCATTGAATAACTGTATTCCGATTGAGGCTGATGAGCATCTAGCGATGGTCTTGCCAATCAAAGAGTATACCAAAGGCTATAATATCCTTTTTGTAACCTCAAAGGGTCGCGTCAAAAAGACTGACCTCATGGCATACAGTAAGATTCGTTCTACCGGTATTAGAGCACTTAAACTCAATGATGATGACAAGCTTATCTCAGTCCGCTTAACCGATGGTAATGCTCATGTAATGTTGGCTACCAAAAAGTGCCAAGTGATCCGTTTTGATGAAAATGATGCTCGTCAAATGGGCCGTGGGACAGCAGGTGTTCGTGGTATTCGCCTTAAGTTTGATGGGGATGAAGTTGTTGGCTGTATAACCTTTGATCCAGCTCGTGAAGAAGAACTTTCAGTTTTGACGATCACAAGTAAAGGCCAAGGTAAGCGTAGTTTACTTTCGCAATATCGTATGCAACGCCGTGGTGGCTCCGGTATGAAGGGTCTTCGCCAACGTCCAACCTATGGTGATGTTGTTGGCATTATTTTGATTGACAGTGATGATGACGAATACTTGGTTGTCACCGATCAAGGTATCATCATGCGTGGTAAGGCCAGTGCAGTGCGCTGTATTGGACGTAACACAGGTGGTGTTCGCTTAATGAAGGTGCCTAAGAAGTCAGCGATTGTCAGTATTGCACGTAATGAAAAAGCGCCAAACGAAGAGGATGAGGATGATATCGAAATGATCATCCCTGATGGCGAAGATTATGATGATGGTGATGATGGTGACGATCAAGATGAATCGGTCGCTGATGATTCAGATGCTGATGATGGCGACGAAGATTAAGTCACTGACATCATTAATACAGTACTCAAAAGCAAAAAGAGAGTAGATCTAGATTATTAACAGTTAAAAAAGTAAGGAGTAAAGCTATGTATAAGCAGCCATATTTGAGATTTTGTGACAGGCCCCTTAAACAAGGAGCCTCAATGCTCTCTCAATACATACGCCGCTTACTCCTTCTCTCTTTTTGCTTTTGTTTATTATTAGGCCTTGGTCTGAGCAGTGGCCACATGCCTACTGCTTGTGCTTGGCAGTATGAAGCAATCACCGATGTTCGTCCCGGCCAAAAAGCGAGCATTTCCATCGTAGCACCTACGGATTTAAAGCAAGTTCTTGTGACTCTTAGTTCGGATCGATCTAAACGAAAGATCAAAAAAAAGATTCGCTCTTTGTCTGCACACAAGGGCCACAAAGTAAGCTTTAAGCCACCCAAAGGAAGCAGTCATTGGTCGGTTGAAGTTCAAGGCAAAACTCGTGATGGCTCGACTGAAACCGTGGTCTTTGAGTTGGATATTCTCAATGCAGCACCACTAAAGATTCAGTTTTACAATCAAGACAGTGATCTTCAAAGCGGTCGATTGGTATTCTCAAGTACTCGTCCACTTGATCGGGTTGAACTTGAAGCCTATGGTGATGATGGAGGATTTCAGTGGGATGATAAACTGAGTCTAACGCCCATTGCAAAAAATAAGCTTGAAGCTAAGTTTAGTCCTCGAGAAGAAACCCCACGCCGGCTCGAAATTAAGGCCTTTGATACTACCGGTGCTTGGATGAGCTTTAGAGTTGCCCATTGGTATGCAAATGTACCTAGAGAAAACGTACTCTTTGACTCTGGTTCGGTGTCGGTTGCAAGCAGTGAAATTCCTAAACTCGAAAAAGCGCGTGATAGTATTAATGATGAGATTGCCCGCTTTAGAAAAGCGATGGGAAACCCTACTGAATCCGTAGATCTTCAACTTTATGTTGCTGGCTACACTGACACTGTTGGCGATCAAAAAGATAACCTTAAACTGAGTGCTGGTCGTGCCTTAGCGATTAGCAAGGTATTTAGACAACTTGGCATTAGACTGCCTATTCGTTATGCCGGTTTTGGAGAGGGCGCTTTAGTTGTTCAAACCCCTGATTCAACTGATGAATCACGCAATAGGCGAGTGGATTACATTGTAGCGAATACCGCACCAAATGGGATGATGTTTCCCAATGCTCGGTGGCGAACGCTCAAATAGACTTATTGATCAAGTTGCTCATATCATCCACAAATTACTCATATCATCCACAAGTTGCTCATATCATCCACAAGTTGCTTATATCATCAATAAGCCAAACATTCCTTAAGAATTATTCATCCAACAAGAAAAGAGACTTCACATGGAGTTAAAGCATAAGATAACAGATCATTTACTTGCTTGTGACTATGAGCATGCGCGCTTAGAACTTTATCACTTCATTGAAGGCCAAAGTACAGCGGATCAGCAGGCGATGCTGACAAAACGCATTAAAGACTGTATTCAAGTCAATGATCAACAGCGCCTATCGTTAATTGGTGAGTCCCTTTTAGCGATTGGCAGACTGGTTAGCAAACGACATGTAATTCGTGACTTTGCCGCTCGAAGTCTGGCGGCCACCCCCTGTCCTCTTGGTATGTTACCCATTGGAGATTGGTTGCAAACCGATTTAGTACGCACCTATTTGATTGCACAGGTTTTTAGCCAAAGCTATGATGAGTCAAAGCGCTTTAAAGTCCTGTATCAGCTATATGATGCCAGTGATACAGAGGGTAAAGTCGCCTGTTTGCGTTCTTTACACTTTATGCAGGGTCAAATTAAAGATGGCTTAGAAGTCATTCATGATGCGGGGCGTACTTATCTTTCAGAGCTTTTGGAAGCAGCATGGTGTAACAACTTGTTTAGTAGTACGTATATGAGCACCGAGGAGTTTAGAAAAGCGGTCATGAAAGCCTTATTTTGTGATGTTTCAATCGAAGGATTTTTAGGCATTGATCGAGCGGCCGATCAAGAGTTATCGCGACGTTTGTGTGAGTATGCTAATGAGCGAGAAGCTGCAGAAAGAACCGTTCCTTTAGCTGTTTGGCGAGTGGCTGCATATTATCCGGTTGAAGGCTTAGTAGCACGACTGATTGGACGACTTGAGCATCCAAAGCGTGAAGAAAGACTATGCGCAGCCATCAGCTTACTCAGAGCCAATGATGATTTGGCTTTACCCTTTATTGAGAGTCGCTTAAGACGAGAAGAAGATCCCGAAATCCATTCGGTTTTAAGTCAAGCCTCACTGGGTCAATTGGACTTTTCTAAATGACCATTCCCCTGTCTTATGCTGAGATTGAATCGGCGGCCAAAGTCCTTGAAGGAGTGGCACATCATACGCCCATTTTAAGTTCTCGCTTAATCAACAAACTTGTTGGAGCTAAAGTCTTTTTTAAGTGCGAAAACTTTCAAAAAGTAGGTGCATTTAAGTTTAGAGGGGGCTTTCATGCTGTCTCTAAACTCAGTGATGAACAGGCTCAAAAAGGCGTATGTACGCACAGTAGTGGCAATCATGCTCAAGCCATTGCTTTGGCGGCTCAGACTAGAGGGATTCCTGCATATATTGTTATGCCCAATAATGCACCCAAGGTGAAACGTCAGGCTGTTCTTGACTATGACGCACAGGTGATTGATTGTGAACCGACCTTAATCGCTCGTGAGCACAGTGCTCAAAAGGTCATACAGGAAACCGGTGCCCATTTTATTCATCCATATAATGACCGTGATGTAATCGCTGGCCAAGGCACAGCTGCTCGTGAATTAATTCTTGAACTTGGACAAAGGGAGATTGAATTAGATGCCATCATCGCCCCCATTGGCGGTGGCGGTTTAATGTCAGGTACGGCATTATCTACTTCGGCACTTAGTCCCAATACTCTGATTTGGGGAGCCGAGCCTCAAGGGGCTGATGATGCTTATCGCTCTTTTAAGGCCGGGAAGCTCATTTTACAAGAACAGCCCAATACGATTTGTGATGGTTTGCTCACGAGTCTTGGTTCATTGACATGGCCGATTATTCAAGCGCATCTTGAGCAGATTATCACCGTAACCGATCAAGAGGTTTTAGAGGCCTTAAAATTGATTATGTCACGTCTTAAAATTATTGTTGAGCCCAGCTGTGCAACTCCACTTGCGGCCCTACTTAAGCAAGGATTACCCAAAAACATTAAAAATATTGGCGTGATCTTAAGTGGTGGCAATGTCGACCTAGAACGATTAGCCTTGCTTTGTTCCAACAATCAATGATTAAAGCTTATTCAAAGCGATTTGACCTTAGTATCCATATGAAACAGATTCATAGAAAGGTTGAGCACAATGCTCATAGACCCTCATGTTAACCCCCAAGACTTGAGTCCTAACGAATTGATCGACAAAATGATCGAGGCCAGCATGGACGGAGCAGTGATTACCTGTACTCATAGTGCCCTTAAGGCAGTGCCATATATCAAGGCCTTATTAGATGATGAGTTTGTATGTTATGTGGGTGTAGAGTTATGTACTATTCATGGCGAATTAGTCTTTATTCCGGAAGAGGCTAATGAACAGTTTTTTAATGAAGAATGGGCACCGCAGGGAAATGAAATCGAAGAACTTGCCGGTGAAGAACTTTGGAGTCTTGAAGCTTTGCAAAGAAAGCTTCAAAACTTTAAAGGTGTTCAAATGATCGTTCATCCTTATTCTCGTTTAAATGATAGAGCTTGGGGAGATCGAGCCTTTACGCTTACATCCATCGATGCCGTGGAAACTCGCATTGGACGCGGAATGGCTCAACGTGACCACTTATGTGACCAAGTTGCAGAAATTAGATCATGGTCAAGAGTGGGTAGCTCTAATGGAAACTGCCAATTTCTAGGTACTGCAGCGACAGTTGTTCATGAAGATGTAGACACCCAAGAGAGCTTATGTGAAGCGCTGAGAAAAGGTGTATGTTGGCCAATCGAATTTGAAGATCCGATGTTTCCCCGTCAGCGCTATCAAGGTGTTATTGAAGATGAAGGGCCAAGAAAAAGAAGCTTTGCTGAAAGAGAACGTAAAGAAAGCTTAAATAAAGTCAATAAGCAAAAAGGCTTCCATGTAGAGGAACCAATCACAACCCAGCGAAAAGGTGGTCGTTGGGGGCAGTCTCAACATTCGGATACGGGAGCCGGTAGTCATCGAACACAATCCTCGAGAAATGAGGGTAGATCTAAAAACTCGAATCGGAATCAACAGCGGACGTCTCGTTAAAAAGGCTAATTGGATAAATCAATCGATAAACTAAAGGAGAATAATAACTTATGCCTATTTATGCTTATCAATGTTCATCTTGCCAAAAAGTTATGGAAGTCATGGCGAAGATGAGTGATCCGGCGCCAACAAAATGTGTGAATTGTGGGACAGAAAAGCAACTACAAAAGCAGATCGCAAGAACAGCTTTTCAACTTAAAGGGGATGGCTGGTACAATTCTGGTTATGAAGGTAAAAGCAACCGTAGTTCATCAGCGGGATCGTCTTCTAGCGCTTCTGGCGACAGCTAAGTCATCCACTTATGAAACAGGCTCGAGTATATGTTAGGCTTAAATGGATATTATTTCTTCTCTGTCTAGGTTTTACTCAGTCCTGTGTGATTGATGAAGATGTTGAGAGTGAACAGGGAGGCACGGAAATAGAAGACCCTCTCTGTGGCTCTTTAGTAGGTCCTCACCAAGATCAAAAGGTGGCTATACAATATGGCTTTGGACGACCTTTTAGTGCCTCGGAATACATAGGCACTCAAGATGCTCCTTTAGACTTACTTATGGAATATGGTTTACAAGGCGGTCATCATGTTGATCTTTCGCTAAGATTCACCGGTAAGCTAGATCCGGATCTAGTCGATATTAGCATTGACCTAAAGGTCGCTGGACCTTTGGCAGACTTATATTATGGTCGACATGAAACTCAAGCTTGGTATCTGCTTTATCCACAGGATACAGAAGCCGAGGGATGTTATTTTCACCGTGCACGCATTTTTCTCTTTGACCTAGAGGGGCAAGCTGTCGAACCATTAGGAGTAGAGATGCTTGATGGCTCTTATGCTACAATAGATATTAAACTTAGCTCTGCTGATGCCGATTATGAATGGAGAGCACACGGCATACTTCATAGCTCGCTCATGGCCCCCTAGTCCTAAGGAGAACACTATGTCAGATACTCAACGAACCATCCATATTGAAATTGCGAGTGAACGAACCATTCTTTCGTTATTTGGCCCAAATGATACTCATAGAAGATTATTAGAGCGTAAGCTTAAAGTTAAACTGTATGCACGAAGCAAAAGACTTAGTATTTATGGACCTCAAGAGCAAGTCGATTTTGCGCATAGAGTTGTTTTAAGTCTGCTAGGTATGATTGAGCAAGGCCAACCCATTTTCTTACATGAAATCGAAAGAGTTATGGGGGTTTTTGAATCAGAAGAAGCACCAGATGAGGCCTTAGATAGTTCAATCGGTGATGAAAGCGACTTAAGTGCACTGAGTAATATCCCTAGGTTAATCACCTTTGATGGTAAGAGCATTCAGCCTAAAACTGCTAATCAGCGTCGCTATCTAGAAACCATTGCTCATCATGATATTACTTTTGGAGTTGGCCCAGCCGGTACAGGTAAAACCTACTTAGCTATGGCCTGTGCCGTTCATGCCTTAAAAACCCATGAGGTTAAACGGATTATTTTGACTAGACCAGCGGTAGAAGCTGGTGAAAAACTTGGCTTTCTACCGGGTAGTCTCATTGAAAAAGTGAATCCATATTTGCGTCCTTTGTACGATGCAATGTTTGAAATGCTTGGACCTGAAGTCGCAACCAAAGCGATCGAAGACCAAATTGTAGAGGTCGCTCCCTTGGCCTTTATGCGTGGACGTACCCTTAATCAGGCCTTTGTGATTTTGGATGAAGCGCAAAATACGACCCGAGAACAGATGAAGATGTTTTTAACGCGCATTGGTTATTCTTCGAAGGCCGTCATTACCGGTGATATTACTCAAACTGACCTTGGAGATCGAAGGCAAAGCGGTTTAGCGCAAGCTTTACGACTGCTAAGTGGTCTCAATGGGATTGCGCACATGGAATTAACCACGGCCGATGTGGTTCGGCACCCTTTAGTTCGTGCGATTATTAAAGCTTATGATGCTGATGATGAAAGAAAAGAAGCGGAAAGAGCAGCTCGCAAAGCTTTAAAAGAGCAAGAACAGACTCAAGCAAAACAAGTTCAAGAGCAAAGTTTAGAACAAGAAGCTAAACAAGCTGAAGATGAGCAGAGTTGATCTCAGCAAAAAGGTCGTTTTAGTCTGAGTAATGTATTAAAATTACTTATCTTTAGGAATCTTCAGTTCACTTGCTTTAATAATATGCTTCCATAATAGCTTACCTTGAGTATTGATGGTGGAAAGTTCCATAAAGCGTCCTTTGCCTTGCCCACTGACTTTGATGAGGCCAAAGTTGCGTTCTGCAACCAAAGTCCCTTCAACACGCAAAGGATTATCAGCTTCATCAGCGACAGAAGAAGCAGAACGACTGGTCAAAGGCGAAGATGTAAAGTCATATAGGGGGTAAAACCATGGATCAACATCGAGCTTATTCAACTCGGAGAAATGACGATCACCGGTTAAAAAGACCACGCCTTCAATTTGATAATCTTTAATCATTTGAATCAGCTTAGCCTTTTCGGCTCCATGTTGCGAATAGCCTTCCCAGCGAGTGAAGGGATTAAGCACCTGCGAGCCTATAGCAATGACCTTAAAGGTAGCTCGGCTGGCTGCAAGAGCATCAACTAACCATTGTAATTGCTTTTCGCCTAATAGGGGTTTTGGTCCTTGATTTGGTGCATTACCGGGAGCGCGATATGTACGGTCATCAAGCAAGAAAAAGTCGACATCAGACCAAGAAAAAGTCCCAAAAACTCCTGGAAGTTCTGGTAGGCCATAGTTTGGATTACCCCAATAGCTTTTGAAAGCTTCAAGGCTTACTCCTTTTAGGGGATAACTACGATTGGAGTCATTAGGACCATAGTCATGATCATCCCAAATTGCGTAATGGTGAGTGCTTGCCAAAAAAGCTTGCAAGCTTGGATGTGCTCGTTGTGCAGCATAGCGTCTAAAAATGCCCTCTTTGGAATCCCAGTCTTCAGGTCCAAGATACAGGGTATCGCCTAACCAAAGCATAAAATCCGGTTTTTGAGAGCGAATTTGCTCAAAAATCTCATAGCCACCACCGTAGTGATCCTCTTCATCTAAGTTAAAGTAAGCGCATGAACCCAAGGCCATGGTAAACTCGGGTGGAGGTGCTTTACGTTGCCAGCGCTGTTGTGTTTGAAACTTGAGAGGGTACTCAAAGCTTTGGCGTTGACCATTGACATCCACCGCATATTCAAACTGTGTTTGGTGGGGTAAATCACTTAGGGTCACAGTGGCAATCCAATGATTTTGTGCATGCGTTTTGATGCTTTTAGTTTCTTTTTTAGTGTGTGCTTGTCCCACAGGCCAATAAATAAACTTGACCTGAGCATCTGCTTTAGTCTGCACCCACAAACGAACTTCTTTCATGCCCCCGAAGCCTACCATTGGTCCGGATTTGATCAAACTCTGTGTACTGTCCTTACTTTTGGGCCCTTTGTAAACCTTTTGCGCCCATACTTGCTGGGTAAAGAGCTTAGTTTGCCCAAGAGTAAATATCATGCTCATGAGAAGAACAAGTCGTAATTTGCTATATATATTAGACATGTTGAGTTGGTATTTCCCTTTAAAAATAGTTAAATCATGTTTTAAATCATGAGTTGTAAATGAGTATAAGCTAATCTTTTGAATGATAAATTACTAGCTTCACATCTTGCTTATCGTTATTTCTCTTAGCGCTTCTCATCTCTTCTTATCTCTCTGTTTTTATCTTTGGCTTTAACCTAATGAACCGCCTATTCGCATACAACTATCCTGTCTTGCTAAGCTTAGTGATCTTTATGAGTTATGCTTGTGAGCAAGAAAGCCCATGTCTTGGCCTCGACTGTGTACCACAGATTAAAACTTGGCTTGCTGCAAAGCGCTGTATGGTGCCTGAGATTCAAGTTCAATCAGAGCTGACTTGTACAGACCTAGAGCCTGTGCTTCCGCCACTTGTGTTAAGTGAGCAGTCACTCAGTGTCAAAAGTCTCTTTGCCCACGAAACATGGTTTGAGTTTCCGGAGTCCAATATAGAGCTTCAGTGGCAAATCTTAGACGCGGATACAATCATCTTGGAAGGAACACAGAATCAAATTGAGCAAACTGGCCAAATTGGCCAAATTGACCTAAGCCCACTCAAAAATAAGTTCTCCCAAGCTAAATTGGTGACTCTAGAACTCACAATCGATGGAGCATGTGAAGCAAATTTATCATGGTCCAAAGAGTTTATTCTCATAGATGATATCAGTACTCAAAGTGGACAGACTATATTGACTTATTTAAAAGCCGGACCCACCCAAGATGAACTTTCTATTTGGGGTGATGAAGTCATAGAGTACCTATCAGGAGATAACCTAAGCGACGGTTTTGACCTACAAGAATCGGCTTTAGGCACACCAAGTTTTGATCAAGAAGGATATAGCGATGTTCGTCTAGCCTATGAGCAAACCTTATCCTTGGGTGCCGGCGGTGAAGTGATTATTGAACTTAAGCAATCCATTTCCAATCAAATGGGCCCTGACTTAGCTATTTTTGAAAACAGCTTTAACGGTTCATTTATAGAATATGCTTGGATAGAGGTTTCAAGCGATGGAGAAAGCTTTGTCCGCTTTCCCAATTACTATTTTGCGCAACAAGCATTAGGCAGTTTTGATGAGCGAGCTGACATACAAGATATCGGCTTAGCCGGTCATAGTATGGCGGGTCAAGGTGTGGGTTTTGACTTAACACAGCTGACTCATTATCCAGAAGTTCGTTTAGGTCAAGTTGATCTTAATCAAATACGCTTTGTCAAAGTTGTAGATATTGTTGGAGATGGTGAAGCAAGGGATACTTTGATGAGCCCCATTTATGACCCTTATCCCACACAAGGTTCTGCGGGCTTTGATCTAGATGCCATTGGTGGACTCACTGAGCCAAGTGGTCTGTGTAAGGAAAAGTAACGTATTAAGGATTAAATACGCAGTTTGTTAAGTTTATTTCTAAATGCTTTGCTTTTTAGCAACCCATCACAACCACTTGCTCACCCAACCAGCGGTGGCAATATCGATCATTTGATAAACTTTTTCAAAGCCATTGACTCCACCGTAATATGGATCGGGCACTTCTTGGTCGTTGGGTAATAAGAGCTTAACCTTAGCTTTGGCCTCGGCACTCGGAGCCAGCTGAAGTGCATTTTTATAATTGCTTTGATCCATAGCTAAGATTAGATCAAAACGCTCAAAATCGGCATGACACAACTGACGAGAACGTTGTTGTGAAATATCATGCCCGTGCTGACTCATCACCTTGATCGATCTTGAATCTGGAGCCTCACCTGCATGATAAGCACTTGTACCAGCAGAGTCTACTACAATGCTTAGGCCATGTGCTTGAATGTGATGGCGTAAAAGGCCCTCGGCGATTGGAGAACGACAAATATTACCTAGGCAAAGGGCCAATACCGCCTTTGGTGTTTCATGTTGCATCAGTTTTCTCCTGAAGACAAAGTCAAATAATAAAGACTTACTTATATATTCTTATATTTACATATATGCATATAGCAAGTCATTAAGGTTTCAAGCTCCAACACTTATGGTAATGCTTTAATGAACGGTTTAATCTCAACCTGAGCATAGACACCAGCTGCAATATATGGATCAGCATCGGCCCAAGCTTGTGCTGCCTCTATAGACTCGAACTCAGCAACAATGAGGCTACCGGTGAACTGTTTAAACTCATCTGAATTGTGGGGGTGAGGGTGAGGGCCGGCTAAGATTAGTCGGCCTTCTTCATTGAGCTTTTGTAAGCGTTCAAGATGTGCAGTGCGGGTTGCCATACGCTTTTCTAAGCTGTTTTCTACGTCGGTACCCATGATTGAAAATAACATCTTTTAGACCTTTCATAATGTGTTGCTACTTTTAATAAACCCTAGCAAAGCCTTGTTTGGTTTTACAGTCAAGATAAGAGAGCACAATGGGTCATAATCATGTGTATTGAATCACTTAGACATACAACAGCTTGATGATATATAAGTGATATATAAGTGACATATAGTCATCTTATTAATACACTATTGATCTCGTTTTGATCTCTTTAATTAGCTAATCGGAGTGTCTTTTGCATACTTATCTATATCCTTTAGCTCTAATGGTTTTATTAAGTAGCTTTAGCATAGCCCATGCTAGAGTAGGCGATTGGGGAAATCCGATCGAAATCAATGAGTTTCCTTATGTTCATCACAGTTCAACTCAATCGAGAGCATCGGTGATTGATCGCTATAGTTGCGCCAGCCAACTGTCAGAGTCGGGGCCTGAGGTACTGTATCGCTTACAAGTTTCTCAAAATGGTATCCTGACAGTACAGCTACAAGGGGATAGTGGCCAAGTTGATATAGATATACATTTGCTAAGTGCTATGAGCCAAAGCAATGGTCAAGCAACCGCCTGCCTAGCAAGACATAATCAAAGTTTGGAGCAAAGTGTAAGCCCAGGCGTTTATTATTTAGCAGTCGATAGCTATGCCGGTGTAGCCCAAGCCGGTGAGTACACACTAAATGTACAGTTTACAGCCAATGGAGCATGGAATATTAGGCCTATTGCTCAAGGGGTGACCTTAGAAACTAAGCGCTATGATGCCCTTTTTGGAGGCTCGCAATATGGCAGTGTTATACGGGTTGATTTGAATCAACCTAATGTTGAGGTAAAGCCCGTAAAAAGCTCGGGCTGTCAAACAACCTCTCAATTAGCAAGTTCCGTGGGAGCGGTCGCAGCCATTAATGGTGGCTTTTTTGGGGGAGGCTGTGGCTCTGTATCTTTACTTAAAATAGACGGACAACTCTTTCATACAAATGCCCGTAGCCGGTCGGCGATTGGCTTTAATCAAGCCGGTGTTCCTAGTATTGATTGGATTCAAGCCGGGCAGGATTGGCCAAGTATGTATCATGCCTTGGGCGGGTTAGCGAAGTTAGTGAGTTTGGCAAATATTGATGTGCAGTGGGAGCGAGACAGTGCAGATTATGGCTTTACGCATTATAGAAACCCTAGAACCGGTGTGGGCATTATCAATCAGCAAGAGCTCTTAATGGCCACCATGGATGGGCGAACTTCCGCCGGTCTTGGCGTGAGCTTATTTGACTTTGCCCAATGGTTTGTATGGCTTGGAGCTAATGAGGCGCTTAACTTAGATGGTGGCGGTTCAACCACTTTGTGGACTCGAACTGAAGGTGTGGTTAATTACCCAAGTGATAATGGACTTGCAGACCATAATGGCGAAAGAGGGGTAGCAAGTATTTTAGCTGTGTTTGCGCCACCGCTTCAAAGAGAAGCTGAATGGGTGATCAGCGAGGGACCCACCCAAATTAATATCAATGAAAGTGCCTCATTTGAGATTTGGGCCCGAGATCCAGATGCCGAATGGCTCACGATTCAAGCAAGTCACAATGGACAAGGCCAACTCAACCTTAATACAAGAGCTGATGGAAGTGCCCAACTCAGTTATACCGCCACTAGACAGGATCCAAGCCAAATCACCATTACTCTTGAGGCCAGAACACAACAAAACCAATTGGATGGAACTCAGCAGATCGACATTGAGATTATTGGGAGTCAAGGGACAAATAATGAAGGTACAGCCGGTGAGATGATGACGGGTGGCTCGATGATGGGTGGCTCAATGGCGGGTGAAATGTCAGCGGGTATAAACTCACCTGATGAGAATAACGGCGGTGCTGATCCTCAGCCACAAGCTGGTGAAATAAGTGGAGGTCAAACAAGTGGAGGTCAAACAAGTGGAGGAATGGACAATGAACCAAATATGGCGGGTGACACTCAAGAATCTTTAGCAGGTCACTCGCAGAATGAATCAGCCGGTATTGAATCAGAGATGATGTCAGGTGGGAATAGCGCTGTGGCCGGTCAAGGATCAAGTGCAGAATCAAATCAGCCAAGCGCTCAAATGAATGCAGGAGCTACAACAAACGGACTTAATAATACTTGGTCGGAAGCAAATCAATCAGCAGATAGCGGTCCTAGTTGTGACCAAAAACAAAGAGCGCTATCTTCAAATGTGTTATTTTTAGTATTATTGTTGGTTTGGCTTTATAAAAAAGTTCTATTTAATCGTCGTCGGTATACTTTTTATTAGACTCACCGATGTCAGTATAATGCTGAAGTATGGCAGTATTACATGTTCTCCCTATGAAGATATCATGCGTTTTTCCGTTGAGGCACTCATAGGCCCTTGGGGATTGATCCTTTGGCCCTTATTCAACATTCTCAACAGTCCCTTGATACAAAGGAATGATGCGTTCTTTGAGTTCCTTGCTGATACGAGTTTTTAGCGAAAGCTGGATCGCACTGAGGCCCATTTTTAATAAAAAGCCGGCATCATCTATATATGGGGTCACCCAAGCATCAATGCGTTGGCTTTGAGCTTGTAGACTAAAGCTTTCCGATTCTTGAGTCGCTTGATCGGATGTGGATTGATCGGATGTGGATTGATCGGATACAGGTTGTTCTTCTGAATAAGCCCAATCTTGGATGCCCTTTAATAGTTTTTCATCGACATTGCTGAGATTTAAGCCAAGCTTAGAAGCAAAGGAAACTACCATCGATAGGATAGAGCCTTCATTGCGCCAATCAATAAAGTCATCACATAGCAATTGAACCGAAAGGGTTACATCGCTGAGAGTTGCATTACTTAAAGACAAGGGGGCATCTGGATGCTCAGGGCGTCTGTGTTCTTGGGCGATTTGAATAAAGCCTTGGCTCATTAACTTTAACAGCGCTTGGCTTGGTTGCTTACTAAACTCTGCTTCAAACTCATCTTCTAAAGTTGCCAAATTGGCTAAGCTATTTTGCTTTTTCATCTCTAAATCAGCAATCTTATTACGTTTGACTGAACCAAGGTTTGCAAGCTCACTGCGCCAATTTTGAATCGAAGTGACCTTTGATAATGACAGATATAAAATAGCCCCCATAGCCCCCGAAAAAACAATACCAAAAAGGCCATGATTTAAGCTAACAGCCACCGATGAAAGAAGCCAATATAACCAAAATGGTACAGTAAACTTACGAGCCATCAAAGTCCATAAATCAGGTGTTTGCTGCTTGGCTAGTTTGGCTAATTGCTCATCAGCATTGCCTAATTGATTAGATGTCTGTTCTTCTTCAGTTGTTTGAGAAGCTTGAGAGTGAGAAGCTTGAGAGTGAGAAGCTTGAGATAAATCTGACCAACGTCTTAAAACAATGAGATAAACCCCCTGATGTAACCATGCCGATAACTCATCATTCAGTAAATCACCTGGTTTGGTATTTGACCACTGCCAAAACATTTTGCGATCAATAATCGTAAATGGATTGACTAAATGTCGGCCAATTTCAACCTGAGTCAAGCCTTGACCCCAAATCTCCGAAAGTCGCTCTACCTCATATGCCCAATCGGATAAGGTGAGGGACTGAGCCAAGGGGAAACGCTGTAAAACTTGATGGATTTCAGCAAAGCTTTCGCGCAAGATTAAGGCTAAATCATCAATATCTAGCTTTTGTTTCTCTGTCTTTGACAGTTCTTGAATGGCCTCTAAACTTGTTCTTACCAAAGCTTTAGCGGTGAGCGGATGCTTGAGCTTAGCCCAGTCCTCGGCTTTTTGAACTAAGCTTTGATCTTGGATATAGTCGGTTTCTAGAGCCCCGATTGGAATCAAGGCTTCAAACATATCGCCGGATTGCACCTTTTTGGCTGTTTTTTGAGCCCAAACGACCCAAAGTAAGGTCGATAATGGCGCAATGGCCTGAATCCATGAAGTTAAGGCGGAGCGTTCCCAATAGGTCAAGCCGACTAAAAGGCTTAAGCTCACTAAGCCAAACAATGCTGGCTTTAAGAGTTTGAGTAGCGCATTTTTTAAATGATCAATCCCTTGCTCACTTTGGCCCTCTCCTTTGATGCCTTTAAGTAAAATCAACACACCTTTGGCGATTAAAATAAAGCCAAAGATATGACTAAACATCAGAAGTGTTGAAAAAAGGGAAACTAAAAATGCACTAGTCATATACACAGCCTTTTTGATGAAGATCTAATACATAGCTGTACACGTCACGAGACTCTGTCAAGACTGTAAGCTCTGCTTTATTAACAGATGTCTTCATCCAAGAGATCGCTTCGGCTTGTCGAACTAGTCTTGGCACTTGATTAAGATTGCATTTAGCAACTGATTTAAACTTGGGTATTTTGGCAGTTCCACTCACTTGGTAAACCCATATACTTTGATAAGTTAAGACTGCTAATAAACCTAGCTCTGAGTTAAAGCTTGCATCAGTGACTCTTTCTAACAAGGGATGTTGGCTTGCTTGAATGGGTAACTCTGTGATCGGTTCTAAAGTTAAGATTGGAGGGGCGATCAAAGTATGATGCGTTTGTTTAACAAGTGAGTTTTCTCGGGGGACTCTCCAAAGCATTACCGGTCCTGAGATAATACATTTACTGATTAAAAAAAGCTCATGCTGTCGCCAAAACATCGCTTCGATATCTCGACAGCGTCCTGGTTTAGACCAATAATCCAATGGTGGTCGTTTTGAGTTTGGAAAGCGGAGTTGATAGCGATTTATAAGCTTGAGTTGATGTTGATTCCGGTCTTTAAGTGACTCGTGCCACACATAGATTTTTTGATCTTGTCTCCATTGAAAATTGTTGCCTGTATCGGCCACATAAATGACATCGCTACCATCTATTTGATCGTAACTAGACGATGTACAGGCTTCCCAGTCCACATTGCGAACGCGTGAACTAAGATGTGTTTTGGACTGCTGTTTAGGATTATCCTCAAGCAGATGCTCTTGTTTTAGTGCTCCCTTTTGATTGATTAAAAACATCCGAGCCTGATCAAGTGAATCGTTGTGGGTCCAAGATAAGTCAGGATTGATATTGCTTGGGCATAAGCCGGAAGCTTCATCAATGACTTTTGGTAAGCGTGCTATCGCACCTGGTTTAAGCCGATTTTGCTGTAAGTCCTGTTTTTGTTTTAACTCATTAAACTCTTTTGACTCATTAAACTCTTTTGACTCATTAAACTCTTTTGACTCATTAAACTCTTTTGACTCATCACAAGCATTTAGAGTCATAAAACTTAGCCCAATGAAACTTGTGATGAGCCAAGTGAATAAGCTTTTTTTGCTATTTATCATCTATGCTATCAACTCTATAAGCTTTCATGATTCCTGTATTGATGAAGCTAGTGACCAAGACTCTTCAAGACCCTTCAAGACTCTTCAAGACCCTTCAAGACTCTTCAAGACTATAAAAAGATCAGATAAACTTAAAGAGCACTAAACATCATTTGCCTGACGATGTTGAGCTAGATTAGACTTGAACTGTTGTAAACGCTGTCCGGTTAAAGGACGCCAACGTCCTTGACCTGTTTTGCGTTCTAATTCGCCAGAACCTAAGCGCATACTGGTGACATGGTGAGCATTTATATTAAAAATATGAACACGGCCCTTAGGACCAACAACCACAACTGTTTCTTGGTGCTGATCCCAAAATAATCTTTCGTTACCTGCTCGTTTAGCATCACGCCAAGCCTCACTTGTGGGACGCTCCATACTGTGATGACGGTCTTTGGCATGCTGAGTTCGCTTGTAATCCCCTCTTAGAACTCTAAATAAGCTATCCCTTAGGCCTGATAAAATACGCTCGGCCTCGTCGGGTAAGCGATCGTGGTTAATGCGTTTAAGATTAAGCAATTCTTGGAGTTTGCGGACTTCTTTTTGGGCCTGTAAAATACAGTTTCTTGCGCGAGCCAAAGGACCGCGGGGCGCTGCCTTAGCGGCCGCTTCGTAAATGACATCAGGATCGAGCCCTAAAATATTAAGATGAATTGAAAGCTTACGTTCTTGGGGCTTACTCAGAATGAGTTGGGCGGTGAGTGTGTAACGTTCATCTTCTTGTCTTAAAGGCCTAAATGAATCAGAAATTGGGCCGATGACAACTTGCGCAAGGATTTCATAAACTCTACCGGAACTGACCTCATTGATTAAAGGTTCACCAATAGGTGCTTTCATCATCAGCGCAATCGCTTGAGCGGGTTGGGCATATAAGCGATCTAAGTGCTCAACTTGTCGTTGGAGACACAAGGGTAGTAGGCGTATCCATTGAGGACGACCAAGAGCATCATAGCCCGTAAATATGGCATCATGGCTTGGGGGTGCAATCGCCTGTTCACTATGAAAGCAAAATATGGTGCCTCGTCGCCATTGGGTTGGAATCTGTGTGGCGAGTTCCTCGTTAATTCTTTGCTTTACTTTACGAATCTGTCTTTTAAGCGCTTCGTAGTCAGGTGTATGATTTAGGTTTTCACCTGCGCCAATAATAATATCTAAATGCAATGGTGATAGGCGCAGAACACCGGCGCTTTTTGCTTCTTGGCGAATGGCTGTATCTAAAAGGCGTAACGCTTGCTCAATCGGATCTTGTGTAGCTGGAGTTGGTTTAGCTTTGGGTCTTTTTGGTTTGGTGCTTTTTGGGTTAGATTTCCTATTGTCAGAGTTTTGCTTAGGATGTTTCACTTCGCTTTTGGAAGCTTGAGAATCAGTGTTTTCAGAGTTCTGAGCTTTTTTCTTGCGTTTACGGCGACGACGTTTTTTGGGCTGAAGCTCAGGTTCTAAAGGTTGCATACTAGGTGCTACTGCCGTGCTTGATTTATCACCGCTTGGTACCTGTTGATCATTACTTTGGTTCATCTCGGCCCACCTGTCGCCATATGTGCTCTGTATTAGCTTAGCAACTTTATGCGACTTGTGAAGCGATTTGAATTACACTGATTAGAAACCCAATAAAATTAAGGGGTTGCCGGCAGGTTGAGAATCCAAGCCGCAAAGCGATTAATTTGACTTGAGGGAATTGTACGTCCTGGTGGCATTTGACCTCCACCAATCCCAGGTGCACCGGTGATCTTCATCCAAAGATAGCTTTGCTCATAATCGCCTGGTTCAACATAATCGTATGAGCCGTTTGATACGTTGATTACATTGGTGGGGAAGTTTGGATACCAAGGATAACCACCATGACATCCACCGCAGTTGCTTTGAATAAAGGTACGAGCCTCAGCCTCACTGAAAGCGGTCACACACTGACCATCGATCAATGCTTGGCCACTTGGACAGGTGACAGTCACCATACCATTTTGGTCTGGTGTATATCCAAAATCAGGAGGACCACCAACGTTAGCTCCGGCGCCATCTAAGTCACAATAAGTCCAATTTTGACCCATATCCACACTTGCTCTAAAGGCAAAAGCGTAGCTTCCCAAGTTTTCCATTTGAACTTGCCCTAAATACTCATCGTTATTAGCTTCACCAGAAAGGTTGCCGTCATAATTTGGCGTAGGTGTTGCTTGAATCCAACGTAAGTTTTGCTCAGTGCTAAATATAGTGCCATCTGGGCCTGTGCTAAACTCAATCAAAATACGCTGATCAACATCAACACCCGGCGTTCTATCGGTCATGCCCGCTTCATATAAACGCATATAGGCATCAAAGCGTCCATCAAGTTCCACGCGACCATCCGCAGGGAATTGAATACGGCAATAGTCCACTTGGTTAGGTGGCACTGCTGTACAACTTTGACCATCGCCAATAAAGAACTCATTACAGGTACAGGTTGGAGCGGCACCTTCGTTATTTGTACATTCTGCATTAATATCACAGCCACCATTATTTTCTGCGCATTCATCAATATCAAAGCAAACAAAGCCATCACCCTCATATCCATCACGACAGGTACAAATCGGGTCTTCTGCGATTTGATTTTCACAGTCGGCATTGATATCACAGCTACCGTTATCTACTGCGCATTCATCAATATCGGTACAAGTTTGGCCATTACCTTCATAGCCAAAGGGACATTCACAGGTGGGCGCAGCGCCCTCATTGTTGGTGCAAGTTGCCACTTCATCACAGCCCCCATTGTTGCTGGCACACTCATCAATGTCGGTACATGTAAAGCCATCACCGGTGTAGAAGCTTTGACATTCACAAATACGGGGTGAGCCTTCTTGGTTAATGCAGTGGGCGTTAGCATCACAGCCACCATTATTTTCAAGGCAGTCGTTAATATCTTCACATACACCTTCTGACACTTCTTCATAGCCGGGTGGACATGGTGGACAGGCATCATTCATCATTCCAGGAGTACCTCTATCCTGCTCATTATATAATGTTTCAGCTGCACAGAAGTTCGCTTGATCATCATTATTGAAAGCACTGGGGCGTTCTTCGCCATTAAACGAATAACTGACCCCTTCTTCAGCTTGAGCATAAGTCACCATATCGATCAAAAGCTCATTCACATACAAACTTAGGCTATCTCCGCTATTGTTTAGCAAAAGTGTGTCATAGTCGACTTGGGCATTCACTTGCCCGTTAAGAACACGATCGCTATTTCTGACAAAAACAAAGTACTCACCTTGGTTAATCACTAGTTCTTGGCCATTAATTGCCATGCTTGGATCCACAATGAACTGTCCACCACCTTGATCACGAACAATCAGTCCGGTGAGATCAATATTTTTGTTCGGACTATAAATCTCAAACCATTCACCATCGCTATCAACCGCGACGACCGGATTTGCCATAATTTCGGTAATGACCAAATCGCCTTCTTCAAGCTCATTGACCGATACCGGTGGAATCAGTTCGCATTCAATACCGGTGCCTTGATAGCCTTCGTTACATGTACAAGTAGGTAAATCACCAATATTATTGGTACAGCTTGCATTTACATCACAATCACCATTGTTCTCGGCACATTCATCAATATCAGTACAGTTATAGCCGTCACCTTCAAAGCCACGTAAACAGTCGCAAGTTGGGTCTGCTGCTACATTGTTGGTACAGCCCGCATTGGCATGGCAACCACCATTATCCACAGCACATTCATCAATATCAGTACAGCTTTGACCATTTCCTTCATACCCGGCTTGGCAAGTGCAAGTCGCAGCCGCCCCCACATTATTTGTACAGTCGGCATTAGCATCACAGCCCCCATTTTCTACTGCACATTCATCAATATCGGTACAAGTTTGGCCATTACCGGTAAACCCTTGATTACATTCACAAGTTGGATCAGCAGCTACATTATTGGTGCATAATGCATTGAGATCACAGCCACCGTTATTGACCGCACATTCGTCAATATCAGTACACGTTTGACCATCACCCTCATAGCCTTCTAAACAGCTACAGGTTGGTGCCTGCCCAACATTGTTTTCGCACAAGGCATTAGGGCTACAATCACCATTATTAGTTGCACATTCATCAATATCAGTACAGGTCTGACCATTACCTTCAAAGCCAATTCGACATTCACAGCTTGGGTCATCAGCAACATTATTTTGGCAAATCGCATTGATATCACAGCCTCCGTTATCAACAACACACTCATCAATGTCAGTACAGCTTTGACCATCACCTTCATATCCTTCTAAGCATGCACAAGTTGGCGCAGCACCTACGTTGTTAGTACAGCTTGCATTAAGGTCACAGCCACCGTTTTCTACTGCACATTCATCAATGTCCTGACAAAGATCATTCTCATCAAACTCAAAGCCTTCATCACAAGGTGCGATCACTTGAACTTGGGCAGCATCACTTCCTGTGTAACCATCACTACTTCCGGCACCTTCTACTCCATAATCGCATAATAGCCAGGTTTGGCCATAATCTACCGAAAAGCGAGCTGCGACCTCAAAATTGCCTTCCATCGGAAAGGTTAAAGTGGCCATATATTCGTCATTGTTAGGCTCTCCTCCTTCAGTATTTCCATCGTAGCCCTCGTTCATAGTGGCCGAATTCCAACGGAAATCAGCTTCATCCTCAGAACCGCTTAGGCGCATACCAATTTCGGCGAGAAGCATTGGAGATTGATCATTCGCCGAGCTTAAGTCTGTAAGACCTTCTTCGTATACTCGAGCATAAAAGACAAGTTCATCATTGGGCGCAATACGTGAACGAACAGGCCAATGAATACGACAAAAGTCAGCTTCATTTTGCGGTACTTCCACACATACTTCGGCAATACAGAATGAGCCTTCATCACATTCGCTATCTTCACGACAAGCGTTTATCATTTCACCAGCGGGCATTTCACCGGCGGGCATTTCACCGGCGGGCATTTCACCAGCGGGCATTTCACCGGCGGGCATTTCACCAGCGGGCATTTCACCAGCGGGCATTTCACCAGCGGGCATTTCACCAGCGGGCATTTCACCAGCGGGTACTTCACCGGCGGGCATTTCACCAGCGGGTACTTCACCGGCAGGCATTTCACCGGCCACCGGGCCAATGCCGGCTTCTATTTCTCCTGCGGTAGTTTCACCGCCTGTCGTTGGCTCATCCTTGGGATCTTCGCAAGCCACTGAGCTTACGGCAAGAATAAAGCCTAAAGACAAGTTGAGCTTAAGTGCTTTTGTCATCTTTGCTTCCTT
Organism: uncultured Myxococcales bacterium; assembly: GCA_937146725.1. Classification (GTDB taxonomy): domain Bacteria; phylum Myxococcota_A; class Bradymonadia; order UBA7976; family VGTA01; genus CAKZRU01. Next base: position 21,905 of record CAKZRU010000191.1, read on the forward strand.
TAGTTCTGTTTGTGTTTTTAAGTGAGTAAAGTGGAACTGTTAAAGATCGGCTTCGAAATAATCGAGATGAACTTGACGGCCACTAGGTTGAGCAATGATCATCGGTTCTTGATAGGTTCGCAGCTGTTGAATGACCTGCTTTAGGTCTTCAAAATCTAGTTTGGGTGAGATTGACTCTTTTTCAATAGAATTTAGTAATTTAGCCCACCAATGTTGAATGGGCTCAACGTCTAAGGCTTCATTCTCCCAAGCAAGTGATAAAATCACTAAGGGTGGGCTTGGGAGAGCTGTAATCACCATGAGTAAATCTTCGATGGGAGTTTGTGCCGAGGCAAAAACGATTACGCCTCTTTGCTGCTGCGGAGGTAAGGCTAAAAGTTCTGCAAGAGCTGAACCGGTTTGCCCCTCAGCTGAACTTAAAAGATGATCCATTACCTGACTTGCATTTCGCGCTTGGCCTTGGCAGCCATCGGCAATAAAAATGAAATCCTCTCCCAATAAACCAGCATCTAAATAAGAGCGAGCGGTACTTGCCGAGGCTTCATCGCTAGGATGAGCCATAAAATAGGCAACTAAATCTCGTTTTTCAGCTAGCGCTCGCTCAGCTGAACGAACCACCAATTGGCGACTGCGCGCAAAGACTCGCCACATGACTAGCTTAAGCGGATCACCATCTTCATAACGACGCATTTCGACCAAATCACCATGAGGCTCACCAATGGGATCATAAAAGTCATCCCCTTGCTGTGGCCGTCTTAAGCTAAGTTCATTGGAAGGGGTTTGCTGTGGATAAACATTAATATCGCAGGCTTGTTTTTCAAACCAACGCAAAGAGGTAAAACCAAAAATATCCTCTAAAATGATTTGGCGTTGTACCTCATGAACTTTACCTCGACGCTTAGGTTTAATGAGTTCATTTAAACGTCCGCCAAAAAGCTCCAAATGATATTCACGTGCGGTGGGCTTATACCACTGGACCTTGATTTGAAATAAGGGATTAATCGGTATACTCGGCAAAGTAAAGCCAGTGAGCAAATCCTGACTCACCTCAACCTTCACCGATGTTAAGCGATTTTGCTGGGCGAGTTCACGTTTTAGGCGCCAACGCTCAATATAGGCCAAAAGTACAAAAAAGAGTGCAGTAATCGAAAAGGCAAAACCACTCATATACAATAAGTAATCTTGCTCTGCTTCGCCAAAGCTACTGTATACCCAAGCTCCAATGAGTACAGAGCCTAAACCAAGCGGAGTCATCGCGATATAATCCCAAAACTTGAGTTGAGTAGATTTCTCACGAGTAAATCTCTTAGAAGTAGATTTCTCATTAGGTGAATTAGGCAAAGAGTCGATCATTTCCATAAAACTGTCCTCAGTTTGATTAATGATGCGAATATGCTACCTATAAAACTACAAATGTTCTAGCCTAAAGTCTTGATTAAACTCTTCATTGGATTTAGGCGTAATTGGCTAAAGCTTAAAAATTGGTCCCGATTGGCTTTGAGCACTGTTTGTAGTTTCTGAACTGTCTTTAGCTTCACTCTGCTGAACTGCATCATTAATAATAGTCGCAGAAGTAGGAGCAGGTATGGCACTCGGTGCTACTGTCACTGCATCTTCAATTGAATCTTCAATCGCATCTTCAATCGCATCTTCAATCGCATCTTCAATCGCATCTTCAATCAGTGGCTCTACCGGAATACTGTCAGGAGCAGAGGTTTTTTTCATGATTGCTTCAACCCGATCTTTGATCGGTGTAGGACGTGCATAATCGGAGCCGGGTAAAGGCTGATAAGAATCCATTAAATCAATTGCTTCTTGAGCATATCCAAGAGTCATATTTGAGGCATCATCAATGCTGGATGCCATTGACTCAGCATCAAGTGCGTCGGCGAACTCATCGGAAAAGGCCTCGGACAAGTCTACTCCTAAGTCCTCCTTAGCTTCATAAGCCGAAGGCCCTGGATCAATACCCAAATCTAAATCAAGCGCTGCTTCTAGAGCATGAACCTCAGCTTCAATATCAATCTCTTGGTTAAGCTCTTCTTCGCCAAGAATCTCATCCAATTCTAAGCTCAATTCTAAGCTCAAATCTGAGTCTGCGTTCACATTTTCTATAGGACCTAAGTCAGCACTGACTTCAACATCAGCTGAAGCTTGAGCAGGTGCGTTGAGCACTGCAGTAGAATCTGAAACAGAATCAGCAAGCTCCTCAAGTTCCTCAAGTTCCTCAAGTTCCTCAAGTTCCTCAGACTCGATCTGTTGAGTAGTCTCCTCGGCCGATTCTACTTGCCCAAAGTCAGTTTGGCCAATGGGCGTTGCAAAGATAGCGGTGCCAAAGTCGTAACTGATGGCATCCAAGGAGTCGGATAATGCTTGGGCCTCTTGCTCAACAGATTCTTGCTCAACAGATTCTTGCTCAACAGATTCTTGCTCAACAGATTCTTGCTCAAAACCTAAGCTTTCTTCATTTTCACTAGAACTTGGGCTCATGTCTTCTAGATCATGAAGCACTTCATTGAGTTCGGCAGCTAATTGTAATTCACCCTCAAGCGACCAAGCTTCGACATCGTTTTCGTCCAATTCGGGTGGTAGTTCATCAATACTGTCATGAGCATCTACAGCATCTGACTTGGGCTGAGTCACACTTTGTAAGTGAGCAAAAATAGCTTGGGTACTCGCTTGTTCAAAGGCTGCTGTCTCATGCTCATAAGATACTTCTTCGAGTTGGTCTTGATCTTGTTCGAAATGTTCTTCTAGTGATACATCTTGTGAGCTTTCTTGTGTTTCTACTGTATAAGATTGTTCAAGCTCTTGCTCAAGTTCTGTATTGACTGAGTCATCAAAGCTTAAGTCTATATCATCAAATGAATCAAAGGCGCTAAACTCAATGTCAACATTGGTTTCTTCGCTGATATTTCCACTTGGTTCATCAATGAGATCAAGTTCATCTTCCGGAACCGGAGGAAATTGAGTTGAAAACTGCGTATTGGCTTGGGCATGTACAGGAATTGGAGGCAGGTCAAAGTGTTCTGTTGATACTGCTTCATCTGACACTTGCTCTGCTAACTCTGACTCATCAATGACTTCTAATTCGTTAAGCTCTAGTTCCATTTCTTTCAGGTCAACGGAGTCAAAGATTTCGGCATCGACTTCTTCACCAAGCGGAGGAATGACACCATCAAAAGCGCCGATTTGAGTCGCAAACTCGTTCATTTCTTGAGCGAATTCTGCTTCGCTTTCACTGGCAAAGGGCTGAGGTGGCTCAGAAACCAGTTCTAATGCATCATTCACGACCTCTTCTGTACCATGAACTCCTGTATTGCTTAGTTGTACATCTTCTTCTGTGAGGCTAAAAGGTGTAGGAGCCCGACTCACGCCTTCCATAACCTCATCTACATAGCGAGTGCGTAGATGCTTAAGGAAGGGAGCGACTTCTAGGGGCCGACCTGTCGCTTGAGTAAGCAATTCATCGGTGGATAGGCTGCTGCCATGACTGTGTACATTGTCTCTGAGCCAAGTCAGAATATTTTGTAATTCTGCCGCTCGGATTTGCTCATGAACGTCCGGTATACCTACTTTGACACTTTCAAAAAGCTGAGCTGCGGTCATGGCACCCAGCGTATAAGTCGGGAAATAGCCAAAAGCACCATCCATCCAGTGGATATCTTGCATACAGCCATCACGATTACAGGGTGGAGTAATACCTACCAAGCGTTGCATACTGCTGTTCCATGCTTCGGGCAGTTCAGCGATTTCCAAGTCTCCACCGAGTAGACTACGTTCAAGATCATAGCGTAAAATCACGTGGGCTGGATAGGTGACTTCATCTGCATCAACACGAATTAAACTACGTTCTACCTTGGTGTACTCACGGCGTAAGCCTTCAATGCCCCAATTTGGTGTTAAGGGATCACCACCAAAAGCTTCGGCAACCAAAGGTGCCAAAACCGAAATAAAGGCTTCGCTTCGTCCGACTTGCATCTCCCAAAAGAGAGACTGACTTTCATGGACGCTCATCCCTCTTGCCTTACCCACAGGCAGATTTCTGTATGCTTTGGGTAGGCCCTGCTCATACAAAGCATGGCCGGTTTCATGGATGACGCCCATTAGACTTTGGGTAAATTGCTGTTCATTATACCGAGTGGTAATTCGAACATCACTAGGTGTTCCACCACAGAAAGGGTGATGGCTAATATCCAAGCGCCCATGATCAAAATCAAAACCGAGCAAGCCCATGACTTTTAGGCCAAGTTCACGCTGTGCTTGTACCGCAAAGGGGCCAAATAGACTTGGGATGGGATAAGCTTCATTACGGCGAGCCTGTGCCTCGAGAGCTTCTTCAATTAAGCTTGGTAAAGACAAGGATAACTGAGCAAAGGCCGCATCAATACTAGATTCACTTGCTCCGGGTTCATATTGATCTAAAAGGGCTTCATAGGGAGTCACACCTAAAGCTTCAGCTTTGATACTCGCTACTTCTCGAGTAAGCTTAAGCACTTCTTCCAAGTAGGGTTGTAGGCGCTTAAAATCATCTTCGGCTCGTGCTTCTCGCCAGATCATTTCGCATTTAGAGCCTGCTTCACTCAATGCTTGCACTAAGCTTTCTGGCACTGCCGAAGCATGTTGTATAGCTCGTTTAATCTCAAAAAGGTTGGCTTGGGCCCAAAGCAAATCATGTGCATCACCAGAACGTAAAGCGATAGAGACTTCAGCTTCCGCTCGATTGAGCCAATCTTTGACTTTGGAGTCACAAGTCATTTGGTGAATAAGCACAGACAACGCTGAAATCTGACCAGAACGAGCTTCGGCTCCGCCCATGGGCATCATAGCAGCCCCATCCCAATGTAGCATTGAGCGTGCGCCTTCAAAATGATTAATCTTTTCAAAATGGGCGACTAGCGAGTCATAAGCTCTCATACAACACCTCTAAGTAAAAATGATCTAAACTCTCTTGATTAAAGTTTTAGAGACTTAACATTCATTGTCGATCGAGTCACCCACAACCCGTCACAAAACGCAAAAAAGTCATGACTGAGAAAGTCAATTTAGTCATCGAGAAGTTAATCGTTAAGATCAATCATACCATCTTGATTGCCAAACGTTTTTTCGTTGTTGCTGCAATAAGTTGGTAAGCGTTTGAAACTAAAGAATAAAGGGTAGGCGGACTTTCATTGAAGCGGATGAGAACTGAGGGAACTTATAAAGCTTAACTCGCTCGCTCATACATTTTGCAACCGGAGTGCCTTTAAGCTCGGCAGGCTCGATTAAATTAGCTGTTGTAACTTTACCACTGCCAGCGATCACCATGCTCATTTTAATACGAGTTCCTTTTTTTACATGAGTGCTGCAACGTCGAATCGAGCTTTGGTTTTTGCGTAAAGTTGATAAAATCTCCGCACGACCTAAGCGACTTGGTAAGTTTGACTTTTTAGCCGCAGGCTCATCAGCGACCGGATTAGCGCCACCACTGCTATTACCACCCTTGAGTTTGGAGAGCAATGCACTTGCTTCTGACTTTCTAACCTTTGGCTTGGGCTTTGGTTCAGGCTTAGGCTCGGGTTTTGGTTCAGGCTTAGCCTGTACATTAGGTTTAGTGCTACGCTTACGAGGCTTAGCCCTGGAAGCGCGCTTTTTAGGTTCCGGCTTGGCTTCAACCGCTGCTGCAGGCGTAGACTTTTCTTCAGCTTGCTTCTCACTAGACTCCGCACTGACTACAGCATTTACAGCAGTTTGTGGAGTGGGCTGTGGCGCTGGTGTGTTCACTTGAGGTTGTGGTGCAACAGGTTGTGGTGTGACAGCGCCTTGATTATTCATTTGCCCAATAAAGACCCCTGCTCCAACCAAAGCCACAACAGCAATAATCGCTCCAATAATCCCAAAGATCTTTCCCGCCGACCCTTTAGTTTTAACATCACCATGACGCATAGGAATGGCTGCACTTGTCACCGGCGCTGCCCCACGATGTGCATTTTGATTGAGCCCAATCTGATCGAGTGCTTTTTGATCAACATCAGGTGCACTAGAACTAGGTCCATTTTGATGAATCCCACCTAAAGAGGGGTCTTGAGCCAAAAGGTCATCAAGTGAGAGCATTACGCTCTGTTCATTTTTGTCATCAGCAGACATACTGCCATCTCCCAACTAAAGCTAAAGGGTTATTGAGTCTACATAGAGTCATTTACAAAGAGTATGATCTACACCAAAGCCCAAACGGTCAAGTCTTGTTATCAGATTTCTCTGATTCTTGACCACCAAAATGCTATCTTAATAAAAAATAAAGAGAATCTTAATCGGGCCAAATGGCCAAGAAAAAAAGTTTAAAAAAAGTGAAAAAAAATGATTGACCCACAGCCAAAGAGAGGCTATCTATTCTTCACGATCATTCACTGATCAATAATCCTCCTTAGCTCAGTTGGTTAGAGCAACGGACTGTTAATCCGTGGGTCGCTGGTTCGAGTCCAGCAGGGGGAGCTTACTAAAGGTCGCATGGTACTAATGCGGCCTTTTTGCGTTTCTGGACTATGTTTTTTGTCTTTGACCTCAGTCAAATCAGAGAATGCAGAGGAAATATATAGGTTCATCAAAGTACGACCTTGGAGTTCAACGCCACAGAGCATAGATTGAACTAGGGCTCTTTGCTGACTTGGTTTGGCATCGTTTAACTTGGGCACTTTCTCAAGTAGCTTTTCGTATGTTTTATTGGCCTCTGGAACAGTCACTTGGGCACGTTTTATATCTAGTTCTTTGCTATCAACCGATCTGCGCATTGAGCCGATCTTCACCTCTAAATTACGAGCTTCTTCCCAAAGTCCTGCTGGAGGATCATCATGTGCGCTGAGGCGACTGATTAAGCGTCCATATTCACTTTCACGTAGAGATAATTCTTTCTTTTCAACCTCAAGTTCAGCTTCTAAATCACTTAATTGTTCGCTCAATTTATCAAGGGTTAAGTCAACCGCTGTTTTAAATATCTCATGTTCACTCACTAAGATACTTAGGCGCTTTAACACCATGTCTTCTACCTGCTTGGCCGACCATCGTTTTTGAGTGCAACTCACCTCACTCGTGTCACCTGGATGCCGGTAGTAGTGATAAGTGTTCTTTTTAGAGCTTTCAATTTCCAATAATGAGTGACATTCACCGCAAAAGACGAGCCCTGATAAAAGGTAATTGTGAGTGAGCTCTTTGAGTACATTTCCGTGGGTAGACCGATTCATTTGCATGAGTTCTTGCACTTGCGTAAAGGTCTCAAGATCAATGATTCCATCCCATGCACCTTTGACAAGAAAATAGCGGTCTGCTTCTGGGAGCTTTTCTAATCGTTCAGGGGGCAAATTACGATTGACTCGATTCACTTCTCTTTGACCTGTCACTGTTGGGTTGTGTAATAGGTTTCTAAGTGAGCTATCACTGAAATAGCGAGGTGGCTTAACTGTGCCATCTTTTAAAGTGATCTCAGGGCGCTTGATGCCATTCTTTTTGAGGTATGATAAAACTTGGCTAACCGATCCAAACTCAAGGTACTTTTTAAAGATCAGTTGAACGATTTCTGCCCCATGTGGATCAATGTCCAAGTGACCAGGGATTTGAGTTGAGGCGATATACCCTAAAGGGGGCTGACCACCAAACCATAAACCACGTTCGGTTCTTGCCTTTATATTGAGAGAAGTTCTTGAGGAGATCTGCTCACGTTCAAACTGATTAAGCGCCATGAAAATGGTTAGAATAAGTCGTCCGGTTGGTGTTGTTGTATCGAATTTCTGTCGCAAAGAAATAAAAGAAACATCCAAATTATTGAGCTCATCAACCAATGCTAAAAAATCCATAACACAACGAGAGACACGAGAGAGTTCTGTAAAAACAATGGTTGTAACTACACCAGAATACACATCTGCCATAAGTTGTTGAAACATGGGTCGATTGGTGTTTTTGCCACTGAAACCTTCTTCTCTGTATATCAAAGGTTCAATAACTTCTTCATCTTCATTTATCAATTTTAAATACTGTTGGCAGCGGAAGATTTGGTTATCTAATGATTTATTGGCCCCTCGTGCCTGTTCTTCCGTACTTACTCGAGCATAAATAGCGTATCTTGACATTTTTATGCACTCACTTTCTGCTCTTGGATTAACTGAAGTAAGATGGCTGATAGTTGTTCTGTGATGAGTGATTGCAGTTGATTCTGCTCACTATTTTGTAATTTTAAGATCTTTTCAAAAGATCGATGTCGTCTTGCGTAGCGTTGCCCTTTTTGGGGCTTAGTATCGGTAATAGAGGGTAAATCAGTATGGGTTTTGATATTAACGTTCATAATTATAT
>CAKZRU010000192.1 GCA_937146725.1 uncultured Myxococcales bacterium
TTTCTCATGCCGAAGCAGGTGTAGATATGGTTGCCCCTTCAGATATGATGGACGGCCGGGTACTCACCATAAGAGAGGCCTTAGAAGATGCGGGTTACACAGACACAGGTATGTGGGTTGATAACATTAAATACATGGCTAAACATTTGAAAGGCTGGCAAGGAGAAGTGGTCCTTTCGTCAATAACAGACGACCTTTCCTTGGTGTTTACTGCAGACTCACTCGGCCATGTCAAAATATTAATTACAGTAATAGATGATAAACGTTTAGAGCCATGGAAAATTGAGTGTGAACTTCAAACAACGACTGTAGCAATGGAAGCCTTTCACACTGATGCTGTTGAGTTTTTCTACGCTTAAATCATTCTAGTCATTTATATAAGGCATATTCATGCGTGTTCGCTTAAGCGAACACGCATGTAGAACTGTATAAGTAACCTCTTGTATAAAGAACAGTCGGACAGGGACTACTCTAAAACCAAATGTTGTTCGGTTAAAAGCTTACTGACTTCTTGTTCATTACCTACAGCCACAACTCCGTAAACAACCGGTGGTACAGACAGTAGCAAGGCCGAACGTTTGAAGCCACGTACAGAGTTTGGCCAAGTTAGGAGTTCAGCTGAGTGTTCTCCAATCCATATGACTTGGCGCTGAACTTGATTTACTTTTGTTGTCGCTTGTGGTTGATCGGCAGGCTTGCTTTGCTGTGGTTGATCGATCTGTACATTGTGAGCCAGCCGATCAATGAGTTCGGCCACTTGCTGACTAGCCATTTGGCTAAGAGCAAAGCTTTGAATATTGATTTTAGGGGTTGAATACTCAATTAAACTACCAGCTTTGCCAAGTTTAAGCTGCGAATGAATACGTAGCTCACCTTGTGCTGGCAGGCCTTTTAAACGATAACGAAAACGCTCATCTATCAGGCTTTTATCGGTGGTTAAAATAGTTGTTGCCGGTGTTGAAAGCTTGAGTTGAGCCTCTAAGTTTTCTCGGACGATTTCAGCCATGCCCTCATATAAGGATTGTGGGCCCCAAGTTAACAAGTGAATCACTGAACTATGACTACGGAAGCTGTCTAATTGATAGGTCCAAGCGATCTCGGTATTTGCCTGTTGTGCTTGTTGATTTTGCTTAAGTTGACGAGTAAAAGTACAGCGAGACCAGTGACTTTTGGCTTGAGCGACTAATCGTGTACCTTGACTTGTTTTCGTACATGAACCACGAGTTCTGCTAAGTTCTTGCTTGAGTTCAGTCCATAGGTATTGATGGGATTCGGTTGCTTTAAGTTGATAGCTATCCACGATTCGGATTTGAGCATTAATTCCATAACGTGGTGAACTGATCATCACTAACTCTTGGTTGGAGTCACTTTTGGTGGGTTGTACTTTCACATCCCATAAACCACTAGGACGTTGCCAAGTTAGACCCGAGCTAAAGTGATGGTATTTTCCCCTCATCCAAGACGAATGAGGGCTCACAAACTCTTGAGGGTCATCAAGCTTTTTGAGCGCTTGTAAAACTTGGCTACGTTCTGAGGATGAAAGCAGAGTCACTTGCTTTAATCCGGTACTTAGGTCCTTCCAAGCTTGGGCAAACTCAACCTCGGTTTGATTTGGGTCTTGGCTTGCTTTTGGCTTGAGCGTCCAAGCAAGCGTTTGTAAAGCTCGGCCAGATTTCAACTGAATATTATAGAGATAAGTGTATAAACCACGCTCATGACTCAGACGTTGAAAATTATGTTTTTCGCCCAAATAGCTATACTGATATTCTTCGTTTAGAGTTTGTAGAGCAAGGTTTTGAAAAAGCTCATCGCTGACCCAAGTCTTACATAAGTTCGTGTCCGTTGTAGGGCATGGACGATCAAAAAACAGCATATGTACTTGGGCTTCTTGGTTGACTAAGCCTGCGACAGCCTCTTGGTTGATATGACTTAAGGGAGTACCCGCAAGGGCTTTCCATGCTTTGCTTGTGCTAAGTTTTAAGCCACTGAGTGCATCTTGAAAGAGCCCTTTTTTGAGACGCCAAGTTAGCCCATACTCATCAGTAAAATCATTGGACAGTGATGTTGCTGAAGCTTGAGTGGCTTCTAGTTTGACGGTGGTTGCAAAATATTCAAGTTTATTCTCATCAACAACCGCAACCGGGCCACCGCTCACCACTTGATAGCCTTTTTGTCCATGAATAAAGACATAGGCAAGATAACGAAAACGTCCGTTTGCTTCATCTCCTGAGTAAACCAAGCGTAAGGCACTGTGCTCTTTAAAAGTGACCTCTGATACCGATTCGATTAACAGTTCTTTCAGAGGACTATTTTCAAGTAGGGCTGTGGCATAGTCATTAAGAGTCATGTCTTTTAGGTTTTCGACCAAGACTAAGCCTAAAACTTGCTTTGGATTAAAAGCACCGGCGATGGCAATGTTTGATAAAGAACGCAATTGGGTTTTAGTCAAAATACGCCATTGAGGATTAGATAACTGAAGCTTGATCTCAAAATGATTGAGAACTTGAGTGGGAACAGGCTGTGCTGTAGCTTGCTTATTATTTACTGGTGCCTCTGCTGATGCCTCTACTGGTGCTTCTACTTGCGCATATCCTTGATTTAACAAACCAAAACTTAGGCTAAAGCCTAATACACACATGAGGCGCTTAGATAAAGCGATCATTAAAACCCTCCAAATACAGATTTCAGTTGAGCTTTGGCATCACTGTCTTTCACCACAAGGCGTTGATCTTTGAACCCTTGAAGTTTTAATGTAAATACCTTGGTTTCACCTCGTTCTTTTGAGTATTTATGAGGTGTTTTGCCAATATACTTTTTCCCAAGATAAATCTTGGCATTTCTAGGCTGAGATCTAAGCCAAACCTTAACCGAATTAGAGAGCTTTGGCTTGGGGGTTGGCTTGAGTGTTGGCTTGCTAATTGCTTGCTTTGTGACCTTAGTATTTTTATTTGTTTTTTGCTCGAGCTGGCTTGCGGATTGTTGATGTTCTGCTTTGCTCGCTGTCTTGTTATTCTTGTTGTCTGTATCTAGTTTTTTGACCGGTGCGTTTTTTCCAAGAGTAGAGTTAGCGCTATTTGTTGTCTGTTGCCATTTAAAAATATCACTTTTACTCATTAAAACGCCTAAAAGACCGGCAATTAGGATAAAGGCGATCAATCTTAAGGGCTTATGTCCTGGTTCTATAAACTCTGTATGTGCTTGAAAGGCTTCCGACATCTCTTGAGCGCTTTGAAAGCGTTTCTCTGGTAGTTTTTGCAAAGCAATATCAACAGCAAAATCAAGATTCTTAGGAACTTGATTGGCCTTGTCTCTCACTCGAGCAGGCAGTTCATGTGCTTGTTGATATAAAATTGACATCGGGGTCGGACCATTGAAAGGCGTTGCACCCACCAACATTTGATAGGCGATCACACCCAAGCTATAAAGGTCAGCGCGAGGATCTAAGGGTTTGTTATCGACTGCCTCTGGTGGCATATAACGTGGCGTACCAATCGCAATGCCCGATATACTAGGATTATCTTCTCCCACTCGCTTAACAATCCCCAAGTCCATCACGGTAATGCTACCTTCAGGAGAAATCATGAGGTTTGCAGGTTTAATATCTCTATGGATTAGGTTTTTTGAATGTAAGGCATGTAAGGCTTCACAGACTTGTTGAATGAGATCACGCGTAAAGTCCGGAGACTGAGCGCCTTCTCTTTTTAAACGATCAGCGAGAGTCTCCCCCTCTAAAAACTTCATTACAATATAGTGATAACCTTCGTCTTGGCCAACAGCATACACAGGAACCAAACGAGGATTTTCGATTTGAGCTAAGGTTTTAGCTTCAAAAATAAAACGATTAAGCGCCTCATCATCCGATTGGTTATGCAAAATCGTTTTGATTGCAATCGGTCGCGATAAAGTCAGGTCCGTTCCTCGATAGACCACGCCCATACCACCTCGACCAACTTCTTCATCAATACGATAGCGACTTTCTAAAACTTGGCCTACTAAGAAATCGATCGCTTTTAAATCTAAAGGCGTTTTTAGTCCGGAGCTGGCCGGCTCTAGATCTTGCATGGGCTTATCTTCTCTCATCATCACTTTATATCGGCGACTTATTAACCTAAAATATACTTTGGTCTACGGCTTTTTTTCTGTTTAGTTCTATAACTCAGACATCTTATTCTGTTTATTACCTTTCATCAGCGCTAAAGTCTACTTGAAACCGAGTAGCCGGCCTTTATATTCTTAGTTTTCATTATCAATCATGGAGAACGATCGATGGCTCAAAGTACCACAGCCGAATGTATGCGTTGTGAAGTCGCAATTCCTCCCGAGCTTATTCAATGCCCAAGTTGTGGCTTTGCCTTGGGCAGTGGTGAAGCACCCGAAGCATGGATGGGAGAAACGATCGATGGAAAATATGAGGTTGAAGAAATATTAGGGGTGGGCGGTATGGGCATGGTATTTAAGGCACGCCGACGTATGATCAATGATGAGGTGGCGCTTAAAATCCTTTTTCCTAAGTTTATGAAAAGTGATTTACAACGTCGCCTTTTTCGCTCAGAGGCCGTTGCAACGGCTGCTTTAAATGACCCCCATGTGATTACAATTTTTGATACCGAAATCGATGAAGAATATGGTGTGGCCTATATGGCGATGGAGATTTTGGAAGGCTTTACTTTTAAAGAATTAATGTTGTCTGAAGCCCCGATGGCACCGGAACGGCTATATCCAATCTTTACCCAGGTATGTGATGGCTTAAGTGCGGCGCATAATGCTGGCATTATCCACCGTGATCTCAAGCCCGATAACTTATTCTTATGCAAAGCACCGGCTGGAGGCTTTCAAGTCAAGATTCTTGACTTTGGGATTGCAACCGTCATGGGCCAATATCATGAAGATGAATCTAATAAATTATTGGGTACATTAAGATATATGGCGCCCGAGCAATGTCGAGGAGAGGCGGTTTCTCCACCCACAGATCTTTATGCTTTAGGCATTATTATGTATGAGTCACTGACTCGACAAAGAGCGACCGGTAAGAGCATTGAAGCAGTTTTGTATAATAAAATTAAACCTGTGAATGAACACTTATCCAAAGACAAAAGTATTCCAGCAGATTTTGAAGCATTAATTATGGGTCTTGTGTCAAAGCGAGCGGAGCAAAGACCACAATCTGCAGCCGAGCTAAAGAGACTTTTGCAAAGCATTGCTGATCCCTTGCGGGCACCGGTGGTACACAAGATTTCATCTACCTTGCCCTTAGATCAGTCCCAACCCAATCGCGATTCTTTAGTAAGCTCAAACTTGGCGCATCAGTATTTTCAGCAAGATGAGTGGGCGCAAAAAGATCTCACACCGGTGCTTGACTTACCAAGTAAGACTGAGGGCCTTTCATTGATTTGGTATATGATTCCATTCGTTCTGCTCTTGGTCTTGATTTATGTTTTATCTAGTTTTTGGTGATCGGTCATCCTATGCAACGGGTATATGAGAATACTTGGATTTGCTTGTGTTTTCCAAGTGATATTAGAAACATTGGTGGCGCAATTAGGGTGGTGGCTAACTTTAAACTTGCGGGACTCAAAGTCATTACCAAGCCTGAGACAATTTGGTCAGAGGACGAACTTAAGGCCTATTCATCGGGTGCCTATCAGCAAATACGTTTTGAGCGATATCATTGCCTAGCAAAAGCCACGGCTAATGCTGATTTATTGATCGGAACCTCTAGGCGTCCGCGAAGTCATGGTCATATTCAAAGCTTTAAAAGCACAGATTTGATGGTTGTGCTTGGGTCAAGCAAAAGACCACATCTTTTATTTGGGAATGAGCGAGTAGGTCTATCACATGCCGAGCTCGATTTATGTCATGCCCTGATTGAAATTCATTCGGACCCAAGTTTTCCCTCATTAAACTTAGCCCATGCAGTGGCTTGCTTAGCTTATGAGCTGACGCGTTTAGGCAGTCTAGATCATCAACAAAATCTCAAAATAAATACAGGCGATTCTGAGGTTAAGCCCATTGTGACTCAAACAAGTACCTTAGAAGATGAAGCCTTTCTTAAACGAGTGATCGAAGTATGTGAACGCACACAATTCCCCCCCGGTAAAAATGCCATGACTTATGCACGAAAGCTCAGAAGTCTACTCAGAAGGGCGCAGCCCACAGCCGGTGATTATGGTATAGTTTTGGGCCTTTTTAGAGAGTTAGATCGTTTAAATCTCTTAGCTCATTCAAATTCTACCCCATCATCGCCCCTTACAAGTGTAAAGCGTTCAAAAAAGAATGATATGACTCATTCATAATAAACTCATAAATAGAAATGATAAAGGAAGCAGAGGCCTGTAAGTGGATAAATCAGTGACACATACCAGCTCTAATATAGATCGCTTAACTCGACAGTTTTTAGGATTTATTTATCGACGTCCTTATTTGGTTTTTAGTTTTTGCTTGGTTTTAACTTTAGTCTCGGTCCAACTTGGACGAGGACTAAAATTAAGAACAAAGATTCAAGACTTACTTCCCGATCATGCGCCTAGTGTAGTGGCAAGTCGTTCTTTGAGCGAGCGTTTGGGGAGTGTGGATCTTTTAGTACTTACCTTGATGACCGATGACTTTGAGGCGGTCAAGCAGGTGCTTCCTAAACTACAAACAGAGCTTCAAACCTTAGATGAAGTACAGTCGGTACGCTGGCAGCAGGATGTTTCTTTAATTCAGCAAAATGCCATGATTACTTTTCCTAGCCTTGAAGATCTTAAGCAGGCCTATCAAGATTTAAGAGAGGAAATTCGCCAAAGAGTCAGTAAAAAAATGACCTTATTTGGTGATGACTCTGAAGATTCGTCCAAGCAAGAACATCTAAAACAACCACAAAGTCCGGAAGAAAAGTTTAAAAGTGCTTTACGTGAGGCTGTTTTAAATCAAGAGCCACTGAGTTTAGCATGGGCCGAAGTTGAAAGCGATTCACAGTTAGCCGGAATCGGTGAGATGTTTCGTCGCTTAGATTCCGATTATCCCGCTGTTTTTCATAATGCGGCCTATACCACTATTGGTCTGAAGATATTTCCAAGCCAGGCTTCAAATGATATTCAATTTTGTGAGCGCTTAGTCAATAAAGTAAAGACAAAGTCAACCGCTGTGATTGAGGCAGATTTGGGTAAAATCTCAGCGCAAGGTGTAGTGCGTCGCTTGGACTTAGGAGGCACTTATGTGAATGTTTTAGGGCAGTCCAAAAAGATTAAAGGGGATATGTTTTCATCAACTCTAAGCTCCTTTGCTTTGCTTTCACTTGTACTGCTCTTTGCTTTTAGAAGTATACGAGGCTTGATTGCTGTTTTGATTCCTTTGGCTATGGGCACTTTGTGGACAGTGGGATTAATGGCTTTAACCGTGGGCTATTTGAACTTGATTACCGCCTTTATTTTTGCGGTATTATTAGGTTTAGGAATTGACTTTGGGATTCACTTTTACGGACGTTTTCGGGAAGAAAGAGCCTTGGGAGCTGATACGCTTGCAGCGATGATCGCGACCCATTTAAGCTGTGGACATGCAAGTATTTTAGCGGCGAGTACAACTTCGGCGGCTTTTTTAGCGTTAACTTTGGCCGACTTTAGAGGTTTAAGTCAGTTTGGTGGTGTCGCAGCAGTTGGGGTTATGCTTTGCTTTTTGGCCGTATTGATTGTTCTTCCTGCTATTTTATTTATTTGGGAGCGCTGGGCACCACTCAACTTACTAGGTTTTGAGGTTAAAGACTTAAGTGACACCCAAACCGAAGCATCACTGATTGATCATTTTGGAGGAAAGCTAGCCTTAATTGGCGTTTGCTTGGGTCTGATCGGTATGGCACTCTCACCACTGATTCAGCTAGAGCTCAACTTTAATCGTCTTGGACCTCATCCTAAGCCTTTGGCACAACTTTCTGAGCAAGAACGATCAGCTAAATCTATTCAGTATGGAACGACCAAAGCGACTTCACCAACGGTTGCCTTTGCCCAAAGTCCTCAAGAAGCTCGTTCGATCTATGAGCAACTACAGACCTTATCAGAGCAAGAGGGCTCACGGATTAAATCAGCTCAATCTTTGTATTCGTTAATTCCAACCGAGCAAGCTGAACGAATTAAATGGGTCAAAAAACTGTGTCGCAAGCTCAAGCGAAAATATAAGCTATTCAAGGGTGACCAGCGTTCCGGAGCAGAAGCTTTGCTTGCGCATTGTAAGCCCAATGCTTTTTCGGCACAGGACTTACCCAATTGGGTGGTGGAAAAGTTTACAGATCGTCAAGGGGTTGTCGGTGGTTTTGTTTTTATTTCTCCTAAGGGCTCTACCTCGGACGGAAAGAACGCTTTGGCTTTTCATCAGGAAATGCAAAAGATTAAAACTTTGGATGATCAAACACCATTGGTCGCAGGTAAAACCATGGTTTGGGCCGAAGTGTTAATGGCCATGAAACATGATGGCGCTTTAACCTTTACCGTAGCTTTACTCTTGGTCTTAACCCTTTTAGCTCTCTTTGAACGATCTTGGATTGGTTTACTCTTTGTGAGTGCACCATTGGTCTTAGGACTTGGTTTTACTATGGGAATGATGGCCCTTTTTGATATCAAGTTAAACTTCTTTAATCTCTTAGCTCTACCTACCTTGATTGGTATGGGGGTTGATGATGGTGTACATATGCATCATCGTTATCGAGAGCTAGGGCGACATAGTGCAGCCTATATTGTAAAAACAACCGGACGAGCAGCAAGCTTAACCACTTTAACGACCTCGATTGGCTTTGCGAGTCTGATGTTGGCCGACCATCGTGGCTTAAATAGTTTGGGTCTTTTAAGTGTATTGGGGATGAGTGCGGCTCTTTTTGCTACCTTAGTGATTTTGCCTGCATTATTTAATTGGTGGGATCAAAAACATGAGGCTCAGTCTTTGAAATCTTCTCAGGTAAGCACCTTGTTGCTTTTGGGCCTTTTTTTAGCCTGTCTTATTTCTCAAGCGGGCTGTGAATCCAATACTCCAGAATACTTAGAAACAGCTGATACCCAAGTACGAGATTCTCAAGTCAGCACAGAAAGCATTGACGCACAGGTGATTCAAGATGCGCAAACCACTGTGATTGATATGCAAATAGCTCGAGATATGACCCTTGAGCAAGATATGCAAGTTTCAGAATCTACCTGTAATACTGCTTGTGATTGTGCGGATGGTCAAGTATGCATTTCGAATACTTGCCAAGCGGTTCAAACGGGTCAAGCTTTGGACAATCATATGTATTGCTGTGCTCACAATGCTTGCCCAAATCAAGCACAATGTATCACGCCTAATGGCGAAATAGGCCAATGTCAGTCCTGTGTCAACAGCTGTGACTGTGAATATGGGGAAGAATGCCAGCAAGGGTACTGTCGGCCGGCGATGATTCCCGTATTTTGCTGTGAGCGCTCTCCATGCCCAATGGGTGAAGCCTGTGAGGGAGTTGGAGGCCCAACCTGTTCAAGCGCTTGTCAAAATGCCTGTGATTGTTGGGGAGGCGAGGCCTGTGTAGATGGCCAATGTGTACGTGGTGATGAAGCTGCATATTGCTGTGAACGTCGCCTTTGTCCGGTCGGCAGTATGTGTGAAAATAATGACAGTTCACTTGGTATATGCCCAAGTATGACCTGTAGTACCGCATGTGATTGCCCAAGCGGTCAAGCCTGTATTGATGGAGCCTGTGAGCTTTCTGCCGAACAAGGATTGAGCTATTGCTGTGAGGATGCCGCTTGTCCGGCTGGTCGCTCATGTGAGCTTTCTAATGGCGGTACATCCACCTGTGTCGGTGAACCGGAGTGCCTCAGTACTTGTGACTGCGGTCTTGCTCAAAGTTGTCAAGCGGGTCGCTGTGTGCCTCAGTTTGAGCAAGATTTACTTTTGTGCTGTGAAACTGAATGTTCAGACTTGACTGAAGGGGTCGGTTGCGAACGCTTAAACGGCACATTGGCGTTTTGTCCTTAAATCTAGCAAATGATCTAGTAAGTGATCATAGGCTTAAGCTTTAAAAATACCAATAAACTGTTGGTCTGAGTCGGACTCATCAAGACTGCTTAGGACGATTTCTTGCTCTTGGCTTGTTTCATCATCAAAATACAGAGTGGATTGCACATCGCGAGCGATGACTTCACAAATATTGGTTAAGGGAAGATCATTGGGGTCATGACCAAAAGGATCTTCAATTTCAATCCCAGCTTCTTCGATACCAAGTAGACCAAAAGCGATGACAAAAACCATACCTAAGCTTAACCAACCAACAATCGGGATAAGCACAAAGGGTAAAGTAATCAGATAGATGAATAATAACTGTTTAACATGAATCGCATGGGCAAAGGGCACAGGCGTTTTTAAGATCCGTTCGCACGCGCCTTGACAGTCCATAAGTTTGGCCACTTGTTCTTCCATTCGATGCGCTTGTAACTCACTGATTCTACCAAGTTTAACCATGCGATGAATCCAATTACTCATGGCAAAATTAATGGCTAAAGAAGGATTTTTGTGTAGCATTACCAAACGGGTATTTTCCGCATTTAAAAACTGAATGATGGAGCCGCTAGGGTCTTCGCTTCGTAATTGATGCTTTAGGGCAAAAGGAAAGGCGGTTACTAGGGGCGCAAGCGTTTGCATTTCTCCTCCATAGCTTCTGGCTTGACGAATAAAGTTTCGACAAGCATTCACAATGCCACCCCATTGCTTACGCCCCTCCCAAAAACGATCATATGAAGCATTATTTCTAAAGACTAAAACTAGACCTAAAGCTGTACCGATGAGGGTATGTCCTAAAGAGGGAATCCAGACTTTAGACCATGGTAATTGGGCCAAACTTGAGCCTAAATACCCTTTGCTCATCAATAAAATGATCAGACAAAAACCAGGAAATAGTAAAACTCGCTTGAGTACCATAGGAATAACGGTGCTCTTATAGGAAAAGGTTGTTTTGACCCATTCTGTAATTTGATATTCTCTCATGCCTTATCTCTTATCTTAGCCTCTCTTTAAATCAGTAAAAATACTAAAAATGATGCGTATAAGCATCTTTGTGACCTAAGCACTAACTAAACTTTACTTAAAGCACAATAACGCTTTCTAGAATATATAGGGTAAGCATCAGTTTAAGTTGTCAGGACCAATGAACGATGAGAGCGTTTAAAAACCGCTTATCTACTTTGTTAAAACTCAGCTAATTTGTGAATAAGTTGTCTATATTGTTAATCTGAAACGCCAAATCATTGAAAGTTATAAATTTTACATTTTTGTCAATTATTTGTCAATCAACTTAGAGACAATATCTATACAAGTGTTTGAAACATATAGATTTTTTAGCTAGTCTAAACTTGTGAGATAAGGTAAAACTTTTTATATACTATGTAGAAGATGAGATTAGAGAACGACTCCCGTATGATTATTTACGAAACTAAATCCGAGTTGATTGCCCGCAAGATTCTTGTGCATATTGCCCAGTATGGGATAAGCGATCTTGCTAGTTTCTCTAAGTTATCTAAATCGATTGAAGTGGGACGCAGTCTCTTATATTTTTACTTTAAGAGTGAAGTTGAGATTATTGATACGCTTTACCAAGTCTTTGTAAAAGAAGTGGATTATCACTTTGAATATATTAAAGAAAGACAGTTTAACTTTGATGAGTACTTAAACTATCTTGTGGATATGAAGGTTCCTTATTTCATGGTTGTTGAATGTATGAAAGTATATCAACAGCGTGATGAGTTTAAAGCTTTTGTAGACTATGTAGCCAAAGGAATAGATCACTATTCTCAGCAAATGTTTATCAAAAAATATCAGCTAGAGCATATGTCACAAGAGCGCTTAGATTACATGTATAATAGCTTGAGAAGTTATTGGTTTGAACGTTCAGGACACTTCAAAGAGTGGAACTATGCCAAGGTCAGCCAACTCCGTGATGATCTTGATGAATACATTCTTGGTCTTAAAGATGATTTCTCAAGCTCGTCCTCTAGTTGAGTGAAAGCACTTACTCATTGATTTCCTCAAGCTCATTAATGAGGCGAAGTTTGATTTCTTTTTGAATTGCCTTAGTACCCAACCCACGTTGAATTAATACAGTCACCTGATCTCCGGCCTTAAAGTCATCAAGATATTGATAGACGCTCTGAGCATCGGGACAGGGCTGTTGATTGATCTCGAGAATAAAGTCACCTAACACCAAACCTTGCCGATGCCAAGATAAGCCCTTCAAGCCTCGAGCTTCAGCGGGTGAACCCGAGTGAACTTTGGTAATTAATGCACCGGGGAGTTGATAGCGCTGTGACAGACGACCTTCATCCAAGTCAACACCTAAACTTGGCTTAATCTCTCGGCCATATTTAATCAGTTGAGGGACAATGCGTTTAACAGTATCAATCGGTACAGCAAACCCAATGCCAGCATAAGCACCTGAAGGACTATAAATCGCAGTATTGATCCCAATGACTTTGCCTTGGCTATTTAATAAAGGACCACCGGAATTACCGGGATTAATCGCCGCATCGGTTTGAATAACGCCTTTGATGGTACGCTGGGTCACAGATTGGATTTCACGTCCCAATCCACTGATAATGCCGGTGGTTAAAGTTTGATCAAAGCCAAAAGGATTACCTATAGCGAGAACCGATTGACCTACTTGTAGATTCTTTGAACTTCCTAAAGGTAGGGCCTTAATCACAGCTTGTGGAGCTATGATTTTAAGTACTGCAAGATCACGGTTGGGCGCAATGCCCACCAGTTTCGCATCAAACACCTTTTGAATGTCGTTAGGTATGGTTTTATGATCGCTTAAGGCCACTTGCGCAAGATTTCCCTGTTTAATCACATGGTAATTGGTCACAATATGCCCTTGGTCATCCCAAATAAATCCTGTTCCGGTGCCCTCTTCTCTTTCGTACATCGACAAACTGAAACGACTTCGCAAAAGACTCATCGAGGTAATATGAACTACGCTTGGAGAGGCTTGTTGGAAGTTTTTTATGACTTGTTGCTCATGAGAATTTAGCTGAGTCTGGGCTTGATGAGAATCGTTTTGAGTCGGCTGTTTTTGAGTTTGGCAAGCGGTTGCATAAAATATGAGAAACAAACATAGGGTTTGGTATGGTAAGTGTTTAAAAAGATTGGTGTTTATTGGTGATGGGGTTCTAGGAGTCTTGATGCCGCAAATTACTCCACAATGCAGCATCTGTTTATTATCGTTTTGAGCAAACATAAAAGCCTAACTTTATTTTGGAGACTTGTTTTTGGATACTTGGTTTGACGTTTAGTTATGAATATATACTTATGAAAAATTAGATTTAAATAAGTTTCGGTTGCTTTAAAAGCGGTGATTTGAGAGCGATAAGCTAGTTTCAAATGGTGAAACCTAGATTTACCGACCTTAGCTCTAGAATTGGGAATCCTTATGAATACGACTAGTCAATATCTTGTACGACTCATTTTTGGACTACTTTGCTGTAGTTTGGTTTTAGCTTGCGATGATAGTGAATCTTCGGGTGGGTCTAGTGAAATGCAAGCTGGTGAGATGCAAGCCGGTGAAATGCAAGCCGGTGAAATGCAAGCCGGTGAAATGCAAGCCGGTGAAATGCAAGCCGG
>CAKZRU010000193.1 GCA_937146725.1 uncultured Myxococcales bacterium
CTTCAAAAGCATCGGGTAGTTCAGTCGTTAATAGTTGAGGTGCAAGAGCTGCTTCTAAAACAGCAATCGAATAAGAAAAGGTACTCTCGGCACCAAGATCATCAGTAAAGGTGATTTGCAGATTAATGTTGGGATCAGCATCAGCAACTTCCAAGTTATAATCTAGGCTTTGATCATCTTTTAATTTTAGTAAAAAGCCCTGACCCTCTCCAATTGGTGGAAGAACTTCAAAACGCGGATCATCGACTAAAACATTGGCTAATGGATACGGCGGATGATTGACATCAAGAAGCACATCAAAACGGCCGACATAGGCACCCGTTAAGCCTGCCCGAACCTGTCCGGATCTTGAGTATCCTTCTGCTGCGCTTAACCAAGCATCGGATAAAGCATGGTTTACCTCTAAAATCTGGACTTGTTCTTGTCCAACCAGATCACTTGCTTGACTAAAAGGAGTAGCGACAAGTAATTCTGAACCATATAATGAGAGGTGGCTCACCCCTCTTCGGGTAGAGTTGGTGAGTAGGCTTGTTTCAGATTGATCGCTCAAGCGATGAATAACCGTGTGGACTTGTTTTGGGTTATTACCAGTTTGATATGTATAGGCTAAAAAATCACCATCCAATTGCACTTCTTGAATATACTGATTGGGCATATGGGTGTATATTTCGGTGATTGATGCTTGAGATAAATCAAAAACTTTAATCTTGCCGCTTAAGTCAGATGGCTGAAGCACAGCAAGGCGGTGATCATCAAGATCAACAAAAGCACCAAATAGATCATGATTTACGAGAGGGGTGTTGTTTGAAGGATCACTATTACTCAATACTTGTTCACAGCGCCAAACCCCATCCGTTGCTTGGGTAAATAAGAGTACTCGGCCCGCCGAAATGGCTGAACCTTCTTCATAAGTCGGTTGACCAAGTGCAACTCGGTTTGCATCCATGGCGATAGAAGTGGTTTGAAGATTCTCATATCCCGCACAGATACCACTTGGATCTATCGTTAAGGGTGTGCAGGCACTAAGATCTTGATTTAAATCACAAATATGGAGCGTTCCTTGGCTCATTCGAGCGACTCGATAATCGCTTGTTGCTACCAAATTACCTGTGTCAGTTGGCTGATCGATCAAAAACCAATCGTTTAGTTCGAGTTGACCATCAACTCCGATGCGTTGGACAAAAACACCACCATTTCCATTCCCTTGACCGGGTGCACCCACAACCAAAATATCTTGGTCGGCATCCATGCTTGCTCCAAAAGAAGCCTGTGGGGTTAAGGTCAGCGGTTTAAGGCCTTCACTGATTTCAAAACCTCGGTCCTGCCCACCAGATCGCTTTAAGAGAAATATCTCACCATTACCCAAACTACTCGCAGCCCCAACTGCAAAGACCCCATGGCTTGAGGCAACCGCAGAACCAAAGCCGTTAGCCACACTCGAATCGCCTACGGAATAGCCTTTGCGCCATGCACCACCACGTGCCGGAGTTCGGCGTACTGGTGATTTATTAAAATTATGTAAAGTCGCCGTATGTTGATGCTCACTCATATCATGCACTTGGTTATCGATTACATGATCACCCGAGTATGCCGCCAATAAGTCAGGGTGTTCGCTAGGCTTTAGGCGTGCATTTAATTGAGCACTGATTTCGCTCGCACTGCGGGGCACACTCCAAAACCTAATCTCGGCCATGGCACCCTTGTAATGGTTAAGACTCCCTCTATTATCAGCAATACTTGGATCCGAGCCTGTATTCAAAGGGCCTTCTATTACACCACTATAGCCATCTGCTGCGAGTTGTGCTCGCCCACCAGGACTAGACATTTGAACCGGCTGACCGTTAATAAACATCTTAATGGTAGTATTACCATCTATTCGCTCAGCAGTAAGCGCCATATGTATCCAGCGTCTTAGTGGTAAAACTAGGTCTATGCTTCTAAGTGTGTCGTAGTTATCAGATGCTTTTTGGATGGCTAACCGATTATACTCGCAAAATATAAAGACATCATCATAATCATGATAAATGACACTATATTCCCCAGCCGCCCCTCGACATTCGTCCAAGTTAAGCCAAGCTTCTATCGTTCCAATATTACCAAATGTTAGGGCCGGGCTCGGTAAACTTAGGTAGTCATTGTCACCATCAAACTCAAAGGCTTGAAATGGTGAAGAATGAGCATAGTTTGGAATCAGTAAAAGGTAGTAAATACAGATCAGGATGAAACCTTGTATTAACTTTGAGCGTTTTTGCATTGTATTCCTTTTAAGATGACAGGCCTAGATCAGCCTCACAGCACTATTTGCTTAGTTTTGTAGATCACAGACCCATTGTAAAGGACGAATTCGAAAGAAATATAATGTCTTGCAAGCAGTGATAGACTCAGATTTGTGATCTGTATTGCTGATTATGAAAAGAGAGGCTTGATAAAAATCTTATACTCTCATTGACACTGTTTATACTTAAAAAGATTGAGCTTTTTTAAATAGTCTTGGGAATTATAGCCTCAAATCCTTTGAAACAATTCATCTAAATCTTGAACTTGCCGGTCACTTTGGTTTATACCTATCAGCACATTAGGAGATTGACTAGGCTCTCAGATTGTAGAGCTGATCAAGTCTCGTCAAAAAAGCTTATTTACTGTTTTTGTGGGCTAGTGTTAGCCAAGAAATGAGAGCCAAGTCCCCCAACAGTGAACCAGCTAAGTTTTTGATTTCCTTAAAATATACCCGTGACATTTTTTTAACCCTCTTAAATTAATCCCCTTAGTTTTTGAGTCCTAACATTCACTTTACATCAAGTTTAAACATTGATCTTGCTGGTGCTTTGCCGGCTTATTATTTGTTGTTAGATCTTCCTGTTTAATCCTCACTAAGTAAGCCTGTAGATTATGCCCGAAAACCCTATGAATCTTGGAGATATGTCGTGAATCATAAAACGGCACAACCGATGAATGAGCTCGATTTTGAGCGTTCATCTATCCAAAATCATAGAGTGGTACCTGACCCAAGTCATCCGCTGTGCATTACCTTATTACAAGCGCCTCCGGGTAGACCGCAAAGAAAGCGTATTGATCGTTACGGTGTACAGCATCCGATTCCACCTTTGGTGTGGGGGGCTCACTACATATATTGTCAAGATGAACAAGCTCTTGGGCGCTTGATGCTTTATTTAGAACATCAACCTTCACTGATTATTATTAGAGGTTGCCCACCGGCTGATAAAGCTCACTATGCCGCCAACTTACAAGAGCTCAAAGAAAATATGTCCTTGGTTGAGCACTCTTGGAGTATGGCAGAGCCAATATATAAGGATCTTTCTGCGAGTCGGCGATTGCTCAAGCAACTTGAAGGTGAAGGTGAATCAAGCTTAAAACGTCGAGAAAAAGTTCATGAGCAAATGGAAGTTTGCTTTGAGGGGCTCCAAGCTCTTGGCTGGTTAACTCGCCGAAAAACTATATTTAGCGAAGTCCCTCGTCAGTGGGTATGGTTAGACTTAGATCAAGGCTTAGACTTACCCAAGGCTTTTTCTTTGAGTCACCAAGCCGACCATCATGCGGCCTTGCATTGGATTATCCAACAAAGTTTACCCAAGTGCTTTCATCAGGTAAGTTTTGTGGGACAATGGTCAAGCAGTGCCTTTATGAAAGGCCAAAAGGTCAAGGCACATTTTGCATTTTTACTGAGTAGTCCACTGAGCGAAAGCGGGCTCAAGGCATGGCATGGCGTTCGTGGGGTATGTAACTGGCCAGTGGTTTGGGACTTAGCGACTTTTAGAACTGTTCAACCCCATTTTACGGCCGCTCCCAAGTTTGTGGGAATGAATTCGGTACTGAATCAGCGCACCTTTTTAGTTGAGGGTCTACAAGGCTTTGTACCTATCGATGAAATGTCAGCCTTGAAACTTGAAGTTCAGGGACGAGCATTAGCGGGCAAAAAAACTAAGCCTAAAGCTAAAAAAAAGGTGCTGTCTGAGGGAACTGAAGTCAAGGGTAAAGCAACACGAATAGAAGCAGTGTCTAATCCTCTTACCTCATCATCTGCACATAAAGTCAAGCCCGAGATTAAGCTAGAAATTGACGAGATTCAAACGGAGAGTCATGGTGAGCAAGAGTCAGAGAGTCATGTTGAAGTTTCGGCTGAAGTAGAGCGGGTTTTAGAAATCCAAATTGAGCGTCTAGCTCAAGCTCAAGAAGGCCAAAGAAATCAAGCGCTCTACAAAGCTGCTTGTATTTTGGGACGCTATTATGGTGGAAAATTAATTAGTTTTAAGCAGTTAAGCCTAGCTCTTTTGAGTGGAGCAAGTCAATGTGGACTACTCAGTAAGGTCGGCAAAGAGGAATGTTTAAGACAGATCAACAATGGTGTACGCTGGGGCGCCCAACGGCCTATCAAGCAAGTATTGATCAATTCAGCTTTATCCCTAAAGGACCCAAACTATACTCAAAGTCTTGTGCATCGACTAAAAAAAGCAATTCAGCAAGCTCAAGATGATTTATCCAAGGTGCCGGTGTTGGCCTTAACCTGTGGTGGTGGAAAAACGACCGCCCTTTGCGCTCAAATGGCCGAGGATGCCGCTGTTGGATTACCTCGGGTTGTTTTATGCCGTAATCATGCGATGGCCGCTGACTTTTTAAAAGATCTTTTGGCCTATGCTAAAAAGCATAAATTAAAGGTTAAAAACCAAATCAAGCTTTTGGAGGGCATGCAAAGACACTGTAAAGTCCTTGAAAAAGCTTCACCTATCCAAAAAAAACGACTGCATTCAGCTTTAGCTTATGGACGTCAAGCCTTGTGTGGACGTGGTGCTTCACAGTGTGAGTTTGCCAAAACTTGTGAAGGCTCTAAACGGCCGACTCCCCTTAAAAAAGGCATCACGATTGCCACGCATGCTATGGGGCCTTTACTTGATATACCAAAGGGCGCTGTCATCATCATTGATGAGCTACCAACACCGGTTAAGTGCACAAAGATTACTCTAAAGGATATCAGCAATCTCTTGCCGGATGAGCAACAACTGGCTCTTCCTTTAAATAATACGTATGAGGGATGGAAACAGGCACATCCGGAACTCACTCAGGCTGCGCGAGCAGTGACCAATGTTTTAAGTTTATTGGCCAATACACCAAACTTGGCAGAGCAAGATTATGGGCAAACCCTTGATCCCGAAGAAGCTCTACTTTTATTCTCCTCTGAAATCGATGCCTTCGCTCGTTTACAAGATCAAGAAGTTGCGCCTTTGCCCTTACCTTCACCCAAGGCTACTCGCAAGGGGATTTGGCCAAAGCTTCCTCCTCGTGGTGTAGTGGATGCTCTCACCGAACTCGCTCGAGAATTGCCGGATGGTGTCTGGCCTAGCTCTTTATCACTGCATTGGAAGCGAGAAGAAGTATGGTTAGAGTTACGAGAGCTTTATGCACTACCCAAGGGCGCTTTAGTTTGCTTAGATGGCACAGCACATAGAACAGAAGAACTCTGGTCGCAGCTCGCAATGAATACTCCTCTTGAGCTTGAAGAAGATCAAGAAAATATCCAGCCTTTAACAGCAAGCTCTACGGTTTCCATGCGACATCAGCTAGAGTATGATTTAGCCTATCAAATTAGTCGCAGACCCAAAAGTCACCAAGATTGGTCTAAGCTCAAGCTGATCAGTATAGATGAGGATGATGAGAGTTGTGATTTAGATGATGAAGAGCTTAATTCAAGCCAGGCGACCACAAAAGATCATCAAGAGTATTTAGCTGACAGTTGCATCGAGCGACAAGCCGATATTTGGAAGATTGCTGCAGTAGGTGAAGCACCACTTTTTGCCCGTTGGGTTAAAACGAATCAACTCAGAACTTCACAATTAATCAGACGCGATAATCATGCATGGATTCATTGGCGTAACCGTTCACTCGGTTCACTTAAGCGTATTGCCTTTACCATTGAAAAGGCCGCTAAAGATGCGAATTTAAATCCGGAGCAAAAAATTGGGATTTTGGCTGCCAAGCATGTGGCTGACCTTTTTAGAGTCGCTTCCAATCAAAAGACAAGTCCACAGTTTACCCTTGAGTCACCCAAGGTGCAGAGCCTGATTGAAAGTATTCAATCCGCTTTGGGCCAAAGACAGCTGATTATTGGTCATGTAGGTGCACATGATATTGGCTCCAATCTTTTTCATGGGGTTGATCTCTTGGCGATGATGGGATCAAGTAAACCAGATTGGGGCGCGACGATTTCAGACTTTAGAGCGCTAGGTATTGATGAGGCCGAATGTGCCGAAGCCTACACGCATATTGTATCAGCCCGTGATGTGCAGGCTTTAGCGCGAGCTCGACATTTACGCCGACGAGGGGTTGCTTTGCTTTACATTGGTGATATGCCACCACCGGTAGGCCATGATTTACCCGATGTGCGCTGGACCGATATGGAAGCTGAGCACCTGAAGGTGAATGAAAAACTGCAAGAAAGTGAGCAAGAGGCCGTCAACCTACTCATGAACCATGGCTACATCACCGTACCTATGCTCAGATCGGCATTGAGCATGACTCGAGCTCGAGCTGAATCCGTATGTAAGCGTTTAACTCGCTTTTATGACCTACAAGAATGGACGCATCGAACCAGTGGACGCGGGCGTGGAAGTAAGGCCTTTGGCATGGCTTCACATAACCCAAACCAAAATGATGTAAATCAGTAGTTGTCGAGCTAAAATCCGATTGGGCGAGCCACTCTAAAACCGATTCGGTCAGACTTAACACGTATTGGGGTTGCTACTCGATTGTTAGGGCGCGCACTTGCCGAAGAACTACGCCAATCACCGCCCTTAATAACGGCTTGAGCCTGTGCCTGATCCTCAACAACCAAGCCATCAAGACATACTTCTTCCTCAAAGCGAACCGCTTCTTGAGTATCTGTATGTTGCTCATAATTCGCTTGGTATTGATCAGCGACCCATTCACTTACATTACCAATCATTTCACAGCTTTTAGGACTTTGTCCTTGGCCAGCGATTAATGAGCAAGCCGGCACTGTATCTGTTGGCTCACAACCAAGCAGCTGTGCTTGATTACAACTCGAGATTTCATCGCCCCATGGATAGGTTGTTTTTCCTTCATCTGTGGCCACATAAACCCACTCTGCTTCACTGAGCAGACGTATACTGACGCCCAATTCTTCACTGAGCCAAGTCAGATAGTGTTGCGCTTCACAATAATCAATACAATTCATAGGTTTAGACCATGAGTCTGCAATAAAATAATTACAGCGAGCTAGCCTAGTTTCCTCACGATCAAGGCTTGGATCTTCTGTTTGAGTCATTTGTTGTAAATCAGTGGGCTCTAAGCAATGTCCTGCAGTAACACAGCGACTATATTGGGCGACTGTTATTTCACTTGTGCTAACTTCAAAAGCACGAATACTTACACTATGAATCGGTTGTTCATCCTCTGATAAATTTGAGCCTAAATCAAACATATTTACACTCGAAATCGCCGACCACTCAAGCTCACAGGGCTCTGGACACTCAAGGTTGTGATATGGCTCATTGGGCTCGGGTATTTCCCCTGCTTGTTCCCCTGCTTGTTCCCCTGCTTGTTCCCCTGCTTGTTCCCCCGCTTGTTCTCCCGCTTGTTCTCCCGCTTGTTCTCCCGCTTGTTCCCCGGCCTGTTCCCCGGCCTGTTCCCCGGCCTGTTCCCCCGCTTGCTCCCCGGCTTGTTTACCGGCCGGTGTGCTCTGACCACAACTTTCAAGTTGAGCATCACACTCTGTATCAATCACTAAAGAGCAGCTGCACAGTAGATAGCCAGTTAATAAGAAGCTGATAATTCGACTTAATAGATGACTTAAATTAAGTTGAACGCGCTGTTTATCTAATACCCACATAGTCACGATCTTTCCTCTTACTGCGCTCTTTGTAAGCGACGATTCATATTGACTTGGTCTACGACTTGTTTGACCTCGCGACGATGTGCGGGTTGATCTAATAAGCTATATAAAACATTGACTTGGCTAGGATCAACTAAGCGAGGATATAAGAGCTTGATGGCATCTCTTCTATCTTTGGAAAAGGTTAAAGATTCAACAAATAATTCTGCTTGTTGAGTGGTGAGATAGTGCTCACGAGAGATCTTATGAATAACTGCCATTTTATCATTTCTAAATGAGGCACGCTCAATCGCTCCCCACAACCGACTGGTTTGTGTCGCACTCATCGCCCGGACTTCATTGCTATCAGATAAAGTTGATGGACGCGCTAGCAAATCAGGTGTTTTACGTTGTTCAAGATATGGCTCTGAAGCAGTTTTTTTTGGTTGAGCGTGATCAGCCTGTTGCTGTTTTACACCTCTAGAGTTCCTTTTTTCGCCTCGTCTCGGTAATGGAGCAGGAAAGCTATAATCAATGAGCGCTGCTTCCTCGACTTGCTGCTCAAGTTGAGTAATGGTTGCTTTTAAAGAATCGATTTGAGCTTGCATGGCCTTACGGGCATGAACTTCGCTAATCATTTCACTCATGTGAATGAGGGCTTCAGTGCCAGCACGAAGCTGACGAAGCTTTTCTTTGGTAACCTGAGCATCGATGAGTTTAGGCGTTTTGTAACCGCTTAGGGTTTTACTTGTGATATTTTTTAGACTCACAGCAGTTTCTTGCGCTTCTGCAAGCGAAAGTAAGCCGAAGCAAAGTGACAGTATTAACAATGATTGACCTAGTTTTTTATACCCCACTAAACTCAAGTACAGTCGATCAAGGTTTTTCATTCTGAAGCACCTTTAACTGCTTTAGTTTTGGCGTTAGGTTCTTCGATATTTGTTTGTTCAATCTTTGGTTGTTTATGCTTGGAGATATTAGACTGTCCCTGGATACTATTAAGGCCATTTCCAAAGCATTCTGGTAGATTCATAGGTTGCTTGCCACCAATCGTGACCCCTTTACCACGAGACTGAACTAGATAATTTCTACAAGCGCCCATACAGCCGTGAAGTTGCTTCAAAAAGGTAACTTCATCTTGAATCGCTTCATCAGCAATATGAGACATCATATCATCAGCATATCTTTGACAGATTCTATCAATGGCGCGCACTTCAGCCAAGGTAACATGCTCTGGGCTTTTAATTTTAACCATAACGACTGCCACAGTCATCAACAGACTAATCGTACCCATTATGATGAATAAATGCTTAAGTGAAATCATCGTCTAATCCTTTATGGAACATTACAAAACTATTCTTAATCATTCTCATACAAGTTTGATCGAGATAATAAAAGTTTGAGATTCATTTTTTAGCGTTCTACACTCTTAGAATAAGTTTATGCTCAACATAAGCTTTATACACTTTCTTAAGTGATTCGCTTAGGTTTCTCTATGTTTTCCTACTTTTTTTCTTACCTTGTTTTCACCTTTTTTAACCTTGGGTCATAATCAATATGAACGAAATTACTCATCCGGCTCTTAACGCTCAAACTCTAGTTGATCTGATTACATCTCGTCGAACAATACACATGTACAAAGATCAGGCCATTGCTCAAGAGGTGATTGAAGAAGCGGTTTTTGCAGCGCATCAAGCACCAAACCATAAACTCACTTGGCCTTGGCGCTTTACATTGATTGGTCCCGAGACCAAAGCTCAAATCAATGAGCTCGCTATGAAAATGAAAGCCACTAATGGACCACTCGAAGGCGCTCAGTTAGAGCTCTTTAATCAAAAACGTGTCTATCCCCAACTGATGGTTGTCAGCCAAACAGTCTCTGCTGATCCGCGACAAAGCAAAGAGGACTATGCGGCGGTTAGCTGCGCAATCCAAAACTTTAGCTTGGCTCTTGCAGCACATGGGATTGGCTCTAAATGGTCAACAGGGAGTATGACTCGTCATCAACTCGCCTATGAACTGAGCGAAATTGATCAGAGCACAGAAGAAATTGTGGGCTTTATTTGGTTTGGCTATCCGGCCAAAGTCCCCTCTCCAAAAAGACCAGACTTAAGTGAAGTTTTTAGAAGTACACCTTAAGCCGAGTAATCAAGTCTTGATTCTTGATAGATAGAATTCCAAACTATCTTAGGTATTTTAATACAGAGGCTGGAGGTGGTGGGGGTACAGCTTTTGGGGTATTTTTAGTCAAACTGGGGTCATATTGACTTAAAAAGTCCTTGTAAAAACCTTTTTTCCTTTTGACCTGTTTACGAAGTCCCATCAATGTCCATAAGGGTAAATAGTGGGTAATACGACGAATCAGCATATTCGGCAACATGCCACCCGGATCGGTATTAACCATGTAAGTGACCTCGGTTTGGTTCTCGCCCTTTTCTACGAGCCGCCAATATCCTTTGAGATAGGGCATCCAAACAAAATCATCACGATCAACACCCGGGATGGGTTTAGTCCATTTCACACCATCAAAGGTGGCAATAATTTCCCTTGGGTTTTCTCTTAAGTACACTTGTGTGTGCAAAATGACTTCACGATCAGAAACCGGAAAAGGTGCTAATGTTTGCTGATAAGAGATCGCTTCAAATACACTTTTACGACTGAGAACAAGCGTTTTACCGCTTTTACTCATCCATTCTTTACGTCGAGGACCATCACGCAAAATCGCTAAAATCTCGTACATATTTCCATTTACGAGGCCTGTGCCCTTAAAAGAAGGTAAATCTCGGTCTAGCTCAGATCTTTGAGAGACAACAATGCCTTCTTCTTTTTTCACGACTTTCCAAGCATATGCTTGTTGGCTACTAAAACTACTCACTACATTGGTGATGACTATCAAGCTCAATAGCAACAAAAAAGATTGGCTTAAGTTTTTCATTATACGCTTCACTTTGCAGGTTGTTCTTTTGGTAAATTAGTTTGGCTAGGCTCACTGATTAATTCACCATCAGCATTATAAAAATAAATTGGACGCCCCAAAGCTTTGATACTCTCTAAATACTTACTTTGGTCACCGGCGATGATAATTGAGTATTCTTTGCTTTGAGCAATTTTATTCGCAGAGTTTTTAGCGCCGGCCAAGTCGAGCTTAGACCATTCAACCATCCAGTTTTTTAGCCAAGATGAATTAAAGCCTTGTCGATGGATTTCGGACAAAGTCCCTAACACACCACTGCGCTCTTCAAATTGCGCAGGATAGCCCTTAAGTTCACCGGTTAGCATAAGATCTATTTCTTCTTGACGAATCGGATTTTTAGAGCTGATCCCATCAATTTCGGCAATCATTTCTTTGAGTGAACTTAAGGTTTGATCAGCCTTAACCATAGCACCTAAATAGTGCATACCGGCTTTTTTATAGCGATAAACACCGCTGTAAGCGCCATAGGTATAGCCCTTATCTTCACGAAGATTTAGATTGAGTCTACTGGTAAACTTACCGCCAAAGACCAAGTTGAAAAGTTCGTCTTGGAGCATGGCTTGTGGACCCACTTTAGGATCAACTTGTCTGACCATCGCGATTGCTGATTGAGTACTTTCGGGAAAGTCTACCCAATGCACTGCTCCCTGATAAGTGCCGGCAACTGGTTGTCTTGTCGTACTTTGGGCTGGTCCTTGCCATGCGCCAAAGACTCTTTCAAGCTCAGTGCTGAGCGTTTTTATATCAACTTTACCCACTACGATGAGTACTGCATCCTTGGGCTTGATTAAGCTTTGATATGCACTTTTCACATCCGCTAAAGTAAGGCTTTCTATGGTTTGAGGAAGACCATTACTTGGTAAGCCGGCATAGCCCTTGGCAAATAAGGTCCGCATCATGACTCTGTTACGACTTGCACGTGGATTGGCACGACTGGCGACTGCACTAGCAACTCGTTGTTTCTTAACTCGCTCAAAATCCTTTTGATTGAATTGAGGGCGTAAAACAAAATCAGCGAGTAGGTCTAAACTTGGTTTTAGGGTTTCGGCCAAAAGATCCATGGATAAAGTGGTAAAGTCATTATAAACGCTTGCACCATAATCGGTGGCTAGTAAACGTAAAGCATCGCTCACTTCTAGGGCATTTTTTTGACCAGCACCCTCATCAAGTAGGTTTGCCATCAGCCATGCTAGACCTGATTGAGAGGCTTGGTCGCTGTTTGCGCCATGATTAAAAATAAGTTGCAGAGAAATTAATGGAGATTGCTTTTGCTCGACTAACCACACCTTAAGTCCATTACTTAAAATCTTCTCTTCTACAGTAGGAGGCGTCCATTCTTTAGCGGATGTAAGCTTTGGAGGAGCACTTCGATCAATGACTGCTTGGGTAGCTTCGGGAACAACGCGAATGACCAAAGGTTCACTGCCCTTGAGCCAAGTATTTGCACTGGTCATCACTTGTTGAGAGCTCAACTTTGTATAGCGCTCTAAATCAAAGCTAAAGCGATTGGGATGTCCAAGTAAGTGCTCATAAGTACTGAGTTGATGTGCTCTGTCCATCACTGACTCCACCCGTGAATAAAAACTCTTACGCCATTCATTGAGCGCTCGGGTAAAGTTTTGCTTGGATACTTTACCACTCAAGGTTTTCATTAATTCACCTTCAAGTTCCACACTGAGCGCATCCAAATCTTGACCTGGCGCGGCGGTTGCGCCCACAACAAAATAACTTCCTAATGCTTGTGAAACTTGAAAGGCAAAAACCTCTTTGGCAATTTGCTTTTCAAAAACGAGTGGCCGATACAGAGCACTGGTTTTTCCACTGGTTAATAAACTCGCTAAAAGATCCATTTCGGCATCACCGGCTTGATAGAGAGCGGGCGTATGCCAAGCAAAATAGACGCGGGGTAATTTGACCCGATCTTGATAGGTAATCACTTGGCGCTGTTGGTTTGGTATTGGGTCAAACTGAGGACGCTGAGCTCGTTGTCCTGATGCTAAATGACCAAAATACTTATTGACCAATTGTCGGGCTTCTTTAGGCTCAAAATCGCCCACTAAAGTAATGATCGCATTGGCGGGTACATAGTATTGCTTAAAAAAGGCTTTTACATCATCAAGCGTCGCTGCGGTTAGGTCTTCGTGTGAGCCAATCGTCGTATGCTGATACGGATGACCTTGGGGAAAAAGATGATTGGAAAACAGCTTCCACACCATACCATAAGGTGTGTTTTCATACCGTTGGCGACGCTCATTTTTGACCACATCTCTTTGGTTATCTAGCTTTTCTTGGGTCAACGCAGCAAGTAAGCCTTCCATGCGATCCGATTCCATCCATAAGGCTAGCTCTAAAGCTTCGGCAGGGACTTGCTCAAAGTAATTGGTACGATCTGTGTTTGTGGTGCCATTTACCTTTCCGCCAATGGGTGTAAAAGGCGTAAAATATTCCTGATCGTAGTTCTTGGACCCTTGAAACATCAAATGCTCAAATAAATGCGCAAAGCCACTACGGCCAGCACGCTCATGTCCAGAACCCACCATATAACGCACTTCAATAGCGACAGTAGGTACGCGATGATCAGGGTTCATGACTAAGGTCAAACCATTAGGTAAAGTCTCCTTGATCACCTCAATATCTAAAGGTGATTTTTCTACTTGGGCCCAAGAGTTGCTTGAAGATAGCAAGCTGATACTTAGGCAAAGCCCCAAAGTTACCAGTTGGATAAAACGAGCTTTCAACATAACGTTTATTCTCCTTGTAATGTAAAGTTAAAGACTAGGTAATGTAAAGTTAAAGACTAGTTTTGACCCTAAATCTGAACTTAAATGACCAGTATTATCGTTGTGGTCATTAATTTAGGGTGAGTGTTTTTTCGATAAACCATAGATACGCAAAAACTCTAGGAATACGAAGCAAAGATACACTCAAAAAGGTTCGGATTCGCATCCCAGTGGCACCGCAGGCCCAGCAAATGACTGAATAAGGTAAGGGAGTTAAGGCCGCCACAGCTAAGGCTGTAGATCCATAGCGACTCATAAACTTTTTACCCCATTCAAGTTTACTGCCAAGCTTTGTTTGTACCCAAGCTTTTTCTGAAAACTGACGAATCATCAAAAAGCCCAAGGTTCCGCCAGCAATACTGCCTACACTTGCACTGATCGCCACCGGTAAAAAGTCTAGTCCACCCATGTAGCCTGCTAGCAAAAATGTATCTGGTGGAATGGGTAAGGTAAAGGCATCGGGTAGCATAAAACCGAGTGCCACCCCCCATAAGCCTGTCATGCCAATAAAGCTTTTACTCCAAGCCTCTACCGGCTCTTTAAAGTATATTGAAATCACAGTAAGAATCGCTCCTAGAGCAATCAATGCCAAAATCGTTTGGAACAATAACTTTTTGGGATTGATTTCATCAGGTAACCGAGAGTGGCTGTCAGAGTCTGGTTCACTCACTACATCTTTAGAATCACTTGTGCTTACTTGTTGTTCACTCATTACTTACCTAAACCCTATCTAAAACACGTTGCCATTTACACTTGATTAAAGAGACATGCAAGATTCTGCATTTACATCCATGGCATAAACTTGATTTAGGCGACTTGTGTTCCTCTCATTAAGTTTTCATATCCTTTAGACCATAAACTTCGGTTAAGATCGGCAGGACAAAGGCCTTTTTCAATATTTTGAATCAAAGGCGTTAGCAAGTCTTGTGACTGAGGTTCCCATCGAGATAGGCCGCTTGAGGCCAAATCGAGTAAGAACTCACAATGAGTTTGAAAGCTTTGTCCACCCAAGTGTGTTTTTAAACCTTCTTGATCAAGTTGGGCCCGAGCTAACCATAAGTCGCTCGCTTGAATGGGCGCAAAATATGCCAAGGCGCTTTCTAAGGCGGTCTCATCATACATTAAGCCCACATGAAAAGCAGAAAGCGCTTTTACATACTCCGGAGAGCTCATGTCGGCTCCGCGTACTTCAAAATGTTGTTTGAGGCGTGTATCTGGGAATAAAGTTGATAAATGAAGCTCAAAATCGCCCATTGTTGCTTGATGGCCTTGAAAGCCTTCTTGCATAAATTGCTTAAAAGGCAAGCCAGCACAATTAAGATACTGTCCATCACGAGCGATAAAAAACATTGGGGTAGAGATGGCCCATTCAATATAGTTCATAATGGACGTGTTTTCAGACAACCATTCAGCAGGGTATAAGTAGCGATCAGAATCGGTGTTGAGCCAAATCTGAGAGCGAGCACAGTTGCCTGAACGCAATTTCTGATCAAGTAGAAAAGAATTGGCAAACATCGCCATCACCAAGGGTTGCAAATAGAGTCCAAGCCTAAGCTTTCGCATCGCATCAGCTTCACTACGATAATCCAAGTTAGTTTGGGCCGTACAAGTGGAATGCATCATTTGCAAGGCCAAATCACCACGCTTGGGCAGATAGTCACGCATCACCCCATAGCGTGCTTTGGGCATTTTTGGCGTTTGACTGTGAGGCGTGGGATCGGAACCAAGCCCGGACCAAATCATACCCATTGGTTCGCTAATTCTTTTTAGGTCAGCAAGATGCTGATCTAATTCCCGAGACATTTCTGAAAGTGTTGCCAAGGGAGCCCCACTGAGTTCAAGCTGACCG
Organism: uncultured Myxococcales bacterium; assembly: GCA_937146725.1. Lineage (GTDB taxonomy): Bacteria > Myxococcota_A > Bradymonadia > UBA7976 > VGTA01 > CAKZRU01. The sequence continues at coordinate 15,447 of CAKZRU010000193.1, forward strand.
CCCGGTTCCAAAGTGATACTTGCGCCATCCTTTTGTAAAGAAATGATCGCACCAGCACTACCATCAGGATTAAGTTCACGGACCGCAAGCCAAGACTCTTTTTCAAAAGCTAAAAATATTTCTTCGATTTCGCCTGTAAAACATGGACGCCCTTGACGCGCTAAATGAAAACCAAACTTTTCATGCTCGGTACCAATCCTCCACTGCTCTGGTTCTTTACACCGAGCGAGCATAAACTCTTTAAGCTGATCTAGACTCTCAATCAAAGTCATATTTGTGGGTGTAAAAGCGCTCATACATGTCCTCCTCATGGACGATCGTTTAACTTGAAGCCAAACCTTAAAAGCTCACCATCTTTGAGTTAAGAACATACACATCAATGAAAAAATGGGAAGCGTTGATATGATTCTATATCCTTTATTCGGTTTCCAATCTTCTACTCTTTTGTAGTGTTTAAGATCACAGACTAAACGAACAAAATAATTGATTTCTTTCAAACTAAGGATATGGTTCATTACCCTTTAATTCATGCCATATAAATATTGTTATATATTTGTTAACTCATTTTTAAAGTCTATTCATCATTAAAAGGAGTGCCAAGTGAACCCCGCTTATGAAACTAGCGTTTTTGAGGTAAAAGGTGAACTTTCCCAAAACTTTTTGATCATCACAGCCTATAATCCTAAAGGTCTCAATGCACCTTTATCGCGTAATCTTCACCAAGATGCGACCTTGAAGTCAGTATTGGTCAATCGAGGATTAGCACCGGTAAGAGTGACCGGACAAAGCCCTGACGGCCAGCATCAAGAACCGGGCTGGGCTGTGGAATTAGACCTTAACACCGGATTAGAGATCGCTCGGATTTTCAAGCAACTTGCTATTTACTCAGTTGAAAATAATCTGCTCAGCCTAATTGATTGCCATGATGCACAAAAAGTTGAGCTTGGAGATTGGCCGTCTAGGGTGATTTAAGCGAAACTCACTCTATCATTCTATTTGGCCTTATTGGCCTGGTTGAAAGATGAGACGTAGTGCGCCTAAATCATGGTTGAGCGTTTTTTTGGACTTTTTCAAACCTTTGTGAGTGTAATATGGGCCTTGATCATAGCACTTTTGTAGACTGACTTGGCCAAGTCTAAGTTGAGGTCCTGCATTGAGAATACTGGCCCAAAAAGCATCACTTATATTTGGTTTATCTTGGTGAGTTTCTATCGAGAGTCCCCAGTAAAAAAAATCATCATGTGTCCATTCATGGATGCCATGCCAAGCGAGCAAATCTCCCTTAAGTGAATAGCAATCATCCTTTTTTTTCTGAATATGGTCAGTTTTTTCAAGCAGCTCACGTTCAATGTGACTAAGTAAGCGAAAGCCTTTTTGTTGATCTTGGCTTTGTCGTGGTTTTAGTTTGATCTGAGCAAGCTGTCTATGATTGTTTTTCAGATCTGGTTTAGAGTGTTTTAGTGACTTTATCACTCCAACTAACTGAGTTTTCTCCAAATATATCGTATTTAAATTAAAGCAGAGATTAAGCAAATCACAGAGTAAGATCGCTTGGGCTGATTTAAGCAATATAGGGGCTTCATATTCGGTATCTTGCAAGTGAGTTTGAGGCTGCTTAAAGTCCTCTTGCTTAAAGTCCTCTGAGAGTTGGCCCACACAGTGTAATAAAGCAACAGAATACTCACCTAATGCATCAGCTAAAGTCTGCTGTGATAAAGGTTGTGCTAAAACCCAAGCTTGAGAGCAGCTCACTTGGCATTCATGCATTTGTAGCTCAGAGATCAAACCCAATCTAGTTAATAGTTGGGCTGTTTTAGTGAGTTCTTTTAGCTCAAAGCACACGGGTGAAATCAATCTAAAACCAAAGTGATGCTCAGCTGTTAAAAGTTGGCTAAAGTCAGAATCAGAGCGAGCAGAATAGTTTTGAGAGCAACCTTGAGAGTCGTTTGATCGCTCAAGATTATTTTGGATTACACTTATGACATCAGCAGAAGGAAATTGTCCTTGGTCAAGTGCATCGTAGGCCCCATGATTCAGTTCGATAAAAGATATGTTGTGGCCATGCCATTTTTGCCATACTTCTTGGTGTCTAATAAGTTTAGATCGCTTTTTCCCTGTGGTCATCCCCTCGGGGCAGATTAACAAAAACTTGAGTTGGGCATATAGGTTTTGTGCATAACTGAGCAAGGGAATCAAAGACTCCATACTCAGTCCAAAAGGTTCAAGGTCTTGGGCCTTGTGTCCACGCCAAAGAATAATCACCGTATTTGCCCAATGTAAATGAGCACTCGACCAACGAACTTCAATATCATGTTGCGCTTGGTTTCGCTCTAAATGAACCGAACTTTTAACTGCACCCACTATTGCTTTAGAGCCTAATATAACCAACCTAAGCTGAGTAAATAACGATGCAGCATATGTTTCGCTCGTTTTTTCTAGATAAGGCAAAGGCATGAAATCACTGAGTGTCTGAGTAGAAATATTGAGCAGTGGATAGTCCAAATACTGAGATAAGCTTTGCTCAAAAAAGCTTTGCATCTGGCTTTCTTGAGTCACAATCAGCTTTTGAACATGTTCATATAACTCGTTTGTCTCATGCTCAGAAACGAGCCAAGCTTGACGCGGGCTAAACTCATTTGTTGAGTCCTGAGAACACTGCCCTACAAAGATGAAATCATCTTTTTGGATAAGATTTGCCTGAGTGACTTTTTTTAAGCCAAGCTTTAAAAAGCAGTGATGAAGCTCTTGATGGCTTTGCTGATGTCGACCCAAAAGAAAGTAGCGCTTATGCTTTAAATCATTAAGTAGAAGCTCCCTTTGCTCTATTTTTTCCTCTTGCTTGATCAAGCCTAGAGTTTGCGCACCGGTTAGTCCCTGCAAGCTAAAAAGCGAGATTTGATCACTAGACTCTAATGCAGTATGACCCTTAGCTTTAAAGATATACTCATAATAAGTCCGATAAGCGCTTAGAGTATATTCGGTCATCTTGGATTCCCTAAAAAGTTTGAAAAGTTTCATCCAAAGTTGATGAGCTGTTGAAATCAAGGATAGGCTTGGTTAAATACAGTGTCAAAAATCAAAGTGTCAAAAAAATCAAAGCGTCAAAAATCAACTTGAGAAAAGTTTTTGCTTTAAAAGTATATCACAGAGAGAGTCAAAACATGTCAGTTCCAGCCCCCTTTAATATTTACAATACTCTAAGTAAAAAAGTAGAGCCTTTTACACCGCTTAACGAGGGTGAGGTAAAGCTTTATGTGTGTGGAATGACCGTTTATGACCATATTCATATTGGTCATGGCCGAGCGATGGTCGTTTTTGATGCTTTCGCACGCTATTTAAAGCATAGAGGGTGGAAGGTGACCTTTGTACGAAACTTTACTGACGTAGATGATAAAATTATTAAAAGAGCTTTGGAGCGGTCGGAAGCGCCTATGGATTTGGCAGAACGCTATATTGAAGCCTTTCACAGAGATACCGATGCTTTAGGCCTATCCCGACCAGAATTAGAGCCTCGCGTATCGACATCGATGCCTGCGATCATTGATATGATTCAAAAGTTGATTGATCGTGATCATGCCTATGTGAGTGATGGATCAGTGTGGTTTTCGGTCAAAAACTTTGCTGAATATGGTAAGTTAAGCCGTCAAAAAGTTGATGAGGCCTTGTCAGCAGATGAAGAAATGGGCAAGCGACATCCGGCTGATTTTGCGTTGTGGAAAGCAGCTAAGCCCAATGAGCCGACCTGGGAGAGTCCTTGGGGAGCAGGCCGGCCGGGATGGCATATTGAATGTTCAGCTATGGCTTGTGAGCACTTGGGCGAGGAGATTGATATTCATGGCGGTGGATTAGACTTGGTTTTTCCTCACCATGAAAATGAAATCGCTCAAAGTGAAGCAGCAAGTGCCAAGCCCTTTGCAAGATATTGGATGCACAATGGCTTGCTTACGATGAAAAGCGGTCAAAAAATGGGCAAGTCACTAGGCAATGTGATCAATATCCATGAAGCCTTAGATCAGTTTCCGGCCGAGGCGATTCGCTTATATCTGCTGCAACATCATTATCGCACTGCCTTGCCTTGGTCAGATCAAGCCTTGATTGAATCTTTAGCCATGTTAGCTCGACTGTATGAGGCCAAAGAAGTTGCAAGTCAAATGAAGGGTGAAGAAAAGCCCGAACAAGTCGCCCAAAGCCTAGGAGAAGATGCACAAAAGGCCTTGGAATTAGCGCAAAGCTTTCAAGAGCGCTTATATGCCTGCCTTGATGATGATTTTAATACCGCAAATGCGCTTGCATTGGCTTTTGAGCTTGCCAGAGCAATCAACCGTTTTTCTGCTCATAAAAAAGCCAAAAAACGTGGTGGCCCTATCGCCCAACTGGCTCTACAAGCCTTTGCGCATTTCTCTGAGGCGCTTAATCTTTTGGGCACTTCAAGCGAGGACTTCCAAGCTGAGGTTAAGCAAAAGCGCCTAAGCGCCATGGGACTAAGTGCTGAGCAAGTAGAAGGCTTGATTGCCCAGCGTACTCAAGCAAGAGCAGATAAAGACTGGGCGCTCAGTGATCAGTTAAGAGATGAACTTGATACCTTGGGTGTGGTGATCATGGATACTAGTGAGGGCGTGCAATGGCGCTTAAAGCTTTAGTTTATCTTTAAACTAAACAGTGATTGCGCTTTCATCGACTTAAATGTTTACGAATCAAACACAGGTCGTGTAGGCATTTATGACTCATCCGATACACATCATAAATATACAAAGGGCATGGGGCTTGGATGGTACAGCTTTTATATGGCTTAAACTCTCCAAGTTTATATGTTTTAATCAAGCTTGAACGATGTTCATATTGGTGAATCCCTTTTAATAAAGTCGCCTTTGGTTTTTGAATACGGACAATAAATAAATCTTGAGGATTAAAGCGTGTAGAATCGCTCTCTAACATCGGATGTGGAGAGCTGACTAACCAAAGATTTTCAGGAAGTTTTTGTAGGGGTAAAAACCATTCAATTTCAATATGGTCTAGATAGTCAATACGTTGAGCGATGAGTCTTTGTGGATAGCTTTCATTCAACTTAAAGCTGGCATCAAACCTATTTAGATAGCTCATGGGGGAATCTTGATGCTTTTTATGATCGACTAATCCTAAATAACCATTAGATTGTACAATAATTGGGCTTAGGTTTTGATTTGATTCACTATTTTTACCTTTGTCTCCACTTAAATGCTCTGTGTTTACCATTGTTTCAATGGGAAGAATCATGTCGATTGTTTGGGGAAACTTTTTCAGCTCGGCCGCATTGGGAATGAGTAAATACTGCTTAATACTGTTAGGCAGGCCATCTAATTGAATGCTCACCAGACTTGTTTGTCGGTGGCCACTCAGATCCCTTGTTGTTTTCAGCTTTAAGTCTTTGATCACACTTGGATGTATCCAAGCCTGTTCATCTAAGTTGAGTGCTTTTAATTCCGAAGCTTGTGCCAGCCAAATATGTATAGGACCTTGGCGGTTGATGGCACCTGTGGTGAGCCAATGTGTGCTTTGCCAAACTTGCGCAAGTCTGATGCCATGATTTTGCAGGTTAAGTACGTTTTGGTTTGAGCAAGCTGATAGATGCAAATAGAGTGTTACAAGCAATAAAGGTAGGAATGAGCGAGTCCAAAAATATATAATTACCATTTGATCAACAATACACTTTATGTTCTGCATTGATTCTAAGGTAAGCTCACTGTTGGCCAATCACTTGGTGAGCCAGGTTTAGGCTGAGCGCAGCTTTGAAAATGGGCTGATTCAAGTTCAAAATAAGCACTTTTAGCTTCAAACTGCTCTTTACCTTGACTTGCTAATGTGTAAACCGCAAATGCGCCACAGCTTCCTCCAACATCTCCTTTGCAAAGTGTTTGTAATCTTTTGGTCTTGGGATCAAACTTGGGAACGCCACATACCTCTGAACGTCCTTCATTTTTGGCAACAGGGCTCATTTTTTCTGAGCCATTAAGCTTGCCCTTTACCGGCTCAGCGCCTTGAAATGAGAGTGGGTAGACTCGTCCATCTTGTGGTGTAATTAATGCATATTCGTAGAGGCCTTGAATCCCAAAAAAGAAGCATTCTATAGCCAACAAACTCGTTTGATTCACCGGTGGTTTTTTGGCATCAGTTTTTGGATCGACTCCCAAGGGAATAATATCAATACGCAAGGTTTCTTTTTGTGCTTCGGTTTGTATCCCACACACAGGATAGGCTTTAAGACGATCCAAAACCTTGGCTTTGGTAATGGGGCCTAATATAGAGCCTAACTCTTTTTGAGTGTGTACAGTCGTGCCTGAAACCGGTGGCTTTGTGGGCGGGGTACTCGAGCAGCCTTGGTTCAAAATAAATGAGTAGCACCCAATTAATAGTGCAAATAAAAGAGTAATATTTTTGCGTGAGCTAGTCTTTGACAATAACATTCAGATCCTAAGGATTCAGCAATAGCTGATGATATGAAAGCGCACTTTGCGCAGATTTAACTTCAAGTTGAAAGCGAGACCATTCGATCTTAAGCTCACGTTGAGCGATTTTCAATTGGAGTTTAAGCTCATCCAACTTAGCTTGCATCTGATCTTTTGTATCTTGTGATCGTTTTGCTAAATATCGAGTTTGCTGCGCTTTAAGTCTTTCAAGTTTTTGAGCCCGCTCAAGTAAGTCTTTTTTGATCATATCGAGAGATGCCTCATAATGCGTCCAAAGCTCGGTCGCCCTGTGCTTCGCGTGCTCAAGCATTTCATGAGTTGTCACCGAAGCAACTTGAGGATTTGTTGTTCCGGCAGCATTAAGCTTAGCACTGAGTTCCTGCTTGGTTTTGATCAGCGCTTGGACCTTTCTATCCATGATCATTTTAAGTTCAGTGACTCTGGAGGCTCTTTGCAAAGGGCCAACTAAGCGAAAGAGTCTTAAGCCGAGTAAAATATAACGAGTAGGGTCTAATAGCCACCCTAAAAAGCCAAAGCCATTTCGGTAGTCAGTGGGTGCATCATGATGATCAGCATGGTGGTTTCCTTCACCCAAAGGTAAGAGCCAAAAGTAATTGTTTTTAGCAGAACTACGAGCAGCACTCACGCCCCACATATGGGTCACTGAGTTGACCGTCCAGGTTACATTTTGCGAAATCACAATCGCTACAATCGAAGTCCATAGCAGGCAAAGTCCAGCCCAGAGACTACCGCCAATAAGATAGCCAATGAGGAAGGGGGTAAACTTGGTGAAAATAATCAAGAAAATCACGTAATAATTATGCTGCCACCTCATAATGCCATGTTGTTTTAGCACGCTCTCGGTTCGCTTTTGATAAATGCCATCCTCATGCGGGCTTTCAAAGCAATAGCAAAGCACATGCGACCACAGGAAATTACGCCAAGCAGTAGTAAACCATAC
>CAKZRU010000194.1 GCA_937146725.1 uncultured Myxococcales bacterium
ACATAGTTCATCATTACGACACATACCATCAGTAAAGCATTCGCTAGCACATTGACCTAATATTGCAGATGAGCCTGTCTGAGAAGAACCCACCGGATAAACACAGCTATGATATTCTCCACAACTTAATTCCGGATTACATTCATCATCTAAGCATCCAAGCTGTGGATAACAAAAGGTGTCTTGTGGACAGTCACTCGTTGCGACACAGGCTTGGGTTGGATACAGATACAGGTCTAAACTATACTCGTTACTGACCAAAGGTCGACTACTACTGACTTCTAACAAGAACAATCCACCACGATCACTGCGCCATTCAATCACCGCACCATCCCGCTGAGCTAAATCGCTTTGGATAAGTTGTCCTGATTCACTGTACAATCTTAAATCTAAGTCACCGGCTGAGAGCTCAAAGTCCAAATAAGCACTAATCACCCACCCAGCTTCTACTTCAACCAAAAAGCGATCTTGATCATTGGGGCAAAGTTTGAGTTGCTCGTATAAACCATCGCCTACATTCATAGGTTCCATTGCTTCGTTTGGATCATCTATGCAGGTTTGCCCACAACCATTTACTAATTCATTTATACGTAACAAGTATTGGCCCTGCATTGAGCTATCATAAGGAAGCACTGCAATCCAAGCATTCTGTATGCTGGTGCTAGGGTTTGCACAGTCAAGCGTTAAGCGCTCAAAGTTTTGGTCAGGAGAAGCACTTTCATAGTCAAAGTTTAACGTACCGTCGGCACCCTGTGCAGAGGCCAAGGCAATGGCCAAGTCTATATCGATTTGACTTGCTTCAAAAAGGACCTCGACATCAATGCCGCTATTGGGCGGAATCGCGATTTGATACAAGTCGTATTCCTCTCCACACAAAGCTAAGTTGCTATACTCTCCATAAGTTAATGAAACGGCAATGGGTGTGCCATTTGGCGCAAGGTTATCTTGATCAAAACGATCCGGAAAACAGCTCGATACACAGGATAAAAGATCAGGAATACACTGTTGAACTTGGCTGCCTTCGGCAGTATCAAGGGGTAAGCAGGTATATCCAGAGGCACAAGGGCTTTGCTCATTACAAGCTTGACCACAAAAGTTACCGTCTTCATAGCTCAAACAGAGATCTTGATCTGAACCACATTGTTCATGTCGGCTGCACTCTTGACACAAAGATAAACTGCCGTTAGCCAAGCTCGTATTAATCGGCACGGAGAATATTGAACTCTCAACTGTGTGATCACAGCGAGAACCATTGGGGTCATCATTATCTGTGACAATGATGCCATAATATAAGTTGCTTAGATTAGGATCTAAATCAAGAATCGGTAGATTCGCAGTCCAGGTATTGTCTTGATTCGCTACCCGTTCAAACTCACTTAAAGTCCATCTCGCATCGTTTAGACGTTCTGGAGTCGGTAATGTGGAATTCCATACAGCTAAAAGAGGCGCAGATTTTATCCCAAAGTCATCATTGATAATGACTGTAATCATCTGATTTGAAGCAGTGTTGAGTTGGCTAGGCGGCTCATGAATAATCGAAGGAGGTCGACCGAGACAGTCGGACATGGGCAGGTCGATCATGTCTTGGCTTAATCTCACTAAATAGCGTTTTTTTATGCCTTCAGACCATTGGTCTCCTAACCAACGCTGAGCCTTGAAACTCAAGGTATAGCGGTCGGTATTTTCGCGCTGAGCATCGCTTGGACACCATGATAAACGTCTTTGCTTTCCTCTAAACTCACCCATGGGAACAAGGTTTGCACCTTCAATAAGAGGCTCACTCAGACTGATAAGTATATCCTCATCGGCAATTCCATTGGCAGTCACTTCCAAGTCGAGTTCAAGACAATTTGTTTGGCTGAGATCCAAGCTTTGTCCGGCTCCTCGCGGTTGCACAAAGCGTAAGGCTGCTTGGTCACCAATACTAGAGCCATACACTTCTAAGCGGATGCTTTCTGTGTCGGACAACCCCTGTTCATCACTGACCGTAAAGCTAAGTGTATAGACGCCAATGTCTCCAATACTTGGTGCCCATTGAAATAAAGCTTGATTTTGACTAAGGGGACTGAGTGTTGGTCGGCCAAGAGCGCCTTCGGTAGCAACATTAGGGATGGGATCCATACTAAAGCTAAAGCTCAGTGTTCCTCCCTCATTGTCACGGCCAAACAACTCCAAACTTTGGGTTGTATTGACCCGCCACAATTGTTCTTCTAGTGGTAAAAGCTCCGGCGCACTATTATCCTCTTGGCAGGCGCTTATGAAGCTAACTAAACAGAAATAAAGAATAACGTAAACCAAGTAAGGTAAAGTCCGACCTTTATATTTTTTGGTGGAATTAGGCACAGTGCACACAATTAATAAATGAAGGATCTAAATTAAGACGTTTAGCAGAAATGATATCACCGCAGTGAATACATTCACCATAGTCACCCGTATCCATCAATGCTAATGCTTTTTCAATCCGTTGTAGCTCTATGCGACGCCGGTTTTCACTCGCTTGTTCCATGGCCTGCATTTGCAAGGCATCCATGCGTGATAGGCGACCAACACGGCTTTGATCTAAGTCAACCGCTGATCTTGCTTCTCGTGAGGACTCCGACAAGGCCTTGAGTTCTTGTTGCCGATCTAAAAGTCTTTGACGATAGATGATCAGTTCTTGTTCATTGAGCTCTATTTCATCCGACTCATTGAAGTCATTAAAATCAGCCATAAGTCTCAGCTATGCATTCTAAGCTCGGGTCCACGCTCACTGAGTACAGCGCTTTCGTGGGCAGAAAGTTCATGCAAGCGAGACATGACCTCGGAATGCTCATAAATTGACAAAGCAAGATCTACATATAAGCTATGGTGTCGTGCTTCACTGGCCAATAAACCTTGATATAACTCTGCCAAGCCCTCATCAACACTTTGAAAGGCATCGGCTAGTAATTTCATTCTTTCACAGCTGCGCGCTTCAATAAGCGCACAGCAAAGAAAAGTATCAAGCATTTTCTCAGCTTCTGGCTTACGTACCTTACTCATAAGCTTGCCCGCATAAGCCGAAGGCTTTAAACGTCGATATTCCCAACCTCTTGAGCGAAGTTCGCTTAACACTAACTCAAAGTGTTCAAGTTCTTCACGAGCTAGCTCTGAAAGCGGAGTGAGCAATTGAGCAAAGTCAGGATAGCGAAAAATAAGATTAATCGCGGTTGAAGCAGCTTTTTTTTCGCAATGAGCATGATCAATAAGTAGTTCTTCGATGTCTACAGTAGCTTGCTTGACCCATTCTTGGGGGGTTTCTGATTGTAAGCGGAGCATGTAAAACCTGCAACTGTTGATAAGGTTATAAAGATGCTGATTTGATGCAAACTCTAATTATTTGGTTGCACCTTCAACAGCATCTTTGGCTGTATCTTTTGCGGTATCTGCAACATCTTTGACCGCATCTTTGGCAATCCCTTTGGGATCTTTAGCAAGCTTAGAGATGTCTTTAGCACCAGCCTTGAGATCTTTGGCTGTATTTACGAGTTCTTTATTTTGCTCTACAACTTTTTCACCTTGCTCTGTCGCCACGCTTTTACCAGCGTTCATCAAGGCTTGTACATTGTCGATACCAAGGTTCTTGAGTGCATTTGAAAAGTTAGTGAGTGCATTTTTGGCTTTATTTGGAAGCTCCATAGCGGTTGTTTTCATACCATTGAGCTTAGCAATGATCTCATCGCTCATCTTTTTAGCTTCAGCAGCTTCCTTTTCGGCCTTAGCTTTGTCTTCTTTACTAAAGACCATTGGAACAACCGGTGCTTTCGCTTTAGTTTCAATCTCGGTTACCAAAACCGGAACTTTAACGATACTAGTACCAATTCTTGTGACAAGTGCTGTTGCGTTATCAGGTGTGGCGGCGATGCTGGTTTTGAACTGCTTGAGCTTACTTGCAAACTCTGTGAGTTTAGTTACAGGATCTCCGGTAAGGCCTTCAGGAAGTTTAACCTCGCCCTGTAATGCACTGCTGATCACGCCTTTGAACTGCTCCGGATCTAAGCTGAGTGCTTTAGGTAGATTCTCAAAGTCAGCAATAATTTCATCGGCGAGAGTAATGGGCGACATTGTCTCATCAAGCTGGCTTTGTAGTTCAACAGAAATGCCTTGTAGTTGCTCAAATGAACTTGCACTTTTTGCACTGCTTCCACCCTTGCCACCACAGGCAATGAGGCTTGAGCTGATGACGAGAAGAAGACAAATAAATAGCTTATTGATGGTTAACTTTTGCAAAAGATGATCCTTTTTTGACTTTAAATCGATAAAATGTAGGTTAATATAGTTCCATTATTTCTTAAGAACTAATGATTAAATATAGCAGTGGCAAGCTAAGTGAGATGTGGTCTACTGTCAAGCAAGAGTCTAATAATCGATATAGTTTGCCTTGAAGATAGACCTCAGAATCTTAGTATTCATTGAGCTATGGCGATCTGCCAGTCTACCTAATCTGCTTCATTAAGGTTTGAGCATTGACAAGGTTTTGACCTTCTAAATACGGTAATGCTGATTCAAGAAGCGCTCGTTTGAGCCCAATATTATTTTGGTTTTGGCTAGCATTTGCAATTGAAAGCCATTTAATCGCTTCCGCTTTGAGTTTTTGTTGCCGTTTTATAAAGTATTGCTGCAAAGGCTGATTGACCGAGAGAATAATGACTGCTTCTAACCAGGGCGCAATCTGTTTGTATTGCGTTTTAAGTACACCTTTTTCGATCTCAGTTTTGTAGTGTTGAATCAAAGGCTGAGTATCGATGGATGCAGTTAAAAGAGAACTTAATTCGATTTCAGCTATACTCAGTTCTGTTTTCTGCTTCCCACCAAGCTTTTTTTGAGCATTTACAGATTTTATTCTAAGATCAAATAAAGCTTTTCTTACTTTAGAAGGACGAGCACGTTTAAGGGTTTTTTGTGCTTGACGATAATTGCCACTGATTTGTTCTTGAGCCGCTTTAGCCAAAGCCCTTTGCTCACGTGGTGGTGGATTAAACTGACTTAAGTCACCTAGCCTATTTTTATGAAGCCATAAGGTATAGTTTAAAGAGGCTAGGGCCACTTGTCCTTCATTTGATATTTGCTTTTGTAAGTGATCAAATAGCTGTTGCGCTTTACCAAGCGTTCCTTTGTGGATGGCAGTACTAATCAAAGGGCTCTTTTGAATAATTAAGCCTTGCTCTGCTTGATTTCGAAAAGATAAAAGACGGGGATCAACTAAGTTTTGACTTGAGTTTTGACTTGAGTTTTGACTTAGCTTTTGGATTAAATCTAGAGCTTGTGACCACTCTTTGAGGGCGATCAAGCGACTTAGATCTTGTACTCGATTTTGATCGATAAGCGTGCTTGAAGAGTCAACATCTTTTGACGTTTGAATCGCTTCTTCAGAGCGGACTGAACGGTCAACGACTTGGGGAGAAGGTTCAGAACCTATATCATCAGAAAGTAAGTGATTTAGCCCTTGTCCTAAAACAAAAAAGAGAATCATAACGCTTAAAATAGCACTGATTCGAAGTATCTGAGCTTTATGACCACGTCCAAGTGTTAATTCTACTTTTAGTTTTTGAGCTTCATCTAATAAGTATTCCGGCCAAGTTTGCTGATTGGCTGAGGATCCCTGTGTCAATGAAGATAAGTTCAGTTCTTCTGGAGATAACTGGCTTCCAAATCCATAGGTGAGATGATTTTTTTTACGACCAGAAGCTCTAGTAGATTGAGTTGAGGGGCTATACTGATGACTTGCTTGCCGACTTGCTTGCTGACTTGCTTGCCGGTTTTGATGCGACTGAGCAGGCATCTGTGGCATAGAAGGATGAGTCGAAACAATCGGTTGTTGATGGGAAGGTAGGTTGGGAAGTGGTGGAGGTGCAGAAAATACTGGCTGGGAAAGATGTTCGGGAATGACTGTCATGCCAGGGTCGGTATCATCTTCAGACACATCGGCTCTCACTCTTGCTTGTCCGACTGTCTCAAACTTGAGAACGGTTTCACCTACTTCTATTTCATCACCATCATAGAGGTCTTCTTCGGTGACTCGACGACCATTTAAAAAGATGCCATTAGCGCTTCTTAGATCCAATAGAACAAACCCATTATCTCCACGAATAATTTGGGCATGCTTACGGCTTGCAGCAATATCAAGCAGAACAATATCGTTATCCAAGGCGCGTCCAAGACTAGTATGACTACGGTTAAGAAACCAACTTTCACCGCGCTGCTCACCTTTAATTGTCATTAAGCGCCCTCTTAATTGTTGAGGAGTGTCACTTGAGGGCAAAAGCACAGAGGTCGGGGTATTTTTGTGCTCGGTTTGATAGCTAGCAGGCTGTGGGGTTAATCGGGGAAGCTGTGGTGCTGGAGAGCGCGGATGAGCTGAAGCGGGCGTATGATTAGGCGCTTGGGCTGGATGCGAGTATCCAAATGCGGTTCTCATAAAGGGGCTACCATTAGACTCCTCTTGCTCATGTCTCATGGGTGTCTGTTGCCCTTTGTGCCAATCACCTGACATACCCAAAGCCTCCTCCATTAGTCAAAGTTTGTGTCGTATATAAAAGGATACCGAGTCAGTATGGATATGTAGCCATATAAACTAATGCTTTACCACATATATCTTGGATAGGTTTGTTTGCAAATCATTACAGTCTTTTAGTCTACAAAACCAACAGAGTCAAAAAACTTAGTCACACGCCTTGTTTAATGTGGCAGAAGTTTGGGTAGGTCTACTGCCGACCAATAGAATGAGTAACGGCCAAATATAAGCGCCCCTCCTAGATTGATTAGAGTTCCCCAAATGACCATGTATTTAAACAGTTTGTAGTTATATGCTTGCTTAAGAAGCAATAGGAAAGTCAGTGCGGGTAAGAGATCTAAACTAAAGCGCCAAGAGTATTGAACCCAGCCAGTGTTTTGATAGAGAAGTAAAAGGCTAAATAAACATAAAATAAAAGAGATTAAAGCGTACTCTAAAAGCTTTGAACTTTGGACTCTGTGATGTGTCGGCTGGTCTTGTGGGATATGCTTTGGGGGAACCTGAGTTTTAGAGATCGTTTTAGGGATGATAAAAAAGAAGATATGAGGATTACTTAGGAACAAAGACATCCCATGCCAACTATAGGTAAAAAAAGGTGGTTGCGTCGAAACTAAAGGTAAAAGTGCAAAGGCGGCAATAAGGTTCTTTTTTAGAAAGATCCAATGAAATAGTCCATATTCATAAATACGCCTAATTTGTCCACCGGCTAAGTAAGTATGGCCAAACTCAGCCCAAGCTTCAAAGCGAAGATAATTGTAGCCAAGCAAAGCGAGGCCAATACACAAAGGTGGTATAGAAAAAATAATTAGTTTTTTGAGTCGTTCTTTGAAATCGATATGAACTTGTGCTGAAAAAAGTTGTACATAAGCGAATACCGCTAAAAAGACTAATGAGGCTCGAGTTGAAAAGGCTGCAGCATAGGCAAAACCTGCGAGTAGAGGATGTTGAAGATGCCAAGCCCATCTAAAAAAGAGAAGCTGGCAACTTACCCCAATGATTAAGGCGGTGAACCAAACCTCACCACGAACGGCACACCATAAATGCGCGCTGGCAAAGCAAAGACTGACCGCTAGCCATAGAGCAATGTTGTGCGTATTCTTATAAGATGAATCTTTGTTGGATGGTTGGGCCGAACATGGTAAAGCTTGTGCTTCTAAAATCTTTCTGAAGCTTGAATAAGCAATGGCCATATTGAAAGCCGCAAAAAAAAGTGTAAGCCATACATCAGAGGCAGCTAAGCCAAACAGGGCGACAAAGGGCAAAAGGAGTAATGCTGGAAACGGTGGAAAGGACACATAATACAGTCGAGTTCGTTTTAGGACTTCTCCTTGGTGAACTTCAATGAGTTCGCCCTTTAATGTTTTAAAGAACTTGCCCATTGCTGCTTTGGGCCCTTGGAGAGTTGTCAGTTTTTTCTGCTGTTGAAACTTTTTCTGAGCAAAGGAGGGTAGATAGATGCCTTTAAGTTCAGTGATTGGTCGGCCAAGTTGCTGAGTTAATCTTTTTTTGGCACTCAGAGAAAGACTTAGTTGTTCATAAGAAGCCCAATCATTTCCATGAGGAGGTGGACTCATCAGATGAGTTTGCCCTGCTAAAAAAGACTGTGCTAAGTAGGCAAAGTGATTATTCGGGCTTGCTTTACCTAAGCGACCATATGCAAATAAAGCATAAATGAACAGAGCAATAATAAAGATCAGAAAGGCTTCTCGATCTTGGAGCTTAAACCAAATTTTTTTCATTGTGGTGGGAGTCTCAGCAAAAAAGTCGAGGTAAATGTTAAAAGTGATCTGAAGAAATAATAAAACATTGATAAGCACTTAGACCTTTGTGTAGCTTTGAGCAAGGGCTCTAATAAATAAATTTTCAAAGATCTACTTGACTTTTAGAACAGGCTAAGACATAAGCTTATACATCAAGGGCGCTTAGCTCAGCTGGTTAGAGCACCGGTCTTACAAACCGGGGGTCACAAGTTCAAATCTTGTAGCGCCCACTTTGATAAAAACTAAACATACACCAATAGTATTAAAAGTTTTAGTAGATTAGGCAGTCAACCACTATGTTGTCTGCCTTGTTTCGTTCATAAGCTTGAGCTTTGTCCAGATGCAAGGTATATCTTTATTATCATCATTTAGATAGCTTATACGGAGTTTTGGATGACCTTAAGGCATGCACCACAGCTACGCTCTACAAGTATCGCCTTTGTGCTTTCACTCCTAGTTCATCTCGTTGCTGGCCTTATTTTATCTGTACAAACGATTCCACCACCTGCTCCTGTCCTAAAAAGGCCGGCTCCAAGTAAACCAATCCCACTTTTGTCGCAAAAAGAGTTAAGAAAACTGCGTCAAATGAAGGTGCCCAAAGCGACCAAGGAGCAGGAAAAAAAACAAGAGAAAAGCGCACATAGACGCAAGCAAATTGTAGAGATTCCACCACCACCGGTTGAAAGAATCCCAACAACAAGCAGATTTTTAGCCGAATTCAATAGTGCGGTTAAGCAAGAAACTGTGCATCGGGTAAAACGAGCCCCACAAGCTGCGATGAAGAAATCTGAGCGTCTAAGTTTATCAAATGGTATCGACGAAAAGGGAAGGCGCAAGGGAAAGCGAATTGTGCAAAGTAAGCCAAGTCGTCAAATCTCTAAAAATAAACGTCAACGACCTAAAAAGGGCAGTTCTTCCCGAAAAAAAGTCAGCAAGCAGAATAAGAAGATAACGAAAAAGCTAGAACAAACAAAGATTAAACAAGAACTTAAACAGGGAGAAGGGCCTTTTAAAAATCAGCACAAAACTGAGCAATCTAGCGAACATGCCCAATATGGCCGTAAAGAAGGTAATCATGCTGGTCGAGGTCGTCGCTTAAGTCCAACCCATTATCAAAGCCTTCTTCCGACTCTTGGGCCTCAAAATCAAGCTCGGGTCGATGGTTCACTCGACCATATCGAAAATATGAAGCAAGCAGATCAGACCGCTTTAAATACTACAGAGTATCGCTATGCCTTTTTTTTTAATCGAGTTAAACGTGCGGTTAGTGAACGGTGGCGACCGGCTAATGAGCTCATGCGCATCGACCCTAGAGGTCAAGTTTATGGTGTACGAGATCGTGAAACTGTCATTGCGGTCACTCTGAGGCCTAATGGGAGCATTGTAAAAGCAGAAATCAGTAAGGCCAGTGGTATTCCTCAGTTAGATCGAGAAGCCTTGAGTGCATTTCTCAGAGCCCAACCTTTTCATAATCCACCGGCTGGTTTGGTTGAAAAAGATGGGCTAATTAGATTTAAGTTTGGTTTTTATTTAGAAATTGGCTCAAGACGTTTTAGATTATTTCGATAATTGATTATACTCGAATTGAAATAATTTTATCACTTGATCATCCAAGATATGAGCGAGATTCACAATGAGATACCTTAACCATGGTTTAGCTACCAATAATACAGGCTTAAGCAGTGTTGTGGTGAGGACTGTTCTTGTTATCACTATTATGAGCTTACATGCTTGTATTGAACATACAAATAATGGCTTACAAGCTTTAGATATGAGTTTGGAGCGAGATCAATCAGTGTATATTCCAGAAGCCTTTGACCAAAGTCCACCAACAGCCGGTGAAATGGTATTCGGACAGTTTGGCGATGATTGTGAAAATGCAAGAGACTGTGCTTCTGGCTATTGCATAGACTTTGAAGGCTCAAAAATCTGTACAGAACTTTGTTTTGACGACACTGATTGTGAATATGGTCTAATTTGTGGGACTTTGACCAATACCGGTGCAGATATTACTCAATTATGCATTCCTGATGAGCCAGATTTGTGCTTGCCCTGTGAGGTTGATGCCGACTGTGATGACCTAAATGACCGCTGTCTTGATATTGGCCGAGGTAAATATTGTGGCGAGGACTGCACCCAGCGTGACTGTCCGGTTGGTTTTGAGTGTGTTGATGTTGAAGGCAGTCCAGAGCAATCCGTTCGTCAATGTATTCCTGTATCAGGTTTGTGCGCCGGTTGTATGGATTTGGATGGGGATGGCTATGGTGAAGGTGGAGATTGTTTAGGCATTGACTGTGATGAAGAAGATCCCAACACTCATGCAATGGGAATTGAACTTTGCGATGGTCGTGACAATGACTGTGACTTTCAAGTCGATGAAGAGCTTGTTCCTGACGCTGGAGTTTGCTTAGTGGAAGGAGTCTGTGTCGAGCAGAACCCCGCTTGCATAGAAGGTATCTGGGATTGCCGTTACGCTGAAAGTGCCGAAGGTTTTAGTGCACCAAATGGTATGGCAAGCGAGCAAGAAGTCTCTTGTGATGAATTAGATAATGACTGTGACGGACAAGTCGATGAGCATATAGACTTTAATACCGATCCAACTCACTGTGGATTTTGTGGAAGTAGTTGTAATTTCCCTAACGCCACTCCGATTTGTAGTTTGGGAATTTGTATGATTGAACGCTGCTTGGAAGGTTGGGTTGACTTAAACCAAAATCCGGCAGATGGCTGTGAATTATCCTGTCGCTTTATGAGCGATGAGGATCTACCGGATATGGATGGAATTGATAGTAACTGTGATGGGATTGATGGTGATTTTGAACAAGCAATCTTTGTTGATGGAACGGCAGGCAACGACGAAAACTTGGGAGGACGTTTTGACCCGGTAATGACCATAAACCGTGGGATTGAGCTTGCGGTTGAAACCGGAAAAGATGTGTATGTGGGTGTTGGCGTTTACCCTGAAACAGTTGTTTTGGCTCAAGGTGTTAATATTTACGGCGGCTATGACCCCATGAATGCTTGGCAAAGAACCAGAGACCTAGAAAGCCGAATTACCAGTGCTGTAAACGACAGAAAGGCGCTGATTGGTGAGGGAATTATTGCCGAAACAGAAGTTCAGCGAATGGTTTTGGTGTCAAGAGATGCCACGAATCATGGCGAAAGTAGCTATGGCGTTGTTCTGATCAATAGCGCATTGGTGACTTTGAGAGATAATGTCATAGAGTCCAAACGAGGTGCCGATGGTAGAGATGGACAGCCGGGGACAGCCGGAAACAATGGGCGACCAGGAAGTGATGGTCTTGATGCTCAAGATTCTTCTAATTACTTTCAAGACTGTTCCGCACGTGCGGGTGGTGTACCAGGCGAAAGCTTTTGTTTTGATGAGTCAACTCGAGGTGGTGTAGGCGGAACAGGTGGTCGAGATGATGTTGATGGAAGCACGGGTGAAACCGGACTGCCTAACCCAGGCACCGGTGGTCGAGGCGGGAGTGGAGGACAAATGAACTCCTCTTGTGGTATGACCGGAGTAGGTTTAGTTGGTTTAAATGGCCGTAATGGACAACAGGGTGAAAATGGGATGGGTGGTAATGGGATTGGCGGAGTATCTGAGGGTGAATGGCTGACCAATGATGGCGTAAATGGAAGCGATGGCGAGCATGGCGGAGGTGGTGGCGGTGGTGGCGGTGGAGGCGGTCAAAAAGAACGCTTTACCGTTATCTTTGAAAACTGTGATATGGGCTGCGGTGGCGGTGGCGGTGGCGGTGGTAGTGGCGGTTGCCGAGGTACGGCTGGCACCGGAGGCGGTGGTGGTGGCTCAAGCATTGCGATTTTACTGTCAAATGCTTCACCCTTTTTAGATCAGAACTTGCTGATCACGGGGACCGGAGGCACAGGAGGCGATGGGGGACGCGGTGGATCCGGAGGCGTTGGTGGCAGTGGTGGAAATGGTGGACCGGCTAGCTCTGAAATTAGTGGTGGCGGACGCGGAGGCAATGGAGGAGATGGAGGAGGTGGTGGTAATGGTGGCGGTGGCGGTGGTGGACTCAGTGTGGGGATATATCGAGGTCAAGGCAGTAGTCCAGATACCTTCCGTAACAGCTTTCAGCTTGGAACGGGCGGTTTAGGTGGCCAGGGTGGTTTAGGTGCCGGGTTTAATGGTCAAATGGGAGTAAGCGCTGAGATGCTTTAATCAACTTGTGAGATGCTTTAATCAACTTGTATTGTAGGTTAACCTTGAAACTCACTTACGCTTTAGTCTAGCTTTGTTCTTAAGCGAGTAAATACCTATAAGTGGGTACCAATAATGATTAAAAATGATGATAAGCAAGCGATGGTACAGTCAAAAAATGCGACCTATGAACGGGCTTTGGCCGCTTTTTTTGAAGGACAAGAACCTACCCAAGAACAAAAAGAGCAACTTCCAGATGATGTAGAAGGTTTATCCGCTCGTCGCCAAGCCTTAATAGAAGCGATTTATCAAGCGGAAACATCGAGTGAGCAACTTACTCAATTACGTCAACTACGCTTACGCTTTGGCCTACCTCAAGATATCAAAATGATTGACCTTGCGTTATCCACAGAAGATGATGCCTTATCACTTGAGGGCTTAGAGCGTCTTGAGCAGTGGTTAGTGACTAGAGTTCAAGCGGAATCTACTTCACTACAGGACAGTCTAAACTCTTGGCGTCCTCGGCTAAATCGACGAGTTGATAATCTGCTTTTCCGATCATTTAACCCTAAAATCCAAGAGTTGGCTGCTAAGTGTCAAAAGCTTTTGCTCAGTATTTAGACCATAACAAATAAGAGCTCAGTCTTATCTTTGAGCACTCGGCTTATCTTTTGGTCTTTGAGTACTCTGTTTAATGTTGAGTTTGAGGTTTATTTCTTTGGCTGAGAGCTTCCTTTAGACCCTCGGACTCAGGTAAGGGAAACTTGATATGTCGTGCAAAATACGGAGTGTAATACCCTACAATATATTTACGTTTACGGCTGAGAGCTTTTCTGGCTTGGGTTTTTGTTAGGCGGTTCCAGCGCATCAATGTTTTCCAGCTCACCCGAAAGCGCTTGGCCAGTTTAATTAGAGTTTCACTTGGTTTAGGCCGAGTCCGCACTTTACGCGGCTTAAAGCGATGACGTCCATGATCTTTCATATAGGCAAAGGCGGCTTGTTCAGACAGTGGAGCCTTAAAGCGTACATGCATATGATCACTATGGCCCCGTAAGTGACTGATCACTTTGCCTTTCCACAGCGGATAAGAGAAAACTTTTTTTAATTCAGCTTCTGACCAAATACCTTCTTTTTTGGCATAGCGATAAAGCACCTTTTGCAGTTGATAATCAATAAAGGCTGATTCAATCAAACCTGTTTTTAGCATACCCGACAGAAAGGCCCAAGTTTTTGGTACATCTATTGTGCGTCGATTGACCAAGGTGAGTCCCTTGAGTTTATGGCTATAAGGGCCACGAATAAAATAGCCAATGTCGGCATCGCGTCCTGATTGATGTGAAAGATGAGGTGGAAAATGTCCACCATAGCGCTTGGATAAATCGCCAATAATCACGGGAGGCGCATTAGGAAATTGCTTTCGTAAGTTTTGTGTGCCCGCTTTAATCACTGCAATCATTTCGGGCGTACCGTAATTCTTAAAACGTCTATGAAGCCAATACTCTGCTTTGGGCATTTGACGTGCATTCAGCAAATAGCCACTCGAGCTTTGCCCCCAAGTATGGGAAAGGCTAAGCCAAGAGTCAAATAATGGATTTGGTGCATGTTGTGAATCTATAGATGCTGCCAAAACATATTGATCAAACTCATCAAGGATAGTGAGCTGCTCAAGATCAGTCTCTTGTTGCTGTAATTTTTGCTGGGTATTATGCTGGTTAAGACTTTGATTTCTTAGGGTACTCACATAGCGAGAACTTAAGGCAATTTGGTTTGCCCAAGGAGTGAAGCTCGAAAGTCCTTTTGAGTTATAAATAAATAAAGGACTCAGTTTAGATGCGTGGACAGTTGGCTCTAAGGAAGTTGGCTCTAAAGAAGCTTTTGCATAAGCTATATGTAGTCCAAGTAAATGACTAATATAAAAACTAGTGCTTAATATAAGTATAGATAATTTATTTAGTTTTCTCAGTCGCATAATCTAATATTACTCTATCTATTTTAAATGAGTATGACTCACTCAACACGGCTTCACGATGCTTAATCGTCAAAGATGAAATAGAGTTTAGATTATTTTTAACTTACATGTAAAGGGTTATCCTACATGTGTGATAAGGTGGTTTTTGCTTATAGGTTTCGGAATCTTAGTTTGGAGGACGTATATAAGTCATAATGCCTAAGCGATGAGGTTGTCTTAAAGTCCCGTTGAGAATAAAGCCATTCCAAGTCCCATTAGATGATGTTCCCACCCCTCTGACTGTACCGAAATTATCTACATCATCTGCAGGTAAATTATGCCAGCGGGTTTGACCGTCATTGTATGGGTTAGATCGCTGATCACTACCAAAATAGACTTGGAATTGGTTTTGAATGCTTTGCACTAGGTTTGGACCAACACTGCCATTAGGTGCTTGATTAGCATCGCAGTAAAAACTAAGGGCAAAGAAGTCATCAAAGTTTACACCTCCCTCGAGCTCAATCGCCGAATAGCGATGGGTGGATTGTGTTTGAATACAGCGGGGCGTAAAGTTTTGTACATGCTGTGAATATTGTGGACAGGTGCTTTTATCGAGGGTGTTAATGGCGGCTTGATTACCTATATCTTGGTAGGCCAAGGCAATGTGACAATGAGAGTTGGCCCAAGAGATTAAGGCTTGTTGATAAGCGGTCAACTGCGGGCTTGCTTGACAGCTCCAGCCTAAGCCAATCCAATGATCATTGCTGACTGAAGAACCTATAATGTTGACCACTTGGAAGTTCGTTTGAGCACGAGCAGTATCACAGCTGTAGTTGTTACGATTGGTATTTTCGTTGACTGTACAGTACTCTGGATATCCATCAACTGGTGGCCAGTCATTCCAAGCAAGATTACCATAGTTGAGGTTAGGGTTTGCACTATTGTTCCACCAAGCTAAACGGGCTTCGCAATGATTATAGATGAGGCT
Source organism: uncultured Myxococcales bacterium (assembly GCA_937146725.1). Lineage (GTDB taxonomy): Bacteria > Myxococcota_A > Bradymonadia > UBA7976 > VGTA01 > CAKZRU01. Next base: position 15,400 of record CAKZRU010000194.1, read on the forward strand.
TCCACAAACACCTTCATCAATTTGTCCGTTGCAATTATCATCTTGACCATCACACAGGGTTTCTTCAGTAGCGCAGCAGTTTTCATCAATTTCTCCATTACAGTTATTATCGATTCCATCACCACATTGTTCTTGGGGGAGTGCTTCAATGGGTTCACAGATCACTTCTCCATCAACACAGCTTTCTCGACCAGCTCGATCACAAAACGCAATGCAACTGTTTTGGCTTAAGTCCATTTCATCCGTTTGGCCATTACAGTCATTATCAACACCATCACAAACTTCTGTGGGTACTTGTGTAAAGTCACAGCTTGTGTCCTGAACTTCACCAAGGGCACCTAGTGTACAGGTTAACTGACTATAAGCACATTGCTCATTGACTTCTCCATTGCAACTTAGATTTAAACCGTTGATATTATCGATCAAACCATCACAATTGTTATCAATGCCATCGCAGACTTCCTCGCCAGAAATAAATAACGACTCATTGGGAATACAGCGTTGCGCACCACTTTCATCACAAAGAATATAACCGGGAACTTGTCCCGCACAATTTTCTCGACTCGCTAAACAGTCTTGATATGCCATTGTTCCTTCATCGACTTGGCCATTACAGTTATTATCAATTCCATCACAGACTTCGGAACTAGGTGTGCAAACATCACAATCTTCATCCGTTTGGCCATCACAATCATTGTCGATTTGATCTCCACAGATTTCGGGGACAGGCATCACAGCAGTACAGGCAGTATAACTACCATCTACACAAACTTCTTCACCAATACCGCAAAGGCTACCGCATTCTCTACTGTCACCATCGATACAATCAGGACAGTCTTCATCTACTGTTCCATCGCAATCATTATCGATTTGATCGGCGCAGATTTCATCAGTTGGGGGTGGTGCATCACAGCCTTGGAAACTTCCATTTTGGCAATATTCTAATCCGTCTCTACAGCTTATTGAGCAGGCTCGACTTTCGCCTTCTGTACAGCCTCCGCATCCTTCATCAATCACTCCATCGCAGTCTTCATCTTGGGCTTCTGTTGAGTCAAGGTCATTAGTACATACTTCGTCAACCGGCATTTGGCAGGCAGTGTATACACCATCGATGCAGATTTGCTCACTTCGACCACAGGCATTTTCGCAAATCCTAATGTCATTGGGCATACACTCGCCGGGCATAATACAGTTTTCATCGATAATGCCATCACAATCACTATCGATGGCATCATCACACAGCTCTACCGAGTTAATTTGTGGTGTTTCAACAAAACATTGGTTGAGCTCATCATGAAAGCCCAAGGGCGTATTGAAAGAGAGTGACAGATTTGAACGGCTAAGCTTAGCAAGACAACCGGTAATATTCTCACAACGCTCTGCAAGGGCAATATCATCACAGAGACTAGCGGTTTCTAAAGAATCAAATAAAATCAAATACATATTTACTTGCTCTCCCTCGTTAAAGGGAAAGTCATTGAGTGCTAAAGGATCACTTAGGTTTAAACCGGTACCATTCCAATTCAGCCGAGTTTTAAAAGATTGATCTGATCGGGTAGACTCAAGTCCCCAACATCCAATTTCACCTCTTGGGAGCGGTCTAAAGATTTGGGAACTACAACTTGTGCTTTGATCAAGTTGACCAAGACAGCGACCAAACTCTAGATCTAGTGAACTCATTGGTGCCGTTGGAGACTGACAGCTTGTGCTCAGCATTACACTTAAGCATAACATGATCATAGGAATCATTCTGTGACTCGTAAAAAAGCGAATAATAGAGGTCATAAGCACTGCACTTCTTTGATTAATCTTTAACGAAACTCGAGTATAAGTATGGTTTGGCTCAAGTGAAAAGCTGAATATACAATAAGTTATAATTCAGCTACACTGTGCCCAAATAGCTTACCTTATTTCTATTTAAAATGCTCATCATTAGCATTTGGCAATTCTTATTTATTAGAGACCACTCGGTTTTTAACTTAAGCAACTTGGAAAGTGAACTTATGACCAACAATGATCACCCAGTTTCTAGTCCTGCGATAGACTTTCGTTCTGATACCTTAACTCAACCTTCTGAAGGGATGCGTCAAGCTATGGCGCAAGCATCTGTGGGTGATGATGTTTTTGGTGAAGATCCAACAGTGAATGCCTTGCAAGCTAAAGCAGCTGAACTTATGGGGATGGAGGCCGGTTTATTTGTGCCTTCTGGCACAATGGCAAATCAAATTGCGATGTTAGCGCATTGCCGACGAGGTGATGAAGTATTAGTAGGTTGGGGAGCCCATAGTTTTTTATATGAAAGTGGCGGTGGGGCAGTGTTAGCGGGTGTTCAATTTCAGGTCGTTGGTCGCAACGGATATTTTTCTCCCTATGAATTAAAGTCAGCAATCCACAGTGAAGATCCTTCTGGGCACTGTGCTCCTAGTACTTTGTTGATGATAGAAAACACCCATAATCGTGGAGGAGGCAAGTGGATTAGCCCTGAGCAAGTCGGCGAGTTAGCGGCGATTGCGCATCATCAAGGCTTAGCCGTACATATCGATGGGGCTCGTCTATGGAATGCCGCCGTGGCTGCAGGTAGATCACCCAAAGAATGGGGAGAGCGGGTTGATTCATTAACCTTTTGTCTATCAAAGGGCTTGGGTGCCCCTATTGGTTCAGTACTTTGTGGTTCAAAAGAATGGATTAAAAAGGCCCATCGTTATCGAAAAATGCTTGGTGGCGGCATGAGACAAGCCGGGATTATTGCCGCTGCCGGTCTGTATGCATTGGAGAATCAAGTTGATGACTTAGCTCTTGATCATGCTCGTGCTCAGCGCTTGGCAAAGGCCTTGTCTGAATGTTCTCAAGTGGATATCAACTTGGATTCAGTGCACACCAACATCGTGCTTTTCACACCTTTAAATGTGAGCCCTAAAGAAGCCTGTGCTGCCTTAAATGATCGAGTACGGGTTTTGCCCTTTGGACAGGGACAAATCAGAGCTGTTTTACACAGAAATATTTCAGACTCTGATCTAGAAATGGCGATAAAAGTCTTAAAAGATTATTTTGCTTAAACTCTCTCAAGATCACTTAAAAATACAATAAAGAAAGGAATGCCATTTTGTTCATCAAACAATATTTTCAATGGTTAAGAGTATGCCTAAACCGTTTAGCTTTATATAGCAGCTTACTATTAGCTGTTGGCGGCTTAAGCCATTCACAAGCGCATGCTCAAGAAAGCTTTTTGGACTTAGTGCCTGCTGAAACACCATATTTTTTAGACTATAAAATGGTTGATCAAGCGATTCAGATGATGCCAAAAACACTTCCGGATATGAAGATGGATTTAACTCTGATTGACTCTGCGAGTGAAAAGTTAATGATTCTTTTTATGCAAGATTTTATGAAGCATTATAATCAAAAGACTTTGGCACAGTTGGGTCTAAAAGATATTCAGGACTTTCATATTGGGATATATGGCTTAGGGATATGGCCAGTGCTTACTCTAGCTGTAGAAAAGCAAGGCTTATTTACTCGTTGGTTTGTTAAAACAAGCAAAAAGGCAGGCTTAAAACTCAGTCAAGAAGGTCGATCTTTAAAACTGAGTTTGGCCCCGGAAGCTTCACTCATTCTTAGCTTTGTAGGCAAGAGTTGGGTCACGATTGCCTTAGTGCCCACCGAGCTCCAAAAAGAGATGCTTCCTTATTTAAATGGAACTAAGAAACCAGTAAACTCTATTCAAGACTCAGGTCAAATTACTCGATGGGCAAAAGAAATCTCTAGTGCCAAAGAGATCCTTATGGCTGTAAATGTGGAGCGTATTATTAAAACCCTTCTTGGTCGGGGCGAAGGGCTTAATAAAAGTTTTGCTATGGTTGGTGATCTGATCAGTAAAGCTGTACCCAAATCATGTGTAGATGATTACTTGGAGTTTTCTAAAGCAATACCTTATATTTTAGGTGGCTTTAAAATGAGTTCTAAAGGGTTTGGGGGCGTGAGTTTGTTTAAGTTCTCACCTGAACTTGCTAAAGTTACACAAGGCTTTTTGGCTGAATCAAGCTATGAGCTAAAGGCGGATGGTCATCTGATCAATCTTTCTTTGGCCTTAAATCTAAAAGCGATTGTGGCGGGTATGCAGCAGTTTATGCAGGCAAAGATTGAAAAACCTTTCACCTGTCCCAATTTACTTAGATCGTTTAATCCACAAAAATTACAAATGTTACTGTCACAAGTGATGATGGTTCCTCCATTTGCTTATGATCTCATTGGCGTTTCTGTCGTTGTTAAAGAGATAAACCCTAGTCCACAAGCACAGGTGGTCATCAACGCTAAAAATGTGAGTAATCTGCTTAACATTGCTAAATCTTTTAACCCACAATTTGCGCAAGTTAAGTTACCCGCAGTAGGTGCGCCACCAGCCTTATTAGAAGGCTTACCAATTCCTCCTAATTTTAAGGTGATGGTGCAAGTTCATAAAAATGCATTAGGCCTATCTTTGGGCGCTGGGCAAAGCGAAGACTTACAAAAAACCTTAAAGGGCAAAGCAAATCTCAATCCAAGCCTATTTAAGCTGTCATATAACTTGGGACGCTTCTTTAAAATGTTTAGTAACATGATTGAGAGCACCAAGAAGTTTAAACGAAAAAGTCAAGAGGCCAAATATAAAATGGAGCTTGAACAAGCTAAGTTAAATGGCACAAAAGCGCCAACACCACCTAAGTTTGATGATGACCTTGACCCAATAGATATGCTCCAAAAAAGTATGAGCGGCATGGTGAGCTTTAAGTTTAATTTTGACTCTCGGGGCTTTGTGGTGAACTCTATAATGCAACCAAGTGCTCAACCGTGACTTAAACATTAGATCCGGATATGAACTGTGTTTATTTGAGAAGATCTGGTGATAACAAAGCCTAATTAAACTCAGTTTATGAACACCTTGCAAACACTCATGAACAAGCCCTAGTAATCAGAGCTAGAGAATAGTCAATAAGATCATTTGTGGGCGGCTTGAATAACAAAAGGTACAGGGGATGAGTTTTATTTATAACATTCGTTATTGTTTGTGTTGACATGAGCTCTTGCCGCTTGTAATAGCAGATAACAGTTGTTATGCAAACTTTGAACAAAGCCTAATGCCCAAAGGTTAAAACCATGAGATTTACATCTAGAACATCTATCCTAATTCTTTTATCCTTAGCTACCTTTGCCTGTGGTGAGGACTCTAGATTAGGTCAAGTACAGCAATTAGAAGATCATCAAATGAGTCGTCAAAGCCTCAATGATGGTAAGCAGGATGAAGCGCAACAAGAGCTTTATACTTATGCTGATATTCAACTCATCTGGGACCAAAAGTGTGTTTCTTGTCATAGTTATGATGCCGGTTATCCGGCTGCTGACTTGTCTTTAGAGATAGGTGATTCAGAAGAAGCTTTAGTAGATGTTTATTCTTTGCAAGCCTATGACCTACCTTTAGTCGCTCCGGGTGATCTTGAAACCTCATATTTGTGGCAAAAACTTAATGATCAACAGTATGATGTTTATGGAAGTGGTGATGCAATGCCACCCTCATACATATCCGATGACTTTCAGCTAACAAGCAAAGAGTTTGCGTTGATCGAGGCTTGGATTTTACAAGGGGCAGGACAAAGCTTTGTCTTAAACATTGAGCCTAGCGATGAGCCGATAGAGCCCACCGATGAGCCAGTAGAGCCCACCGATGAGCCAGTAGAGCCCACCGATGAGCCAGTAGAGCCCACTGATGAGCCAGTAGAGCCCACTGATGAGCCAGTAGAGCCTAGCGATGAACCGGTAGAGCCTAGCGATGAACCGGTAGAGCCTAGCGATGAACCGGTAGAGCCAAGCGATGAGCCAGTAGAGCCAAGCGATGAGCCAGTAGAGCCAAGCGATGAGCCAGTAGAGCCAAGTGTGAATTATGAGCAAGTACAGGCGATCTATAATGGTGCTTGTACCTCTTGCCATGGTGAACCCGGTTTATTTGGTGCTTCGGGTGGCTTGAGTTTAGCTGATGGTTATTCTTATGAAGCTACGGTAAATGTAAGCTCCTCACAACAACGCAATGGTATGTATTTGATTACTCCGGGCGCACCTGAAGAAAGCTATTTGTGGCATAAGCTTAATGATACGCACAATGAGGTTGGAGGCTCTGGACGAGGGATGTCACCGGGCTTTTTTGGTTATAATTCCCTACCTCAAGCTGAACTTGATTTGATTGAAACTTGGATTCTTTCAGGGGCACAACCTTAAAAGAAAGCGATAAATGTGCAAGCAGTGATTTAAAAACTACAACCACAACCACATTCATCATTAAATGCTTGGCTACCTTGAGGGCAATCAAAGGTAATTCGGCTACATGCCTCAGGGCTTCGACTAATATAGCGTGCTTCATTTTCATTTAGGCAAGAGGTATTTAGACAGCCACAGCCACAGGGTCCACTAAAGCTTTCTCCATCACCACAGTCAATATCACCGATAAGACGACAGGCTTCAGGGTCGTAGGAAATATATTCAGCGCCGTTAAACTCGTCCGGACACAGCTGTTCGATATCCAAGCATTCTAGATACACATCTTGAAAGTCTTGTAATAGAAAGGGCAGTTCAAAGCATGAGCCAAAGGCACATAGTTCTTGTGGACCCCACTCTTGACACATACGGCCACAGGCTTCTTGGACGCTTTGCAGCTCGTCATCGCTACATTGGTCGGTAAAACAAGAACTGAGCTCATTACAAAGCAAGTTACAGTCATTTTGGATTGCCGGATCATCACAGAACCAATCGCTTTGACAGGTACCTTCATAATTGAGTGGTACACCGACACATTCACGTAGGCAAGCATTGTTATAAGTTGCTCCATCAAGACCGCATTGAGGATCATAGATGTCGGGACATTCACATTGGCTTTCACAGGGACGATAATTAAATTGACCACTACAAGAAGCTAAGCACTCGTTAGCATACCGTTGACCATCAGGTGTACATACCGGAAACTCTGGCGCATTGGCACATTCGGCTTCACAATCATAAATGTAGCAACCACAGCCACATTCATCAAAATAGTACTCAGCATTTGGAGGACAGTCATAGTCGATGAACTCACATTCTTCAGGAGAGTCAGAAATATACTCAACTTCCGGATTAGGTTCTATGCAGTCAAACCTTGGTTCACACTCTCCAAAATAGGCAATTTCTCTACCATAACAGTCGATTTCACACTCATTGCCATATGTGTAGCCATCTATACCGCAAACCGGATCATATACAGAGTCACATTCGCAGGGAGGTGGATTATCAGGGTCAGGTATACATTCGCAATCTAAAAGCGAAAAACCCTGAGGGCACTGAGCGACATCACAGTCATCAGGTGGACGGACATCACGGGGAGGACTCATATCAATGACTACCGTTTCTCCCCCGATTTCTCCTCCGATTCCTCCTCCCATGCTTTCTCCGCCCATGATTTCTCCTCCAGCGACTACGATGGAACCGGCTTCGGTGCCAGCGGAGCTTTCGTCTTCGGACTCTAAGCCTTTTTCAATCACACAGCCTGAAAGAGCTAAACTACAGTATAAAGTCATGAAACATAGTGGTGAAATGACTTGTTTAAAGGGTAAGCATATAGACATTATACATTCTTTCTAAGTAACTGTTTTGGTTTACTTTTATGCTATCTAACGTTGACGAACTTGTCCATACTGATCAAAGTGTAAGTGATAACTCAATAATGCGGATCCCGCACCAATCAGGGCTCCGGTTAAGGTATCACTCAGCCAGTGACGCTGATCTTTAATCCGGCTATACATCACCAATGAGCTTAAAGCTGTGGCACTAACATAGGGTAAAAAGCGTCCAAGCATGTATCGAGCAAAAGGAGTATGATTTTTTAAGGGACCATGAACCAAGGCATCACTGATGTCAGCTGCAATAAAGAATGAACTAGCCGCAATCGCTGTGGAATGACCACTTGGAAAGGAAAGAAGCTGTTCTGAGCGACTCATATTCACACCGCTTGCATCAATTTCCCCAGTACGACTTCGGCTGACATAAGGGCGTTCTCTACCCACTAAATGCTTGAGAAAAGTAGTGCTAAACATCGACCAAGATAGCGCTTGGCTAAAGGCGACCGCTTCATGGGGATAAGCGCCATAAAAACCTTGCTGAGGTTGAATAAGAGCGCCTCCCACATAATAAGCAAGACCTAAGGCAGGAACAATGTAGCCAGTATAATCGGGTACACCTCCCAGCCATTGTTCCTGTGGATTAAAGTTTGTATTCGCCCAACGTGAAAACCTTAAGTCATTAGATCCTTCTGCCGGTGGTCCCATACTTGGACCATGAGGACCAAGCCATGCCTCCCCCCAAATACTTAAAAGGCCTACACCAATTAAAGCGCCGGTACTTAAGCTCAGCTCAGTCGGACTAAAACTGTCTTTAAGATCCGGCCTCACCTGACTAAAACTATGCAGAGGCATGAGCAGCAATACAGATAACAGACTTAAGCTGATCAAGGCTTGGCGCCATACCTTTGCTTTGATACAATCTACTGGGCTTGGGACTAAAATGTCTTGGTTGATGGTGCGCATATAGTGAATACTCCTTTAGCCTTCACTATATAACGGATAACCACCTTAGTCTATGCAGTCAGAAGGCCCAAACTCTTCTTCCTCAACCGATAGGCCTTGATCGACAGCTTCTCTGTGTCGTAGTGCAGCTTGAACTGCATCATGAACTTCATAGAAAAGGTGTCCAGATCCCAACAGTTCAGCAATTCCCGCTGCTTCCATCACTTGTAAAACAGAGCCCTTTACATGAGAAATCATGACTTCAACACCATTGTTGCGAAGACTTTTAATCATTTCGTTAAAGGCATCAGCCGCGGTGGAATCTAAGGCATTCATACTTGAGGCATCAATTACTAAAGCGACGGTTTCTTGCATGCTTAGTTTATCGGTTAGAGAGTCTTTAAGGTGATTAACATTCCCAAAAAAGAACTGCGCATCCATACGAGTAATGAGAATACGATCAAAGGTTTCAGCCTCGGGGAAATGTTCAACACTGCGATAACTGTTGGTATTGGGTAAACGGCCCAGAGTGGCTACATCGGGTCTTGTTGAACAGTAAACAAGCCAAAGTAACGAAGCTAAAACACCCACCACAATCCCACTAGATACACCGATAAAAAGCGTCGCTAAAAAGGTAATCATGCAAATCACTAGATCATCGCGTTTAATCTCCCAAAGGTGCTTAATTTCTTCCACATCAATTAAAGAAACAACAGCAACAAGTATAATAGCGGCTAAGATCGGCTTGGGTAAAAAGGCGAATGGTTCAGTTAAAAAGGCGAGGGTAATCCCAATGACAAAGGCAGTGATCACATTCGCTAAGGGACTTTTAGCTCCCGCTTGGGCATTGACCGCTGTACGAGAGAGCGCACCACCTACTACACAGCCCGAAGTAAAAGCAGAACCAACATTGGACATCCCTAAAGAAATTAATTCTTGAGAGGGTGAGATTTGATAACGATTTTGTCGTGCATAGACTTTGGCAGCCGAAATTGACTCCATAAAAGCAACCAAGGCGACCGCAAAGCTTGTGGGTGCCAGACTTTGAATCATTTCCCAATCTAAATGCTTGGGCATTTGAAAACTAGGAAGTCCACTAGGAATTGAACCCAAAATGGGTACTCCAAGACTGTTGAAATCTAATAAATAAGAGGAAATAATCCCAACTAAAACAACAATAATTGCACTGGGTGCTTGAGGGGATAACTTTTTAATACCTAATAAGGCCAACATGGCAAGAAGACCCACTACCAAAGTTGTTACCTGCACATTCCCAAAGTGAGTAAATAAGTACCAAACTTGTTCATGGGGAGCCACATCACCAGGAATGCTAAAACCAACTAGATGCTGAAGCTGAGAAGCACCAATGACGAGTGCCGCCGCCGCAGTAAACCCTGTTACGACCGGATGAGAAAGAAGGTTCACTACACCGCCCAATTTAAGAACACCCATCAGCAGCTGAATCACACCCACCAACAAAGTCATAAGGATCGCAATAGTAAGCTTATTGTCTTCGGAGAGAGAGTGTGCGGCGAGTAGCTGTTGAATCCCAGCGGCCATAAGCAGGGAAGCCATGGCGACCGGACCTACTGATAACTGCCGAGAGGAACCGAGCAAGGTATAAATGATCAGAGGTAAAACCGAGGCATACAAGCCGACAATTGGATCTAAACCTGCCAAAAGTGCATAGGCCATTCCTTGTGGAATAAGCATGACAGCTGTGGTAATTCCGGCACTTAAGTCGCTACTAAAGGTTTCCTTTTTATAGTCTTTTAGCCAAGCCAAAGGTGGAAATATTTGTTCCCAAAACAGCTTGTTGTTTTCGGTCATTTAGACTCCTCACATATGACTTTATTCTATAGCTAAGAATAAAGCGGTGCAATAGTTTTGTTATTCAGAAGCAAACTATGCATCCTTTGTGAGGTCGGGTCAATCATTCTTATGATCAGGGCTGATCTTCATGCATCCAACGGTTAAGTAAGGGTGTTAAAGCAAAAACAATTAAAGCTGATGCACACGCTGCGAAAGCGATAGGACCAAACACATCAGCATAGGCTTGAGCGGTTTCTTTGGGTGCCGGAAGAACCGCCGGTCCATCCCCTTCATGACTCACTCCGGTAAGCATTGCAATGAGCGCAGATAGGTAATTAGAAAAGGCGGTCGCTAAGAACCATGCACCCATAACCATGCTTACAATCCGCTTAGGCGCAAGCTTGGTGATCATGGATAATCCAACAGGACTTAGGCAAAGTTCTCCGGTGGTAATGAGCAAATATGAGAGTAATAAGGCGTTCATACTTACCATACCACGAGCATCGGTATTGGTGGCCGCCCACCATAAAACAGCAAAACCAAGTCCCAACTGAAGTATACCAAGACCAAACTTAGCGGGTGTGGAGGGCTCAATCTTTCGACGACCTAAATAGCCCCACAGGGCAGAGAAAAGAAGACCAAAGAAGATGATGAAAATCGGATTAGCCGCTTGGAATTGACTCGTGGCGACTTCGCTACCTTTAATCGGCATACCGATGTGACTTTCGGCGACTTTCCAAGTGATTTGGCTTTTCTTTTCGGCCCGCCACTGATCCACTTGAGTCATGGTGATCACTTGCTCATTGAGCACATAACCGGTGAGACCTTGGCTGACTTCGACAGTGATGTCCTTGCCCACATCATCGGGACCAACGACTTGCTCAGCAAAAATGCGATCAACATTGCGATCTGTAAACAGGTTTACACTAGAACCCGCCTGTTCAAAAAAGGCCCAAAATAACATTGAGAAAAACATCAAAACGAGCACAACTTGTAAGCGTTCACGTTCAATCTTGGTAGAACGGGTCATCTCAAAGATTAAATAGCCTAAGCCAATCACACCAAGTGTGGTTAAGGTGGCACCTGCAAGTGTATTTTGTTGAACAAGTAAAGCGATCAAAGGTGTGCTTAAAAAGGCACCTGCATAAACCGCAATATTTGTCGGAAGCCATGGAAGTTTAGGACTGACTGCCTGCGTCAGTCTTTTTGGGCTCGGTGCTTCACCGGCCCAACTTGGTAAGCCGGCAATGCCCATCGCTAAGTATGCAAATACCCCAGCGATCATCAAGCATAAAGCGACAAGTGCATTTGGTCCTAAGGTATAAATAACTTGGTCGAGATTGAGGTAAATCATTGCACCGCCACAGGCTAAGGCGGTACTTAAAATCAGAAAGCGACCAATGGATGCGGGCACCATAAAAACAGCAAGACCCACAAGCATACCAATGGTCGCTAAACCAAAGCCATAATGCCAACCATAGGTTTCACCTACATAGCCACAGAGCAGTGGAGCCATAGCAGCGCCTAAGTTGATACCAATATAAAAAATGGTAAAGCCGGCATCTCTTTGTGGACTATTAGCAGGATATAATGAGCCTACAATCGTTGAAATATTAGGTTTAAAAAAGCCGTTACCCACAATCAAAAAAGCGAGGGCATAGTAAAATGGAGTTTCTGATTCGATCGTCATGATCAAATGGCCTAAAGCCATAAGTAAGCCACCTAAAATCACAGAGCGTCTAGCACCAATTAACCGGTCGGCAATCATACCTCCGATAAAGGGAGTTGCATACACTAGAGCAGTATAGGCTCCGTAAATGGCATAGGCTTCTGCATCATTCTTTTGTAGAAAGCCTTTGATGATATATAAAACAAGCAGGGCACGCATACCGTAGTATGAAAAGCGTTCCCACATTTCTGCAAAGAAAAGCATATAAAGGCTGGTGGGATGTCCACCAAAGCTTTCTTTTTGATAAGGCGCATCACCTTGAGGCGCTGAACTCGCTGGTATTGCCATGAAATCTCCGTAAGTAGGCAGTAGGTTTAATATTTGTTATGTAAGTTGTATTAATGTTCTCCACCCTTCATTTGAAAGGAAGGAGGCGTACCAATCACAGTGCTTTGCGGGGGAATACTATTGGTGACCCAAACATTACCACCGATCATAGAGCCCGCTCCAATCACGGTTTGGCCACCTAAAACAGTCGCTCCCGCATAGATCACCACATCATCTTCAATGGTGGGATGGCGCTTATGGCCAGAAAGACTGCGTTTGACCGATAAAGCCCCCAAAGTGACACCTTGGTAAATTTTCACACGGTTTCCAATCTCTGTGCTTTCGCCGATGACTACACCTGTGCCATGATCAATAAAAAACGACTCTCCAATTTGGGCTCCTGGATGCAAGTCGATACCGGTGCGATTATGTGAGTACTCTGACAATGCCCGTGGTAAATATGGAATTCCTTCTTGGTAGAGAAGATGAGCAAAGCGGTGGGTCATAATCGCTTCAAAACCCGGATAAGTGAGAATGATTTCTTCTAAACTTCCTGCGGCCGGATCACCTTCTAAAGCTGCTTGAGCATCTAAAATAAGCTGTCGGCGTAAGTCTGGAAGTGTATTTAAAAATTGCGTTGCTAAACGATCAGCCTCAGCGCATAAGTCGCTTGAGTTCATCAAGGAAGCCACCTTGGCTGCTCGGGAACTTTTCACGCTATCTTGATCATACTGTTCTCCACAAGGCGCTTGACTGTTATGACTTCGCACTGAACGCTCGTGGGCAAGAGCTAGGCTTAAAACACGAGTTAAGGCTTGATGTAACCGAGTGAGCCAATGACCTACCCGATAGGCTTTGCCTACGCTTGGCAAGTATTCGTCCGCATAAAAGCCAGGAAATAGTAAGCGTCGAACTTCTTCAATAATGTTGATAATTGCCTCAAAAGAAGGCAAGGGCTCACCTTGGTCAGCACGAGTTGGATATAACTCATAGCTTTCAATAAGACCTTGGGTCAGTTGATCGAGTTGCTTAGGATTCATATGTTGGCCTTATGGCTTAAGAAGAAGGTGCTTAAAATATTTAAAAGGTACTTATAGTAGAGCTTTCAGTGAGTTTTAGGCGTTGATCTACCATAATTGGGCCATCAAAGCGAACTAAGTCACCACCAATAAAGCGGACTTCAATCGCGTCGATTTCAGTTTCTTCACCTAAACCAAAGTGAAGGGTAAGACTATTTTGATTGCCTTGAGCACTTCCGCCCTCAACTGAACGGATCCAAGTTTTATCCCCAGCAAAGACGGTAACTGTTGCACCAATACCCGCCCAGTTTGAGCCTTGGTCACCGACGACTCTGACTTGTAACCAATGCCCATTGTCTTGAGCTTGGTTTTCAAACAAGGCCTTGTTGGTCACTAAGTCTAAATCACCATCTTGATCATAATCAGCGGTGGACATGCCCCACCCATTTTCAGTGGTAATTCCGGCTCGGTACGCATCTAGCTTAAAGCGACCATCACCTAAACCATAATAAAAGTCGGTTGGCCGACCATCATAGACCGCACTGATCACCAAATCTAAATGTCCATCTTGGTTAAAGTCAGCCAAAACCGGTACAGAATGGGTTTCTTGATAGCGTAGTCCCGCTTCACCTACAGGCTGGGTAAAGTCACCTTGGAGATCATCAAATGTACCCGCTTCATTTTGGATTAACACCTCGCTTTTATTAGAAAAACTAAAGAATCTAGGGTGAGCTAAGTTAGAGACAACCACGTCAAACTTGGCATCACCATTTAGATCGCCCCAAGCTACACCAATACTATGTCCATAATAGACAACGCTGCCCAAATCAGTGCCCTTACCGGCTAAGCCCATATCTTCGGCTCTTTCTTCAAAGGCCGGTTCATCCTCACTTACATTTAGATAAAAGCGATTGGGATTTAAGCGATAGTTATTTACAAAAAGGTCAATATCGCCATCCTGTTCTAAATCAATGGGGTTTACGCCTCGACTAGACCAGGGCACATCATCAGCACCTTCAAAGCCGTAAAGACCGCTCCATTCTTCAAAAGTCCCATCCCCTCGGTTATGCCAAACTTGGTTATGATAAGGCACGCCAGAGCCCCAACACAGAAAGTTAGCGATATATAGGTCTAACCAACCATCAGCATCTAAGTCTAGCCAAGCGGCCCCAGCACTGGGCGCACGATCTTGCTCATCTGTTTCACAGCGACGCTCACTGAGCACATCAGTGATCCCTGCTTGGAGAGTGACGTCTGTGAAATGGCCTTGGCAGTCGCCTTTAAGCAGAACTTCAGAGCGTGTATATGATTCTTCAAACATGATTAAATCTAGACAACCATCATTGTCATAGTCTCCCCAAATACCACCGCTACCCCCACCGGTTTCTCTTGCGGCAGTCACTCCACTTTCATCGCTGATATCAATAAACTGCCCTTGGCCCTCATTGCGATACAGGTGGCCACTGTTGGTCAGTAAGTCATCATCACCATCATCATCAAAGTCACCCCAAGCACTGCGACTACCCACCTCTAAGTCCTCAATCGCTTTGAAGCGACTTTCGGCTGGATCAAAGTTTTCGGTGTAGCGCACCTTTAAGCGAATCAGATAATTATAGCGGAAGGTTGTACTAAGCCCTGAGTAAAATGAAGAGCCTTGAAATTCGGTAAGCTCCGGAAAGTTCCAATTAGAACGACAGTCATCAAAGGGCGCACAGCAATTATCAGAGTCCGGTGCACAACTTTCAGGTGTTGAGTTATCAAAAATAACCGCAGGATCATCAGCATTCTCCCGCTTATGTGCGACATACACCAGCCCCGGGTGTTCAATGACAATCGGCTCATCAAGTGTATAGGTCACCCATTGGGCAGGATTAAGGTCACCACGACAGCGACTACCGAGCCAAAGTGGATCTTGCGCCCAAAAGTCAAAACCATTGTAGCCAAAGTCACTATAAACCCCTAAGGTCATTGGGAAATCTAAAAAGCGTGGAAGTTGATCAAATTGGACTTGAATCTGATAAATCTCGGCCGGATGCTCTAGCTCAAAACGAACACCTTCATACATACTGGCTTGAGCTACGCTTACCTCGCCAAGCATCCAGTCTTGATTGGCAACAGTTCCAATGCCCTCACCATTATCATAGGCAAGTGTGATGAGGTCATTCGGTGGGGTAAGTGGATAGCCTTGCTCGTCTCTAGGCCCCACTCCACTATTACAGTCATAATCTAAAGGAGGTGGACCATTAGGGATTTCACCGGCAGTCACTTCACCGGCAGTCACTTCACCGGCCGTCACTTCACCGGCAGTCACTTCACCGGCCGTCACTTCACCGGCCGTCACTTCACCGGCAGTCACCTCACCGGCCGTCACTTCACCGGCAGTCACCTCACCGGCCGTCACTTCACCGGCCGTCACTTCACCGGCAGTCACTTCACCGGCAGTCACTTCACCGGCCATAACTTCATTTGCTTGGTTAGAGTTGGAGCCGGTGTCGTCACAAGCACTAAAAGTCACACTCAAAATGATGATTAAGCCTAATATAAGTCGTCGGTGAGACCGAGAGAAAGCATGATAGATTGGCATAGTTGTCTCTTTATCAGAATCAGTAAATCTTTGATACAAATCGCTTTCTGATTTAAGACCCTTTATGATGATGTTGCAAGAAAATCACAGTTTTTTCGGTTTTACTGACCTATTGATGATTGACCTATTCTTCAGGATAAATCCTTTGGACTTGGTGACTAAATCCATCACGAGCTTGATTGATTTCAAAGACAACATAATGTCTGCCAATGCCATCGAGTCTCATGGGAATAGATCCACCGCCACCACTAATAATCGTGGGAATACCCGCTTGATAGAAATAGCGATAAGTATGAACATGTCCATATAAAAGTAAATCCAAGTGATGTGCTTGTAGGTCATTCAGAAGTTTGGCCGCCTCAAGACGGCTTGCATGAGCTCCGCCTCGAGTTCCATCCGGATCAAGTAGGGGAATATGAGTGGCTAAGACATGAAGTTGTTCAGCGCCTTGATCAAGCCAAGTATTTAATCGTGCTTGGGTTCTTGGTGCAATGCTTGCACTCGCACCATCAATCAGCGTAAAACGCGCTTCACCATATTCAAAGCTAAAGCTGCCTCGTCCAAAATAATGATAAAAGGGAACGCCATCTGTACCGAGTTCATGATTACCTAAGGTGGCGTAACAAGGGAAAGGGAGATAGGTAAGTTGTTGCTTTTGGAACTGTTTCAGTTCTTCGATACGACCTTGTTCGGTCAGATCTCCACTGATTAAAGCAAACTTGAGTTCCTCTTGACCTAAGGGGATAAAAAGATCAGCAACTCCATTTAAGCGTTCTTGTACATCAGCAAAAACAGCAAACTTCCAGCTTTGATCACCGGGGGGCTGGGGTGGCACAACATGTATATGATAAGTACCAGTTTTTAAGGTAAGTTGAGTACTCATGATGGTTGGCGCAATATATTCAACATTGATTTCAGTTTGGCTCAAGGTTTGGCTCGAGGTCTGCGTCAAAAAAACTTGGCTATTTGACATCACATTATAGAGTTTTAATTCAATACTGACCACATCATCGGTTTTAGCTTCAGTATGCTCTTGAGCTTTTATATCTAGGTTAATCTCTAAGCTTGGAGCTTGCGCCCATAACTCTAAGAATAGATCTTTTTTTGTAGAGTGAGTTTGAACACTAAACTCACGCACACTCGCTAAGCCATCTTTAATATCCACTAAGATATGATCAAGTTGGGCGTGACCTACTTGTTCTTCTAATTCAGTTCGGTCTTGAGCAACATTTAAACATGCTGAAGGCCAAGCAAAGATTAGGGGGAGTAAAGACCAAAGCTTGATGAACAAAAGTCTGTGATTGGCTTGAGTACATTTAGCCTTGGTATTTCTATATTTTTGATGCATAAAAGGGTCCTTATGATACGGCTTAATAGTGCTTAGCTTATCCATATTAAATGCAATGTGTATAAGTGAGCTGAGCCAAAACTTGCCTGCGTTGCGAGCCAAAAGTCAGAAGTGAACTTGACGCTAAAGCGACTTTGGATATACCCAAGAACACCACTTCCCAGCCCTGGAACAATAGCGCCTCCCACCCAATCATCATGTCGATGGTTATAATTCAACTTAAAGCGTACATGGTCATTAAAGCTATGATGAGTCATGGAAAAGCCACCTAAGATACCGCTGATTTGGTCGAAAGCCTCATTGGCATAAACAAAGGCGCCGCCAGACCATCCCGTAAAAATCTCTCCACTAAAGTTTTGGAATTTAGGATGGATGAGTTGGCCAAAACGCAGTGCTAACCTCAAAGTGAGTTCACCTTGATATAGATTAAATTGAGCTTGAGAATGGTGGTGAGTACTTAAACCAACCCCTTGCCAAAGTCGCCACCCAAAACCTTTACTCAGCGGGTGCTGTACATTTAGTCTAAATCGAGCTTGCTGGTCTGACCAAGAGCTTCCTAATTGGTAAGCAAAACCAGATAGGGAATGCGACCATGTAAGCTCATAGAAAGGAAGAGGAGCTTGGTGCACAGTTTCTCTTGTACCAACACTAAGTACTAGATTCTTGCGACCATAAAGCTCCATTAATGGAGCGAGCTTTAAGGAAGGGTCTATAGATGTTTGCTGTGTATCTTTTCGGGTGGAGGATAACCAAACTCCGGCAAAATCAAGAAGGTTGGGCAGTATAAAGCTTGCTCCGGACGCAATTAAAAAGGGCGTTGCCCAAGGGGTGACTAAGTTAGATGCGCCTGACCTAGCTAAAATAGCTCCACCGGTAAAGATGCCGACTAATCCACCTAATTTCCACCAAAATAGCTGTTTGGCGATCGCTGATTCATCGAGTAAGAGATGGCCACCACCTGCAACGAAGACTCCAGAACTTAAAGCGAGCAAGCCTGCAGTCGTTTTGCGCAAAAAGGAAGGGGTAGTCGAGTCCAAGGCTAAGTCAGTTGTGATCGTCAGTTTATAATCTTTAGTGTTTTTTTTACTTAAACTTGGAGAAGAAATAGACTTGTTCTGAGTTTTCAAGTTCTGTTCATTGACTTGAGCCAAAGGCATCGGCTGATCATTTTTAACCTTTTGCTGTTGAGCTGGAACTGAAACTTGGGCAAAGCTTTTATAGGTCGGAGAGAGCAAGATCAGGCTCAGAAAACTACAAAATAATAACTCTATGCGAAGACCTTGTCTTTGGCTACACATCAACTTATACCCTTTGCTTGATAGATTGTTTTATTCAGCGTCAGCAAGTTCTTGCTTATCCTAACATATTTATCAAACTTTAAGCCAAGGCAAGCGCCTTTAAAGTATAGTTTCACGGTGTTTTTCATATTGTAACCCAAGGTATACATGATTAAGTCTGCACTCATTGGATACGGATATTGGGGCCAAATATTAGGTCGCAAACTCAATGACTCTGATTCTTTTGATCTGAGGATTATTGGTGATCTTAAGTTTGAGAAGTCTTTTGAGCAAAAGAGTATTACTTATAGCAATGATGTGCATAAGATTCTTGAAGACCCACAAATTGCGGTCATTTTTATTGCCACGCCACCGCATAGTCATGTTGCTCTAGCTCGCCAAGCCCTAATGCATGGTAAGCATGTTTGGCTAGAAAAACCCGGAACCACAAGTGTTACCGAATATAATCAATTAGCTTTAGTAGCCCAGCAAAATCATTGTAAGCTTTATGTCGACTTTATCGTACTCTTTGAGCCTTGGCTTGTTCATTTAAAGCAACAGATGCTTTTAAAAAGTCAAAATAAAGGTCATCAAGATAAAGATCATCTCGAAGATATAAAGGTGCTTGCTGTAAGGGAGACTTTAGACCGAATATCAACAAGTAAGCAAAAGACTCAAGGTCATGTAGAAGAAAATCCTTTAGATCTTTTATATGATTTAGCGATTCATGATTTGAGCGTACTCAAGTTTTTATTTCCACAGTTGAGGGCTGAGCATCTAGAACTTAAAACTATACAACCTGATGAATGCTTTATTGGCAGCACCGGTGCGCCAGTTCAACTAGATACCTTAACTCAGAGTTCAAGTCGTTATGGCCTTGAACTAAACACTGTATCTAATCTCTCGCTTGAGTTTAAAAGTCTGCAAGTCAAAATCTATGTTGATCGACAGGCACAGGTTAAATGTCGTTACTTCCAAATAGGCTCTGATCATTATTACTTTTTGAATCAAACTCAGCAGTGGCAACATTGTAAAACAGAAGCTTTGGTAAGTGTATCTGCTGATAAACAAAATGCCGGCGAACAAAAATCAACAGGATTGAGTTTAGAGGATTGTGGATTGGTTAATAAAAATAGGTATTTGGTGGACAGTTTAGAATTGTCATTATTTCATTTTAATGACCTTATTCACCAACGTAAAGCAGTCGATGAGAATATGGAAATCGCCCAATTTGTGCATCAGGTTCTTGAGAAATGTAAGTAGAAATATGAGCACAGGCATGAAGTCTTTGCGAAAATACCCTATTTAAGTTGACAAATGCGAGAAAAGCGTTTTAATCTTCACCGCTTTATTATGCCCTTATTTTAAGTATAAGCCCAAGGAGACGCTCTATGTTAGAGATGAGCCCAATGATTGCTCGTAATTGGAGAAAGCTGAAGCGCCCACGTGGTGTATCTATTGTTGTAGAGCAGGAGCGCTACGGAAAGTATGTAGCGGAGCCTCTTGAGCGTGGCTACGGGTATACTGTCGGTGAAGCGCTAAAAAAGATTCTTTTATCTGCAATTCGTGGTGCTTCAGTAGTGGCCTGTAAGGTGAACCGCATCAGTGATGAAGGCAAAATCGCCGGTATCGCTGAAAACTTTGAGGACCTACAACTTAATCTGAAGCAACTTGACCTGTGGATGGCGAGTGAAGAAAATGTGGTGATTAAATGTGATGTGAGTAAGGGTGAGGTTTATGCGAAAGACCTTATTCTACCGGAAGGCATCACAGTCCTTAACCCAGACTTATATATCTGTACCGTCACCGGTGCTAGCCAAGTCATTAGCTTGGAAATTCGCTGTGGTTATGGGTATGTTTTAGCATCTGATCATGGTGAAGTGAGTAGTGGCTTGTATCCGATTGATGCGATTTTTAGTCCGGTAACTCGCGTTAACTATTCGGTGTCTGATGCACGTGTTGGCCAACGTACTGACTACAATAAGCTCACCTTGCATGTATGGACAAATGGTGCTTTGTCACCGCAAGAGGCGATCTCTCTTGCCGCACAAATCTTCCGCGAGCAAATGACCTCATTTATTAACTTCAAAGAAGAAGATGAGATCATTATCCCTGCAGAAGAAAAAGAGCAGGCAACCAGTTACAATCCTCTCTTTGATATGCAGGTTTCAGAACTTGAGCTACCAGTGCGTGCTAGCAACTGCCTAAGCTCAGCGGAAATTCGTTACATTGGTGAGCTCGTACAAAAGACTGAGCAAGAGATGGTTAAGATCAAGAACTTTGGTCGTAAGAGTCTATCTGATATCGTAGATATTCTTGGTCAACGTAATTTGCATCTTGGTATGCAAACCGGTGAATGGAACCCGCCAAGTAAGGGCTAACAAAACTGCTAACAAGCAGTGGTTAAGTCGCAAAGGCTAGACCTCAGCGCACTCAAAGCGCTAGAGGTCAGCAAAGCTTAAAAACAAGGTCTGTTAACGTGTGTTACCGTGTACCGCGTGGTGGACGTTTGCGGTCTTTAAACCAAGCTCTATAACGCTTCATCTTGCGAAGCTGTGAGCGAGGTGCATGCCGTTTACATGTTTGGTATTCTTCACTCTCTTGAGGAGCGCCCCAACGAATCTCCACACAGTCATTAGGATTATAGGCGACTTCAAAAGCACCGAGCCTTTGGCTTAAGTCCCATAAGCTTAGTGTTTGGCTTTCCCCATTACTTTTGGTGTATTGAATGGTTTTAGCCTTAAGCGCCGTACTGAGTTCAGCTTTAAGTTTAGGTAACATTTTTGGGACCTCATTTGCAGTAACGCCAAATCGTTGGGGATTACGATTAAAAGCTTGAGGTAGATCAAGTACAGTATCCAAAGCGATCAATAAGCGCATATCTCTAGATGGTGTGGCAAAGTCTTCCCAAGGGCCAGCGGTTTGAAAAATTGCATAGCCACTCGGCATTTTCATGCGACGTTTCTTGTGTTCTTTGATCCAGTTTTCACCATTGTCGACCGAGAGAACACGACGCCGAGCTGACTCATGTAATGCTTCAATCAGGGCATTGAGTTGAGCGCTGACTTCGACAGGTCGGGGGCTACTTAAGCTATTCATCCGATCATAGAAGTCGAGTCGAGAACCCTGATATTGCTGGTCGCTCCAAGCGAGATCTCCCATCCGTTTATAATTTAGTTCTTCATTGCTTAAAGGACGCCATTGAGCTTCTCCTACCTGCTTTGGATCCAAGTTTGACTTTTTATTCTTACTCTTTTTTCTTCCTTTATGTTTCTTGTTGGACTTTTTGGACTCTTTGACCTTAACCAGAGGTCTAAAGGCTTTAAATCCGGCACCTACTACTTTTGTTTCGGGATCAAATAAAAAAGAACCTTCCCAAAACCGACGTCGACCGATTGTTCCGTCAGGCTGTCCATCTGCCCCAATTAAAATACCATAGCCATTCAGAGGTTGTTTTTCCCAGCCGGCAATGAGTAAAATATGTCCGTAGGGGTCTGCAAAAACAATGCCTGGTCGTAGGGCTGCACGAGTGAGGGCAACCGGATACAGTTCAGTTTCATCATCGGTAGGTAAGGTTCTGGCACTTGCCGAGTGTACATGCCCAGCCACACCACGCTTGGCAAACCACTGAAAGTCATCTCCAAGCTTTTTTCCTTCACGGGGAACACGGCTATCCACACGATCCATACACTGAGGTGCCTTGCGCTTATTACCTCGAGTACAGGTCATATAATTAAAGGGTAAACGCAGTTTCCAAGCAAAATAGGCACGGAGAGTATATGGTAAGTCAGCACAATCAGGTTGCAGTTTAAGACGTGTATCTTCCTCTTGACTAAAGTGGTTAAAAAGTAAGTTTTTCTCACTGACCATCAGCAGGTCTTGTAGATTTGTCCACGAGTGATCTTCTTCAAGAGGATACTGAAAAAGCTTTTCCACAAAGGCTGAAAATAAGGTCTCTGTATGGGCAGACCATTCTTCTTGTGGATCCCAAATATATTCACTTAATTTTGGGGACTTTGCTCTCGATTTTACTTCGATATGAGTACAGGAGTAAAGTTCATTGCCTTCTCCATAAGCTACTCGCCACTGACCAGATTTAAGACTAAGGCCCTCACTATAATATGTGAAAGGAGGTCCACCCAAGCGAGAAAGCTTAGGGCTTAGTATTTCATCATTAGGCCCAAATAAAGTCAAAGAGGCTGGTGGATCAGCTTGGGGCAGAGTTACCATAAGTCGAGTCGGCTGATTACGATGTGGCTGGTGAGGAGAAGTAAAGATTCTTGCTCTATTTTTAGTTCTACGACACTGTTTACGCCGTGGTTTAAGTATGGGAGCAGGCACTCTTTTTCGTGCCAAACCATCTAAAGCGGGCCCTGAAGAGCCGCCCAAAACGACCACACGGGTGATTCGACTTAAGTAAGAACCTTTGCTACTCCCTTGACCACGTGCTAAGTCGGTAACAGCAACTCTATTCACTCTAATAGTTGTTTCTCCGGTGCCACTTTCACAGACTTGTTGGTAGTCAGCAAAGGCATGGAAAACGCGTGGAATCCCTTCTTGATCTAGCCCCAAATATACCATGATATGACCTGGTAGATACAAAAGCGTAATCCCCTGCTTGAAGGCAGCATTAAGCAAGTTAAGCTTTTCTCGGTCACTATTAATCTGACTCACATCAATACTAAAACTACCCATATGTGCTTGATGTCCAGAATAGCGAGGTGGATTTAAACCAAAGGGCTCTAAGGCATTCACAATCAGTCTTGAACAGTCAACACCTCCACCAGCACCACCTAAGCCATATTGTTGACCAAGCATGCTAAAGAGTACTTGCAGTAAATTACGCCGATTAAACTTTAGTATTGCTCCAAGTGGTGAAGATTTAGGTGATGAAAGTTGAAGCTGAGTTTCGCTAAGATCTAGCGTTGTGATCCCTTGTGCGTTGGCGATCCAGATTTGAGGTGGCGGTTCCGGTTGATCAGGTTTAAGTAGAGGTGTGGCGACCAAAGGAAAGCGAGTACCGGCTAAGGGAGATAACAGAACTTGATGCTTACTTAAGATGTTCTTGAAATGCTCGCTTTTCTGACTGCTTAACAAAGGCTCATAAATGAAGTTTTGTCCCAAATAGTCTTGCTTTTGCGCTTGATTTAAAGCCGGAGAGATTTGTGCATCCTTAGTTAGCCAGCCAATTGCTAATCGACTACGCACAAGCTTCATTCCCTGTGGTGAATGGGCTAAGACTTCTAAAGGCGCTTGGGGCTTAATTCGTGTACAGGCATTACGATTAATACTTTGATCAGCGGTCAGTTTTTTTAAGGCTTTTGGGTAAGGACCACACTGAAGCTGAAGCTCAGTTAAAGCAACATGCATTGTAGGTTGAACCAAGCGATGGGCTGAGGGTAAAAAGGCATTTACTTCATCTTCATCTAAGCTTTCCTTATTCCAAGAGACCAAGTCACCTGCATCAATCATCTTTTTGAGATAGCTTAGCCGACCACTTAGTTTTTCTTCTATCGTTTCTTTACTTAGGGACGTACCCAGGTCCATTTGCCCCTTAAGCTCTCCTTGTATACCGGTAGGAAGCTTTTCTTGAGCTAAGGCCATGCGATGCGCCTCAATAGCTTGTGAACTGAGTAGCTCTTGTTCAAGACTATTGAATTGGCTTGCCCAAGTCTCGATCCAATAGTCAATATCATGATGCAAGGCTTGAGTTCCGTCGGGAAGACCTTTATGTGCGATTTCCGAAGGGCAAATACCAATACTTTGTTGTTCGCTTGCTTGCTGATCTTGTACATCATGAGTATCTTCAGCCGATGCTTGTGGCTTATTACAAGATAAGCACAGACTGACAATACAGAGCTGCAACAGCTTGATCAGATGAGTATAGGCCAAGCGAGCGTTTTGGTTTTGGATCGGCGAATGAGAATATAAGTCGTTTTGATTCATAAGGAGTGCTAGGCGATATTGCTGGGGGTTATGTGTTGCGTATTTAGATAGTGATGCGTGACTAGAAACTAGGTGATCAAGCAATTTAAGTCGATCTTTTTACTGAAAAATGGCAACAATACGAGAGTGATCTAAATAAAGAGCTTTTATCATAAATCCTATGCTTGTGGCATCTTGATTTACTCTTGATTATCTCTAGTTCGAATAAGGCAAACGTAACATGGATGAGTTTAACGTGAAAGCAAGTCAGCAGATTCGTATATGGCTTTGCCTAATGATCAATCTATATATTGGTCTACATAGCTTAGGCGCTTATGCGCAACTTCAACAACCCGATGGGTCAACGATTCCGGCTCGTAATAATCTTGCTAATATTCTGAACAGTGCTCCGCTTAATGAAGGCATTAACGTCATTAATGATGCAAGCTTAGTTCCCGAAGTATTCACCCCTAGTGACTCACTTACCTTTAGCTTTATTGCTGAGGGAGGAGGATATGAAAATGCCTTTGGTTGGTATAATTTAGGGGATGATGTGACCTTAGCTCAAAACCGTTTCATCATTTTTGACTGTTCGGTTGAACCGATTAGACCCTTTGTCACAAGCACGATCAACTTTTGTGGTAATCCTCAGTGGAAAGGTGGCCCTATTGGCTTCTTTTTAATTACACCACAAAGACGAGATGGTGGAGGAACAAGACAGCCAAACTGTGCGCAGAATGATAATGTAGGTTATATTTATTATTCAGAGCCACGCTTAAATATTGATGAGGATCCTAATAGTAGTTTTATTCATCATTTAGTGTATAGGTCGAACTCTTTTCCCAATGCATTTTACTTTGGTTTTGAGGACTTATTTCGAGGTGGCGATAACGACTTTGAAGATACTTTGGTGTTGGTTGAAGGCTTATTAGTCGGCGATGTTCCTGAAAGCTGTGATGGCTTAGATGATGATTGCGATGGACGCATTGATGAAGGGTCAGAACAGAGCTGTTCCACCATTTGTGGGCAAGGCGTTCAACAATGTATTAATGGTGCCTTAGGTATATGTTCGGCTCCAGATCCACAAGAAGAAATATGTGATGGCCTAGACAATGACTGCGATGGACGCTTGGATGAGGGGCTCACTCAAGCTTGCCAAAACAACTGTGGTTCAGGCATTGAAGTGTGCATTGCTGGCGAGTGGTCAGGCTGTACAGCACAAACTCCCCGCGAAGAAAGCTGTAATAATGTAGATGAGGATTGTGATGGTTTGATTGACGAGGGACTTGCCATATCCTGTGTCAATGGCTGTGGGGTCGCCGGACAAAGAGCCTGTATTGCCGGTAGCTATGGCCAATGTGATGCCCCCGCTCCACAAGCTGAGCTATGTGATGCCCAAGATAATGACTGTGATGGTCAGATTGATGAATCTTTATTTGAAAGTTGTCAAAATGCATGTGGCCTAGGGGTCAGTCAATGTGTGAATGGTGAGTTTATTAATTGTAATGCCCCCACACCAACCTTGGAAACCTGTGATGCGCAAGATAATGACTGTGATGGGCAGGTTGATGAAGAACTGAATCAAGCGTGTACTGGCGCCTGTGGAATTGAAGGAACAGAACAATGTTCAGCCGGATTATGGATCGCCTGTACTGCCCCACAAGCCCGGCCAGAAGGCTGTAATTTAATCGATGATGATTGTGATGGGCAGATCGATGAGAACTTGGTTCAAGCCTGTCAAAATGCCTGTGGGCAAGGACAGCAAAGCTGTACGGCCGGCGCGTGGTCTGCCTGCGATGCTCCGCCTCCTCAATTAGAGGTCTGTGATAATTTGGATAATGACTGTGATGGGCGGGTTGATGAAAACTTGATACAGGCGTGTCAAAATGAATGTGGACAAGCGACTCAACTTTGCATTGCAGGAGCGTTTACAGCCTGTAATTTGCCACCACCTCAACTAGAGGTTTGTGACAATCTTGATAATGACTGTGATGGTTTAATTGACGAAAATCTAGAAAGAGCCTGTGACTCATTATGTGGCAGTGGCAGTGAACTTTGTATCAGTGGAGAATGGCTGGATTGCACTGCGCCTGCGCCTCGATCTGAAAGTTGTAATGCCTTGGATGATGATTGCGATGGTCTCATTGATGAGCTTTTAGTTCGCGTCTGTGATAATCCTTGTGGAGAAGGCACGTCTTCATGTGAGCTTGGACGTTGGTCAGAATGTCCGGCAAGCTCTGCCACTGAGGAACGCTGTGATGCGCAAGATAATGACTGTGATGGACTAAGTGATGAGCAGGTGATTTGCCCTAATCCCCAAGCAATTTGTGTACGTGGAGAATGTGCTTTACCCTGTCAAAGTCGTGAATGTCCTATCGGTCAAGAATGTGTAGATGATGTTTGCTTAGATATACCATGCCAAAACTGCCGTAGCTTTGAGATCTGCGAAAATGACCGTTGCTTAGACCTGTGTTCGGTCTTGTCCTGTGGTGAGGGACAGTTTTGTCGAGCCGGCGAGTGCGTTAATGGCGATTGTTATGCAGAAGGATGCGAAGCGGGTAAAATATGTATAGATGGTCAATGTCAAGGAGATGACTGCGACTTAGTCAACTGTGCACAAGGACAGGCTTGCTTGGAAGGACGTTGCTTTGCAAGCTGTGCTCAAAGTCAGTGTGCATCAGGGGAAGTCTGCGTCAGAGGCGAGTGTTTAGCGGATGCTTGCGAAGGCATTAGTTGTGAAGAAGAGGAACGCTGCGAAGCTGGTGCCTGTGTACGTGATCTTTGTGATGATGTGCTATGTTCAAAAGGGCGAATTTGTGAAAATGCTGAATGTATTCCTGACTTGTGTTTAGCGACTCATTGCCCGGCTGAAACTCAATGCGTGTATTTAGGAGATGGCTTAGTTGATTGCCTTGCCATTCGTAATGACTCTAGTTCTTCTTCCAATGAAACGAGTGTTGAAACCATCCTTGAAGGAAATGAGACCACAGAGAGTGGAGCAGGCAGAGAAGGTAATTCGGAAGTTGAAGTTGCTGAGTCAATCAGTGGTGGCTGTCAACAAGGCATAAAAATTAAAGGAGATCACCGTTTAAGCGTGAACGGTTTATTGTTTTTAGGCATTTTTGCTTTATGGGGCATACGTCACCGAAGACGAAAAAAACTCAGGCTAAAAACAGTCTTTATGATCAGTCTGTGGCTTTTTATTGGCCCTTTAGTTGCCTGTGAAGAAATAAAAATAGACGAAACTCAAATCGAGAGTGCTGGCGACAGCATAGATCCCTTTACAATTAATGGCTGTACACCCACGTTAGAGGTATGCAATGGCCTTGATGATGATTGTGATGGCGAAATTGACAATGTTGGTAATTTAGACCGAGATCCCGAAAATTGTGGGGCCTGTGGACAGGCTTGTACATTTGAAAAAGGTGAGGCGCTCTGTGTCAACTCTCAATGTCGTTTAGCTCGATGCTTACCTGGCTTTGTTAATGCAGATGGATTGAGTAGTAATGGTTGTGAAGCAAGTTGTGAGCTAAATCTTGAGTTAAATCCGGAGCCCACTGATCAAACTGATGAATGCAATCTGCGCGATGATGATTGCGATGGATTGATCGATGAAGGATTTAACCTAGGCCAAGATGTCAATCATTGTGGTGCATGTGGAGTAAGCTGTTTAAATACGGGGGTTGCTCAAGCCAGTTGCTTATCGGGGCGCTGTGTGATTTCTGCCTGTGAAGAAGGATATATTAACTTGGATGGACAGGTTAATAATGGCTGTGAATATAGTTGCCGTGATGCACAAGGAGGCGAAATCTGTAATGGAGCAGATGATGACTGTGATGGACAGGTTGATGAAGCCATAGAGCTTCGTGTTGACTGTTTGAATGAGGGGTTATGTTCTGGTGTGTCTCCCCAATGTCGAGGTGATGATGGGATTGTCTGCGACTATCCCGAAGAGGTAAACCTTGCAGGCGAAATCCGCTGCGATGGCCGAGATGAAGACTGTGATGGCTTAATTGATGAAGATTTTTTGGGCTTGGGTGAACCCTGTGACAGTGATGACACCGATCAATGCTTAAATGGGATTATCAGCTGTGCGAGCGATAGAAGCACAGTTGTGTGCCAAGAGCGAATCAATGAAGAAGAACGTTGTGATGGTCAAGACAACGATTGTGATGAAAGGGTTGATGAGGGATTCTTACTGCTTTTTGATCCTAGAAACTGTGGAGAGTGTGGTCATATTTGTCCTAGTTTACACGCTGAAAGCGGCTGCTTAGAAGGTGAATGTTTAATTCTTTCCTGTGAAGAGGGGTATCAAGACCTTGACCAAGATCCCAATACTGGCTGTGAATATGCTTGTACGGTCACAAATACTGATGAACTCTGTGATGGGATTGATAACGACTGTGATGGACGAGTTGATGAAGCACTGGTTGCTCCCGAAGGAATCAGCTGTTTAAATCAAGGCGTTTGTTCGGGAAGTTTGATTGCTTGCTTAGGTGCACAAGGCTTTGCTTGTGCCTATCCAGACCTGTATGAAATGGGAGAAGAAACCAAGTGTGATGGAGCAGATAACGATTGTGATGGTTTAATCGATGAAGATTTTCCCAATTTAGGAGAATTGTGTGATGGCTCTGATCAAGACTTGTGCTTGGGAGGTATTATCCGTTGTAGCCAAGATCCAAACAGTCAAAATGAGGTTGAATGCAGTGATGATGAGCAAAGTATTATCGAAAGCTGTGATGGGGTTGATAATGACTGTGATCAAGCTTTGGACGAGGGCTTTGACCTACAAAATGATTCTGAAAACTGCGGGCGCTGTGGATTAAGTTGTAGCAGAGACACGGCTGAAACACGTTGTCATGAGGGACGATGTGAAATCGTAAGCTGTGCTCCCAATCGCTATGATTTAAACCAAGTAAGTTTTGATGGGTGTGAATATGAATGTGTGCCAAGACCGGATCAAGGTGAACTTTGTAATGGAGCAGATGATGACTGTGATGGTCGTATTGATGAGGAGCTTACGCCTCCTGAAGATCTTAACTGTGAAGGTCTTGGGGTTTGTCGAGGTATACAACCCACTTGTAAAGGCATTGAAGGATTTCAATGTGAGTTTCCAACCGAGGTATATCAAGTGATTGAAACCCGTTGTGATCAGCTTGATAATGACTGTGATGGTCAAATTGATGAGTCTAATCCACAAGCAAGCCTCGTTGATTTGGGTGCCGTGTGTAGTGCTGGAGTGGGGGCCTGCTATCGTCAAGGGGTGCAGGTTTGTAGCGAGGATCAAAGTAATATACGGTGTAGCGCTCAAGCTGCCGAGCCTAGCCAAGAACAATGTAATGGCATCGATGATGATTGTGATGGGCGCATTGATGAGGACGTTTCTCGAGAGAGCGAAATGGTTTTGCTAAGCCTAAATGGACAAGCATTTTGGATGGATCGTTGGGAAGCAAGTCGACCGGATGCAAGTGCAAATAGTCAAGGGCTTGATGTAAGTCGGGCGTGCAGTAAGGCCGGCGTTTTACCATGGGCGAATATCACGCTTAATGAAGCTCAAAGCGCCTGTGAGGCTCGAGGTAAACGCTTGTGCACCGATGCGGAATGGCAATCAGCATGTGGAGCAATTTATCCGTATGGTAATACCTATAATGCCCAAGCTTGTGTGACGGAAGCTTCCACGGCCTCAACCACAGGTAGTTTAGCCACTTGTGAAAGCCAGAATGGTCTTTTTGATTTATCAGGCAATCTTGCTGAATGGACAATCTGTGAGCGTAATCAGGATTGCCAAATCGTCAATCCTCAGCTAGGAGGTAGCTTTGCAGATCGTATCATTGATATTTTGCGTTGTGACTTTCGTGGAAACGCTGTACCTACAATTGCAACTGCAACTGCAGGCTTCCGCTGTTGCGTTGACCCCTAATACACATTAGTCTGCATTCAACACGATTGACGATTCATTTGATAGACCTTTAAAGGAAAGTCATGCTTTACATAAAACGCAGAAACATATCAGCCCTAAAACTAACTCTGATGAGCTTGAGTTTTGTTTTAAGTTTAGCCTGCGAAAGTTCTAAAGAGTCTGAGGAAGCAGTAGCAGGCGAGATGACAGCAGGCGAAATGACAGCGGGCGCAATGACAGCGGGCGCAATGACAGCAGGCGCAATGACAGCAGGCGCAATGACAGCAGGCGAAATGACAGCGGGCGCAATGACAGCGGGCGCAATGACAGCGGGCGAAATGACAGCGGGCGAGGAGCCAATGTGTATCGATGCGAGTCAATGTCCTGTGCCACCACCCATTGCATTAGTCGAATGTGAAGATCAATGGGTCGTTGAGGTGGTTTTCACACCAATTTGCGTTGATGGATTATGTGATATGGAACGGAGTACAAGACAGCAAAGGGATTGTAGTGCCGAAAACCGGATCTGTCGTGATGGAGAATGCTTAGCCCCACCGCCTCCACAGCCTTGCAGTCAAACTGAGCCCTGTGCTGATGATGAGCTGTGCGTTTATCCGGAGGGTTTATGTGGTGCGGTTGGTTTTAGCGAAGGTCAGGGACAGTGCCAAAGTAAAAACGAAGCCTGTGACTTTCTTGATGATCCGGTCTGTGGCTGTGATGGACAAAGGTATAGCAATGCTTGTGTTGCTCGTACACAAGGCATAGATGTAAGTCAGTTTGGTGGTTGCTCACTTGAAGCAGAAATGGATACTTTTGCCTGTGGTGAGCAAAGCTGTGGGCCGCAAACTTATTGTGCCATTTTTATGAATGATGTGATCGGTCCAGATCAGCTGGAGTATACAGCGGATTGTGTTGGACTTCCGGCTGCCTGTACTGACAATGGTGAGCTAAGTTGTACAACTTGCTTTGAACCTGATCTCTTTATGACCTGTCTTGATATAGGTGAGCAAATTATTGTTGTTTATCCCGGAGGCTGATGTCCCCCTATGCTAGAGTCTATACTGATTCAAAACTTTGCTTTAATCGATACTCTCCGTATTAGAATTGCGGCCGGTCTTACGGTGATTACGGGAGAAACCGGTGCCGGAAAGTCAACCTTTCTTAAGGCGCTTTCTTTAATTGGCGGCGGACGAGCGCATGCAAGCTTGATTCGTACCGGTACGAACGAGGCAAAAGTTGAAGCGAATTTTACCCTAAAGCAAGATGAAGCCTTAAAAAGCTTGTTGCGCTCACTAGGGGTTAAAGATAGTAAAAAGTTGACAGTCACTCGAACTCTCAAAAGACGCTCGGGTAAAACGAGTGGCAGTAAAAACTCCAGTCAAATCAATGGGGTTAATGTCAGTGTCACCGACTTACAGCGAGTGATGAGTTCTATCTTGGAAATCTCAGGACAGGATGATGCACATCATCTAAAACAGGCATCGACTCATCTAAATTTAATCGATCAGGCGGCTAGTCTTGGAGACAGTAGACAGCTTCTTGAATCAAGTTATCAGCAGTTGGTTCAAATTGATGAAGAGCTTAGCTTATCTTTTGAAAGACAGCAGAGCCAAGCTGATCGCGAAGACTTTTTAAGCTTTCAGCTCAATGAACTCAAAGAGGCACATCTAGAAGATCCACTTGAAGATGAACATCTTGAGCAAAAGATCATCCAGCTTAGAAATGCTGCTCGGCTTAGAGAGGATGCTTATAGCATT
This sequence comes from uncultured Myxococcales bacterium, assembly GCA_937146725.1. Taxonomy (GTDB): domain Bacteria; phylum Myxococcota_A; class Bradymonadia; order UBA7976; family VGTA01; genus CAKZRU01. The sequence continues at coordinate 47,575 of CAKZRU010000194.1, forward strand.
GATCGCTTACTCTACGGGCAACAAGGGTCAGCGGTAGAGCAATTAAACTCAGCCCTATCAGCGTTGGAACGTTTATTAGAGGTCGACTCAACCCTAAAGGCATCGTATGATGATCTTCAAACCGCTTTAGCGATTACCGAAGATATTGCGAGAAATGCATCAAGTTATGCACGTGGTTTAAGCGATGATACAAGCGGCCTATCCGATTTAGAAGATCGTCTAGATTTACTAAAAACACTTAAGAAAAAGCATCGTGGTAGCTTGGCTGAGGTGATTGCTCGTCGAGATGAAATTGCCCGAGAGTTACTCAGTTTTGAAAGTCTAGATGAGCGTATTAGAGTACTGAGTGAGCAACGCCGAGTGATTGGGCAGAGTTTATTGAGTCAAGCTAAGGCTTTAAGTGAAGCTCGGCGTCGCTTTGCGCCCACTTTATGTCGTTCGATTGAGCGGGAGTTAAGCGATTTAGGCATGCCCAAAGCTAAGCTCGAGGTTGAGTTTATTGCTCAACAGGCCAATCAAGGTTGTGAAATCGATGAAGTGATTGTTGGCCCCAGAGGTCTTGAACGGGCTAATTTACTCATTAGTGCCAATCCGGGTGAGCCCTTGCTACCTGTACAGTCAGCAGCTTCCGGTGGTGAAATCTCAAGGATTACCTTAGCGATCAAGCGAGTGATTGCCGACTTAGATCCGGTCAGCGTTTATATCTTTGATGAGGTTGATTCGGGCGTAGGTGGTCCAACAGCCGAAGCGCTTGGCTTAAAACTAAAGCATGTCTCACGCTCTCGACAGGTTCTGTGTATTACCCACTTGCCACAGGTGGCCGGTATTGGAGATCAGCACTTGTTTGTGTCCAAGCAAGTGAAAGGCGACCGAACTAGATCCATGATTAAGACTTTGAGTATGGATCAGCGTATTGAAGAAGTCTCTCGCATGCTTGGTGGTAAACGGATTACGGATCGTACTCGGGCAAATGCTGAAGAACTATTAGGTTTAACCAACCCTTAATTTAAGGACTCAATCACAGATTGTCCTTTTTCTTTAAGATAATCCTTTTTTTGCAAGAGATCTTGTTTAAGAGCTTCTGTTTCATCTCCACTGCCCTGATAGCGCATACCACTGAGAAAACCTACGCTGTATATGATAATTATAATAAAAAAGAATCTCAAAAGCTTAAACATATTCTTTCCTTGTCTGAACTAAGTCAAATCAACTGAATAAAGTGAATTGGGGGTAAGTCGCTTAAACGCTTAACCCTTACTCAAGCCATTTTATTGCACCGGATGCAACATTATAAATCCCACCAACACCAAGTAAGTCACCTTGCTCAACCAACTGAGCTCACGCAGGGCTTTCTTCAAGAATATTAGCTTGGGTATGTTCAACGTTAAGCTCAGTGATACGATTTAGATAGGCAAGATCATCTAGGCGTTCATCACGAGGTTCAAGCTGATCAAAGGCATGGTTAGTTTCATGAGTAGTGCCTTTTAATACGTAAATGAGTTGTCATAAAAATTTACTTTGAAACAATCGTCATCTCAAGACAAAGTGTACTGTGCTAAAAAGCAGTTGAACTAAAGTTGATTTGAGATGACCCATGCATGATCCATTAGACCTTGAGTATACTTGTCCACTACCAGAGGGTGAAATCAAATATGGTTTACGAGGTTCAGGGCCACCGGTCTTATTAATTATGGGCTTTATGGCTCGGGGCAGGGCATGGCGATCACAAATCGAGGCCTTAGCCTCTCATTATACGGTGCTTTGGTTTGATCATCGAGGAGTGGGGGAAAGTTTAGGGCCAGCCGCTAAATCGATGTCCGAGTTTGCTTCTGACTGTCTTCACTTATTAGATCACTTAGCATGGGCAAAAGCACATGTCATTGGGATTTCAATGGGGGGGATGATTGCCCAAGAGTTTGCTGTAACTTATTCGGAGAGAGTCAGTTCTCTTGCCTTAATCGTGACCCATTTTGGATCTTGGCACCGAGTGATTCCACCAATGAGAGGGATTCCTTTATTTTTAAAAGCCCAATTTGCCAAATCTATGCCCAAACGTTTAGAGGCGCTTAAAGAACTGTTAGTCCCCAAAAGTGTATTAGCTATGGCTGACCATGAATTGATTTTAAGCAAACTCCGAGAAGATTTTAGTCCTAAGCCACCTTTTACAACTCGTTATCGTCATATACGTGCCATTTTAGGACATAATACCCAGAAGCGACTCAAAAACTTGACGAAGGCCTGCCTAGTGATTCAAGCACAAGGGGATCTTTTAGTTAATCCAAAACACAGCTTAGCTTTGCAAAAAGCCATACCCAATGCCAAGTTAGTGAGTTTTAAAGAAGCCGGTCATGGGATTGTTCGCCAATCGAATATTTCGGTGAATGAACACTTATTACAACACCTACAAGAGGTTGAAGAACAAAGCGCTGAGCGATCTCCATGAGTTTTCGAGGGCAAACTGCCGTAGGAATAAGGCAATTTCTTCAATTATTTAATTATTTAGGCTTAGTTGTGCTGATTTGCTTATTGGGGAATCATGCACTAAGTTCACCTAAGTCTGATAAAGCTTCATCCCTTTCTCAACAGGTTCAAGATTATAGTGATGAAGTGAGTTTATTCGCCTTGCAAAGCCAAGGATGGCAACTGCATCCTGAGCCAGAGGGTAAAACGATTACTAAGGTTCACATCCTCAGCTTACCTGTCTTTTTAAAACGAGAAGGCCTTAAGCAACTTGTTCACCAACTTAACTTTTTACATAGCACAACTAAGCAATCAGTCATTCAAAAAGAGTTACGGTTGTTTAAAGGGCAGGCTTGGTCCAAGGCTGATGCCCTAGAAACCGAAAGAAACCTAAGAGCCTTAGCGATATTTTCATCCGCTCATGTTTACCCTGTGACTCGTGTACAATCAAACAACCTTAGTCAAGCACCTTTAGAGTTGGTGATTGTGACTAGAGACTTATGGAGTCTGCGCTTAGAGAGTGGCTTTAGTTACAATGGTGGTGTTTTAAACAGTTTAAACTTAAGTCTAAGTGAAAGAAATCTTGGCGGTCGTCGAATACTATTAAGTGCCATCAGTGCTTTGAGCCCTTATAATGTACTTGGTGGTTTTTTAGTTAATCATCGCCGCTTTGGTCCTGATTTAAGTTTAAGTGCCCAAGTGAGCGGGGCATGGACCAGAGATACTGCTCAAAGAGAGGGTGAATCGGTTCAAGTATCCTTATCTCGGCCTTTATTTAATTTAGATCAAGCTTGGAGCTTTGGAACAAGCTTTGGATATACACGTCAAAGAGCTCGAATTGGTCGAGCTGGCGTTTTACTTACTGATGATGACCCAAGCACTCAGGCCATTGAACAGACACCGATTCAATGGGAGCTTCAAGCTTTACTTGCAAGTGTGGGGGCAACTCGCCAGTGGCGAGGTAGATATCAAAAAAGCCTAAGTGTGCAACTTGGTTTTAGTCGAAGTGAACGCTTTGTTCTTCCAGATGTATCAGCTTCACAAGAAGCGAGATTTCGAGAAATCTATCTTCCACCCGATCGAACTCAAATTGGACCAAGTATTGGTTTTTCTTGGTATAAGCGAAAGTACACAGCCTTAAGTAATATTAGTACCTATGGATTACGAGAAGATTTAAGAATTGGCCCTAGTTTAAGCACAAACCATCAATATTTTGTTTTTGGAGATCAAGCTTATTTGCCTAGCTTGAGCTTGGCTTATACTCATCCGATTCAAGCCAGTGGTTTTGTTTCGGCTTCTATCGGCACTAGCGCTCGAATTGAAGCGCCTAAGCTAGACTCTATTTATAACCAAGTGCTTGCTGTCGGCCTAAGTGCGGCTTTACCGATCAAACTGATGAGTAAGCATTATGGCTTCTTGATTGCTAGAGCAAGTTTAAGTGAGCGTTGGAGAGACATAAATAACGCCTTGGTGACCTTAGGCGGTGATGCCGGATTAAGAGGTTATCCAAATGGTGCCTTTAATATGGTTGGAGGAGGAATCTCACGTAATCATTTTGAGTACCGTAGTCGGCCATGGCGTTGGCGTTTTGTACACCTTGGTTGGGCTGCTTTTTATGAGGGGGGTAGCGTACATAAAAAGATCACTGAATATGATTGGAAACATAGCACAGGCTTAGGATTGAGGCTTTTATTTCCTCAAGTGAATCGTAGTGTATTCCGCTTTGATCTCGCCCGTCCTTTGAGTCCCTATCCGGATGGCTTAGCCACACCACCTTTGGTATTTAGCTTTGGATCGGCGCAAGCTTTTAGCTTTATGCCTTGGGAAAGTTAAGCTTGGTGAATCACTTTGGTGCATATTGATTCGTTATAAACAAAGGTGGACTTTGAGTTCAGATTGTTTAGGATAACGAGTCGCTTTACATAGAAATTCTGCTTAGGCAGTGAATCAATATCTTTAATTTCATATCTAAAAAGAGGTCGAATATGGGTGCTTTTCAAGGTGGGCTAACCTATCGTCAATACAGAGTAAATCAACACTTGCCCCCTCAATGGCAAAAAAAAGTCCAAGAAGGTCTGAGTCGCCACCTAGCTAAGGAAATCGATCCCAGTGGTGATGATGAGCGATCGGTCGGCTGGTGTAATGCACATTTTGCTCTTGATACCTCAATTAGCTTAGAGCAATGCTTGTATAACGAGTATGTAGTGATTGGAGTTCGCATTGATACCTTGGTGGTGCCAAAGCGCTTGTTGGCTGTTTATTGCGAACGTGAAGAACGTCGAGCTATGCAAGAGCTTAAAAAGGAAGTTTTAAGCCGTTATGAGCGCGCCGAAATTAGAGATAAGGTCGAAGAAACCTTACGCAAAAAGGTTTTACCCACGATTAAAACTGCCGAAGTCGTATGGAATTGGGAAACAGGTTATGTTCGCTTCTTTAGTACCAGTAAGGGCTTAAATGAAGAGTTTGTAGAGCTGTTTGAAGAATCCTTTGGACTCACTTTAACCCCAGAATATGCTTACACTGTTGCGCATGATCCAAGCTTAGGTCTGTCGACAGAACTTTTAAAGTCGCTCGATACTGCAGAGCCCACAGCTTTTGTCGATCAAGATACGCTTATCGATACCTTACGTGGTGAGCTTTAAATCCTTAAAGGCAACGATTAATAAAAGGGAATAGAGAATGGATCTTTCAGATAAAATTAAACGGGCAGAGTTTTTGGGCGCAGAATTCATGACTTGGTTATGGTATTGTGAGGAAGCTCAGGGTGGCATTTTTGACTTGGGTGGAGATTTAGGGCAAATCGAACTTAGCTTTGAAGACCGTTTGACAATGAGCACCGCTGCTGCCGATGAGCAGGAAGACAGCTTTAAAGGTGGACGGCCGACTTCAAGTATTGAAGCACGTATGGCATTGCGCTTAGGTAAATTAGCAAGACAAGCCAAAATTAGAATTACTCAAGGTGAGCAGGAATGGATCTTTACTTTAAGAGAGGCTCCTCTCATGATGACCGCTATTAAATTACCCGAAATTATGACGAAGGGTGGTCAAACACAGTTTTTTGAACGTATGTTTCTTTTAGAGCATTTAGAACGTATCTATAAGGCATTGTTTCAGATGTTTTTGGAGTTGCGTTTAAGTGAAGAATGGCGCTCTGATCATTTACCAATGCTTAGACAATGGGTGGCCTCGGGTGAGGTTGAAGAAGGATGAGTGAGCCGATGACGATGATGGAACCAAAGAGAGATTCAGAACAGATTCATCCAACCGGTGTTTATCCGGTTGTGATGGCGGGAGGATCGGGAACTCGTTTTTGGCCACTGTCTCGTCAGCACTTGCCTAAGCAATTTTTAAAGATGGGCGGAGAGGATTCTTTAATCGTTTCAACCATGAAACGCTTGGATGCCCTTGCGCCTTGGTCTGGTCGCTATATTGTGGCCGGTGAACAACATGCGAGCTTACTCAAAGAACACTGTCCGGAGTTGCCACCACAAAATCTTCTGATTGAGCCTTGTGCTCGAAATACTGCACCCTGTGTTGCCTTAGCCGCTCAGCATATTTTTCAGCAAGATCCCCAAGGGATTATGATCTTGCTACCTGCTGATCATCATATTCAGAATATACCCGCTTTTCAAAGGGCCTTAACGGTGGCAGTAGAAGGGGCTCGTGAAGGCAAGATTCTTACGCTAGGTATCGTCCCGACTCGGGCAGAAACCGGATATGGCTATATTCATTATGCCGGTGGTGGGATTGTTAATCAAAGTCGTTTGGCGGTTTCTAAGTTTGTGGAAAAGCCGCCTAAAAGTATTGCTGAGCAATATCTAGCGAGTGGTGAATATCTTTGGAACAGCGGTGTCTTTGTCTTTAGTGTGCAAAGAATCCTTAAAGAGTTTCAAACTCAACTGCCCAAATTAGCCATGGCAATGTCAAAAGTTGGTGAAGCATTAGCTCAACACGATCTCAACCGGTATCAGCAAGTTCTCGATCAAGCATTTTTAGAGATCAGAGCAGTATCCATTGATGTGGGCATCATGGAAGGTGCAGATCATATTGAAGTTATTCCTTTGGATGTTGGTTGGAGCGATGTTGGCCATTGGGGCGCTTTGCATGAGGTGCATAAAGCTGATGCTCAACATAATATTTTATTGGGTCACCCAAAGCATCTTGCTTTGGATGCACAGCATATCACCGTACAGAGTGAAAAGTTTACCGCTGTGGTGGGGATAGATGATCTTGTGGTGGTCAATACAGATGAAGCCACCTTAGTCTGTGCACAAGATCGGGTACAAGATGTACGGAGTATTGTTGAGTATCTAAAAGAGCAGGGTTTAAAAAACCTCACTTGAGCTCTGCTAGATCTCTCGTTAATCTCTCATTAATCTTTCATCATATTCATTTAAACTCATATTTGAGGTCACAGGTTAGCGTAGAAAGTGAGTGAGACATGACTGCCGATACAAAGATTAATGAGTCAAATTTTGCCGAAGTTGATCAAAAAGTCGTCGACTTACCCTTACCTAGTCTAGTGCCTAAAGCACATCATTTGGCGCTCAAGAGTTTGTTTCGTCAATATGATATCCGAGGCATTGTAAGTCAGGAACTTGACTATCATGAGGTGGACTTAAGCCAACTGCAGTGGTCAGAACAGGTGACCTTAACGCCTGCCTTAGCCTACGCTTTAGGTTGTGCTTATGCAGCCGAGCTTTTGGAAAGATTAGAGCTTGATTTAAAAGATCTGAGCTCTCAATCAATTAAGGTCGTGGTTGGCTATGATGCACGCCTAAGTGGTCCTGTTCTGTCACAGGCTCTTGAATTAGGTTTGCGTCGTATGGGCCTAGATGTGCTTAGACTAGGTTTAGTGCCCACACCGGTCGTTTATTTTTCTACCTATGAGTTTAAGGCGGATAAAAAAGAGAGTTTACAGATTTATGGTGGACTTATGGTCACCGGAAGCCACAATCCCAGTGCCTGGAATGGCTTTAAGCTAAGCTTTGGCTGTGACTCTGTATATGGGGAGATGCTACAAAAGCTTTATCAACGAATTACAACCGCCAATTACCAAATAAATCACCAAGATCTAGACTTAAGAGTAAGCTCTAGCTACAAGCTTGATTTAAGCACAATTTATCTAAATGCTCTGCATTCTCGATTGCGCTTTGCTCAGCCAAACTTAAGTCACCTAAAAGTGGTGATCGATGCCGGACATGGGGCATCAGGCCCATTGGCCTTACGCTTTTTTGAAAGTTTAGGGGTACAGCTAAAAGCCTTGTATTGTGATCCGGATGGTCATTTTCCAGCCCATCATCCTGACCCCACAGTAGAAAGTAACTTAACTGAATTAAAAATGGCTGTGAGAGAATGGGATGCTGATGTAGGCTTGGGCTTTGACGGTGATGGCGACCGTCTAGGCGTTGTTGATCGTGAGGGCCAAGTGATTTGGGGAGACCAATTACTTTTGCTTTTTGCCCAAGCGATTTTAAAAGAACAGCCACAGGCAATGATTATTGGTGAAGTTAAGTGTTCTCAGATTTTATATGATGGCATCACCGAAGCTGGTGGTATTGCAGAAATGTGGAAGGTGGGTCATTCCTTGATCAAGGCTCGGATGAAAGAGGCAAAGGCACCTTTAGCAGGTGAAATGAGTGGCCACTTATTTTTTGCCGATCGATTTTATGGCTTTGATGATGCTTTGTATGCAGCCGCTCGCTTGATTGAAAGGTTAAGCGAAAAAGAGTTTAGCCTAGTGGCATGGCGTAAGTCGCTGCCCAATATGATCAATACACCAGAGCTAAGAGTATATTGCGCCGATCAGGATAAGCAGGCAGTGATCACTCGTTTTGCAAACGCTTTTGCCCAGAACTACACTTTAAGCACCATTGATGGGGTAAGAGTTCAGTTTGCTCAGGGCTGGGGCTTGGTTAGAGCAAGTAATACTCAGCCGGTGTTAGTGATGCGTTTTGAGGCGAATAGTGAAGAATGGTTGAGTGAGTATAGGACCCTTGTGGAAAGTTGGTTAGCGCAACATGCACCCGAAGTACGTTTTGATATTGATCCCAATCATTAGAGTTTTTTGCTAGTGACTTTAGCTAAGTCATAAAGTATAAAGCATTTAATAGAGTTGATCGTTTATTCTGCTTATTTTTACGGAGTCTTTTAGATGCCTCATCGTCTTATTGCTGTAGGTCATAGTGATGTTGGACGTGCCCGACAGGTAAACGAAGATTCTTTTTGGGTACATAACGGTCAGCAAGTCTGGATGATTGCTGATGGTATGGGGGGACATGTTGCCGGACAGGTTGCTAGTCAAATCGCTGTCGCGGAAGCAAGTAGGTTTTTAACGGAAACACGTCATCAAGCCCAATTTAAATGGCCTTTTGAGCCCGATCTTAGTAAAAGTGTAGAAGAAAATGCGCTGATGAATGCTTTGCGCATTGCGAATGTCCGGATTTATAATCGGGGTGTAAAAGAAACCAAATATTTTGGGATGGGTACTACGGCGGTTGTGGCCATGCGTTCTTCCGCAGATGAGCTTCTTATTGCTACGGTTGGTGATAGTCGCTGTTATCGCTATCGTCGAGGTCAACTCGTCCAACTTACTGTCGATGACTCCTTGCTTAATCACCTGATCTATAAACTTAAGCTCTCACCCGAAGAAGCTCGAGAAAAAGTGGGCACAAATGTCATTGTAAAGGCCTTAGGCTTAGAGATTGATGTTGAGGTTGAGATCACAAGCTGTACCCTTATGGAAGGGGATATCTTTATCATGTGCTCAGATGGCTTGAGTGACTTGGTGCCAGATCAAAAAATCAATGAGCTGATTCAGCGTTTTGGACATGATTTAAACGCATTGACCCACCAGTTAATTACGCATGCAAATGAGGCAGGCGGTACAGATAACATCAGCGTTATTAGCTTGTTTGTTAAAGAGGAAAACACCCCCACAATGTTCTAGAGGAAACTTGCCGAGTGTAAGCCTCAAAGTGTAAGCCTCTAACAAACAAACGATGCCTTTCGTTCTAAATTTACGATCAAACCGGCTTTTATACACAAAGAGGTACGTAAGTTTTATGGGGTTAACTTTCAAAATAACCCTTTTAAAAAAGGTATTTACGGGGTTATGGTAAATAAGGTAAAAAAAAGTGTCTTTAAGTGCAAGCATTTACACTCGACAAGAAGCCTTGAGAGGTGTAGTTTTCAGCTCTTAAATGAATAATGAGGTTTCGTATGTTTGTTAATTTTTGGAAATCGAGCGTAGGCGTACTTGCTCTTATACCTCTTGGCTTTGCTTTAAGCATCACTCTATCAGCTTCAACTGCACAAGCAGAGTTGACGACTCAGGACTTTAGAGGTTCAACTCTAAGTGTTAGTAATTCAGTAAGCTATGGAACGATCGATAAATCTCAGGATTTAAGCTATAATCCATTTGTTAACAGTACATTAACCTTTGCTCCTCGTTATTGGATGACACCGCGCTTTTTTGTTGCGAGTTCATTCAATATTAGTCGTGAATGGACCCAGCAAGACGATACCACTTATCGTGAAGAAACTCGCCTTAGCGATTTCACCTTGCGTGTAGGTAATATTTTACATCGCTATGATTTTGGCTTGTTAACCTTTGTGGGTACAGGTGTGCGCTTACCCACTTCATTAGCTTCTCAAGCAAGAACTATGAATGCAAGCGTCAATGGTGTCATCGCTTTGATTCAGTCACTTGGTAGTTGGGGCAGTCTTAGTTACTCATTTAACTTAGCTTACAATAGCTTTCGCTATACAACCGGCGAGATTGAAACCCCTAGAATTGGTTCATGTTTGGGTACCCCTGATGCACCCAACTGTGCTCAATTTCTTAACACAGGTGTAAGAAATGCACCTTGGGGCACGACTCACTCTCTCAGTTTTAACTATTTCCCAACAGGCTGGTTGTTCTTCTCAACAGGTGTTTCATTCATTGAAAGTTACCTGTTCCCACAAGGGATTGATAACAGTTCGGTCAGTCATATCGCACAAGAACCAATGAATAAGCGTTACTTAGTCTCTTACAGTTCAGAGATTGACTTGCAGCCAACACCTTGGTTAATTGTCGCTTTAATGGCGAACACTTTTAACCCACAGTTGGCACCTAATTCAACTTACTATCAACCATTCTTCAACCGCAATACAACCTTCATGCTTGACTTACGCTTTACTCTTGGCGTCTTCCGCGTTGCTCAATCGAGTGACAATGGAGATAAAAAGAAAGCTAAGAAGGGCAAGAAGAAAGCCAAGAAGAAGTAAGCTATTTGCGAGCTAATGTATACTTAGGTATTGGATTAAGCTCATTCGTCTTTGTTTTTATGTGCTTCTGTTTTCTTTGGATTATAGAAGCGTTTCAGTTTTTTATTATTAACATTTTATGTTTGTTCAACATGTTTACAGGAGGTGCTCAGTGAAGAGAGCCTACTTAATATTCGCCGGGTTAGCCCTGGTCTTGTTGGGCGGTTGTGCTGAAGAGCGACCTCCCATCGACCGTGTGCAACCTTATGCACTAAAAAAGTCATTCTTTATTGGTGAAGATTTCAATAGCACAGCAGATGACCCAGAGTTCTGGACTCAAGGTACTCTTATCGATGTTGGCTATGGTGCCTCTCAAGGTGGTCTCTTTACCTCAACCTATGCCCAACCCATGTCACGTATTAAGTGGCAGATTAATGAGGATATGCTCATTGGTCGTATCTCATATGAGCGCATCGACAATACAGATGGTCGTGGTATCAATGAGGATGGCGCTGAGCGTGTTCAAGATGGTGTAATTGCGGTCGCTTTCCCAATTATAAGTCATTTTGATGTTATGAATGCTTACAATCCAACCACTGGCGAGCAGTTAAATATTCGTAATGAGAATATGTCTGACCGCCCTTGGTATGAGCGTGAGTACATTCGTGTAGATTGGTCTCGTAACCTTAATACTGACTCATACGACTTTGATACCCTTTCACTTTTGGGAGTCTACGGTGGCTTAATCTATGAGCCCATGAAGTATGATATCACTGATCCTTCACATCCACATGCACCTGTCTTTGATTTTGAAGAGGGCTATTTTGACGTGACTAACAAGGCTTTTGTAAAGCCTGACGAGATCGATCTCAGTAGCTTTGGTTGGGGCATCAAGAGCTTCCCAGCTTGTTTCTTGGATCCTGACTTCCTTAATGGTAGTGGACCGGTTGCTAACTGTAACCCGGTAGAAATCACCATTCGCCACTCATTCCGTCGTGTAGAGGCTAATGACTATGCGCCTCGTTATGTTGATGGTTACAAGTTCTCTGCCTTTGGTATCTTTAATAATGAGCGTACCGGTTATGCACGTAATTACGGTCTAACCGATGCTCAATGGCGTCGCTTGTCAAACCGTTATAACATTTGGGAGCGTCACCACTATTACACTGATCCAGTCAATATGGAGGGAGCTGTCGCTTGTAATACTCCTGAAACCACCATCAATAATGACCCTCATTATGACGGTGACAACGATGGTACAGCTGATGCTTGTGCCGATGCTGGGCAAGGTTCACAATGTGATACATACCACAATAAGTGTACACTTCCGTACACCGAGCGTACTGTTAAGCCTGTAATTTGGCACTACACTAACGCTAGTGATATGGAATATTATGATCCTAGTGCAAAAGCGACTAACGACTGGGATACTGCAATGCGTCTTGCTGTTCGCGCCGCTCAATACACCGAGTGTGCACGTCCAAAGGGGACCGACGGTATCGATGCTGAGTGTGCTGCTCAATTCCCACTTCACTTTGGCCAACAAGATCTTAATGAAGCACTTAAAGAGTTGATTAGCGAAGTTAATATCTGTCTGAAAGATGCTGGCTGGCCTCTTGATGATGCCGGTAAAGCAAGCTGTAAGAGCTTAGCTGAAGGACTTGTTGCTTCACGTGCTCTTGACGAAGGTGAAGCCTTGGTTTCATTAGCAATGATGAATCCAGTCGTTGTTCTTTGTCACAGCCCAGTAGAGGCAAATGATCACCCTTACTGTGGTGATGAGCGTTTACCTGCCGGTGTAAGCTCTTTTGACTGTCAATATGCTGTACCTGGTGATGACTTATTTGATGACTGTGAAGCTGCCGGTAGTGTTCGTATGGGTGACCTACGTTACCACCAAGTGAACGTAATGAAGACTCCACAAACTCCATCTCCTTGGGGTATCATGACTGATGCGATCGATCCGATTACAGGTGAAAGCGTATCAGCAAGCATCAATGTTTGGGGTCACGTAAATGATTTGTGGTCACAAAAGATTGTTGATGTACTTCGCTACATGAACGGTGAGCTTACTGATGAAGAAGTCACTGAGGGTGAATACATCAGTAATTGGGCCCTTGCTGCAGAGCGAGCAGCTACTGGTGGTCTAAGTCCAAAAATGACTAAAGAAGAGCGTGATCGTCGTGTAGTTGGTTTAGCTACTGATGGTGCTATTCCTTTTAAGGGAGAGGCCTTCGAAGAAGCTCGTCGACGTATGGCTGAGCCATTACCACAAGCCCTTAAAGCTCGTGCTCTTGAAGTTCGTCAACAACTAAAGAGCGTTAAAGCTCATATCAGTGCTCCATCTGATAATGCCGTTCGCTATGCAAACCGTGCTATTGAAGCCCACAACTCAGAGATTGAATCAGAGCTTTTTGATAGCATGGTACAACAACTGATGGGCGTTGATGGTATGCCAATGAGCGATGCTGTTCTCGACCGTGCTTCATTGCTACGTGGTGGTAATCCAGCATTTATGCGTCAATTAAAGCACATGAAAGAAGCTGCTCTTGGTGAGCGTGGTGCTTGTATTTTACATGAAGCACCAGCGCCTCATGGTTTTGGTAGCCTTTCTGATATGCTTCAAAAGAAGTTTGGTGCCTTTAATGCCGGTGATGATGAAGCCGTGCAGCTTGAGCGCGCTGAAAAGATGCGTCGTTACTTAGCTCGTCGTGCTCACTATGCTGTTATGGTTCACGAAATGGGTCACTCGGTTGGTCTTCGTCACAACTTTGTCAGCTCAAGTGACTCGTTCAATTATCGTCCACAGTATTGGCAGCTTCGTACCAAAAATGGTACTGTGACCGAGAAGTGTGAAGATCTGAGCGCAGACGGTGAAGACTGTGTAGGTCCTCGCTATTATGACCCGATCACCCAAAACGAGCGTGATAATGGTATCTGGATGTGGATGCACTCATCAGTTATGGATTACGCTGGTGAGCCTACTCAAGATATGCTTGGTCTAGGCGCTTATGACTTTGCAGCAGCCCGTAACTTCTATGGTGATGTTGTCTCAGTTTATGAAGATCCTTCATATAAACTTGGTTCAGGCACCAACCGTGATAAGGGTATTCTTGCTAAAATGGACGGCTTTGGTGGTATCCTTGGTTATGACTGGGACATCAACACTGGTGGTCAGTTCAATATCGAGCTTCACTACAGCCAACTTAACGGTTTCTACGACCTTATTCAAGACTGCCAAGAGGTTGATGTTGAAGCCTTTAAACCAAGTAATTGGGATGAAGAAACCAATGGTGCTTGGGAGCCAACTTTTGACGGTTTAATCGTTAAAGTTGATGGCCAATACACCAAGTGTAAGCAACAACGTGTTGACTATCGTTCTTGGGATGCATTGCGCTTCCCTGATACTGAGGGTGGCGAAGGTCCATCATTCTATCAAGGTGGTAACGCCATTGATGATCGTGACAATCGTATCCGTGTTCCTTATGGCTTTGGTACAGACTCATGGGCTGACCTTGGTAACCTAGCGGTTTACCGTCACGATAATGGTGCTGATCCTTACGAGTTGTTTGACTTCTTCATTTCTCAGCAAGAGGTTGGACACATCTTTGATAACTATCGCCGTGGTCGCATGACCTTCTCAATCCGTGGTGCTGCCGGTCGTGCACTTGGTCGCTACAATGAGAAAATGCGTGATGGTGCTAAGGGTCTAGGTCTTCTCAAGAGTATTTACAGAGATTTTACGCTTAATCTTGGTTATAACTTTGATGATTTCTGGTATGCACTTGCAGACGACTTCTTCGATCTCAACTTAATTGCTACTGGTATCGCTTTTGATCACTTTACTCGTCAGCTTGCTCGTCCAGAAGCAGGACCTCACTTCTTGGATCCTGAGACTTTGATCTTACGTTCACAGCTTGATGCAACAGGTCTAGAGGATGAGCCTACTGCACTTAACGTACCTAACGGTGCTCAAGGTCTTTATGAGACTGTAGCAATCGGTGGTCGTCCAATCGAGAATATGCTTGCGGATGACAAGGGTGAGTTTGATTCTTACTACACACTTAATGCTGGTTCATACTATGATAAGATGTATGCACCAATGCTGATGACTGAGTCAGTTGATAACTTTATTTCTTCAGATCGTTCAGAGTTTGTTGATGGGCGTTTCCGTAGTATTTCTATGGCGGATATCTTCCCTGACGGTTACCGCCGTTGGTTAGCCAATAACCTTACTGGTGATGATGACATTAAGGGACCTCGTCTGCGTTCAGACCGTGATGGTAACGTAGCTCTTGATGCCAATGGTTTCCCAACTACACCGATTGGTTGGACCTCATGGTGGGGTAGTGAGCCTCGTACTTGTTTCCCTGGAGACAATGGCATTTTCTGTGACAGCTTTGGCAATGAGAATCCTGAGCAATACGGCGGAACAACCGGTGGCTTTACTGTGACTCTTGACCCACAAGTGGGCTGGGAACAACAGAAATTCTTGATCGCAACAACCATGATGTATCTACCTGAGAACAACAAGCAACAATGGATGGATATGATGCGTATGTGGGAACTGGGTATTCATTCCGACCCAGAAATCAACAACCGCATAGAATTCCACAATCCAGAGGGTAAGACCTATGTGGCTCGTGCCTTTGGCAAAGAAACTATCTTTGGTAAAGAAGTACATCGTGGTATTGCTGCTCGTGTTCTTGAGTATGCTAATGATCTTCTTGTCAAAGCATATGAGACTACTGATGGACCAGACGTTGATGGTGACGGAACACCCGATTGGTATGTACCTGTGATCAGTCCTGAAACCGGCCGTGCGATTGTTAAATGGGATCCAAGCCTATCTTCAATCACCGAGAGTGGTGGGGTTGCTGAAGAAGGTCGCCCAGGTTGTAATGCTCAAGATAGTACTGACTGTGCATGTGAAGCGAACCGAGCCTGCCTCAAGCTTCGTGACTACACTCAAGTACCTTACTTCTTACGTATAGCAACTAGCCGTTGGGGTGGCGTAAGTACTCGTCCTCGTGGTATTTACTGAGCAGAGCTTAAAGTATTTCACCAAAAGGACTTTAATTAGCAAGACATTGTAAGCTACTTTAATTATAAGTTTGGCTTATGATGATTCTAATTAAAAAGTTTTTGTCACAGAGTCAGTGGCTTGCTCAGCAGACCATGACTTTGCTTGTGTTGCTTGCCTTAGCTTGCCTAAGCTTAGGACAGTTCACAGCATGCTCATTTGTGGAATTTGAGCCTAGTCCTTATGCACCTCGAAATCTTGAGGCCATTTATTCTGAGCAAGAAGATTTAACCTTTATCTTTTGGCAGATTGACGAAAGTGCAGATGTTGAAAAGGTAAGCTTTGAGTATTTTGATCCAAACATAGAACTGTGGAAGCCGATTGATTTAGGGCGAGCGATTTATCCTGCCTCTCCCTATGCTTGTGGCGCTAGAACCTGCTTTCAATACCAGTTGCCGGGTTATGTCCAATGGACAGAATCAAGTGCTGATTATGAGGGGCAAGGCCGAGTAGGCAATCGCTTTGAGCGAGGCGTACGAAGTATACATGAAGATGGGGTCAGCTTTGGTGCCCTAGATTTGCGCCAAAGAAAAACGATGACGACCTTTGGCATGGAGCCGATCGCCATTAAAAAAAACTTAGAGTTTAGGTTAAATCGCTTTGATTATTTTGAAACGGTTGACCTGCTTCTTAAGCGTGGTTATGAATGGCGCTTAACACCAAGTACCGCTACAACTCGAGCGGAGCATATTAAAGAAAACTGCTTGGCAGGAAGTGGCGCTTGGACTTCAACAGCTACAGCAATTCTTCCTGTTGGTTGGACAGGAAGATCACACTGCTTAGAGCTAAGGCCAAAAACCTCGGTCATTAGTCCGGTGACTGTTGTTGAGCCCCTACCTCCGAGCGCGATATTAAAGCCGATGGAAATGAGCTATTCTCCTCCGCTGAGCAATCCCTTAACCTTTTTCTTTTCGCTCAATGATCTTTTAATCAGAAGTAACCGTCGTTGTGCTCAGCTGCAAACAGAAATTGTAGATACAGTGAGAGGGTATTTTAAAAGCCGAACACCCACTGACAAGCAAGTTGATCTTGGTGACTGGTATCCGGTAACGCCGATTGGGCGTATGAATGATGAAAGCTGTGAGCATGCCTTTGATCGTGTATATCCTGTCACTGAACTTATCGACAGCATTAAGCAAGAAATCTTGCTTAGAGGCAGCAATGACCAAGTGATTATAGGGATTTATAGCAATAACAGCGATGAACCCGTTCCTGATCAAGTGAAAAGAGACTTAGAGCAAATGATGAGTGAGTTATTTGCCTTACCTAACACACGCCCTTTTCTCATCGTTGTGGCCAGCTCTGGTCTTAATGACTCGATGATTACCTTACCTGCAGAAGCGCAATATGAGTTTATTATTCCTTGGAGAGCGCGTGAAATAACCCCCTTTGATGAGCAAATGGATGCGCTTGCCGAGCCGATTTTTCCATTTTATACAGTCGAGTTTATTTCGGGAATGACCGAAATTCCCTTGAAAGATCCACCAGGAGTAAGTCCACTCGAATTCAAAGTTTGTGCTTTGACGCCTAATCAATTAATCAGTGTTGTGGTTGAGGGGGAAGGGACTTTTGCAGCCCAACGCATGGGTATGCAAAAAAGCTATCCGTGGGGTATGAGTCAAGCGCCTGCTTTACTGATGCGCTTACTTGAACAGAAGCGGGTGAGCGAAGACGAACTCATTGAAGAAGAAGTGGTTTTGCGTTATGAAATCTGTGAACGTTTTTGCGATTTTCCCTTTACAAATCAAGAAAACGAAATCTTCCCCAGTTGGTCCGCTGAAATTCGCTGCCAAAGTCAAGATGAGCCTTAGGAATCTTAGATGAAATTCGGTTTTTTTAGAGCCCTTGCTCGATTTAGGTACTTGCTATTTTTAGGGATGATCATCTTGATCAATAGTGTAACTGTAGGCTTCATACCGAACGACATGTCAAGTGCCTACGCCCAAAGCAAAAAGCCTTTAGTTATGCCTAAATTGGAGAGGGCACGGGTACAAAATCGCTTTCAGGCACGTGTGCGACGCTCAAGTCTTAATACTCAACTTGGTGCTCATATTCGTGATGATTATTATGACTCTTTTGCCAGTGGTTTAGGGCTAGAGTATTTCTTTAGTGATCAATGGGGGATAGGGCTTAACTATACATGTTTATGGACATCTTTAAGTGATGAGGCAAGTGAGTTACGGAATAGTTATGGCTTAGTTCCTGATGCTCGCCCCCAACAAGAACATTTAAGTATCTCAGCCCTTTATGGCTTGGGCTATGGCAAGATGCTTCTCTTTGATCATATTGTCCATTTTGATCCCATCTTTGCGATGGGGCTTGGTTATGCCAATGCTGAAGAACGCACCTTACCGATGTTCAAGTTCGCATTTGCCCCCACCTTTTTACTACAAAATGGGTGGAGTCTACGCTTAGATTTGGCGATGACCGCTCAGCTTGAAAACCGAAGTAGAGGAGTGGTGTTTACAACCGGGTTTATGCCAATGTTGACTGTGGGATGGAGTCGACAACTATGGACAGAAAAACTTAAGTAATGTACTTATTCAACATAAGATTTATGCAGAAAATGATCATGAGAGTTATGTCTGTTTTATCTTGTGGTGAAACCATACCTAAAACCATGTTGTTAAAGCTGAGCCGGTGGAGTTTACTGTGCGTAGTGACTTGCAATATGAGTGGCTGTATTCAGCAGTCTCGCTTTATGGCGGATGAAGCGCTTTTTACACCACTAGCACAAAAAAAACTAAGTGACTTTGATCAAGGTTTAGCACATTTAAAGCTACTGGGCGCCAAAGGGGATGCAATGTCTTTGGCGATAGAGTGGCTACATGCTTCTTTATGTGTGCCATTGGAAAAAAGTCATCAGTATGACAATCCTTTGTGGGAAGCCTTGTCATTGGGCTTAGATCTTGAAAAAAAGACTACAGATTCCTTGCTTTTAACGCCTTTATACTCGCTTTCAGAGACTCAACTTAAAGCGAAGAAGCTTCGTACATCCGAATGGGCTTTTTGGCCACAAAATAAGGGAGATGAAGAAGGATGGAGTGATGAATTACCCACGTGGCTTAACCTATATTCATCCTGTCCGCCTAAAGAGTCAGCTAAAAAACGACGGCAATATATGTTAGCTCAGCTCTGGCCAGTATCGCTATTATTCACAGATCAAAATAAGAATAAAGCAACCAAGCAAAAGGATTCGGAAGAAGATCCGTTTGTGGTTCAAGAACTGATACAAACGATTCAAGGGTTTGATCTTGAAGCCCTTTATCACTTGTTAAAGTTGCAAAAGATGAGCGCTTTGATTGAGCTTGCTTCAGTCAAAGAACCCTCTCCCCAGATTCAAGAATGGCAGTGGTGGCTCAAACGAGAGCAGGCCAAGTATTTGGCGCAATTTAGTCAAGTAGAATTAGGCTGGCCTCCTCTTTTGGATAAAATGACTTGGCTTCAATCACACCTTTATAGTCATTCTTGTGTGCTTTGGAATGATTTGTATCAGCAAGATTTATTAACTTTTGTGGCAAGTTCTGTGAATCCACCAAAAGCCTTTTTAGACTTGGCACAGGCTCAAGCTCAGGTCGCATTATTTACCGGACTTTGTTATTTGGCAAAGAGTGAAAATGATTTAGCGTTAAAGGCATGGGCCAAAGCGGTTTCATTGGTTCGAGATCAAAGCGATTCAAAAACCTTAGCCTTAACTCGCTATCATCAACTCAGACTCTTACTCACTTTGGGACGCTATGAAGAAGCGACCCAACTCAGATCAGTACTGCCATCAACTTCATCACCTCTGTATACGCCCTTTGTATATGCCTTGGGTGAAGCCATGTCTTATGCTGGTAAAGAAGATGCTTTAATGAATCTATGTACCCAAGTTTTTCGAGATCGTTCTTGGAGAAAAGATCCCTTTTTAAGATCTCTCTTTTACCTATTTGTCAGAAGTTTAAGTCGCTTTGATTTTGAAGCAAGAGTTTTAGAGCTTCTCGAAGACTTAGGACCAAGAACCGAACTATATGAACGCGTGTTTATTTTTGCTCATGTTGCCTTAGATGAAGGCTTTGAAGAAACCGGATTGGCAGCCACACGATGGCTGTTAGGCCATCATGAAGCCGCTCAATGGCGACCTCGTTATCATGGACTTGAAGCAAGAGCAGCAATCTTGCGTTTAGATCAACAGGCATTGATCAAAGCATTTCAAGCAATCAGTCCGGCAGATGGTTCGATAGTAGAGGCCATTCAAGAAGGGCGTAGAGGAGAGTTTTTTGAGACTCAAGATCAAGCTTTGGTTGAATTATTACGTTTGGAAATCCCAAAAGTTGCCGGTTGGCCTAGCCAAAACCGAAAAGAACGACGACTCAGAGTTAAATGGCTTGATTTGATTGCCCAAGAGATGCAAATCTTTTTGAGAAAGCGACCGGAGACACGTTCGCGTAAGGAACTCATTTCTTTATATCGCTCTATACGTCAGAATCTTCCAATCAACCAAGTTCGAGCTTATAGCGAACAGGTTGGACGTACCCAACGATCATCAGTTTTGATTGGTTATGTGAGAGTGAACGGTGTAGATTTATCTCGTTTAGAGCCTAGATCTTTGAGTTTTCCCTTAGTTCCGAGTCCTGCTCTTACTCTTTTACCACAGTCTAACTTAACTCCAAGCTCATGGCCTCTTAGATGGCCAAAAGTAGAACAAAATCAAGCAAATAACGCTCAATAAATATCCTCTTAAGGTGAAAAAATGTGAACTTAAAGCCAAAGCAAAATCATTGTGTTTTAGTATTTACTAGCTTGAGTTATTGGTCTTTGCTTGGTTTTGCTTGCTTTTTGGTTTGGCTCACTATTCTACCTAGCCAAACTCTTGCGCAATCCTATGCCCCAAGTCGATCTTATCGAGGGCAGTCAATTGATAATCAATATACTGAGAGTGCACAAACACAGTGTGGCCAAGATCGTCAATGTCGCCTTGAACGCTTAAAGATGCTCAATCGAAAACGCAGGCAAAGTCGAGCACAAGGCACTGACCAAAGTTTACTTAATTACCAAGAGAAGATCGATCAAAAGTATCTTAGGAAAACACCTCGAGAACTCAAATCATTAGCCTTTGACTTTGAATCTATGGTGGGTAATTCTCTTCAGGCAAACGGGTTAGGTGCATCTTGGCAGTGGCAAAAGCATTTACGCTTGATGGGCAGTTACTTATTTAACTGTAATATGCAAAATTATAATAGTTTTGACTTTGAGTATAATTTTCAAGGGCGCTGTTTTAAGGGGGGAGTCCGCTATATTTTTAGTATTAAGAATCTCAGTTCTTATGCTGAAGTTTATGGCATGCAAATGGTGGTTGATGGAAACATTGTTTCATACGATTATGGTAACCCCAATTTTGTCAGCAACTTGGAAACATTGTTTGGGATAGAAGCAGATCCACAAACATCAACCAACTATTTGGACGGTGAACTAGAATCCCATATTTTAGGACTGGGCGTAGGCTTTGATTGGCAGGCTAAAAATGGTTTTCACCTTAAGGCGGGCTTTTCCACCCACTACATCTTATTTGCCTCGCTTCGTAGCAAAGAAACCAGAGCAAATCTGACCGATTCGGGTATAGAAACGCTGATTGTTGATGATGCGCTTTCTCTTATTTTTGACTTTTCACTGGGATATGCTTTTTGAATACCAACACATCAAATAAGCTTCTGCGTCTAGGTGCAGATAAAATGAGTCTTTATTATCTGATAGGATGCTTATTATTTAGTTTGAGCTTTGCTCAAGATAGCTTTGCTCAAGCAACCAAGCAACCGACTTGGGATACAGGTGAAGGTGACGATTACGTCGAAGAACCCGACACGCCTCAAGTCACCACAAGCATCCAAGCCGCTCCCAAGCCTAAAGTAACAACTAAAAATAGAGCCGAAGACAGGCGTATCAAAAGGCCGGTCCGTCGCTCGGTAGAACGAAGAACGCAAAGCTCGGTGGAGCGAGAGCGTAAGCTTAAAGAATATATTCGCTCAGGAGATAACAACATCAGCATTTACCATGTGATGGCGGAAATGCTTGATGAAATGATGGCCGATGTACAACGACTTCGTATCAGCCAAGTGAGTCCCTTAGCGATTAGAGGTGTGGCGGTTAGCCCAAATCTTAACCCCCTATTTGCACAATTTATCGAGGGAGCAATCACTTCACGCTTTAGCCAAAGCTCTGATATTAAACTGAGATACTGTGCATCTTGTCAATCCCTACGAACTCAAGTTGAGGGTGGTGAATGGGTGTTGAAACTTGGTTGGACCAGCCAAAAAGATATGGAAAGTACAGCTCAAATCTTAGGCGTTAATGCTTTTTTAGATGCGCACATTTCCTACATTCCCGCAGCAAATCAGGTCATGCTTTCGGTGAAGATTTTTAGCGTGAGGAATGGCACTGTTTTATGGGCTGAAACCTATTCTTCTGATGAAACAACCGCAGCGATCTTAAGATCCGGTGAAAGAATCGTGACTAGAGAAGAAGCGTATCGCGAATTGATGCGTAAGATCGAAGCAAGACCCTATTATGGCTATCAACTTTATTTTGGTGGGGGGATGATTCCCTTTGAGGGCCCGCTTGGTGATATTGATTTTATTACCCTAGGCATTAAGTTTTACGAAAAGTTTGGTCAAAACCAGCGTAACCAATTTGGAATTTTTGGAGAAAGTGCCCTTAATGTCTTTACCAATCCATTATTAGGCGCATTCTTTGGTGGTATGTACCAAAGACAAATCAATACACCTAATCTGAATGATATACAGTTTTGGGGTGGTGGCGCCTTGTCTTTCTTTGTTGCCGGTATTCAAGGGAATACCCTCAGCTTTGAAAGTATGTTTGATGTCATTATGCAGTTTAGGTTGGGGCTAGGTTTATCGATTTATTATGCGATACCGGTGGCTTTTGGAGCATATGATGTGGGTGGGTTGGGTTATAAGTTTAGATTTACCTTTAACTTTTAAGGCTAGGAATAACAACAATGAGAACAGGTCTGAATCTTTATAAGATCATACAAAACAAGCATGTCATACAGTCAATCTGCTTATCTCTCAGTCTAGCTTTATGCTTAGGTATGCTCTGTACTGGCTGTGGCAGTAGTTTAACGCTTAATCTAGAGGGGCGACAAAGAACAATTGTGGTTCCAACTCATGCGGTGGTGCAACCAGACCGTCAAAGGGATGGAAGCACAGTGCCTCGCCGTTATGTTGTGCGTATGAGTGATGGAAACTTGGATTGGGAAGTTGAATTACCCGAAGTCGCAACCGGATATGAACTCAGAATTCCTTTTAAAGGCAAGGGCGCAGGTGGTGGCGGTGAATTAGCTTATCAAAATGAAGCGCCTTTAACCGCAGCCGATAAAGAGCTGATTAAAAGTATGCGTCGGGAAAATCCTGATATGGAAGCCGAGGGGGTTTTTGATGAATCAGGGCAAGGTATTGATGCCGCTTCTAAAGCCAAGCAAAAAGGAAAGCGAGGCTCACGCAAGGGGAATATACAGCAGAGTAAGTCTCGTCAAAGCTATCTAGTGGGCTTAGAAAAGGCTCGACAGTTATTTAAAGCCAAAAAGTATGAGCTTGCCATCATTGCCCTAAAGTCTTTGGATAGCGACTATCCCAATGATGTGACCATCAAGTCCATGCTCGGTACCTTATGGCTCCAGTTAAATCAGCCGGTTTTAGCGAGAGAGGCTTGGGAAGCTGCCTTAAAGATTAACCCGAATAATCGAGCTGTGATTCAGGCGCTTAAGCAACTGCAAAGTTCTATGGAAGATAAAAAATAGATCAAAAAAGTGATCGTCAAATCATAAATTAATAAGGCTAGGATAAACAATGCACGTACTTGTTGGATTAATGATCGTGGGTGGAAGCTTTTTATTGGCTTTAGATCACGTGACCGCAGATTTTAATGGTTTTCTAAATCTCTACTCGATGATTTTACTCGTAGGCGTTCCTATTGGATTAGCGGTCATTTCTTTTAGATTTTCAATTCTTTGGAGCGCTCTCAAGGGTCTTAAGCGTTCTTTAACAGATTCGCCTAACAAAGAACGCGAGAAGCTGACTAGACTTTTGATTGAGTTTGGACGAGCGGTCAGACAGGAACGCAGTGCAGACGGACTCAGAATCTTAGATCAAAGCGATGATGTGATCTTTAAGAAGCTTGGCCAACATGTTCTGCAAAGAACCGAAGTTTTAGAGGTCGAAACTGACGCATTATTCTTGGGACGACGAGATTTGATCGAATATCAGCAAGGCTCAAAAGTCTTTGCAAGTTTGGGTGATTTTGCACCCGCGATGGGTATGGTGGGTACCGTTATTGGTTTAATCCAACTTTTAGCCAACATGAGAGACTTTGATAAACTTGGACCGGGTATGGCGATCGCCTTACTGACTACCTTTTATGGCTTACTTTTAGCTCACATTATTTATTTACCACTTGCTCGCATGATTGCCGAGCATGGTGCCTTACGGGCCGAAAACTTGAATCTACTCACCGAGGGTATGATGAAGTTAGCGCGTCGACGTCCGGTGCATGAGCTACAACAGCTCACCGAAGAGTAAGGCTAGAAAAATATGAGTGAATCTAGTCGTCGTCCCATGGATGCTGATCGCTTTTCTAGCGATTTTGAAATCCCAACAAGTTCTTGGATTGTCAGTTATTCTGACATTATGACTATTATTTTAACCTTTTTTATTTTGCTTTTATCCATCTCAACCATTGCCCAAACCAAGTATGAAATGATTGTACAGGCCTTTACTGGAGAAAAGGCGGGTAATTTGATGGAAGTAGAGGAGCAAATTAAAGAGGTGATCGAAGAACAGGGCTTAAGTGGAGAAGTAAAAACCAAATTGGATATGAATGGTCTTACGGTTTCATTTTCTAATGCCCTTCTTTTTGCCTCGGGTGAAGCCAAATTACGAGTAAGTGCCCATCAAGCATTATCACCGATCAGTGCTCACTTGGTACAGCAGTTAGGCTCACAGTATGGGA
This sequence comes from uncultured Myxococcales bacterium, assembly GCA_937146725.1. GTDB lineage: Bacteria > Myxococcota_A > Bradymonadia > UBA7976 > VGTA01 > CAKZRU01. The sequence goes on from CAKZRU010000194.1 coordinate 72,371, forward strand.
TCATTATTGAGGGGTATACGGATGATGTGCCCATTAGTAATGGTAAGTTTGCCTCAAACTGGGAGCTATCAACAAGTCGTGCGATTACAGTTCGAGAAGTCATTGCCGAAGCGGGCTTAGACCCAAGACGAATTTCAGTACAAGGCTTTGCCGATACTCGAGCGGCAACAGAGGTTGATCTTAGTCTCGAAAGCGAGCGAACCGCCTTAGCTCCACAGCAACTAGAAGAAGCTCGAGCCGCAAATCGTCGGGTTGTTTTAAGAATCGATGCTTTACCAAGCGAGCTTTTAAAGCGAATACAGGAACAGGGTGGCTGGAGAGAAAAGCCTAGTCAATCAAAGGCTCAATCACAGCAAACTCAAAAAAATAATGAACTCACCCCCAAGCCAAGCAACTCAGAATCCGCTTTGGACTTAGAGCTTCCAATGGAGAAAGAACCTAAGAATGAGCAAGCTCAATAATACACTTAAGTCGATACACGCTGTTCACTATTGGATTGCGCTTAGTATTTGTTTTGTTTCAAGCATTGTATGGGCCAACCCTACCGCGGGTGACCTTGCCCAAATGCGGACTAAGCAAGGTGAGGTCGAGTATGTTGCCAAGCAAAGAATTGAACAGGTACTCACCAGATTATGTCCAGGGCGTTGTGAGTTAATCGATCTTACGGTGAATGTTAGTATTCCTAAAGCGGTTGGTCGTGTTTTGCCCGGCTTTGATACGCCCACAGCATCGGAAGTATCAGTAGAGGGGATTGAAGCTCGGGTGATGATTGATTCAGCTTTACCGCGTAGCTTTCGAAGTAATCTACCTAGAATGCTCACCTATCGCTTGGGGGATTTAAGTACCAAAGTGGTAATTACACCAATACAACTTAAGTTTCCATCTCCACAGCTTCCACCGACTCCACCGCCATTGCCTGAATATCCTGAACAAGCCAAAGCTCGTCCACCGATTGCGCCAGCGCCTCAACCAGAGCCTGCTCCACAAGCTGTGGAAGAGGTTCAGCCAGTGGTTAAAGAACCGATCGAAGAAGTTCCGGCACCCAAAGATGATTTGGTTAGCTTGCTTTTACCTTGGGTGCCTTTGGGCGTAATTTTAATCTTTGTCAGCCTATTAACCCTCTTTATGCTTAGACAGCTAAGACGCTTCCAAGAAGCTTTAGAGGGTAAGCAAAAGGAACCGATAGAACGAGAAGCTCAGGCCTTGCTGACCCCCTCACGTATGAATCCGGCGAGTCAAAGCCCTTATACAAACTCACGTGAAGAAGAACAGGCCTCTATGCCAGATCTTCATGAGATGCTTCAAAGTCTAAAAGCGAGTCGGAGCATTCAAAACAAAGTCTTAAGACGTTGGCTTGAGGATGATCCGCAAGAAGTAGGCCTTTTGGTGTCTCTTCTTGGCGCTGAGATTTTAAATGATCTCAAGCAGGATAGAGCCTTAAAAACAACTTTAGAAAGTCTAAGCCATCAAGTTGCGACCTTAAGAACGCCAGTAAGCTCAGTGCAAGCATGGCAATTATCTTATGCTTTGAAGGCGCGTTTAAATGCAGCCCAAATCTTGCATGATGAACGTGCTCTAGGTGCAACTTGGGCCTTTATTCATGGCTTAAGTATTAATACCTTAAAGCAGTTATTTGATGCCTTATCAGCCGCTGAGCAAAGCCATTTTATTGGCCAGCTTCCGATGGAGATTCGTGGGGCATTCTTGGGTCAAATTAGCAGTGAACAGCGACAGAATATCATGTTATTTGCCGGTGCTGAATCAGGACTTAGCCGAGCTCAATCCTTAGATTTAGCCCATCGTTTAAAGAAGCATAGTGAAGAATTGAATCCGATGGGTGAAGAAATGAATGCTCAAGCGAGCTTAATCATTGATATGCTCAATGCTCTGCCCTTTGCCCAGCAACTTGAAAGTCTTTTGCCTTTGGAGTCTCAGCGTCCACAGGTCACTCATGCCATTTTGCGTCAACTCTGCTTAGAAGAAGTGATTGCTTATGCGCCAAGTGAAGTATTAACCGAGGCTATTTTAAGAACACCTTTTGATGTCGCCTTAAACACCATGCGCGGTTTAGCCGAACCCTTAGCTCAACGTATGATAGCCGCAGCTCCTCCTCATCAAGCTTTAGCCTATGCTGAGGAACTTGAAGTCCCTATTTCAGTAAGACAATCTGAATTTTTGAACGGACGGGCATCATTCTTGCAGAGTTTATCTAGTGCACTCAAACGAGAAGGAGTTGATCTTTTAGATCTTAATTTAAAAGTGATCGCAACCTATCGGGGCTACCAAGCCTAAATTGAGTTAAATTCAACACTTATTCGCAAAGGATCAAACAATGAAAACTCAAAAGAACTCAAAAAAAGTGAAAACAAAAGTATACAGCTTACTTTTTAAATCTGTGACCAAAAGTTCACAGTTATATCTTTGCCTAGTTTCTGCACTTGTTCTTGGTTTAGCATGTACACCTCCTTGTCGTTTTGATGAGGAACAAAATTGTATTGTAGAAGAACCGCCTATGGGGGGAGAAATCACTGGAGAAATTGGTGGTGCTGAGGGAGGAGATATTGATATCGAACTAGGTGGTGCTGAAGGAGAAGGCGAAATCGATATAGATATTGATATTGAAGGTGGCGGAAGCGGTGGCGGAAGCGGTGGCGGAAGCGGTGGCGGAAGCGGTGGCGGAAGCGGTGGCGGAAGCGGTGGTGGAAGCGGTGGCGGAAGCGGTGGTGGCATCATCATAGATATTGTTCCCGGTGATCACTTAAGCCCTAAAAATGTTGATCTATTGGTGATGGCTCCCTTTGACCAAAGCTTAGTAGGTGCTTACTATGGAGTGATCATGGATTCGATCATTTCTCAGCTAGATCGCTATCAAATCACTGTTGCCCATGCGGCGATTGCACCCATGTATCGCCGACTCAATACTGATACGCCCCTTTTATATGGTACACCTGATAATGAGGCAGAGTTCATGAACTATAATGAAGCCTTTGAGTATTTCTCTTCTGAAGAAGGCTTATTACCTTTGGATAACCAAGTTGATCTTGATGGTGAAAACTTACTTCAGCTTGGTGCTCGTCTTGGCACAGCCGGTATCTACCATCCTCGTCAAGGTTCCGAGGGCAGTCAGTATCTTTTCCGAGCCCCACAAGATGGAATGTTAGTTGTCTGGATTAACCCTTTTGCTCGTCGCTGTGATTTGGAAAGCTGTGACGGTACTGAGGGCTCGTTGGCTTCAAAACTCATTGCTAGCAATACACAAAATGAAGCCACATGGCTTTCACTTGGTGGACAAGGCCGTTTACCCTTGCAAAGTGTTGTACATGCCTTTGTGGCCACCGAAGAAACCAATGATGAAGATGGCTTCTTTGAGCGCTGTGAAAATCGAGTGGGGTTGCCTTCAAGAATCTTAGATCATATTGAACCATCTTCGATTAACTTATACCAGCAACTCAATAGCCACTTAACCGATGAAGGTTTGGGCTCATATCGGGTTGATTTTTGCCAAGCTGTGAGTGATGAAGGCTATGAGGCTCTTGAAGGTGTTGCCCTAAAACTTAGACAAAGATTAGGTGAATAAGCTCTTGAGCGAACAGTCCCGCCAAAGTTACTCAGAGCGTATTACATGGATTGTCCTATTAATCCTAACCGCGCTATTTAGTTATAAGCTTGGTGGGCGGTCAGCTTTAAGCGAGCAATCGAGTAAAGTTTTAGCAGAAAATGGTCAGGCACAAAAAAACCATGATTCAAGGCAGTCCACTCCTGCTCAAGCTTCTGTTCAGGCGTCAAATACAGAAGCAAATAAGCCCATGTTATCTGAGGATGAGTCTAGTACGGGAAAAGCATCTTGCCCACCTCCGGTTTGCCCACCGTGCGACTGCCAGCCTGTTCCCCCTAAACCTAAACCAAAGAAACTAAAGCGACGGGCTCCACCCCTTAAAGCAAGTTCACCGGTAGATCGTCAAAAGCTTCTCGCTTGGGTTAAGCGCTATAGCCCCCGATTGAAACGCTGTAGAGATGCCGGACAAGCGATTTACAAATTACATGCTCAAGTTAAATTGAGTGCTAAAAAAGACAAAATCTTGAGTGTCAAAGTAACCGGTCGAGATGTACCGGCAAGTGCGCTTCGCTGTGTAGAATATGATTTAAAACGCTGGCCTGCTCCTACTCAGCTTTCTGAGGATCATCCGGCCTTATTAATCTTTGGTTTACAACTCGATTAGCCAGTGTGTGAGCTTATGATGACGCAAGTGATTCACTATTAATATAAACCCAACTAAGCCTCATGCCACCATAAATCATTATAGCAATAAACGATCAAGGCAACACTGGCCAAGCAGGCAACACCACCAAAGATAATCGAAGGAGTTAGGCCGATCCAAGTCGCTGCTAGACCTGCCTCTAATTCTCCTAAGCGTGGTCCACTTTTGGTGAAAATCATATTGATGGCAGTGAGCCGTCCTCTAAGTTCATTGGGTAAACTCAGTTGATGAAGGGTATTGCGTAATACGGAGCTTACTTGATCAGAAGCACCCACTAGGGCAAGTGCTAAAACACTGAGTAAAAATGACTGACTTAAGCCTAATAAGATCGTTCCAACCCCAAAAAGCGCTCCGCCTAAGATCACTCCTCTTCCCTTATAGACCGGATCGGGTAGATACAATAAGGCAATTGAGGCAATCATTCCACCCGCAGCGATTGAACTTGCCAAGAGTCCATAGCCACTGCTTCCTAGGTTAAGCACCTCTTTGGCATAAACCGGTAGCAACACAGTGGCGGCAGCCCATAGATTCGCTACAAAATCCAAAGCCAAAATACTGAGTAAAACCGGAGAGCTCCATAAAAAGTGGAAACCCTCCTTTAAGGATTGAGAGAAATTACGAATAACCGGCATGAGTTGGCTTAATTTAGAGCCTGTATTTGTGGATGAGGCATGCTGCTTGGATGTATCAAGATCAACCGGATCAATGACATCCTTGGGAATCATTAATACAGCCCAAATCACACATAAATACGAAACCCCATTCACAATATACACCCAAGCAATATCCAAATAGGCGACCATTAATCCCATTAAGGCTGGGCCTAATAACTTGGAAATATTTTTACTAATTCCGGTCAGGCTTAAGGCGGAAGCTAAGCGCTGTGGCGGTACAAGTAAGGGAATCAATGACTTGCGAGCAGGGCCATCAAAGGTACTTGCACATTCGGTAAGTACCGCTGTTGCATATAAGTAAATTAATAAGGTATTACCTTGAAATTCCAAAAAAGAAAGCAAGCCTAAAGCAAGGGCGATAAAGGCCAAAGCCCATTGAGCAACAAGTAAAGAGCTTCGTCGCTTACCTCGGTCAGCGATATAACCACCCACAAGAATGAGAATGAGTGTAGGAATGAGCCGAGCCATACCTACAAGCCCTAAAGCAAGAACCGAGTTGGAAACCGTATAAATATGCCAAAGAAGCGCTGCTTGATGCATCTTTGTCCCCAAAGATGAAAGGGTATGTGCCCCCCAAAAAAAGTTAAAATAGCGGTCTTCTAACAGCAATCGGCTTCACTACTCCTGAGTTTGATAATCTCTTGGCATCTTTGCTAAATCTACAATTATGATAGCACGAAATATTGTCTTATTTCGATGCCTTCTTCTTAGCTTTTTTGTCAGTATTTTTAGCTTGGCTCTTGGCTTTGCTTGAACTCTTGGCTTTGCTTGAACTCTTGGCCTTGCTTGAACTCTTGACTTTGCTTGAACTCTTGGTTGCAGACTTATTATCAGCTTTTTTAGTTTTGGCTCTGCTCTTTTTTATTGATTCATCCTTAGTTTTTACACCAGTTGAGTTCTTTTTATCAGATTTTTTAGTTTTAGCTTCTTTAGCATTAGCCGACTTAGCTTTGGGTTTCGATGTAATTTCACCTTTAAGCCATGCTCTTTTGGTTTGTACGCTTGGCTCACAGCCTTGCTGTTCTACTAGAGAAGCTAAAACAAGCTTCATTTCTGCAATAATTTCAGCTTCAAGCTTTGGATCTACATGGGCGATCAAATCAGAGGATGGCTCATTGAATTCAAGGTTTAAGTTTTTCTGGGTCAATACTAACAAGTCTCTTAGTTTTTCTTGTTGAGCTTTTTTAGGTCTTGCTTTGTTTTGAGCTAAAAACAATTGGGCTCTTTCAAGACAGCGCAAGGCGGCTTTGGGCGCTATTTGACACAGTTCTTCTGCTGACTTTAGTTGTTGCTCAAAGCTTAACCACTGCTCATTCAGTAGCTCTGTAGGCTCAAGGCATAATTTACCATTGTACTCGAGTTCTATTTGGTGAAAGGGTAAACGCTTGCTGGCTCTACAATCATCTAAGCAAAGTGCATACACTCGATGACTTGTCGGATGTAAAAGATATAATTGACGTTTAACTCGACGCATTTGCAGAAATTGATCGGTCGTTTGGGGACTAGACTCAAGCTCTTGATCCATTGTCCACATTGAAAGCCCCTGCGTTTTTTCCTCTTGACGCTTCATAATTCCATCAATTAGCGTCTTTTTCCCTTTTTTAACCAAGCTTGCTCGACCTTCACGAAAGCCCACGCGCCCTTTTCCCTTAGGTAAATACCAACGGACACTTTCGGTTTGATAGCGTTCGATGACTGTATAGGGAAGTAAGCTTTCATCAATCTCTAAGCTGTTTGGGCTGAGTTTGGCTTCATATTCAAAGCCGGGTAATTCATTATTGCATGGCAAGCGATACAGACGCTTATAATGGTATTCACCCATCCAATAACGAGAAGACAAAGGAATGCTTTTTAAGTCTCCTAATAGGGGGGGCGAGGAGAGCCAATGAATCCGACTATGGGACTCTTGAGCTAAGGTTAACCCTAAATGGGGCTCCAAGTAGCTTACTTGATCCTCAACCACACACCAAAGTTCACGCTTTTCAACAGGGCACAGACCTCGCATAAGCCTCGCTTGATAATTCACTTGAAATCTGGGACTAAGCGCACAAGTGAGTTCAAAATATTCAGATACATAAGTGTTGACATCCTCCCGAGTGAGCTCAGTATATTGGATGACTTGACCCTCGGCATTGTGTAAATATAATTCACCTAAATCATGCTGGGGGTCATATTGCTCAAAAAGCGCATAAGCACCTACCGGTAAGGCAAGATGAGAATATTCAAAACTCAGCATTTGACCCTGACGACTTTGGTATTCTGACAAAGTAAAATACGCTCGGTAGGGCTCAAACTGATCAACGCTCATCTGTCGAGGACTGTAATCAGCTTGAGTTTTAGCTTGAGTCTTAGACTCTCGTAAATCAAAGCAATATTGAGCCTTGGTAAACTGTGAAATATATAGTTTCTCGAGTGAGCTTGGGGCTTTTTTCGAGCTGATCTGTGGAGCACGCTTAGTCATTGGGCGCCTCAATTAACTCTCTCTTTCCAAGTATAAATCCACCCAGAAAGCAATGAAGGAAAGTCATAAAGAAAAAATCAAAATCACACCTGTCAAAAGAGTATGAGTACAATTCTAAAAAAAAGAAGCAGTTTTTTGACAGAACGCTAACTTTCTAAAGATGCATCTTTAATTTGAGAACTCAGTCGCAATTATGAATGCATTGATAAGATCAGCCTGGATGACTTATTTTGTCTTTCATTATAAATGCTTACTGATTTTGTCTAGCGACTTCTTCACGAGCGAGTAATAGATGATTACTGAGCCAAATATCATCGACTAAGATATGACCCCAGCTTCCTTGATTTTGATCAAGGATTTCTAGCTGGAGCGACCGACCCGCATATATGCTTAAATCAAGATGAATCTGTCGTAAGCGCTCTGAGTCATTTCCGGCCCAAGTACCGATCGCTATATCATTAATCCAGACTCTTAGGCCAACTTGACGACCTAGCTTACCTCCACCCACTTTAAAGGATAAAATACTGTGTTGTGGCAGAGTAACCTTAGGGCTCCAAGCTGCCATAGTAAATTGGTCACCGGTTTGTGGATGATAGGTATTAAGTAAACTCTTTCCTCCAAAACCGAGGATGGGATTTTGTCTTTTGGCCTGGCCTTGCTGAATGACAGAGCTCAATCCTTTTTGAAAAGAGTTGGCAACTGTGCTTTGCCATTTTTGTGTCCAAAGAGTCTGTGGTTTCTCCGAAAACTCAAAGTCATTGAGTTTGAGTAAGAAGGGGTCTTGCAAAGCTTGAGCCTCTACTTGTCTTGCTAATTCAATACTATCAACTGAGGCCACAAATTGAGGCGAATCAGCCTCTGCAATGCGTCTAAAGTATACACCTTTAACAAGAACTTCATGGTCGCGCTGATATGTTTTTGGTGGCGTTGTAGATAGAGCATCATGCCCGCTTAGAACTTGAATCCCAAGCGTAGCGCTTTTTTGTCCTTGCTTGGCATAGGTTTGTAAGCGAATCGCCTGCGGAGGATCAAGCTCAACACTCCATTTACCAGCGGGCATAGGAAAATTGCTTAGATGAACAATTTCTTCAATAGGCCAACGACTCACCATTTGTGAAGCGCTCTGTTTTTGCATCGGAGCCTTGCTGAGCTTGGCCTCAGTGGCTTTTACATCTTGTGGTTGAGGTATATTCTGTTGTGACTCAATACTTGGGCTAGGTAAACTGACTAGATTTCTAAAAAGATAGGCCGGAAAATAAATCTCATCTTGATTTACTTTTTGAACACCCACTGAACCATCTAAGCGAATGTAAAGCTGACTTTTAACATAGTAAGGATATTGACCTTCAAAAGTACGCAGACGATAACGAGTGATAAACTCTCGCTTATTTTTCATTTGATCGCCACTGACAAAGGCCGGAATACCTAAGCCCACACCTCTAAAAGCTAAAAGATCAGGTTTTCTGGCTAGAACATAAGCACCATCTCCATGATCATGAGCAAGAAGATAGTTTTTTTGGGCCGGTGTCTTAGCAATATGTCGGTCATTTAGACCCTGCATATCCAAGGCTCGAAGCTTGGAAAAATAGGGCAAGGTACCGGCAGCCGTAACCGCCAAAAGAGGATCTTTTTCTTTGAAGGCTTGTCCTAGCCATTCACCAATGATTTGACCGTGCCATTCCCAGCGTTCTAGTTTGGCATTTCGATAAGGTTGAGCATCAGTGCTTGGCGCTTGGCTCGCTTGAAAGCTGATGATGCATAGACCTAAAGTGATGAATAAACCAAATGATCTAAAGTACCATGACTTTAGACTTTCTATGCCTAGCATAATCAAAAGTGCAAGTAGGCCACAAAGCACAACTGCATGGCGATGACCGGGGAATATATCTCCTCCAACTCCCCAAATATAGGCAACCCAAGTGAATGCTGAAACCCATAGTAAGACCACAGACCAGCGTCTTTTGCTTTTAAGTGACAAAAGAGCAGGCCATATCAATATACCAAGAATCCCCCATATTTCTTGCCAATAACTTTGCCCCCAAGTCATGGTTTGCTCAGAAATACTCGCCTTTAAGTGGGCAGGATTAGGTATCCAGTCTCCATAGTAATAAAGTCTAAACAGAGTTTGTCCAATAAAAGCAGATAGAGGCCAAATCAGTAAAGGACTCGCCTTTTTTAAGGCTAACATCAGCTTTATGTCCGGTGTGACTATGCTTTTTAAAACATAAAGAGCAGACCACAGCGCAATAAATAGAGGACCATCCGGTCGAGTCCAACACAAAAGAGCGCCAGCACAGGCCGAAATATATAATCCTGAACGCTGACTTAAATCAGACTTGGGTAATGAGGATGTATCTAAGTAGGTTATGGCGCCGGCATAGTATAAAAGCAAGGTTGCCATAAATAAGCTTTGTTCCAAGCCCCCAATCACCCACACCGCAATCGGTGGAGAAGTACTCAAAATGCTTAGAGCTGCAAGCCAAGGTAATAGATAATAAATCTGGTCTTTGAAGTGACTTGATCGAGTAGATCCTTGCATGCTTCTGGCTAAAGCCCAAAAAGAGAGTAGAATTGAGATAAAGCCAAGCACTCGGGTGGCATCAATAAGATCAATGCCTAGCCAACCAAGGGCAGATACACCTAAGATCCAAGCAAGATTTGAATAGCCTTCAACCCATTCTCCCGCTGTCCAAGTGAGCCCGTCCCCTTGCAAAAAACGATCTGCATAGCGTAAAGAAATGAGGGCATCATCTGCAATAAATGGATAATATAAGGCACAATGCTTCATCAGTACCAAGATAAAGAAACCGGCAATGAAGCACCACCAATACCAAGAGATAGACTCTCTTTTTTGATCATGAAGAACGTTCATAATGACGCTAGCTTTACCTGTTATTTGGCAACAAGGTTGATCATACGTTTTGGTACAAATATTTCTCGAATCAAGGTTTTACCCTCGAGTTGAGCTTGCACCTTAGGATCAGCCTTAGCTGCGGCCAAGGCCTCTTCCTTACTCGCATCAGCAGGCATTGATACCTGAGCTCTCATTTTACCATTCACCTGTACCGGATAAGTGATCTCATTAGCAACAGTGAGTGCAGGATCATAGCTTGGCCAAGTAACATAGGAGATTCCACCCTCATGGCCTAATAAAGACCATGCTTCTTCGGCGATATGGGGCGCAAAGGGGGCAAGTAATTGAGTAAGCGGAGCGAGCGCAAGCTTAGAGCTAACTTTTTGCTTAACAAGATGATTGGTAAACTCCATCATCGCGGCAATCGCTGTGTTTAGACGAACATTATCAATGTCTTCGGTCACCTTTTTAATGGTGAGATGAAGTAAGCGAGTGGTCTCTTGGTCGAGCTCATCATCATTAATTTTGATCTCACCATTGTGATGATCTACAAAAAGACGCCAATAACGGTCTAAAAAGCGTCTTACGCCCTCTACACCCTTGGTTTGCCATGGCTTAACTGCCTCTAAAGGCCCCATAAACATCTCATATAAGCGCATTGAGTCTGCACCATGAGAAGCAATGATATCGTCAGGGTTGACAACATTACCACGAGATTTAGACATTTTATTGTTATCTTCACCCAAGATCATGCCTTGGTTGATCAAACGTTGGAAAGGCTCTTTGGTGCTTACATAGCCTAAGTCATAAAGGACTTTGTGCCAGAAACGTGCATACAATAAGTGTAAAACCGCATGCTCCGCGCCACCTACATAAAGATCAACCGGCATCCAATACTTTTCCGCTTCTGCTGACCAAGCCTCTTGATCATTGAGTGGATCAATATAACGAAGGTAGTACCAACAAGACCCAGCCCATTGTGGCATAGTGTTTGTCTCACGACGGCCCTTACGACCATCTGGTAAGGTCACATTAACCCAATGGTCAATAGTGGCTAAGGGGCTTTCGCCAGTGCCAGAAAGACTATAGCGTTCAACTTCAGGAAGCTTGACCGGCAAATCGCTTTCATCAGCTAAGATAATTTCACCATCTTCAGCGTGAATAATGGGAAATGGTTCGCCCCAATAGCGCTGGCGACTAAAGAGCCAGTCACGTAAGCGGTAATTGACGGTCCCCTTACCAACTCCTTGTTCTTCAAGCCAAGCAGTGATCTTTTTCTTGGCCTCAGGCACCGCAAGACCATCAAGGAAATCACTGTTCACAAGTACGCCATCACCGGTATATGCTTCTTCTTGCACCGAACCACCACTGACAACTTCAACGATAGGCAAGTCAAACTTTTTGGCAAATTCCCAGTCTCGTTCATCGTGAGCAGGGACTGACATGATCGCACCCGTACCATAGGTCGCAAGTACATAATCGCTGACCCAAATCGGTACTTCTTTGCCATTCACAGGATTAATTGCATAAGCACCTGTGAATACACCTGTTTTATCTTTATTGAGTTCAGTACGCTCTAAATCACTCTTCAAAGAAGCTGCTTCTCGATAAGCGATCACCTCAGCATGCTGTACCTCAGTGACCCAACGGTCGACACCAGCATGCTCTGGCGCAACCACCATATAGGTTGCTCCAAATAAGGTATCTGGCCGAGTAGTAAATACAGTGAGTTTTTCATCACTGCCCTTAAGACTAAAGTCAACTTCAGCACCAAAGCTACGTCCAATCCAATTGCGCTGCATCTCTTTAATGCCTTCGGACCAATCAAGATCTTCGATGTCTTCTAACAAGCGATCAGCATATTCAGTGATCTTAAGCATCCATTGACGCATTGGACGTCGTTCAACAGGATGACCACCACGCTCACTCTTACCGTCAATGACTTCTTCGTTCGCCAAAACAGTGCCTAAGGCAGGGCACCAATTTACGGGAACTTTTGCAATGTAAGCTAAACCTTTTTTATAAAGTTGAGAGAAAATCCATTGGGTCCAACGATAATATTTAGGATCGGTGGTATCAACCTCTCTTTGCCAATCATAGCTAAAGCCAAGTGATTTAATTTGTCGGCGGAAATTATCCACATTTTGCTTGGTGGTAATCGCCGGATGTGTCCCGGTTTGAAGTGCATATTGCTCGGCCGGTAAACCAAAAGCATCCCAACCCATCGGATGAAGTACATTAAATCCCTTAGCGCGCTTGTAACGACAAATGATATCGGTCGCGGTATATCCTTCGGGGTGACCTACATGGAGACCGGCACCAGATGGATAGGGGAACATATCCAAGCAGTAAAACTTTTCCTTGTCATGATCAATATCAGCACGAAAGGTTTGCTGTTCATCCCAAAACTTTTGCCACTTTGGTTCAATTTCTGCCGGATTATATGTACTCATACCTGCTCCTAAATTACATGTGATGAGAATGAGTTTTTGTTTTTTATTTTTTTTAAGCTAGCCACTTATACGAGAATTATACGAGAGCGCAACCATCCTTTTGTATAAGTTCTCTAACAGAAAGCGTATATGTTCACTTGACGAAAGCCACAGAACGGTGCAAATGTATCGGAAAATACTTAGGAGCCCTATCACATGAGACAAAAAATTCAAAAGCTCCTCGATGAGCAAGTTAATCCCTCGGTCGCCTCACATGGTGGCAAAATCAATGTTGTCGACTATGCCAACAAGGTTGTTTACATCACAATGACTGGTGGTTGCCAAGGGTGTTCTTCTTCCAAAGCGACCTTAAAAGGGGGCGTAGAACAGGCTGTATTTAATGCCTTTCCAAAAGTTAGGGAAGTGATTGATATCACTGACCATGAAGCGGGCTTAAACCCTTATTACTTGGGATAAGCGAAATGAGCGATACAACACAGCTCAATACTCGAGGGCATTCTGAAGCGCTTACCTCGGGCGTTCGGGTTAAAGTCGAAAGTATGTATTTACGCAAGCAATCTCAACCCGAGCTTGAACGCTATGTATTTATTTATGTAGTCAAAATCACTAATGAAAGTGATCGCGTTGTACAATTACTTGATCGTCATTGGGTCATTAGTGATGCTTATGGCCGAGTTGAAGAAGTGCAAGGACCAGGAGTGATTGGCGAAAAACCCAAGTTGGCTCCTCAACAATCTCATACTTACCATAGCTTTTGTCCCTTACCTACCGCCTTTGGAACAATGAGTGGTCATTATGGAATGATCGATTCAAAGGGTGAGCGCTTTAAGGCAGAAGTGGGCCTGTTTAATCTAATTGTGCCCGAAGAAGTCAATTAGTGAGTCTTAGTGTATGGCTATAGACGAGGACAGTAAAGTCGCACCCACTTTGAGGACTTGGCTAACCCATGCCCCCTTTTCTTTAGCACTATCATCAGGCTTTTTTGGTTTTTTTGCCCATGCCGGTTTAGTGAGTGCTCTCGAAAAAGAAGGTCTTAAACCACAAAAGTTAATGGGTAGCAGTGCCGGTGCCTTAGTAAGTGGCTTACTGGCGAGTGGACTAAATAGCCAAGAGATTAAATCCGAACTTTTAAACCTGCTAAAAGAAGATTTTTGGGACCCTAGTTTTGGTTTAGGGCTTCTTAAAGGAGAGCGTTTTGAAGCGCTTTTAAAGAACTTACTTAAGTGTGATTCCTTTGAAGCTTGCCCGATTCCGGTGCAGATGAGTGCCTTTGACTGTTTTAGGCTAAAAGCTCGTTTATTTACTCAAGGTGATTTAGCCAGCGCAATGAGAGCTTCTTGTACATTTCCGGGCTTATTTCAACCTAAGTGGATTGAGGGGCGTCCATTTATTGATGGTGGAGTCACCGATCGTTCGGGACTTCTTGGGGTAGAAGATGGTGAAAGAGTCTTTTATCATCATTTAGCAAGCCGATCTTGGTGGCGCAGTAAGCTTGGCTTAACCTCTATACCTAGACGAGATTATCAAGCTGTGATTCAATTAAAGGACTTACCCCGCTGTGGGCCCAATCGCTTAGACTTAGGTGCACAAGCATTTGACTTAGCCCATGAACAAACCTTACGAGCTCTTGATCAAGTATTACTCCCCTTGTCTCAAGGTCATTCTCAGGTTTTGACCGACTCTTGGTCAACTTGAGCAAGTCGTAATACCTGTGACCACAGTAAGTCGAGTAGTTCTTGGAGATCTTGAGGATTCCAACGGTTCTCGTCATATAAGGTGATAATACGAAGCTCTCCTTTGAAGGTGGTGTAAATAATCCCTAAATCGGCTGGAGGTGCAATTTGTGGAAAGTTGATAAAATCCAAAACTTGAGCTTCGCCAAAGTGGCTAAAATTTAATGGAGCTGGTCCAGGATTGGTAGTGGTGATATTTGTTTTAAATAAGCGCTTAAAAGTAAAGTTCATTACTTTGTTTAAAGGCAAATATCTACTGATTGTGCTATAGATCTTACTTCGCAGCAGATCGATATATATGCCACCATTCTTTTGCTGATCTAGGTATTTTGAGATATTGGCTAAGGCCTCATCTTCATTCCATTTTAGATTGATTGTATGTGTATAGGGCTGAACTAATACATCAATATCATCTTGAAAGTTTTCATCGATTAATGGCCGTAATGTACAGAGGTCAGCAAAGCGTAATTGCTGTCCTTTAAGTTGCGCATTTGGCTTTGAGTTTGAGTAAACTTGAATGGCTTGGGCCAGACCCCAACTAAAAAGAGTATGCGCTTTAACTTTTCGCTTTCTGGCGCCCTGTAAGACAGCTTTGAGATCGGGTTGACGAATACGTTTAATCAAGACTTTACTTTGTCCACGTTGGCTTGTTTGTTGATTTGATGTATGGCTGGATATGTAGCTAGGAGTCAGGCCTTCACCAGGAGAAAGCATATCAAAGAGGATATTTCTAAAAGCCTTGAAATAGCCTAGTAGGGTCACCCATAAAGCAAGTTTAAGTGATCTTCTTCCTAAAGGATTAGGCGCTTGGGTTTGAATGTGATCAGAAGCATACGGTGAGTTGAGCAGAGCTCGATCTGCTTTATGATCATGTGGATGATTCGTTTGCTTAAGAATTGGCGTTTGGATCAATATATTTTGATACTGCTCGGCAATTTGATTGACTAGATGAGTACCTGCAAAAGCATCAGTACTAAGATGTGGAGAGAGCACCATAAAAAAGTTCAAAGTTTGACCTTTTAAAAGTCGAAACTCAAAGGGTGGACTCAAATGAGGATCAAGAGCAGATCTAAACCAGATTCGTTTCAAGATCGTTTGAGGAAGTCCTATTTTCCATTGTTGCAGATTATTTAGACGACTTGAAATATCTAGTTCTTCGTCTTTACTCAATTCTTCAACATATAGTTGTGCTTTGGGCGTTGGATGTTGGCTCACCCAATGTAAAGAACCGGACCAAAGCTTAGATTTATCGTCTGCTTTTGAGCATAACAGAGATCGGGTGAGTAAGTTCCGTTTTAAGCATTGGTTGAGTGCTTCTTCCAAAGCATTAATTTGAATAGGGCCTTGTATCGTTAATAGCTCACAAGAATGAGTATTTATTGCCTTGGAAAGTTGATAAAAACACTCACTGACAGGATTCATGGGCCTTGTCAGTGGTAAAGGAATAGACCGATTATTCTTAGGCACTAAAGCGAAGAGCTGTACTGAACCTAATAAGGGTAGATATTTCGACTGAACCTTACAGACTCTCCATTGAGTTAAAGCTTCTTTATAAATTTTTTCTTCATGCTTGGGAAGGATAAGCCATACGATTCCATCTGCGGTAAGATAAGAAGGCGCCTTTTGTAAAAAACGAATGACTACATTGTTCTCTTGTCCACCAAAATAAGCCTTTTCAGCTAGATTTCTTGCTGGCGAATGATGGAATGGTGGATTAAAAAAAATATGATCAAATGTCCGTCCTGCTAAAGCCTCAAATAGGTCTCCATAAGTCGTTTCGATCGTTATTCCCAAGCGTTGCGCGCTTTCTTTTAAACCGGAAAGATTGACTTCGGGTAAATCATTCGCCGTAACCCTAGCACCGCGTTGGGCGCATAATAATGACCAAACACCAGCACCAGCGCCCATTTCTAATACTCGAGCTTGTTGTCCAATATGTTGTGCACTTTGCTTAAAGAGTGATGCAAAACTCAAGCCTGGCAAGGGAGCAGGATGAGAGACTGTATGATCTAGCAAAAGATCAAGACCAGCACATGTCGCTTTTTGATACTTGGGTAAGGAGGGGTCATGAACACTAATATACTGAGCTAGCTTATGAAGTAATCGTAGATTTAGACGGATAAGCGAAAGCCTGAAGCTTTCATAGTTTTTTAGCAAAGGTAAGACTTTCATGGAGTAGGCCTTCTGAGCCTAATGAATGACTCATTTATACAAGCTATCATTTATTCAAGCTGTCACTTACACAAGCCGAACAGACAGTAAGTTTGATGCATCAGCTGAAAAAAAGATTTTCAGAGGGGAGATTTAGTATCCTGCGATTATTGAACGGTAGTTGAGCTAAGTTGTCGGATTGTATGTTTTTTTTGTTTGGTTGATCGTTTGAGCACCAAAAATGAGGCTCTTGATCATAAATATACTTGTTTGAAGAAAGAAATCAGGCGAGAAATACACAAAGATTTACAAAAATGTAAAATATAATAATATTATACACTTGCATGTTGTATGTGATTATTTTTACAGTTTCTGAGGATTATTTTACATTGGGTTCTAGACTTCTCAAACAGGTGAGGTATGCTAAAGCGACTCCACACCTCATATTGTTACTTATACCTATCATATTTGAGAAGAAGTCATGTCAGAAGTTTTGGTCATTGGTGAAGCATTTGTTGATTTTCTTCCTAGGCAGACCGGTAGTCTGAAGCAAGTAGATGGCTTTGAGATGCATGGTGGGGGTGCACCATGCAATGTTGCCAGAGGTGTTTCTAAGCTAGGCATTAGCTCATCTTTTATCTCAGTTTTGGGTGATGATGAGTTTAGCGACTTTATTGTGAATCAACTCGATCATGATAAGGTCGACATTAAGCACCTGAGACGCTTAGAAGGTGGTAGAACTCAATTATGTTTTGTCACTTTGGACGATCGTGGGGACCGTCATTTCACAGGTCGAGGCCCCGATGCATCCTTAAGTTTTGGCGTACAAGATATTAAGGCTGAAGCTTTCAAAGATAGCCGAGTCCTTATGTTAAGCTGTGGTTCTCTTCGCACCCGTCAAGGTGTGTATGCTGTGGAGCGTGGTATACAAATGACCAAGGGATGGGTGTGCTGTGATCCGGGGACTTGCCCACCCGAATGGTGTGATCCTCAGCTGATGAGGCGCAGACTATGGGGTGTGTTTACTCGCTGTGAAATCGTAAAATGTGCCGACCATGAAACATATTGGCTTACCGGTGAGGATGATCCTCTCAAAGCTGCCCAAGCTTTTATTGAAGGTGGAGCTAAGTGTGCCATTGTGACTTTAGGGGCCAAGGGTGCTCTATGGGCACGCAAAGATGAACATGGACATGTACCCTCTCCGGATGTTCAGGTTCTTGATACGACAGGAGCAGGTGATGCCTTTATGTCAGGATTACTTGCTCTATTAAGCACTAAAACTGTGGCGCCTAGTCAACTTCCCACTGCAGAATGGGAAACCTTAGTGCAGTTTGCTTCATATATTGGTGCCTTAGCAGTCACTCAACTTGGTGCAGTACATGGTATTCCACAGGTTGAGAATAAGAATAAACTGATAGAGTTATCCGATAAAAGCTCATAACTATCATGTGCTTAGTCTTATAATAATTCTAATCTCTAAGACTGAACTATTTCGACTGTTTTAATATATCGCAAAGTGTTTTAAGCTCCTTTTATTGATCGATAATAGGAGTAGCTCATGAGATTGATGAGAGATTACAGACTGAGTTTAAAGCCCAACCTTTTTTTACTCAGCTTTAACTTACTGTGCTTTGGGTTTATCTTAAGCACTGCCCAAGTTAAAGCTCAAGAGTCCAGCTGGCAAGGTGGTGCTAGAGGAACAGCCGCTCGAGTGATTGGACAGCGTTGGAAGGTTGGGGTGAGCCAAGCTGATTTGTATGCAGGGCCAAGTGTTGCATATAGCAAGCGAGGTCGAGTTTATGAGGGTGAGCAACTCACAATTCTTGAAGTCACCAGAAGCCAAGAATGGGCCCAAGTGAGTGCTCCTTCAGGGATTAAGGCTTGGATTAAGGTTTCCGCTTTAAACCGCCCCCAAGATCAAGTTGCGCAAGATCCCGGTCGTTATCGACGACAGCAAGAATATCAGTATGATGCACAAGGCCGGCGCATCACTAATACTGGACAAGCCATGGGGAGTGGGCAAGGTACAGGCAGACAGCAACAGTCACGGAATGAACTGCCAAAAAGACAGGCTCAAGCTCGAGAGTGGCAGCAAAGAGCAAATCCTTCTTCAGGTTTTAGAGAAAGACAAGATCAGACAAACTTGGGTGATATGAGTGAAGCCGATAGATTAAATAATCTTGCGCGAAGCAGAGCATTCTCTCGCCATGACATGGGTGCATCGCCATTAAACATAAGTTTACCTGTTGGCATAAGTCACTTTACGAGACGTTTTACCAGCAATATTGGTACTCCCCCTTTATCTGGATTAAAAACTCAAGTTCTTTCACCAAATGTGGGTTTAATCTTGAATAGTCAAATTACCCCCTATCTTCATATAGCAGCCAGATATATGAAAACCATGGGTGCTAAAGCACCTTTACCTTCATTAGCAGCCTTTCCCGAAGTGGGTGCCGTTGACTTACCAACAAATCAGCAAACGGCTGAATTAGTTGTGGGGTTTGGTACTGATCTCAGCTTCGGTTGGGCAGAAAGCTTTGGGGTCAAAGGTTTACTAGGTGCGCAATATTACGACTCGACATTCACTCCTGTGCAGTATCCGGCCCCAGCCGAACGGATGGCACCACTACAAGATCACCGCTATATATCTGCTCTTTTAGGCCTAGAGTTAAGCTTAAAGTTTAAGCCAATGACTTTGACCCTACGAGGAGGTGGCTCTTTACCACTTAGTTTTGAGCAAGCCCCAAACTCTGAAGGACAGTGGAAAAGCTTAGGTCTATGGAGTCAAGTTCAGGGTGATTGGCATTTAAATGAACATTGGAGTCTTGGTATTCTGTGTGCTTACATGAGAATTGCTACCGAATATACCGGACCGGCCGAGCAAGCTGATTATACACTGAATCAAGTTGTTTACTATACTCAGGCAAGTGGTTATGACCAAAATCTAGAAGCCCTACTACTAGTGAGCTACCAACTGTAGTCATCTGATGATCAAGTCATACGTAGCTTGTATATAGCTAGTTGAGCTTATCAAGGGACAGCATCATTAAAGAAATGGTCTTAAAAAGACTGTGTGCACAATAAACCAAGGATAATGAACTTGGATGAGGGTGTTGCTGTAATCGCTTCACTTGTGAACTACTTAAAGCGTGCTCGTCAAGTTTGAGTTGAGCGATTAACTCTGATCTTAAGTGAATAGACCATTGGGCTTTTTTACCCAAACATAAGTTGATTTCAGATCTTTTGAGTTGAGCGATTGGCTGACAAGAGTAAATGACTTTAAGTGTTTTGTTATTTGATGATTTAGAAAGAGTCTCTTGGTGGGGTAAAGCGGCTTGGTTGGCTTGCTTAATGAAAGGATTAAGCAAGATAAATACTTCGGTAGCAGTGGTGTGTAACTCGTATAAGGCTTGATTGGTCTTGGTATCGGTTTGGTTCAAATCTTGCCAAAGCCAATGTAAGCTTAAGAACTGAGGTCCTAAGCTATGTTGTAAGGCCTGACTTAACCACAAGCTGATTAAATGTGCCCAAGACAAGGGACTAAGACCAAACTCCTCGTCATTGTATACAGTCAATAACTGAGATGTTTCGGTGAAATAGTGCTCAAATACCCAAGTTTGCTTTTGTTTTTTTTGCTGATCTCTTTCAAGATAAATTAAATCATGATCAGCCCATTTAAGATAAAAATAATCAATACCAGGCGCCGCTTCTTCTCCCAAAGTTACCCATTCACTATAAGCCACATCTTCTAAGCGTCCGGAATGTCCTAAAGCCTGTATTGCTCCAACTTGCGTGACTTGCTGCTGGGAAAATTGGCTTTGGATTTGATGGTTTAACCTAAGAGGATTGCTGTGGTAATAAGATAGCCCTAAGCGATCAAGAGCTTGAGATAATCTAAAATATAATAAGCGACGAGAGGCTTGATATAGGGTTTCAAAGTGTTGCACAAAAACGCTTAAATGGCTTTTATTGTGTGTCTTATACTGAGTTGAACGTGCTGGGCTGTGAATCAGTTCTTGAGCGAGTAAATAAGTATCAAGATGATCTAAGTCGGACAAAGGATTATATCGGTGATCATTTACATAATCATAGTGTTCAAGCTGAGTTTGACTGTTAAACAAGGAACTTGGCAGAACTGATTCATGATGATTTATGAGTAAACGTAAACTTGTTAAATCCAATGGAGAACTCAAGCAAGCCCTTCGCTTGGATTCATCAAGAGCGCTTAGATGATCATTGATAAGTTCCGCTAAACAATAGCCAATCAAGATTGGGATAAGGTCATGGTCAATGATCAAAAGTTTGCGCTTAGCTGTAGACCATAGTTGATGTAATGAGTCTAAACTTTTCCATGAAAAGGCACAGCGAGTGAGCTTTTCTTGAAGCTCGGATGAAAGTACTTCACTATGCAATAGTCTAGAAAGCTGTTGATGTGACTCAGGGTCGGGACTCAAGCTTAAGATTAATGGGAAAGCAATACAAGCCGGCCCCCAATTTAAGCCTGATGCCTGTGCCGAACTGAGACTAGCCACACAGAGTTGCTTGAGTTTCTTTTGTAACTTTAGGTTTGGACAGGCCAAGGATAGGTAAAACTGCCATTGTAGTAGGACTTGCTGTTCATTTTGTGCAATACTTATGGTCAAGATACTACCTTAGTTTAAGTCAGTTCCCTCAAGGCACGACTGACATAGTCAGCAACCAATTCTTGTTCGTTGGGTGCCTGAGTAATAAAGCGTAGAAGATCAAGATCTTGGAAATGTACGATGCTACGTCCTCTAATTAAGCATAAACCTCTAATTAATCTGTATATTTTAATCAACTTTCGATCGCTAATATACAGACCTAAATCCATTTCAAGCGCAGTGATTAAACGCCTAAACTCCAACATGATGGGTGGTGGAAAAAAATAATCTCTAATCGCAGGGTCTTCGGCTTCTTTGGCATAAGACAAGTGTAAAAAACGGCGTAGTTTTAATAGATCAGAGTAAGAGCAGGGGCCAAATTGCCAAGGTTTTTGACCGCTTACTTTTTGAGCTTCTATTTCAAGCCCTCGAGTTAATAGCTGATCCCAATATGAGTCATGTGTGTTTTTGACCGGCACTTTTAAAACAAAGCGATCGCTCAAGGCCAGCAAGGATGGATCGCTAGGTAATTCATTTGAGGCGGCAAATAAAACTTCTAGTTGAGCGGGCTTAGCTTCACCCTCTTCATAATATACGCGATCGTTTAATAAGGCGAGTAGAGCATTAAGGATGGCACTATTGGCTTTAAAAATTTCGTCCAAAAAAGCCACTTGAACATGCGCCAAAGAACCTTGCGTACGCCGAATAAAACGTCCTTCTTTTAAAGCATGTAAATCTATAGGTCCAAATAACTCACTCGGCTCAGTAAAGGGGGTCATGAGATAATCAAAGCGTAGTTTACTTGGAATATGTAGGCTTTCACTTACTCTTGAGCATAGCATACTTTTACCTGTTCCCGGAGGTCCCAATAATAAAAGAGGCTCTTCCAATAAGACACAGAGCATGGCTAGCTCTAGGACTTCTTTGCGATCAACAAAGTGTTGATTCAGCATTAGTAAATGTTGTTGTAGCGCTTCCAACAGCTTAGGACGCTCTTGATCAAGCTGTTCAAGGCTTAGTTGCTCTATGTTAAGCTTTTCTTGCTTTAATTCATCCTGTGCTTGAGTCATAAATAGAACCTATAAAGTGACAGATAATTTGATAGATATCAGTAGATAGACTTAGATTGACAGTAGGTGACTGATAGAGAGAAAACTCCAAGTGAGAAAACTCCAAGTGAGAAAACTCCAAGTGAGAAATCTCCAAGCAACCATGACGCTGATTAGTGATCAGTGATGAATATACCTGTTCACCAACCATCAAACAAACGCAAGCGAAGTGGAGGAAGATTTAATTCTGAACGGGTAATTGACCACCACACAGCGGTTTGTGCGATGATAAAATCTTGCGGACGAGTTCTATGAGACTCTCTTTCTAGGAGAGTATGAACCCGTTGGTATACTTGGCGCTTCAAGGATTCAGACGCAGCGATAAAAAAACGCTCTTGAGCCTCTTTAGACAGGGAATAAAATGCGGAAAAGATACCTTCCAAGTTTAGATATTTTAGATCGCTTGTTGATAATAAAGATCGTTCTTTAAGGTGTTGAACACTTTCAATAAGCCAAATAATCACCTGCTTAATATCTTGCTCATGCGCTTCTGCCTCAGCTTGTCTTAAGTCAGCAATGAGTTCATCAAAGGCTGTTTCAAGTTGGTTTGAGTTTAGCTGACTTGCGCCATACTTTTCTCCAATTCTAGAAGATTGCCATCGCTGAGCTTTTTGAGTGAGTTGTTGTAAGAGAAAGCTAAGGCTGATTTGTGGTTTAGCTTGATAAAGTTCAGTTGCCCAGCTCAATAGCTGAGGTACTGGTACTGAGCTTTGTTCTAGCTTTACAACAGCCGCCAACTCTCGAGAATTAAGCATTACCCTTTGTGGAAAAAGTGATAAAAGTCGTGGGGCTAAACGTAAAACTTCTTTTGGTGAAGCCAAGCGTTGATTTGAAGGGAGTGTTGGAGAAGGATTCATCAAGGCCGAGTGCTTTTGATCTCGTTTTGAATCATGTGCCATTGACTCATCCCCTCACTGTTCCAATTGCTTCTTAACCACAAGTGAAAAAGACGCTTATGTTTATATTGATGATATAAATGAGGGTATATCACTCAAGCCAAGATTAAACATCAAGGTTTTGAACATTAAGCGCATTCTTTTCAATAAAGCGACGACGTGGCTCAACCTGATCACCCATAAGAATAGTAAAGATCTCATCGGCCTCTTCAAAGTCACGAACTTGAACTTGTAACATAGTACGAGTTTCAGGGTTCATGGTTGTCTCCCAAAGCTGATCAGGATTCATTTCACCTAGACCTTTATAGCGTTGGATATCAATGCCCTTGCGACTTAATACTTGGAACTCTTGTAAGAGCTTGTAATAGCTATCAGCATGGAATTCTTGACCACCGGCTTGCACCTTGAAAGGCCCTTCGCCTAATAGTTCAAAGCTCTTTGTGGTTTCACGAGCTTTCTTAAAGCGAGCTGAGCCAACAAGAGCCCAATCAAGAACAGTGTGTCTTTCTTCACCGTTAACACGCGATCGGAAGCGAATTCTCCAACGAGTTGGACCTTGCATAACCTCGGCTTCAGCAGAAGCATTATCAACCGAGTCATTAAGAGAGGAGTCATCAACCGAGTCATTAAGAGAGGAGTCATCAACCGAGCCATCTAGAGAGGAGTCATCAACCGAGCCATCTAGAGAGGAGTCATCAACCGAGCCATCTAGAGAAGAGTCATCAACCGAGCCATCTAGAGAAGAGTCATCAATCGAGCCATCTAGAGAAGAGCCATCTAGAGAAGAGCCATCAACCGAGCCATCATCTTCACTTTTACTTTTAACTTGCTCGGGAGCGCTTGATGCACTGAGTGATATATTGATCACTTGCTCAACATGATACTGCGCTGGAAGTTCTTCGGGCTGACTTTGGTCAAGTTGATCTTTAAGTGTACGAGCGATGATTTCAACAACCTCTTGGTTAGACCAAGTATCTTCTGCACCGACATCACTCAGTTGCATAATAAGGCTAACAACTCGAACATCAGCTCGAGGTTGCAGACGCTGTAGGCCTTGGAAGGTACGAGATAACTCAAGCATTTGTTGCTGTAGATCATCACCGACTAAAACTTCGCCAGAGCCAAGGGTTAGGCTTGCATTGCTAATGCCACTCGTCATCAAATATTCACTTAGGGCAGCTTCATCTTTTAGATATTGAATCTGCTTTCCTTTTTTAGCTCTAAATAAAGGAGGCTGAGCAATATATAAGTAGCCCTTTTCAATGACTGAGCGCATATGACGGTAGAAGAAGGTCAACAGCAGTGTACGAATGTGTGAACCATCAACATCAGCGTCTGTCATGATCACAATCTTATGATAACGAAGCTTTTCGATATTAAAGTCTTCGGCACCGATACCGGTTCCTAAAGCGGTGATCAAAGTGGTAATTTCTTGACTTGAAAGCATTTTATCAAGTCGAGCCTTTTCTACATTAAGGATTTTACCACGCAAAGGTAGAATGGCTTGAGTTCCTCTATGACGACCTTGCTTGGCAGAACCACCCGCTGAGTCACCCTCTACTAAAAAGATTTCAGCTTTGGTGGGGTCGCGCTCTTGGCAATCCGCAAGTTTACCCGGTAAGGCAGATGAGTCTAATGCACCTTTGCGACGAACTAGGTCACGTGCTCGACGAGCTGCTTCGCGAACCTGTGAGGCACGAATCGCTTTAGAAACAACTTCTTTAGCCATAGCTGGTTGCTCTAACAACCATTCTGACATGGCTTGCGCCATTGCCGAGTTTACCGCAGGCTTAACTTCTGAAGAAACAAGCTTATCTTTGGTTTGGCTACTAAACTTGGGGTCGGGTACCTTACAAGAAACAACCGCTACAATACCTTCGCGAATATCTTCACCTGATAGGTTACCCTTAAGGCCCTTTAATAGATTTTCGCTTTGGGCATAGTTATTGACTGAGCGAGTAAGAGCATCGCGGAAGCCGGCTAAGTGTGTACCACCATCACGGTTACGAATGTTATTGGTATAGCAATAGACGGTTTCTTGATAAGAGTCGTTCCACTGCAAAGAGATTTCAACCTCAACGCCATCATTGCTTTCTTTGGTAAAGTGGATGGGCGTTGGGTGAACAGGTGTTTTATTTCTATTTAGATAGTCAACAAACGCGCTAATACCACCATCAAACTTAAAGTCATGGCGAAGGTCGGCTTCACGCTCATCAATCAGATTGATGGCTACACCACGATTAAGGAAAGAGAGCTCTCTTAAGCGCTGAGTTAGAACTTCAAAGCTAAACTCATTGTTTTCCTCAAAAATGGTTTTATCCGGACGAAAGCGAATATGGGTACCGGTTTGATCACTGTCTTCAATACGCTGTAGCTCGGTAACCGGATCACCACGACGGTATTCTTGTCGGTAATAACCACCATCACGATGAATCTCGAGCAGGAGATCGTCAGAGAGTGCATTTACGCAAGAAATACCTACACCATGAAGACCACCAGAGACCTTGTAGGAATTGGCATCAAACTTACCACCAGCGTGTAGAACTGTCATGATGACTTCAGCTGCACTACGACCTTCTTCAGCGTGCATACCTACCGGAATACCACGCCCATTGTCAGTGACTGTACATCCACCATCATCATGGATGATCACTTCAACAAGGTCACAGTGACCAGCCAAAGCTTCATCAATCGCGTTATCTACTGCCTCATACACCAGTTGGTGCAGACCAGTGCCATCATTGGGGTCGCCAATGTACATACCAGGACGTTTACGAACCGCTTCAAGTCCTTTGAGTACTCTAATACTATCAGCGCCATAATCATTGTCTTCTTGTGCCTGATTCCCTACTGGAAATTCACTCATATGACCTCCATACCATAATCCGAAAAATAGACAGTGCAAACCTTATTGAAAAGTCTATGAGAATACAAGCTTTTTAGCCAAAATTTAGGCAAAAAAGTTGATCAAGTGTTCAGTGTTTATTGAGTGTGTACATATCCCTACATCTAAATGTCGAGCACCCTAGAGGTAAACATTAGTAATATCATGCACTTAGGTAATTAATGAGCACAGGTTATTACGATGAGCCATGATCAGCAGACTAAATCTTTAGAGTATATGTGATTTAACTCAGCAATTAGATCAGAGATTCAGGTTTTAATCGCTACCATCATATATCGGAATTCACCTTCGCCATCACTGAGTGTTTCGACCTCTTGATCACGATTTACGAAATGATGTACCTTGCGTCGTTCAGAGGCGCTTAGCCCTTCGATGATAGCACGTTTATGAGTGTGTTTAGCCACAGCAGCAGCATCTTCGGCAATCACTTCTAAAAGGGTTCTCCGAGCACTCAGTTGCCCTTCTAGATCTAAGGCACAACGCACAAAGCCTTTGCTTTGAGTACTCATGGCCATTGAGGTCAGTCGAGTTAAGGCTGCTAAACGCTGGGGATTACGCTTAAGAGGCTTAATTTCACCCGATAGTTCAAAAACAGTTTCTGAGATCTCCTCATCTTGCTGAGAAGTCTCTTGCACAGAAATACGGACTTTAGCTTTAAGGCTTTGAAAGTAATCATTCAAAAAGTCTAGGCCACGCTCAATGTCTGCAGCGGTCGCTTTACGGTTGTTTTTATGTTGAGGTTTACGATTAGTCTTTGAGGTCATGCTTGAGCCTCCATTGCTTTTTGAGACCACTTTTGTTGTACGATACCTAAACCTGTATTTACCAAAATATATAAAACAAGGCCACTAGGTAAGAACAGCATCATACCACCAAACATCAGCGGCATAAAGGTGGTCAACATTCTTCTTTGAGCGGGATCCATTGCATTATTGGTAGGTTGTAGCTGAGCTTGCAAGAACATTAAGCCTGCTAAAACAACCGGAGTAATAAAGTAAGGATCCGGCATAGAAAGGTCGGTGAGCCAGGCAAAGAAATGCGCTTGATACAACTCTACTGCTGAGTAAATCGTACGATATAAAGCAAAATAAATGGGCATCATGACAAGCATAGGTAAGCAACCAGATAGCGGACTGGCTCCATGCTTTTTGTACAATGCCATCGTTTCCTGCTGCATACGCATAGCATCATCTTTGTATTTTTCTTTAAGAACCTGTAATTCAGGCTGAATCTTTTTCATGACCGCCATCGAACGATATTGCTTGATGGTTAAGGGCAGAGTAATGACCTTCACCAAAAGAGTGAGCAAGATAATGGCAATACCCCAGTTAGGTAATACACTATAGAAAAAGCCTAAGGCCCACAGCATTAAGTAGCAAATCGGGCTAAATATCCCAAAATCAATCGCTTCGCTGAGACTTGGTTCAGAAGCGGTTAATAATTCCATCTTCTTGGGTCCACCATAGAAGGTAAGTTCATTTTGTACTTTACTTTGGCTATTTACAAAATCAGAGAATAGGACAGCTTCAGTACTAAGCGCTGAAAAACCTAAAGGTAAAGGACGGCCTAATCTTAGACTTTTCTCATCTACGCTTTGGGCGCATGAAACCGTTTTATTGACCGAAATAGAATTCATAAAATAACGACTATCTACGCCATACCAACGGGCACCAGAGAATACAATCGGATCCTTATCAGCAATTTTGGATTGTACTGAGCTAGCCCCATCGCGTTCTAGTTCATCACCATAAGCACAAACGCTTTCAAGTAGATTGAGAGGAGGAGAGAACATTCCACCTTCACTGGCATTTGAATCCTGTAAGGCGCGAGTAATACCGCGTACTTCAATATGTGCTCGGTTTGCGCTGAGATTTTGTACCTCAACACTTGTTTTCACTCGATACTCATTAGGTATGATTTCAAAGTGCTTACTAATTTGGATCTGTGGGGTTCTGAGAACAAAGCTAGCCTTATTCTCATCTCCACCTGAGACCAGCTGATATTCACCATGTACCGGCTCATTGTTTAGACGCACCTCAATCATTGGAGTGAGGAAAGGAGCCTCTAAGCCACCTTCTTCCTTAAGACTAGGCTGGTAGTTAGTTAGTACATAGGGCGTACTTTCAGTTTCGGAGCTACGATGACGATACTGACTTTCAAGAATAGCCCATTGGTGGAGCTCACCATGTGTATTTAACACAACTTCAAAACGCTTTTGATCGCGCAAAGTATGCAGCTTTTGAGCCGGCTTTAGATTCGCTTTATTCTGGATAGGCACACTGTTTTGTATATTAGGTGTGGCTACTTGTGAAACAATTTTTTCAACGCTCAAATTAGACAGTTGATTTGGGGCTTCTTGCTTTGAACTATCTACTGGGGCCACCGGAACTGGTGGGGGAAAAAATTGTTGCCAAACCGAAAAGAAAACGACCACCGCTACTAAGGAGAGGAGGAGTTGCTTAGGATCGTCTTTACTTCTTTTTCTTCGTGGAGTTCTTCTCATGTTTTATCACTGGGTCATAGCCTCCAGGTTGCCAAGGGTTGCAACGGAGGATTCGGGTAAAGGTTCGCCAAGTCCCTAAAAAGAAACCAAACTCAGAGTAGGCATCAAGCGCATACTGTGAACATGTTGGTGTAAAGCGACAAGTAGGTGGTTTTAGGGGGGATAAGTATCGGCGATAGAATCTGATCATGGAGAGACTCGCTCTCACAATTAAAGAATGATGAGTCGCTACGACTTCATGGGAGAGAGCGGACTGAGAGTCAACAATAAGATGCTCTCTTTTATCTTTTGACTCGCATTTTTTTTGAGACTCTTGCTCTTTACACATATATTTACCCAATTATTTTATGGACGAACACTGTGTTTTGAAGCGAGCTTAGGCTTTTTTTGGTTTTGAGTCTTGTTGTTTTTACGCTTGTTGGATGAGCGATCAAAACTTAGAGTTTGTATCTGCCGAGCTAGCTGATCAAACTCACTCAATAACAGCTTGAGTTCAAAGCGTGGTGCTTCTTGCTTTGCAATCACTGAAATATCAAAGCCCTGTCCTTGTCGTAAGTGACTGTGACGAAAGGCTTCTCGAATACAACGTTTAACTTGATTACGATGATTTGCTTTGCCCACTTTTTTACTGACCGTCAGCCCTAGTCGGTTGCTTAGACCACGGTTCTTACTGACATATATAATGAAGTGAGGTGTATAAAGTCGCTTACCAGTACGCTGTGCCTTTAAAAACTGGCCTCGTTTGCGTAAACGAGACAGCTTAGGAAAGCTTTTATCAGAGAACTGATTGTCAAGTTTTTGTTCTTTAGCGGAGTCCAAGCTTGCTTTGGGCAGATGTGGACTTAAAGGCGAAGAAGAACTCAACTTTGTTTTCCTCAAGCGATCTAGGTTTTGCTTAAAGCTAATACTTTAGAACAAAAACTAAGGGTCAAGAAAAGTAACTATGATCTAGACTTTTCTACTCATTAAGGAGTCTCTTAATTATTTCTTGTAAGTCGTTGGTGCTAGGCGCTTACGACCCTTGGCACGACGACGAGAAAGAACGGCACGACCGTTTTTAGTTGCCATACGAGCACGGAAACCGTGTGTACGACGGCGAGAAATACGACTAGGCTGGTAAGTACGCTTACTCATAATGACCTCCGAATTTAATTACATATAAAGATAGATAGATAACTTGATCTTGTTTAAGGCCATGGAATAAATCATTTGTGAACGCATAAGTCAACGGATAAATGTATAGAATTAGACAACCGACTAAAGATTAGCCTTGATCTCTCGCTTGAGATCACGATGATACATTAGTTCGTTAGTCATGATCACTCGGTTTAAGCTTTAGATGCAGATCCTTGTTTTTACACTGAAAGCTACGATAAAAGCTACAGGTTATGATAAGGATTCAGTTAGGGAATGAACTATAAAAGATGACCTATAGACAATGACCTAGGTGAGATGAGCGGAATGCATTAAATTGGTAGGTAAAAGAATAAGTAAAAGAATAGGAAATATTAAAAAATGAGCAACATTAAAGACAGCACCAATCTAGATCATGATCATCTTGATGCACTAGAACATGCAGATTTACTTAAGCGACATGTAAGTCATATAGATCATTTGGGGATCGCTGTTCAGTCTTTGTCAAAGTCTATCAAAGCCTATGAAATCTTATTAGGTGGTCAGGTGGATCATTTAGAAGAAGTGCCTGACCAAAAAGTAAAAACCGCTTTTTTTCAGGTGGGAGAAAGTGCCTTTGAACTTTTGGAAGCGACCGACCCAAGTAGCCCAATCACTCGTTTTCTTGAGCGCAATCCCCGAGGAGGATTACATCATGTATGTGTGGCTGTAGATGATATCGAGGCAGTCCTAGCAAGTTACAAAGAAGCCGGGCTCAGAGTCATTGATCAAGAACCTCGTCGTGGGGCTCATAATAAATGGGTTGCCTTTATTCATCCTGCGGCGACAGGCGGTGTTTTGATTGAGCTCTCTCAGGCTGGCGAACTCGCGAGTCAGCGAACTCAGCATGACTAATTTAAATAATGCTATGTTTTTGAGTCTTTTAAGTCTTCTATTCTTTGGTCTTCTCAGTGCCTGTGACTCTGAAAATCTACCGAGTGAAACCGATGAATCTTTGTTGGGCGGAACTCAGCAGGCTGGCAGTGACTCCACTACTGATATGATTTCGCATGAAGAAGGCGGAGAAATGACAGCGGGCGCCATGGTAGAACCTTGGGTTCAAATCGGAACAGGATTTAGACGCTATGAAAGTCTCGAAGCAGGCCAAGTTGTACCGATTATTGCAGGTATTCAAGGAGGCTTTCATGTTTGGGGGGCTTTTATCGGAGAAGGCTTTAATGATTTAGATGTGCGTGTGATTTACTCAATGGAACTGAATGGAGAAGTGTTGGCAAGAGCTGACTATACCGAGTTTGAGCTTCCCAAAAATAGTGAACGCGAGTTTGAGTATGCAGGTGTGGCTGTCATTTATAATGATAACGATGATGTTGAGAGAACAAGTGACCAAGAGTTTGTATTAAAGCTTAGAGTAGAAACCCAAGATGGACTCAGCCTAGAAGATCAAATCCGCTTACGTCCTCATTGCTGTGAATAAGATTTACCCTAACAGCTTATGTCTATTAAACAGCCGGATGCGTATCGTTTCTTAGCACCTTTTTATGAGAAACTAGCCTTTTTGGTTTTTGGCACTGAACTTAAAAATGCACATCAAGATGTAATCACTGAAGCAAAAGAAGAGCTCAAACAAGCGCGTACAATCGTTTGGTTGGGAGGAGGCACTGGTCTATGTATCAATGAGGTCTTAAGGCAAGCGCCACAGGCAAAATTACTTTATATTGAAGCCTCTAAAGCCATGATTTCTAGAGCTCAAACTCAAATACATGCTCGTTATACTATGCGAGTGGAATGGATTAATGAAAAACACTCATGGCTTTATGAACCGAAGCAAGTCCAGCGTTGGCTCAAAGAACCCATAGATACCATATTGACATTCTTTTTTTTGGATGTACTCCCTCAAGAAGAGTGTTTAAAACTCATGTGTTGGGCTAAGCAACAACATATAAAAGCTTGGCTCTTTGCTGACTTTGTTCCACAAAAAATATGGTATAAAAAAGCTTTTATACGCTTTATGTACCTATGCTTTATGCTGACAACAAAGATTCAGCAA
Organism: uncultured Myxococcales bacterium; assembly: GCA_937146725.1. Classification (GTDB taxonomy): domain Bacteria; phylum Myxococcota_A; class Bradymonadia; order UBA7976; family VGTA01; genus CAKZRU01. The sequence goes on from CAKZRU010000194.1 coordinate 104,172, forward strand.
AAAAAACTGCTCGACCATCGAACCTTATTTTTAAACAGTGCTTGGAACGAGCAGGTTAAAAGTAGAAAACTTAGAGCAAAGGGGCTCGTTGTTTCTAGCCTATTCAAGTCTTAATGAAAGCTTTTTAGCCCTTATTAAAGCTTCTCAGCATTATCGCCAAGATAAGAAGCAACGCCTTCAGGTGAAGTGGTCATGCCCGCTGCACCCTTAGTCCAACCGGCAGGACATACTTGGCCATGCTCTTTAAAGAATTGCCAAGCCTCAATCACACGTACAACCTCATCCATATTACGACCGATTGGTTCATCATTTACAACTTGTGAACGAACAATACCATCTTGATCGATAATAAAGGTTGCTCGCATAGCAGCACCAGCAGGATAGAATGATTCACCGCCATCTGACTCAATCCCGTAAGCTTTACAGATTTCGTGGTTCATGTCAGCTGCAAGAGTATAATCAAGTGCACCAACACCACCTTGATCAACCGGAGTATTGCGCCATGCGTTGTGGGTCCAATGTGAGTCGATTGAAACGCCAACAACCTCAACACCAAGAGCCTTTAATGTTTCCATGCGGTTATGCATGCTGATCAACTCTGATGGACAAACAAAGGTAAAGTCGAGTGGGTAGAAGAAAACCACACCATATTTGCCAGCCATGCGCTCGCTTAGGGTATAGTTATCGATGACCTCACCATTAGCAAGTACGGCTTGAGTTGTAAAATCAGGGGCTTTTTTTCCGACGAGAACGCTCATAGCTTATTCCTTATTATGATAAAGTATGATGAATTAAGTCATCAAAGAACGATGACAGATTTAGAATGCCTTTAATGTAGTCACCTTATCGATCAAAGCAAGTCTCTCATCCAAAATAAAATGAGTATTTGCTTAAGACAGAGCGACAAGGTAAGAAAAAGTTTCAAATAAGTTTTTTGAATAATCCTTAAAAAACTGTCTTCACAAGACTTGATTTTTTAAGGGGGGCTTGGCTTACTGCGCCGGTCTTCAAGTCGATTTGTCTTGATTATCAACCCTAAAAAAGAGCATTTAGGGCACCTTACCCCAGCAAGCTTTGCTATTTCCTGTTAAGTTTTTCATCATCCGGAGAAAATGATGACTCAGTCAAACCATGATCATCAGGCTAAAGAACCACAACGAACTCGACCTAATTCAACCGAAGCTAAAATCATAGAAGAGCGTCGGGCAAAGGCCGAGGAGATGAGAGCAAATGGTCAAAACCCTTTTGCCAATGACTTTAAGGTCACTCATCTTGCATCTGAGCTTGCAGACAAGTTTGCGGAGTCAAGTGCAGAGCAACTAGATGCAGCAATTGCATCAGGCGAAGCACAAAGCTTTTCAATCGCGGGACGATTAATGGCAAAGCGCAGCTTTGGTAAAGTCGCCTTTGGCTCTCTTAGAGATCGCAGTGGTGATCTTCAACTCAGCTTTTTTAAGCCTGAGCTCAGTCCTGAGCTTTGGTCAGCCATGAAAAAAGCTGACTTAGGAGATATTGTAGGCTGTACAGGGCTGATGATGCGTACTCAAAAAGGTGAGCTATCCTTAAAGGTGAATCACTTTAGGGTTTTAACTAAATCTTTACGTCCATTACCAGATAAGTTCCACGGTCTGACCGATACAGCAACTCGTTATCGCCAACGCTATGTTGACTTGATTGTGACCCCGGAAGCTCGCGAAACTTTTAAAATGCGCAGTAAGGCGCTGAGATATTTAAGAGCATTCTTTGATGATCGCGATTATATGGAAGTGGAAACACCTATGCTTCAACCTCTGTATGGTGGAGCGGCAGCTAAGCCTTTTGAAACCCATCACAATGCTTTGGATATGAAGCTTTTTATGCGCATTGCTCCGGAGCTTAATCTTAAGCGTCTGGTTGTAGGTGGCTTTCACAGAGTATATGAAATTAATCGTTGTTTCCGTAATGAGGGGATTTCAACCCGCCATAATCCGGAGTTTACGTCTTTAGAGTTTTATGAAGCCTTTGCGACCTACGAAGATTTAATGAACTTGACCGAAGAGCTGATTAGTGGCCTAGCCATGCATCTACATGGTAAAACCACACTTGCCTGGGGTGAGCATGAACTTAATCTTTCTGCACCATTTAGACGCTTATCTGTACGTGATGGTTTAGCGCAGTATGCCGGTGTACCAACCGATAAGTTTTATGATCGAGATGCCTTACTTGAGGCGGCCGCACGCTATAAGATTGCTAAAGCAGATAAGATGCCCCTTGGTTATTTACAAATGGCTGTTTTTGAGGAAGCTTGTGAAGCGGACTTGATCCAACCTACCTTTGTGACCGACTTCCCTTTGGATGTATCTCCCTTGTCACGCCGTAAAGAGTCGGAGCCGAGTTTAGTAGATCGCTTTGAGCTTTATGTGGGTGGACAGGAAATTGCGAATGCCTTTAGCGAGCTTAATGATCCGGATGATCAACGAGGACGTTTTGAGGCTCAAGTTGAAGCGAGAGCTTCAGGAGATGATGAGGCACATCCAATGGATGAAGACTTCATTCGTGCGCTTGAATATGCTATGCCTCCTACAGCTGGAGAAGGCATTGGTATTGACCGTTTGATCATGCTTATGACCAATAATACCTCAATTCGTGACGTACTATTCTTCCCTTTATTAAGGCCAGAACACTGAATGTGGCATAGCTTTGAAGCCCTTCTAGGGCGACGCTATCTGATGCGAGCCCATCGTCGTCCACGACTATGGTATATCGGGATTGCTGTGCTTGTTTTGGGGATTCTTCTCACTCTTTCTTCGAGTTTTTTGAATGCTTCCTCAGGACAATCTACTTGGATTTCTGAACGCTTGGGTCTTGGCGGTGGCGATCCTTACTTAGCTCAAGCACACATGGCTCAAATCACCCAGGTCATTCAAGGGATTGGACTTGGTTTTGTGGTCATTGGCGTTTTGGTCGCTCTATTTGGCTTTCTGTTTTGGTGGATGACCACATTTTCTGCATTCAGTACCTTCATGATTGCAACAGGGGTTGCAGAAGTTCTGCTTGTTTTGGGAGTGATGAATGGTTTTCAGGGTTATCTACGTTCTAAACTCATCGACGCGCACGCTCATGTGAGTGTTCTTCCGGTTCAAGGACAGGAATGGCTGCATGACTATCCAAAACTTGTTCAGAAAGTCTCCCAAGTTGAGGGCGCCCTAGGCGTAAGCCCTGTTCTCAATACAGAAGTGATGCTGAGAGTACCTAATCAGGACTTGAGTGCAGCCGCAAAGTTGATGGGGGTTGATGCCAATAGTATCAAGCAAACAGTCAAGCTCAAAGAGTTCTTAAAGGAAGGTTGTGGTTGCTTAGCAAGCCTTCAAAGCGAGGGCGCTCAAAAATTCTATAATGAGATTAATAGTGACCCGCTCAAAAGCATGACTTATTGTGCTGACCACTGTCCGAAATTAGTATCAAATAAGCAAGTCACACAAGGTGGTTTAGAGATAAGCACTAGTATAAAGGATCAAAATTCGGACATGGATATGCCTATGATGGCTCTTCCCAAGGCTCGCAAACAAAAATATTCTTCCATGGTATTTTTAGGTGTTCATCTAAGATATAATTTAGGGATTAGCTTAGGTCAAAATATCGAGTTAATTTCTCCTTTAGGTGAAATTGGTCCGCATGGCCCTATGCCTAAAGTTCGACCATTTATGTTGGCCGGCTGGGCGAATTCAGGTTTGGTTGAGATTGATGGTCAACAAGCTTATAGCTCATTAAAAGCCGTCCAACGTTTTTTAGGTGTGGGGGATGTGATCAATGAAATTCGTGTCAAAGCGGAAAGTATTGAGGCAGCACGTGGTTTGAGAGATCGTATTCAAAATCAGCTTGGTGGTCAGGTGACCGTTATTGATTGGCAGGAGCGTAACAAAAATCTTTTTAATGCATTACAGCTTGAGCGCATTGCAATGTTTTTAGTGCTTACCATTAATATCTTACTCGCCGCCTTTTCGATTACGAGTACTTTGGTGATGTCCCTGATTGAGCGTCGTCGTGAGATTTCTATTTTACGAGCGATCGGTGCCGAATCCAAATCAATGCGTTGGGTCTTCATTAGTCAAGGTTTAACGGCAGGTGCAGTAGGCTCTATGTTGGGGGTATTCATTGGAGGTACCGCTTGTGCTTTGCTAGCTACTTTTGGACTACCTCTCAATGCAGAAGAAGTTTATTACATTTCTTCTATTCCGGTAGAAGTTCGTGCATATGATCTTATGGCGATTCTTTTGGTAGCTCTTGGAGTAAGTGCTCTTTCTACGATATATCCAGCTTACTATGCGGCCAAAATCCAACCGGTGGAAGGGATTAAAGGACAATGACGCTTTTATTACATGCTGATTGTATAGAGAAATATTTTTTGCTCGAAGGGCAAAAGGTTGAGGTTCTCAAAGGATTGTCCTTAAAGATTGAAGCCGGTGAACGCGTGGCAATCGTTGGTTCATCTGGCGCTGGTAAAAGCACCTTATTACATCTTTTAGGTGCTTTGGACTTACCAAGTGCTGGTGAGATTTATTTTGAAGGACAGCCTCTTTCAAACAAAACTCATGATGAATTGGCTAGATTTAGAAATCAAAGGCTAGGATTCATCTTTCAGTTCCATCACTTGCTCAAGGAACTCACCGCTTTAGAAAATGTTATGATGCCCGCCTTGATCGCACGAGAAACTCACCAAGAAGCTAAAAAAAGAGCAACAGAGCTGTTAGAGCGGGTTGGCTTAGACCATCGTTTAAGTCATAGACCCTCAGAGTTAAGTGGTGGAGAGCAACAAAGAGTATCTTTGGCCCGAGCCTTAATTAATCGTCCTCCCTTATTACTTGCTGATGAGCCTACCGGTAATCTTGATGGGGTCACCAGTTCAGAGATTCATGCACTTTTAAATGATGTCAACCGAGAGCATGGCACCGCCTTAGTGATTGTGACGCACAGTGAGCAGTTGGCCCAATCCATGCCCAGACGTTTGCATATTGTAGATGGCAAGATCGATCAGGACGAAAGAGATGTACAATGAATACAAATGAGTCAAGGTTGCATGGTCTGTGCTGTCAGAAAAAACTGTATCCCACTGTGATTACAGGTGCACATACCCCGATGAAAGCTGATAAAAGGAACAAACAAGTTAAGCGTTTAAATCGCCTTGCTCAATGTTTAAGCTTAGTCGTATTTGGTCTTATTACACTCACTTTACTCCCATCATCATGGGCGATTTCTCCCTGTTTTAGGGCACCGGTCAGTATTAGTGGAATCCGAGTAGAAGGCGCACAGCGTTCAGAGCCAGCAAGTATTTTAAAGCAGGTGTATCATCCTAGATCCGGCTTTTTAAAGTGTCGGATGATTCGCGATGATATTAAACGAATTTTTGCACAAGGTTTTTATCGAGATGTAAAGGTTGAGCTAGTTGAAGGTGCTAGTGGTGGCAGAGAACTTGTGTATAGAGTGTTAGAAAAACGACAAGTACGGGCGGTTCGTTATGAGGGGAATGATGAACTGAGCGAGGAAGATATTACCGAAGTTGTTGATGTTAAGCCCTTTACCATTTTAGATCTGCCAAATATCAAAAGAAATAGCCAAAAAATCAAAGATCTATATGTCGAAAAAGGCTTCTTTTTAGCCGAGGTCAGCTCCGATATTATCGAGGGTGAAGATCAGCAGGTTGATGTTGTTTTCAGAATTAGTGAAAAGAAAGAAATCAAAGTTACTCAGATACAAATCATTGGTAACCAAGCTCTCAGCGATCAAAAGCTCAAAGGCTTTCTAGAAACTCGTGAAGAAAGCGCTCTATCTTTTATTACGGGTGGAGGTACTTTTAATAAGGAGGCTTTTGAGCGCGATCAAATGCGTTTGTTACAAATGTATTATAATGAAGGCTATATGCAAGCTGTGGTGAGTCAACCAACAGTGATGATTAGTCCTGATCGCTCAAAGTTATATATTACGATCAGAGTCGAGGAAAACTCTCGCTTTAAAGTGGGCTTAACCTCAGTGACGGGCGAACTACTAAAAAGCAAAGAAGAACTGCTTAAATTACTCAATATGAAAGAAGGAGAGTGGTTTAGTAGCGGGGCAATTCGGGACGGCATGAATCGAATTAGCGAGGTGTATAAGAATCAGGGCTATGCTTATGCAAATCTAGTACCGAATACGCGTTTTATCGAAGATTTAGGGGCTATTGATTTAAGCCTTGATATTCGTAAAGGGCCTTTGGTCAAGATCGGACGCATTGAAATCGTCGGTAATACAAATACCCGAGATAAGGTCATTCGACGTGAAATGCGTATTGCAGAAGGTGACACTTATTCATCTACATTGATTAATCGTAGCCAACAGCTGATTAACCGCTTGGGCTTTTTTGAAACAGCGACCATTGAACCTGCCCGTAGCAGTGATCCAAGCTTAATGGACTTGATTATACGGGTCAAAGAAAAGCCGACCGGTACCTTCCAAGTGGGAGCTGGTTTTAGCTCGATTGAAAGCTTTGTGGGTCAGGCACAAATTGCTCAGAATAATCTATTCGGTCGAGGGCAGAGCCTAAGTCTTCAAGCGACCTTTTCAAGTATTCGTAGCATGGCTAATCTGAGATTTTCTGAAAATTATTTTATGGATTCCCGAGTTCAGTTCTCAGCCAATATTTACCGCTATGATACCAATTTCTTTAACTTTGTAAGGCAAAGTTTGGGTGGTAATCTTACCTTAGGCTATCCAATCACTGATGATCTGAGTGTTGCAACCACTTATACAATCGAAGAAGTCAATGCTTCCAAGGGTGGCTTTGGGGTGAGTAATAATAGCTCGGTGACACCATCAAATTACTTTAACAACGGAATCACTAGCAGCATTCGCTTATCTGCCTTCTATGACACTAGAAACAATCGTCTTTTCCCATCAAAGGGCACTTTCATGAGTGCAAGTGTTGAAGATGCAACTCGCTTTTTAGGTTCAACAAATGAGTTCTTTAGATATGATCTTAAGCATCGTTATTACTTTGATTTGGGATATAACTTAGTTCTTAAAAGCAATATTAATTGGGGCTTAATTACTACGGACAACCGAAGTGGCGTACCAATTTTTGAGCGCTATTTCATTGGTGGACCTTTATCGGTGCGTGGCTTCTTTAGAAACTCATTGGGCCCACAATTACAGACTCCAATCATTGCTAGTCCGGCGGCTAGAACAAGCGCCTTTACGATTGGTGGAACTGAGCAACTCTTTTTCAACTTTGAGTTTGAGTTTCCAATCTTTCAGCAAATGGGGATCAGAGGCGTTGGTTTTCTTGATGGAGGGAATGCTTTTGATCGACAGGAAGATTACCTTGATAAGCTTGAGCAGTTTAGATTTGCTTGGGGCTTTGGCGTTCGTTGGTTCTCACCGATTGGACCCTTACGCTTTGAATGGGGCTTTCCTTTTAATCCTATTAACAATGAACAAGATTCAGTTTTTGAGTTTTCCATTGGTAACTTTTTCTAAGTATATCTCTAAGCATACTCTAAGTATAAAGTATATGTACTCAACTCATAAGTTTTATGATCTTAATCTTAAACCACTTACTTATTTAACATAACCACTAAGCTATTCAGGAGAAATAAAGCATGTCTTTTGATGCACGTTTGATCAATAAATTCGCCCTTCCCTTTGTGTTTGCCAGCCTTCTTCTTTCGGGAACGGCCTTTGCCGAAAACCTTGCCTATGTTGACTTACAAAGAGCTGTTTTTGAGGTCAATGATGGTAAGGCAGCCAAAGCCCGACTTGAGGAGATGAAAAAGCAACGTCAAAGCGCTTTGGATAAAAAGCAAGAAGAACTTAAAAAGCTACAAGAGAGTCTAGAAAAACAAGCGGACTTTATGAGCGATGATGTGAAAGCTAAAAAAGGAGCTGAATTCCGTCAAAAGCTTAACGAACTACAGCAAACCTACGCCACTCTACAACGCGAACTTGGCGAAGAAGAAATGAAGATTCAGCAAAAAATCTTGGGGCAGATGGGAGAGGTTCTTAAGGCGATGGGTGAAGAGGGAAGCTACACCATGATCGTTCGTAAAGATGCTCTTTTGTGGGCACCTTCTCATTTGGATATTACCAATGAGCTGATTCGCCGTTACAACACTCAAGGCGGTGGAAAGTCTTCTTCACTTAAGTCTAAGAAAAAGTCTAAGAAAAAGTCTAAAAAGCGCTCTAAGCTCAAGGCTAAGAAGAAATAACTAAGTCTTCCAAGTCACTTTTAAGTCCCAAATATTTTTTAGTTTTAGCCAAGAGTTTAAAAAAACCTTAGGCTAAGGTCTCAAGACTCGTTTGGTGATCGCTCATTTCATATAAATCATCTAATATGAACGATGTGAGCATAGATACACAGGAAATCTTTTGATGCATGGTCAGCAATTTACAGCCAAAATCTTAGTTTCAGAGCTTGCTCAACACCTTAAGGCCAAGATTTATGGTAAGGTTGAGGCTGATCAAAGCATCTTAAATCTATTTGACCTCAGTCAAGCCGATGTTTCTATGCAGGGTCAGCAGGAGCGAGACTACAATACCTCAAGAGCCTTAGGAATTTGCTTAAAAAAGACATATCTTAATCACTTACAACAGCAACGGCCCTTATATCTATTGTGCTATGAAAGTGATTTGGAACAGATAAGGTCTTATTATCAAATGAATGAACCCTATGTATTGCTTGCGATTCAGCAAGAGCCATCAGATCACACCACTCAAGGGATCATTTCAAAGCTCTTACGTTTTATTGACCGGCAACATTTGCTTAATGATAAAGAACAAAAAACTAAGACTGATACATTATCTGTGTCTAATAATTTCTCTATTGAGCAGAAGATTCATCCAAGTGCCCAAGTCCATCCGAGTGCTCAAGTCCATCCAAGTGCTCACATCGCCAATCAAGTACAAATCGGCGCCTTTGTTGTTGTAGAAGCGAAAGCGAAGATTGCGGCCGGTGTGAAACTCAGCGCTTATTGTTATGTGGGAGAGGCTGTTACCATTGGTGAATATAGTCATTTAGAACCAAGGGTGACACTTCTTAAGGGGACTAAGGTGGGTAAAGAAAGTCGTATTCATGCGGGAGCCGTCATTGGAAGTGAAGGTTTTGGCTTAGATGAGCAAGGACAATTACCTCATTGGGGTCAGGTGGTGATTGAAGATCGAGTTCGGGTCGGCGCCTTAAACTGTATTGATCGAGCAACGCTTGGGACCACGCTTATTCAAGATGATGTACAACTCGATAACCTCATCCAAATTGGACATAATGTTCAGCTTGGTTCTCAAAGTGTGCTTTGTGCCCAAACGGGTTTAGCAGGGCGGGTACAGGTCGGTAAGAGAAGTCTTTTAGGCGGTCAGGTTGGCATCGCTCAAGGTGTAAAAGTTGCCAATGATACTCGTATTGCCGCCAAAAGCGGGGTGACCAAGTCCCTAAAGCAAGCCGGGGAGTATAGTGGTTACCCAGCTGAAATAAACCGGTCTCGTCTTAAGCGTGAAGCGCGGTTGCGGAGCTTGCTTAATCAATCATCCGATCGGTCTGTTTCTCTCATGACAAGTCCGTTTAGTGGAGAGTATTCGCTCAGCCAGATTCACCACAGCACGTCGATTGATACAAGCGCTAAAATCCATCCCACAGCGATGATTGGTAAGGGGGTTAAGATTGGAGCTGGGTGCATGATAGAAGCATATGCGGTCATTGCAGATTATGTTAGCTTAGGAAAAGGAAATAGCGTGGCTTCCTTTGCTGTGATTGGAGCTCAGCCTCAAGTACACACAAAAGACCCTTCAAATTATTACGATGACAAACAATTAAAACTCATGATTGGTGAGAATAATCGTTTTTGCGAAGGCGTCACAATTTCCAAGCCTACCGAGCAACATGATCAAAATCACATTGGAGATCGTAATCTGTTTATGGCGTATAGTCATTTGGGTCATGATGCTTTGGTCGCTAATGATTGCATTTTGGCCAATCGAGTCAGTATTGCCGGTCACGTTAAGATTGCAGATCGGGTACAAATTGGTGGTCATGCTGCCATTCATCAATTTGTTACTTTAGGACGTTTAGCTTTTGTTGCTGCTAATGCAATGGTGAGTGGTGATGTGCCGTCATTCTGTTTGGTCGCCGGTGATCGAGCCTCATTGAGAGCCTTGAATATTATCGGTCTGAGGCGGGCTGGGATAGACGCTCAGCAACGTTTACTACTTAAAAAAGCATATCGTCAGCTGATTAAGCCCAACTTTAAACTTAGCTTTGATGAACTTGTACACAAAATTATTGAAGATCATTCCTCAGAGGATCAAGCTAATTTATTTGAACTTTTTCACAGCTTCCAAGGCGATCGCCGTAGTTGCTGTAAGGCAAGTTTGCACCAAAAGCTTTAGATAAGGAAGATGACTTCGCTCAAGATCCTAATCAATCTGTTCATTCAAAGTCTGGCTCTAAAAGAGTAGGCTTAGATTCTTCGTCAGCAAAGGGGTCAGCAAGTTCAGGCTCTTGCTTAGGTTCGGGCTTAGGCTCTTCATCAGCAAAGGGGTCAGCAAGTTCAGCCTCGGGCTTTACTTCGGGCTTTGGCTCGGGCTTAGGTTCTTCATCAGCAAAGGGGTCAGCAAGTTCAGCCTCGGGCTTCACTTCGGGCTTTGGCTCGGGCTTAGGTTCTTCATCAGCAAAGGGGTCAGCAAGTTCAGGCTCGGGCTTCACTTCGGGCTTTGGCTCGGGCTTAGGTTCTTCATCAGCAAAGGGGTCAGCAAGTTCAGCCTCGGGCTTCACTTCGGG